>CAYSQW010000052.1:0-25276 GCA_964433135.1 uncultured Eubacteriales bacterium
AATCCACGCGCCCGCGAGGGGCGCGACCTGTCTGATTTCGGCATTGTGATTGAACGCCCGATGGTTTCAATCCACGCGCCCGCGAGGGGCGCGACCAAGGGGGAGTTGTGCCACTTATGCCGGAGCTTGAGTTTCAATCCACGCGCCCGCGAGGGGCGCGACTCATCCGGGTGTTTCCGCTTAAACAACGGTAACACTGTTTCAATCCACGCGCCCGCGAGGGGCGCGACGCGGCTGCTCGGCCTTTTCTCTCCGATCATCAGCCGGTTTCAATCCACGCGCCCGCGAGGGGCGCGACTTTCCCGCCGAGGTTCAGCGCCTTGATGTGGGGAAGTTTCAATCCACGCGCCCGCGAGGGGCGCGACTTGTTTAGGCGATCTGAAATCGACAGGCATACCCGGTTTCAATCCACGCGCCCGCGAGGGGCGCGACGGCGGTTACTCCTCGACCTCGACACGGCGCGAATGGTTTCAATCCACGCGCCCGCGAGGGGCGCGACATAGAGCCCGTGAGATAGAGCGAGAGCTTCGGGCTGTTTCAATCCACGCGCCCGCGAGGGGCGCGACATGCGGCTCCGGGAGGACGGGCTTTCACCTGATCCAGCTCCCTCCACCCCGGGAAATTTGACCTGTCCGATTTTCGTGTGGTAAAGTCAAGGAAGAATGTTTATCAAAAGTTCGCTCAACGGTTCGCCCACGAAAACACTAAAGAAAAAGAACTTCGGCAGTTGTACGGTGTGCCGATGCCTTTCGTCGGAATACACCGGAACGGATAAGCCATACGGATAATCCCTGCAGGACGCTTTAGATTGGACGCCAAACGCAAACCGGATCAAAATCGTTTCCCCAGCAGCCGCACGGTCAAACCCGTCGTTTGGGGCAAAGCCCGGCACCGAATCTCAAGAAGGGATATCGATCCCGACGCCATCAAGATCGGGCATCGCCTCAATAAATTCGGGTTCATCGCTTACCTGACCGGCGCGGCGGTCCAAAATCTCATGCAGAGAATCCCCCCGAAGGATTTCGATATCGTCACCGACGCCCGGCCCGGCCAGATCAAGAAACGCTTCGCCAACACCTACCTCATCGGCAGGAGGTTCCGCCTCGCCCACGTCCATTTCAAAGACGGAAAGATCATCGAGGTGGCGACTTTCCGGCGCGCCCCGGACGCCAACCGGGAGGAGAAAGGGGACATAGGCGCCCGCCGGAGAGACTCCTATGGGACCCCCCGTCAGGATGCATTCCGCAGGGATATTTCGATCAGCGCGCTCTATTACGATCTGGCCACGGAAGCGATCATCGACTACGTCGGGGGGCTTAACGACCTGACCAACAAAATCATCCGGGTCATCGGCGATCCCGGGGAACGTTTCACGGAGGATCCCGTCCGCATTATCCGCGCGGTCAGGCACAGCGCCCGTTTGGGATTTCGTATCGAACAAAGCTCCGAGCGCGCGGTGGGCTCCCACCGACACCTGCTGGCGGAATGCCCCGGGGCACGCCTGTTCGAAGAGCTGAAAAAGGACCTTTCGCTGAAAACACGGCCCGTATTTGAGTCCTTTCGCAGATACGACCTTCTGAGAACCTATCTCGGACTCGCGGGAAAAACCTACGAATCGGATACGCCTCTCTTCTCCAGGTTGACGGCGCTGCTGGACGTGATGGAAAACGCCCGCTCCTCTGGTGCGTCCTTTTCCCCCCTTGAACTCTATGCCCTGGTTCACTGGCCCTGGGTAGAGCTTCATCTTCCCGGGAAGAACGGAGACATACACAACGCCATTGACAACCTCTTGAGGAAAAACAGCCCGGCGGCCGTCATCCCCAAGAAATTTTTGGCCGACAGCATCGAGTTATTAACCATGGTCGGATATTTGAGCCAATCCCTCCGCACCGGAAGGTGGAAGCAATCCTGGAAACGGCGCGCGCATTACACGCCCGCTTCCCGGATAAGCTATTTGATCGAGAAAAAACGCCTGCCTCAGCAGGGAGAATCGTTTGAAGGCCTGCACCGCCGGATATTCCGCTCCCGGCACAGGAGACGGAGACCCCCGCGAAGGAATCCCGCGCGGTTGAACCGAGCCCCGGTCAATACGAATCCCGATTCAGGATCCCGCTATTCGGATTAAAAAGACGAGCCGAACTCGAAATCATCCTTTCCACTCCTTCATGATCTCACCGAATCAACTCAATCCGCCGGGATGACCGCACCCTAGCCGTCTTGGGGACTTTTCCAAGATCGAACACACGGAGTCCGAGACATGGATTGACAAAATCCCATCAGTTTTATAAATTTAGTTTTTCAGGTGACCTTTTGAGGAATTGTTCCTACCACTTCAACTCATCCCCCGCCGGCCCCTGCTCCGGCCTAACGGCACATCACGCCGGATTTCCGGGGGAAATCCAATTTGGAGAATCCGTTTGAAAAATAAGCGACAACTTTTGATTCTGGGTTTTATCCTCATCATTACGGCGGCGGCTTTCGTTCTCTCGTTCGCCGGACAGGAATGCCCGATATACGAAGCCGATAATATTCCCGAGGGCTGCACATCAATCATCGTCGGCAAGAACGCATCCGCGGACGGATCGGTGATGTGCACGCACGCCGCCGACTGCGGCATGTGCGATTTTACCTGGCATTATGTCCCCCCCGCCGATCACGAACCCGGCGCCAAACGTAAAATCTATCACATCCATCAGATCAAAACATGGCACCCGCAGGAAGGCGCGAAGTGGGAAAAACTCGACCGGGGATATACGGGAGTGGACATCCCCCAGGTCCCGCACACATATGGGTATACGCATTCCGTTTTCGGCTACATGAATGAAAACCAGGTCGCTTTCGGTGAAGCGACCATCGGCTGTCAGCGAAAGATGATGAACACGACACCCTCGGCGATAATGGATATCACCATGCTGACGCTGCTGGCGATGGAGCGCAGCACAACCGCCCGCGAAGCGATCCGGATCATGGGCTCCATGGGAGAAAAATACGGGTACGGCTTTCATGATTCAGGCGAAATGCTGGCGGTGATCGATCCTGACGAAGCCTGGATCTTCGAGATCATGCCGGTAGGCCCTCTGTGGACGCCCGAAAGCGGCAAGCCGGGAGCGGTATGGGCCGCCCAAAGGGTTCCGGACGACCACGTCAGCGTCTGCCCCAACGAGTCCCGAATCGGTGAAATCGATTTCGACAATGAAGATTTTTTCATGTATTCGAAAAACGTCAAACAGCTCGCCATCGACATGAAGCTCTGGGATCCAGACAGCGGAGAACCTTTCAGTTTCAAGCGGGCCTACTCTCCTTCCGTGGGAAGCGCCGCCAGCACCCAGGCCCGTCGAGGGCGCGTCTGGAGATTCTTCGACCTGGTCGCCCCCTCCAAGAATTTCAGCGTGGATCTCCCCAACATGGATTTCCCGTTCTCCGTGAAGCCGGATAAAAAGCTGTCCGCCGCCGACGTTATGGCGC
Organism: uncultured Eubacteriales bacterium; assembly: GCA_964433135.1. Taxonomy (GTDB): domain Bacteria; phylum Acidobacteriota; class Aminicenantia; order Aminicenantales; family Aminicenantaceae; genus CAYSQW01. The sequence continues at coordinate 3,466 of CAYSQW010000052.1, forward strand.
TGACCCGGGACAAATACCAGGGCAGCCGATACGATCCCGCCAAGGGTTTGAAAGGCGGCCCCTACGGCAATCCGAACTACTTCAAGGGATTCGTGGTCGACGACGCGCGCTACAACGGCCCCCGCTGTATCAGCGTCGCCAACGTGGAATACACCACTCTCGCACAGTGCCGTGACTGGCTCCCGGATCCCATCGGCGGCATCTGCTGGATCGCGCTCGGCGCTCAGGACACATCCTGCTATATTCCTTTCTACGCGGGCGTGACCCGGATTCCCGAATCTTACACTTTCGGCGACCACTGGATCTTCGACCGCGGCTCCGCCCGATGGGCTTTCGACTACGTCGACTTCCATACTCAGGTCGCTTACGACCGCGCCCTCGAGGATGTCGAGCAGGCCCGGGAAAAATGGGAAACGGGAGGTCTGGAAAAAACCGCTCTGACGGACCAGATCGCCCTTGAGCTTTACAAACAGGACCCGGCTCGGGCCGTGGAATACGTCACGGATTTTTCCAACAACTACGCCAACCGCGTCATAGACGCCTGGTGGGATTTGGGCGACCGGCTTCTAGTCAAATACAACCATTTCGGCGTCTATAACTCCAAAACCAGAAAAACCGGACGACTGGGAACTCCGGAATGGTGGAACCGGGCGGTCATCGAGCATGATCAGCTCGAACCCCTCGCACCGCCGAAAAAGAAAAATTAGAGCCACTTTCGACATCGTCATATAAGGAGAATTCTCGACGGAAAGAAATCCGGGATCGAGACATCGAATTGACATTGAACACGCAAATTTGTATAAAATAATCTTAAATCAGGGAATTAGTGCTTTGAAGCAATCAATCCGTGATCCCCGCGCCGGTGGGATAACCCAACGGATAATGAATTCAATGGAGGAGGACTGATTTGAAACGTAAAAAATTATTTACTTTTATGAGCGTGATCTTCTTCACGCTGGCGGTCGTGGGCGCTTTCGCGTTCATCGCCGCCGATTGTCAGCAGTGTGATCAGGAATATCTGCCTGACAGCTGCACGTCGATCCTGGTCGGTAAAGACGCTTCGACGGACGGATCCACCATGACCACGCACACCTGCGACTGCGGTGTCTGCGACTGGACATGGCGACATGTCCCCGCCAAAGACCACAAACCCGGAGCGAAACGGAAGATCTATCACATTTCACAATACGTCACCTGGCCTCCCGAAGACGGTCTCAAGTGGGTGCGCTACCAGGACGATTTCACCGGTCTGGAAATCCCGGAAGTCGAACACACCTATGCCTACAAACACGGCATGTTCGGCTACATGAACGAGAATCAGGTCGCCATGGGGGAATCGACCATCGGATGTCAGCGGAAGATGCGGAATCCCACGCCCTCGGCCAAGATCGACTTGACCATGCTCTCCCTGCTGGGGATGGAAAGAGCCAAAACGGCGCGGGACATCATCCAGATCATGGGTGATCTGGCCTGCACATACGGCTACGGTTTCCATGACGCCGGAGAGATGTTTGCGGTCGCCGACCCCAAGGAAGCCTGGATCTTCGAGATTTTTCCGGTGGGCCCGCTGTGGACTCCGGAGAGCGGCAAACCGGGCGCGGTATGGTGCGCCCAGAGAGTTCCCGACGATCACGTAAGCGTTACTCCGAATGAATCACGCATCGGCGAGATCGATTTCGACAACAAAGACTATTTCATGTACTCGGAGAACGTCAAACAGGTCGCTATCGACATGGGATTCTGGGACCCCGACGGCGGCAAGCCCTTCAATTGGAAAAGAGCTTACTCCCCCAGTCCCGGCACCGCGGCGGCCACCCAGGGCCGAAGAGGCCGTCTCTGGAGATATCTCTCGCTCGTGGCTCCCTCGAAAAATTTCAGCGACGAAACCGAAGGCATGGACTTCCCTTTTTCGGTCAAACCGGACAAGAAGCTCTCCGTTCGCGACGTGATGAACATCACTCGGGATAAGATGTACGGCACCAAGTACGACCCCACGTCCGGTATCAAGGGCGGGCCCTTCAAAAACCCCAATTATTTCCGAGGCTTCAAGGTCGACGACAAACAGTATAACGGACCGCGCTGCATCTGCGTCAATAATGTCGAATACACTTCTCTGACGCAGTGCCGCGATTGGCTCCCTGATCCCATAGGCGGTATCGTATGGCTTTCGTTCGGCGCTCAGGATACGGCATGCTACATGCCCATCTACAACGGCAGCCAAGATGTTCCGGAATCCTTCAAGGTCGGCGATCACTGGAAGTTTTCCCGCGATTCCGCCCGCTGGGCATCCGACTACGTCGATTTCCACACCCAGGTGATCTATAACAAGGCCATCGAAGACGTCAAGATCGCTCAGGAAAAATGGGAAGGCGGCGCCGTCAAGAATACGCCGCTCATCGACAAAACCGCCGCCGAGCTGTACAAACAGGATCCCGCCCAAGCCATAGAATACATAACGGATTACACCATCAACTACGCCAATTCCGTGGTGCAGGCATGGTGGGATCTGGGCGATTTTCTGCTTGTCAAGTACAACCACTTCCGGTTCTATAATCCGGAAACGCGAAAAACCGGAAGGCTTCAGACCGAGGATTGGTGGAACCGTGCCGTTGTGGAACAGGAAAACCTGAAGCCGTTACCGCCTCCGGAAAAGAAATAACCGCGGCCGCCGCCCATGGCGGCCGCCGCAGCATATAAACCGAATCCGTACAGCGGTACCGGACCGAACCGGCGCCGCATTCCGGAGGAAGGCATCGGCGACTCACCGATGTCGTCCACCGGAAACGGCATGAGCCATATCCGGATTCGGAAAGGTATGCGAGTGATACATATAGTTAAAGGAGATGGAGATTTAGATGAAAAACTTTAAAAGATTGTGCCTGTTTACGGCCGCGGCACTCGTTCTGCTCGCCGGCCAGTCAGCAGCCGCCGGCGGCCAGGATATACCCAAAGCCGGCATGCCCATCCTGACGACCTCTGCCGGTCAGAGTTCGGATGTGATGACGCTGAATATCGTGGCGGAGGAAGCCGGCCTCAAGTATGATTTCTGCGATGTTCCCAACCTCGAAATGCTGTCGGCGGGAGTCGGGCTTGCGGGGAAGGAATCGGGGCCCGGATTTCACGTCGAAGTCCACTCCGATCTGGACAAATATCCGACCGGAACTCCTTACAAATGCGTTCTTTTCGCCATCGGCGCCAGTTTGAAAGGCATGGGAGCTTCGGGACTGACCATCGAAGATGAGGAAAAGCGCCTGAAGGAAATCATCGACTACTGCAAGAAGAACGAGATCTTCATCATCGGCATCCACGTCGGAGGCGTTTCCAAGCGCGGCGCCCCCGGCGGCGACAACGAACGCATGATCGAAGCCGTCGCCCCCTTTTCCGATTACCTGATCGTCGCCCAAGACAGCAACAAAGACGGCCGGTTCACAACGATCGCCGAAGAAAACAAGATCCCCCTCAAAGAAATCGAATACGCCCTGGGCCTGGTCGATGTTCTGAAGCAGGTTTTCCAGGAATAGCATCCTACACGCACACCATCCGGCAGGGCCGGGCGGTCGATTTGCACGGCCCGGCTCTGTTTCCGGTCTTCTTCTATTGAACCTGCAAGTGCCTGAATAAGGGAGAAACGCCCATGTATCTTCAGATTGGAATCATTTTAGCGGTCATGGCAATCGCCTATGCTCTCGCGGCCTGGCGAAAACTATCCGTTGAATTATGCATGCTGTCTTCGGCTCTGGCCGGCGGCCTTGCCGGCGCCGTCGTCAATACCCCCCCGTTGGGACAGCTGGCACGTCATATGGTCGAAGGTTCGTTCACCTACTTGGATGTTATGCTGGTTTTTACCACGGCGACTATCTTTATGGCGATCGTCAGCGAGTCGGGCGGCGTCAATTATGTCGTACGCGGCATCATCAAAGGTTTTTATAACAAACGCTTCATCGTTCTCATCCTGCTCATGTTCATCATCCTGGTTCCGGGAGCCCTGACCGGAGCGGGCAGCGTATCCATCCTTGTGGTGGGCGCGCCGGTAGCCCTGGCCCTCGGGTATCTGGGCATCCCCAAAAAAAGGGTCGCCGCCATCCTTTTTATCGTCGCCGGCTTGAGCGCGGCGGCGCCGCCGGTCAACATCTGGGCGATGGTCCTTTCCGCCGGCACCGCCATTCCTTATGTCGGATTCGAACTGCCGCTGGGAATCCCGGTTCTGCTGTTGGGCACCTTCACGGTGCTTACGTTGGGATGGAAGCGGGAATCGAATATGGATCTGCAGACCATTCTCAAAGACATGCCCGAAGTTCCCGAACGCATGAACTGGTGGAGAGTGCTCCTTCCCTTCCTGATATTTTTCGGGCTTGTCATCGCATACCGCATCTGGCCTTTCGCCACACCGATCATGGGATTGGCGCTTGAATTCACTATATCCGGTTTGGTGGCCCTGCTGGTCAGCCCGGTCAAGGTGCGTTTTCTGGAACTTTCCCGAAACACCGTCAAGCGACTGCTGCCGCTTCTTGCCACCATGGCCATCGTCGGCTCCCTGCAGCAGATCATGACCACGACCGGCGTGAAAGGCCTGCTGTCATATATGGTGATTAGCACGCCTTTGGTTCTGCTGTTCATCGCTCTGGTCTTCATTATCCCGATATCCGAAGGAGTTCTGACCTATGGAGGAGCCGCCGTGATCGGTATTCCCCTTATATGGTTCCTGGATTCGATCGGTCTGCACGCCACCGTAGCCATTGCCGGACTGAGTCTGCTCTGGCCTCTGGGAGACGGGCTCCCCCCGACCGCGCTGATCGGAAGACTGAGTGTTATGGTTTCCGAATACAAGGGAACCTACGGCTCTTTTCTCAAGAGCACATGGCTGCCTTGGATCGTCATCACCATCGTGGGTATGCTCATGGTCATCTTCAGCGCCAAGCTGGCCTTTCTGGTGAAATGGAGCATGTAACAAGTCCTTCGACGGGCTTCTTATTGGAAACGAACGCAGTATAACAGCGATTTGATAAACAGGAGGTTAATCAATGCCTTTGATCATGATTGCCTATTATGTGATAAGCGCCTTTCTTGCGGCCATGCTTTTATGGAATTTTATCCGGGAAAAAAAGAACGTGGAAGAAATGATCCAGTACATGATCGTAATGATACCGCTCGTCCTGCGCATCCTGCGCGTTAAATAACCGGGGAGGAAAAGAAGATGACAAAAGAATGGACCATAAAAACCGTCATCATCGTCGTGGTCGTCGCGATCATGGCGCTTACCGGAATACAGATGTACCGCCACCGTCATTTCGACGTTCCTTTCGTTGCCGGCCCCGGAGTGACGAAAGTCGCCCGGCTGAGTGATTACTCTCCCCGGCTCAAGGGAACCATGGCCGATACCAATGTTTATTTCATGGAAGGAAAGGAACCGGGCGGGACTTTGTTTCTCATGGCCAACACTCATTCCAACGAACCCGCTTCCATGCTGGCATCCATTATCATCCTTGAAAACGCCGTCATCGAACAAGGGACCCTGATCGTGATCCCCCAGTTCAACAACAGCGGGGGGCGCAACACTCGTCCGGGAGACGGCTATCCCCTCTACTTCACGATTCCGACGTCCTGGGGAGGAAAAACCTTCCGTATGGGGAACCGCGACGCTTCTCCGCTCGACCAGTGGCCGGATCCCGACGTTTATGTCCATTACCCCGACCGCCAGCTCCTCTCCTACATCGACGTACGCAACACCAACCGCACCTGGCCCGGCCGCGTCGACGGCCCCTTGATGGAACGGGTCACCTTCGGAGCCATGGAGATCATGAAACAGCAGAAAGCGGATATCGGCATCGATATCCACGGTGCGGAGACCATGTTCCCGGTGACCAACTGCATCGTGGCGCCCGACAAATCAGCCCGCATCGCCACGATGGCCTCCCTGACCGTTAAAGCCATGGAAGGATTCGACAGCCATGTGGAGCCCTCGCCTTCCGGATTCCGCGGATTGTCCCACCGGGAGATCGGTGATTACTCCGATACCATGCCCTTTCTGCTGGAGGCTCCCATCCCCTTCCTCGATCAGCCCACCGGGCCTAAAACCGAAGCGCTGCTGCTGGAAGGCAAGGATCCCTTCCTGCTGAGCCTGGCCCAACAGAAGAAACTGTTCGTGCCGTATGACGAAGAAGGCTGGTCCATGGCCAAGCGGGTGGGCCAGCATACATCCGTCATTCTGGAGATCGCCCGCCAATACTCCAAACGCACCCCGGAACGAGCGATCACGATCCGCGGCGTACCGCGCTACGGCCAGCTCTTGGAAAACGGCGTGGGAGCTTATTTCCATGATCCCGAAAAAGCTCCCAAGGACCGGATTTTTTATAACTGATCGGACCAAGACGTCGGGCGGGCCGCGGAATGGGAGAATAAGCTCCTGTTTCCCGGATACTTTCATCTCCGCCTGGAACGACGGACGATTTTCGATTATGATAAGCCGGATGTATAACCTCTATTTCACATGAGTGATAAAGAAAAGCTGGATTCCTGGAAAGAGATCGCGCGCCACCTCAAACGCGACGTGCGCACCTGCCAGCGCTGGGAAAAAGAATTGGGACTTCCGGTACACCGCCTGGAGGGCACTTCTCGCCCGCGGGTCTTCGCCTACACCGAGGAGATCAACACCTGGATCAAGAAAAAGCATGCCCATTGCTTCGAAAAGCACGGCCCCGGCGGAACCGCCGCACGCTTGAAGTTTTTGGGAATCGCAGCCCTGGCGATCTTCATCACGGCACTTTTTCTGGTTTTTATGCCGATCACACGGCCGGGTTTCCCTATCGACTTCAAGATCGAGGGATCAAAGCTCGTCATGCTGGATGGCGAAGGCAGGGAACTCTGGGAATTCGATACCGGATTGAGCAACCTGGCCGATGAAGAATTTTACCGCTCGCATTTTCCCTCCAAACGGCTTACCCTTGGAGCTACCGTCAACCAGCCCTATCTTTTGATCGAAGATGTCAACGCCGACGGCTCTCCCGAGGTTCTGTTTTCCATTCAGACCCGTGATGAAATGCGGGAAGGGATTCTATTTTGTTTTTCCAGCCGGGGAAAAACGCTCTGGTCTTTTGATGCGGGACGACGATTGGTTTTCGGCGATACGGAATACTCTTCGGCCTACCGCATCCACGGACTCAGGTCCGAGGACTGGGACAACGACGGACATAAGGAAGTTCTGTGTGTCGCCAAGCACGCGTACCGCTTCCCCTGCCGCGTGATGCTGCTCGATCACCTCGGCGACATCCGAGGGGAATATTGTCATTCCGGTTATCTCGTCGACTATGAATTCATCGACCTGGAAAACGACGGTCGTAAAGAGATCGTTTTGGCCGGCATGAACAACGAGTGGCGGGCGGCCTGCTGCGCGGTTCTCGATCCCGGCGCAATGAAAGGCGCCTCTTTTCAGATCGATCCGGAATACACCTGCCGCAACATGGAGCGCGGGACCGAAAAACACTACCTTCTATTCCCTTCCAGTTCCGTTCCCGCGCCCAAGGGGATGAAACCCTGCATCCGTCACATGGAATTTTCCGACAAGGACCGGAGGATGACGCTCTCAACAGCCCCCCCTCCGTTGATCTTCGATCTGAACTACGATATGGAGCTGACCGCCCTGACCCTCACCCACGCGTTTAAAAACGCCTATCATATCTGGTCCCCCTCAAAGCGGCCGCGCCCAAGCCTGGAAGAGATCCGGCACGAGCTTATCGACGAAGGGATCCTTTACCTGTCAGGGGAAAAATGGCGCACGACGCCCTCTCCTTGACTCTCCCGATTTAAAGCCTCTCTTCTATCCGGGAGAGACCGATTGACTAATCAATTAATCCGATCGATATAGACAGATATCACTTGATTATTATTTTCAACGGTGGCAGGATAAATGTTTGCTGCGGCTGATGCAGGATAAACACCGTCCGCATTAAGGATAGTATAAGAGATTCCACCGCCTCCGCCGATCCCACGATTGATCGCGTGAAGAGCCTTACGCTGCGTACGGACGGCGGGCCCGGCAAACGACATAACCATGAAAACGAAAAACATCAAAACCGTGAAACCGACACCTGATGACTCATCCGCGAAACAGAACCGCGGAAGCGAGTTCACGGGCACTATTCCCAAACATCTTCAAGTCCTGGAAAACCAGGATGCGGCGATCCATATCATCGATACCGATATGCGGATCGTTTTTATTAACTCTTACTTCCGAAGCTGGTGCGAACAACTGGAAATCGATCTTCCCAAAAAGCCTCTCGGCAAACCCCTCTTTTCATTATTCCCTTTTCTCGAACCTAAAATCCGCCGGGAGTACGACCAAGTTTATAGGTCCGGCAAAAAGCTTACAATGGAAGAGAAACTTCATATCCGAAACGAAACCTATATCGTCAGAACGGAAAAAGTACCTCTGTTCATACAGAATCAAGTGGATGAGATCGTCACCATCATCACAGACTTGACGGCGGAAAAACGGGCGCTTCGGGAACTCAGGGATTCCGAAGCCTACCTGAAAGCCCTTTTCGATTATGCCCCTATCGCTTATTACCTCACCGATCAAAAAGGAACATTTATAGACGGCAATCTTGCCGCGGAAAAGTTGATCGGTTTCTCCAAACAGGAATTGATCGGCAAGAACTACCTGCAAACCAAACTTCTTCCACCGAATCAGTTTCCCCTCGCGGCCAAAATCCTGGGAGAACTCATTTTAGGCGAAAGCTCCGGGCCCTATGAAGTTGCTTTGAAGCACAAGGATGGAAAGGAAATCCTGATCGACGTCCGAAATATAGAGGTCCGTCTCCGGAACAAAAGCCGAATCCTGGGAATCGCGCAGGATATCACGGAGCGGAAAAAATCCGAAGCACGGGAGCAGCGGTATACCCACGATATGAAATTTCTGTCCGATTCAGCCATGAGATTCGTCGAACATCCCCGAGAAGAAGATATCTTCCCCTTGATCGGCGAGCAACTGGCCGCCTTGATCCCGGAGAGCATCGTGATCGTAACGGCCTATCACGAGGAAACAATGGAAGCCGAAGTGAAAGCCATCGCCGGTCTGGGAAACCGAATCAAGGAAGTCAACAAGATCCTGGGGCGAAAGGCACAGGGCATGCGAACGGTTTTGGATACGGAATCGGCTCGGGAAAGATTGTACCGGGGAAAGCTGGTGAAAGTCGAGGGCGGGCTGCACGAGATATCTTTCAGCAAACTGCCGCTTTCTGTATGTCGTGTCCTGGAAAAGACCTTCGGAATCAAGGCTTTCTATTCGATTGGATTCACCCACAAAGGCATCCTTTTCGGAGCCGCGGCAATCATTCTTCGAAAAGAATCGGAGCTGAAAAACCGGTCCGTGATCGAAGCCTTCATCAATCAGACGGCCGTCGCGCTTCAAAGATGGAATGCAGAGAAAAAGATCGCCGCTTCCCTGAAAGAAAAGGAAGTCCTCCTGAGGGAAATCCACCACCGGGTAAAAAACAACATGCAGATCATCTCAAGCCTTCTTCGACTGCAGTCCCGAATATACGAGGACGAATCGATTCGTTCCCTCTTCCAATCGAGTCAGGATCGCATCAAATCCATGGCGCTTATCCACGAAAGTCTATACCGCTCTTCGGATCTGGCGCAAATAGACTTCCACAAATATGTAAGCTCTCTCGCGACGCATCTACGATATCTGTACAAAGAGGGAGCGGGAAACATCACTCTGGATATAGACGTCGCGAATACGCTCCTCGATATCAATCAAGCCGTTCCCTTGGGACTCATCCTCAATGAGCTTATCTCCAATGCGCTCAAGCATGCTTTTCCACACAATTCCGGAGGGCGGATCCGGATACGTATGCAGCCGGAGAAAGAAAAGACATACCAGCTGACGGTCAGCGATAACGGCATCGGATTTCCCGGTAAGTTGGATTTCCGAAATACCGATTCCCTGGGAATGCAGCTGGTGACGGATCTGACCCGGCAGATTCGCGGCGCACTCCGGATGGAGAACGATGCGGGGACCCGTTTCACAATTCTCTTCCCTCAAGGAGATTGATCGTTTCACCGGAAAAGATTCTCACGTGGACCGACAAGTGCGGTTTTCTTCGCTATAAGAACGTTTGAATTTTCATATGCACTGTTATATCATTTTTCCATCTCGAAACGGACCGGTGAAGATCCCATCGATATCCGGTTATGCCGTTTTGCTTTCTATGGGGAAACGACGCGTCACCCACGGAACGGGATTATAAATGATTTCGATATTCCGCATCCGGGAAAGAGGTCACGATGAACCACAGAAAAATTTGTTTCATAAGCATACTACTCCTCAGTGCGGCAATCTTTGGAGTTCATTCGGCCTGCAATCGAAACGCCGACAGCGAGAAGAGAGAGATGTCCCAGATCAAAAAAGCGCCTGACATTCTCCAGCGCCTGGCTCGGTTCGATCCCACGGAAATCACTTATGATCCCGGTCTTCTGAACGCGGAGCAGAAACAGGTCCTGGAAAAGCTGGTCTTGGCCTCAAGCCATATCGACAAGATATTCTGGAAACAAGCTTCCCACGTCGGTTGGGACTTAAAAACCAAGCTCGAAAACGCCGAAGATCCGGAGCTTAGAAATTATCTGCGATACCTACTCATCAATTTCGGCCCGTTCGACCGTCTGGACGGGAACAAGCCTTTTATTGGGACCTATGCAAAACCTCCGGGGGCGGGTTTTTATCCGCCGGACCTGACCAAGGAAGAATTCGAACGGTTCATTGCCGCTCACCCTGAAATAAAGGACGCATTCGAGAGTCCTTTTACGGTGATCCGGCGAGCCGACAGCGATCTCGTCGCCGTGCCTTACAGCGAGGCATACAGGGAGAACCTTGAAGAGGTGGCGCGATACCTTCGTGAAGCCGCCGACCTCACCAGCAATCCTTCGCTTGAAAAGTTTCTAAGACAGCGAGCCGAAGACCTGCTCAACAACGAGTATTATGAGAGCGACTGCAACTGGATCGATCTCGAAGACAACCTGGTCGAGATCATCATCGGCCCTTATGAAGTATACGAAGACGGTCTCAACGGCCTCAAAGCCGCCTATGAAAGTTTCGTTTACATCAACGACATCGAAGAGATGAAGAAGATCGAGGGATATCTCGCCTATCTGGAGGAGATCCAAAACAGCCTGCCGGTCGACCGGAAATATAAGGATCAGGAGGTCGTCGGACTCAAGTCTCCCTTGAACGTCGTCTTCGAAGTGTTCGCCGCCGGCGACACCAAAGCCGGAGTGCAGACCCTGGCTTTCGTCCTTCCCAACGATGAGCGGGTGCGCGAGGAGAAAGGCACGAAAAAGGTCTTCCTCAAAAATATGATGGAAGCCAAGTTCAATAAAGTCCTCGTCCCGATATCCGAAAAAGTTCTATCCGAAAATGATGTCGCGAAAGTGAGCTTCTGGGCCTATTTCAACGACACCATCCTGCATGAGCTGTCGCACGTTTTCGGGGTCAACTATACGACCCTGCCCAATGGAGAACGGATTACCGTCAACCGGGCACTCAAAGATCTCTATTCCGCCATCGAGGAGAGCAAAGCCGACGTGGTGGGATTGTACAGCATAAATCTCCTCATGCAAAAGGGTTGGATCCCCAGAGAAAAAGAGGAGGAGATCTATACGACCTACCTGGCGGGTATGTTTCGCTCCATGCGCTTCGGCGTAAACGAGGCCCACGGCCTGGGAACCCTTATGCAGTTCAATTTTCTCAGAGAACACGGCGGCGTGGTCTATGATGGCGCCACCGGGAAATTTCATGTGGACATGAACCGGATCCAAGGTGCGGTAAAGCTTCTGGCGCGACACCTTCTCACCCTGGAGGGCGAAGGCGACTATGACAAGGCCGCGGCATTTATCCGCAAATACGGTGCGGTCGATGAGGGAACACGAAAAATTCTCGAAAGTTTGTCGGAAATCCCGGTGGATATCGCTCCCATCTTCACTACCGCTCGATGAGCGGGTGCTTACGGCGTAAATATTTGGTCTGATTGAACTTGACAAGTTAAGGGGAATCGGATATAAAGCTTGTACCAACACACGAGGAGGTGAATGTTATTGGCTTTTATTGTAATTGATGAGGGTGAACCGATCGAATCCGCACTGCGCAGATTCAAACGGAAAGTCCAACAAGAATCCATCATCAAAGATATCAAGAAGCACTCTGTCTACTTCAAGCCCGGCGAAAAAAGGCGTATGAAAGACGCCCAGGCACGCAAACGCATGCGCCGCCGACTGCGAAGAGAACGGGAATTCGAGTATTATTGATAACATTTCTCCTCTTGGTTGAGACCACAGCGATTCTTATCTAGAAGGACCTTTTTTTTTCTATATTTCCTAAGGGAAATGGTAAGCCCTGAAGTCCGAATGAACTCGTCCAGAAAACCTCTCTGGCTAAAAGTCGACCTTCCGCGACATCCGGACTATTTCGCTGTTTCCAAACTCCTGAAGGAAAAACATCTGCACACGATCTGCACCAGCGCCAAATGTCCGAACCTCGCCACCTGTTGGTCCCATAAGACCGCCACGTTTCTGATCATGGGCGACACGTGTACCCGCAACTGCGCCTTTTGCGCCGTCGCTCACGGCACGCCGTCTCCCCTTTCCCCCGAAGAGCCCGACGATATCGCCGAGACAGCGGCCATTCTGGGACTTCGCTACGCCGTGATCACCTCGGTAACCCGTGACGATCTTTCCGACGGAGGAGCCGCCCACTTTGCCGCCGTGGTCACCGCCGTCAGGAAAAAGATTCCCGGTGTTATCGTCGAAACGTTGATCTCCGATTTCGGCGGGGACTCCGCCGCATTGGACACCCTGCTCTCGATCCGACCTGAAGTCCTCAACCACAACCTGGAGGTTCCTCGAATCCTGTACTCCCGGATCAACCGTCCGGCCGCCAACTATTCCCGCTCCCTGAAAGTACTCGAAACCGCCAAGCAGCAAGGCCTGCCGACGAAATCGGGTCTCATGATCGGGCTGGGCGAGTCGGATGAAGATATTCTCCAGGCCTTGACGGATCTGCGCACCGTAGGCTGCGACCTGCTTACGATCGGTCAGTACCTGCAGCCGAATCGCTCCCACCCCCCCGTATCGAAATATTATACGCCTGAAGAATTCGACCGTTGGAAGCACGAGGCCCTGAGCCTCGGATTTCGGGATGCCCAAACCGGCCCCCTGGTTCGTAGTTCTTACAGGGCACATGAATTGTATCGATCTTTAAAGGAACAGGCGGTCTGACCATGCGCTATCTTATCTTCACAGATATCCACGGCAACCTGGAAGCCTTTCTCGCCGTATTGAAGTTCGCTCAGCGAAGGCGCATCGACCATTATCTCTTTCTCGGGGACATGGTGGGATACGGAGCTTCGCCCAACGAGGTGATCCAGAAAGTGCAGGGACTCAAACCATTGAGCATGATCAGGGGAAATCATGACAAAGCCATCTGCGACCCCGAAGCCGTCAAGACCTTCAATCCCATCGCCGCTTCCGCTATCCAGTGGACATCCCAACACCTCCTCAAAAAAAGCATGAGCTTTCTCTGCCGGATCAATTCGGGCCCCCGGGTGATCCATAATCACATCACTATCTGTCACGGAGCTCCCTTCGATGAAGACTACTACATCTTCGGCGAATTCGATGCCGCCGAAGCCTTCCTGCACATCAGAACACCGGTCTGCTTTTTCGGGCACACCCACTTCCCTTTCATCTATTCGGAACGTGACCATCTCGTCGAAGGCACGTTCCTCACGGGCAACGGCAGCGAATTCAAGCTGGAAAAGGACGTACGCTATTTGATCAATCCGGGATCGGTGGGACAACCCCGGGACCGAAACACGCGCGCCGCATGCGCCATCTACGATTCCCGCATGCGAAAAATCCGTTTTTATCGCCTTGAATACAACATTCAGGCCGCTCAGGAAAAGATCCTCAAGGAAAAACTGCCCTCCGCATTGGCCGAACGGCTGGCGCTGGGTATTTGAGAGCCGATGAGGTAAATAGCATCACCGTCATTTCATAAACAGGTCGGGCTGATCGTGTACGTCATTCATTATCCTTTTCCCAAGGGACGGCTGCTGTTGGGAAAGAGCGAAAAAGGCCTGCGCCTCGTTCATTATCTCCGACCGGAACAGGACGGCCGCCGGCTCCTGGATTCTCTTCCCGGAGGGACGACTCCGCCGATTGAAGACCGCGGACGTTTCCGGCGGGAGATCGAATTGTTCGACCGTTATTTCGCGGGGGAAGCGGAAGATTTCAGATCGATGATACTGGACATCTCTTTCGGAACTCCGAATCAGCGCCGGGTATGGATGGAAACGCGCAAGATCCCCTATGGACAAACCGCCGCCTACCGGGACATCGCCCACCGGATGCATCACCGCGGATATCGATTCATCGGGCAGGCTTTGAACAAAAATCCTTATCTTATCGTCATTCCCTGTCACCGTGTTATCGGCGCCGACGGCGGGCTGAGGGGATTCGGCGCCGGACTCGAACTCAAGCGGTTTCTGCTGAAAATGGAAGGCATTCCCATCCGTTGACGCAGAGAGAACATATGGATTTCATGGGGGAAATCCTTTCTTGGATATGATTCGTTGATTTACGGGCAGGCATAGCAGTATATACAGGGATGCGGGCAGGTCTGCGTATAGCTTCCTATCTCGACGGACCGTGTGCACCGGCATTCCTCCCGCTGGCTCCGATCCCTGGCTTCGGACACGGCTTCCCCATACGGATGCAGGCGGCGGAGCAGCGCACCGTCTATGCATGAGGAAGGCTGAATGTCTCCTATTCCGAGGAGAAAATCCTGGCTGCAGGCCTGGATGCGCAGCCTGCTGTTCCGGGCGGTTTCCACAAGCTCGGATGCATATGCACGCTTTTCCTCCAGAGTCGGATCGATAAAATCGAATCCTCCTCTCGAGGCCCTCCGGCGGGCCTTTGCATACCACTGCGCGAAGCTGATCCTCACGTCCCGCACACCGTGAGACTGCAGCACCGGAGCCATACGCTCGAAATAACCGAGGTTCGTGCGCACCCGCTTCCCTTCCCTCCAGAAAACGATGGGATCGAATCGAACCGAAATCCTTTCAGGAGATCCCGTGATCTCGAGCAAAGGGGCAAGCTGAACCGACGCCTGCGCAGGGGGAAGGACTCCGGGCTCGATAAAGCTCCCACCCATCCCGGTGATCGTAAAATGAAGATAGAGATGGTCGTACCTCGAAAGAGCCTCCCGGAGCCGGAAGCGGTTTTCGATGAGCGGCAGGAAATTTTTCGACCATAAAACCACCGTGTGCACCGACTCCGGCCTCAGATCCACGACGGTCCGACGACTTCGCGGCCCCCGGACGACCGCCTGTCCGGTACGGACGGATTCAGCCAACCAATCCGGGTATGACGACACCAGGTCGGCACGACGGGAAGCACTGATCACTTTTTTCATGGCGGCTTGACAGTCCGGTGAAATGACCATAGTATTTTATCCAAGATGAACAGGTCGAAGCAATGACGGTTTTCAAGGCTCAACAATTAAAAAAAAGCTACCATCAACGTTTGGTCGTAAAAGGCGTGGACATCTCCGTCGAAAGCGGGGAAATCATCGGCCTCCTGGGAAGAAACGGAGCGGGCAAGACGACGAGTTTCCTCATGATGGTGGGCCTGATCAAACCGGACAGCGGCAGGATATTCCTGGATTCCACCGATATATCCCGCTACTCCACGCCCCGACGCGCCGAAGCCGGAATCGTGTACTTGCCCCAGGAAAACTCCGTTTTCTTAAAAACCAGCGTTGAAAACAACCTGAAGTTGGTTCTCGAACTGCAGCCGATGAAACGAAGCCGGCGAAAGGCCGTCGCCCACCAGCTCCTTTCCGACCTCGGCCTGCTCGCTCTGGCGAAACAGGGGGCCTACAGCTTATCCGGAGGGGAAAGACGGCGCCTGGAGATCTGCCGCGCCCTGGTGCTCAATCCGAAGTTCCTTCTCCTCGATGAGCCGTTCACCGGAATAGATCCTCTCACGATCGTAGAACTTCAGAAAATCCTCCTCAGGCTCAAGGAACACGGGATAGGGATCATCATTTCCGACCATAACGTCAGAGATACCCTGGTTATAACGGATAAAGCCACCATCATCGACAACGGCGAGATTCTGGCGGAGGGAACACCGAAGGAGATCGCGGCGGATGAAACCGCCCGCGTGAACTTTTTAGGCAAGGATTTTAAGCTGGATGCAGAGGTCGTCCGTCAGTCTTCCTTGGCAAAAAGGTGATCACCGACCGTCTCCCCCAGGAAGAAGAAAAACAAGAAAAAATAGATCAGCAGAAGGATCGCATAATAGGATACAACGGCCAGGGTGGCGGTTGAGACGAGTTGAAACGGGGAAACCCTCAAAACCAGGGATGCGGCCCAGAGGGAGATCGCCCAGAACAACGCGATAAACAGAATATCGAATATCCGGGCTTTCATCCACGGCATGTATCCCGAAACCGGCGTCTTCTCCCGCGTTAAGGATGTGGAGGACTCCTGTTCGGCCTGAAGCAGCGCACCGAAAGGAAGCGGTTTCTGGTTAACCCCTTCCGGCAGCCCCATGGTGGCGGGCGGTTTCTCTTCCTCCTCCGACTCCATGCCTTCACGGGTCTCCACTTCGACGGATTCCTCTTTCTCCGTTTCTCCATCATCCCCGATTTCCATGTCCGCCGGTTCCTCATCCGAAACGGACGGATCGGTCAAGGATTCCCCCGGTGCATCCTCCGGTTGGATGGGATTGTCCTCCAACGGAATCTCTTCCCGTGCGTTCTCAGCCCAGGCGGGAAGCTCCTCTTCCCCGCTTTCAACCGGCTCCCAAGGTTCATCGGCAAGCGGGATCTCTTCTTCAAGAGCCGGTTCGTTGTCTTCCGGGGTATCGAGCCCCCCCCGCTCCTTTTTCAATATGTCGAGAAAGCGCTCGATATCTTCTTTTTCCTTTTCAGCGGGATCAACGATGTTTTCCAGGTCTTCCGTTTTAAAATCGACATCCTGCTCTCCGGTATCCGGTTCCCGGGACTCTGTTGGCTGTTCGACTTCCCCCTCAACATCCACCTCTTTCTCAGCAGGCTCTATCGTATCGACCTCATCCGGAAGGTTTCCCGGGGATTCTTCCACGGCGATATCTCCTCCGTCTGAAGGCTCTGAAACCGATTTCTCAGCAGAAGATATCTCGTTCGCGGGCTCTTCCTCCAGTTCGGATCGATCCTCGGACAACTGCTCTTCTTCGAATAAAACATCAGACGCCGCGTCGTCGGGGTGATCATCGGAAGAGGGCTTGTCTACAGGCAGATCTTCGATCAGTTCCACCGGTTCTTCATCGATAATATCGTCTTCCGGAGGGACCTCCTCATCCGCAGGCGGCTCATCCTCGGTCAGCGGTTCCTCATCGAGCGGACTATCAACGGATTCATCATCGAAGACTTCCGGTTCAAGCCCGATGTCCGTTTCCCCTTCGACCGCCGCCGCTTCTTCATCGTCATTAGGCAGCGGAGCATCGTCTGTCAGAGATTCCTTATCAAATGGAATCTCTTCAGACATCTCTTCGTCGATTTCCGGTTCGAGTTCGTCGTCTTTCTCTCGTTCGCTTTCCGAATCCTTCGTTCCTTCGTCATCCGAAGGCGAAGCATCCACCTCGAAAAAATCCTTTTCACCCTCCACGGCCTGCCCATCGTCGGTTCCATCGATGTCTTCCCGGGGAGGGAATATCGCCGTATCGAAAGGCTTTTCCACTTCCTCCGCGGCTCCGAAATCCGGCGGCTCCTCTCCTTTGGCGAAAAGCTCTTCTCCTTTTTTCGTCAGCGGCAGCGGAGGACCGGGTTTTTCATCGGAGTCGACGGGTTTCTTCTTGCGGGATTTTCTTTTTTTGGGAGGGGAAGGTTTTTTGTCCTGAAAATCCGCGTCGAATATTTTTTCACCCGGGATTTCCTCCTCGATCAGCTCGTCTTCGGGAAAGAGAAGTTTGGTTCCGCAGTTGGTGCAGTACTCCGCGCCTTCATCTATGATCGCTTTGCAGTAAGGACACCTTCTGATTGCCACTATCCTATTTATAAAATGAAAACGGAGCCTTGTCAATCATGGAGTAGGCGAATCCTGAATTTATTCTTGTGAAGACGAGATAGAAGAGGAAAGTCGTTGTTCCGAAACGCACCAAAAACAAAAGAAACTCACCGGTCCTCCCGGATTATTTCATGGCGGCCAGAACGACCAACCGGGAGAAGGTTTAGACCCCCAATTCGCGTTTGAGCTGGATATAACGAAGCAGCTCGGTGCGGCATATGATGCCGGTGACACGGCCGTCTTCGATCACGGGCACCTGATTTATATCACGGGCGGCAAGACTTTTGAGGATGTCGCTCCCGTCGGTATCGGGGGAGACCGATGCAAGCTCATCCCGGGGCGTCATAACATCGGCGACCGTCATCTGTTCCCAGCGATCACGGGGCGCGGCTTTGACATCCTCCAGACACACGATACCCAGCACCTGATCGTTATCCTCCACCAGAAAAACCCGCTCTTTTTTCTTGAGGATGTATTCATCCAACAGGGCCTGGATGGGAAGCCCCCGGGGGATGGTGGTGTATTCGCGGTTCATCAGGTCCCGGGCCTTGACGCCCTCGAGAAGAGATTCCGTCACCACCTGGCGGTATCCCCGGACCGCCGCACTGTGCAGAAACCAGCCGATAAAGACAAGCCACAACCCGGATATGGCTCCGCGCAGCACCTGCAGGATTCCCAGCATGATAAAGAAGAAAGCGAAGACCTGTCCGGAAATCGAGGCGATCCGCGTGGCTTTTTTCAGGTCACCGGTGATCTTCCACACGATGGAACGCATCACCCGTCCCCCATCCATGGGGAATCCGGGAAGCAGGTTGAAAATCCCCAAGCCGACGTTGACCATGGACAGGTAGAGGGCCACGGCGGCCAGGGGTTCGCTGAACCCGGGAAGAAGGAATGAGGCGACGAAAGACACTCCCGCCACGGCGAAGCTCGCCAGCGGACCGGCAAAAGCCATGGTGAACTCATGGATCGGTTCCTTGGGCTCGGCCGTGATCTGAGCCACTCCGCCGAAAATGAAAAGCGTGATGCTCTTTACCGTCTCCCCCTGTTTCTTAGCCACCAGGGAATGTGAAAGCTCATGCACCAGGACCGAGGCGAACACCAGCAGGCTGGTCAGGGTGCCCAGGATCCAATGGAATACCGCCACCTTATCGGGAAACCTCTGAGGGAAAAAAGACGTAGATACCGCCCACGTAAACAGGATAAATATCACGAACCAGCTGGAATCAATGAAGATGTCTATACCCGCCACTCGACCAATCCGCCAGGAATGTCTCATATCGCCCTCCCGAGTTAATAAGATGCGCGGTTGGCATTCTCAGGGAATCTCCGCCGCGCTAACCCTTATAGTATAACCTATCCCGCAGCGGTGGGTCTCTTTTTTTGAATATAATTCAAAGAGATCAAGCTTTTTTTAGATCCGCACATCGAAGCCTTAGTACCGGCAACCTCCGTCCGATTCCCGGGATTCGCAATCCGCCTGAACGGAGCCCGCCAAATTTTCAAGGAAAGCTCCCCGCAAATCGGCATCGCCCGGAAGATCCGGGTGAATCCGAGGCACCCCGTCCGGGATCGTGACGGCCCTTGCGCATAGAGGTATGAAGGGCTCGATCTCGTGGGAAACCACGACCAACGTCGACCCCGCCGACAGATGGGAGTCAAGCCAGAGCATGATCTCTTTTCGGACGGCGCGATCCATGCCGTCCAACGGTTCATCCAGCAGAAGATATCGAGGGTCCCCGATCAAAGCCGCCGCGAAAATCGCCCGTCGCCGCTGCCCTTTGGAAAGCTCCCTGACGGTACGACCCGCAAGACTTTCCATCCCGAAAAATCTGAGGGCCTCTCCCGCCGCGGACGCTGGTTCTCCTCGAATCCGGCAGACCAGCCGGAGAACCTCTCCGATCGCGGCGTAGGGAGTCAAGTCGGGATGCTCGGGAAGATAGGCCAGTTCTCCGCGCGATGCGACCTCCTCCTTCCAGAGGTCGTGTCCCTCCACGGTGATGGTTCCCGAATCAGGCTGCTCGACACCGGCAGCCAGTTTGAGAAGGGTGCTCTTGCCGCAGCCGTTGGGACCCAAAAGGAGCGTCACACCGGGTTCGAACGAGAGGTCGACATTCCTGAGAACGGTTTCTCTCTTCATATAAGCAAAAGCCACGTCTTGAAATCGAATCATTGTCGGCTCCAGGAAAGAGAATCGCCGGCGGCCAGATGATGCAGCTCTAGCCAGCGGCTGACCTTTTGGGATTTTTCCTTCTCGGCGGCTTCCTTCAAAGCCAATAGTGCGGCTGGAAGAAGGAGCAGTGATATCAGAGGAAAAAGTCCGATTAGAAAAACTCCCAGGATGGACTCCTTAACCAGGAGGGGCAGAGGACCTCCACGGACGTTTCCCGACACATGGATGGCCCGGACCGCTCGTATGGAAATAAAAGGAAGAACAGCAGCCAAAGGCCACAAAGTACTGAGATCGACCAGTCCAACCGGAACCAGCAAAACGGCGGCATGCATTCCCAGGACCAGGGCATCATTCATTACTCGAGTCTTCGCTTTTACGGGGAAGGAACGGGCCCACGGCCAGGGAGGACGGCGGGAGGCTAGAATATTGGCGAAGGTTCCGGAGAATAGAACAAGGCCCAAAGCTCCATTCACGGTGGCCACGGCGGTTACAACACGAGGACCGACCGCATTGTTGGCCAGAAAAAAGAAGGAAAGACCGACCGGGAAGAGGGATGTGATATAGGGTACGATCAACCTCCAGCGCATCGCTCTCCAGACAACCGCCAAATGAAATGCCACCCCTTTGGGAAGTGTGAACACCATCCGGCTCCGGATCGGCACGATCGCTCCGGCGGAAAGATCGGCTGCGGTGAGGAGGAGTATTCCGCCGCCCAGAAAAATCCAGCCGGAGGATCCGACCAGGACCGCTGCGGCAGCAGCCAGGGGCAAGGACAGATGCTTTCCGCGCACAGGCAAGACGGCCATCGAGGCGGCCCCTGCGGAAAAAGGAAGCCCCATCAGGAAGAGGCCGACCGGCACTCCGTGCATGCGGCCGGCCGCTAAAGCCAGGATCGTCCAGATGATAAGGATGGGCAGCTGAGCCGTCAGTACGGCCAGGGCGGCCAACCGGCGGTGGAGAGAACCGGACGCGGGAAGATGCCGTATCCATCCCGCAAGCCCCAGGCAAACCCTTCTGGAAGCGATCCCTGCAAAGACCAGACAGCTGGCGGAGACGGCGAATCCCCCGGGGAGACCGTCGTGTATCAACTGCGCCGTGATCCCAACAAACATCTCCGGCTTGAGCAGATAAAAAAGCGCGAAGAAAAGCACTACGGCGGCGACCAGCACTCTGAGCGCCACACGGATACCTACACTGAGATGAAACTGAAAAAAGGCGAACGCGGAGGAAGTTCTCATTGCGTGCTCATTGTGAAGCACTTGCTTTAAATATCACTTTATCGAACGCTGACGATATGTCAAGCGTTTCAGATCGCTTCAAATCCGCTGACTGAGATTCAAACCATGCGTTTTCAATTCATATTTTGGATGGAAGTTCCATCCACCCAGCCCCGTTCCAACGGGCTCCCATCAGGACAATTGACATCCGGGCCGAAATGAATTAAAAATAGAGGGGCTGGGCGATTAACTCAGTGGAAGAGTGCTACCTTCACACGGTAGAAGTCACAGGTTCAAATCCTGTATCGCCCACC
>CAYSQW010000053.1:0-24674 GCA_964433135.1 uncultured Eubacteriales bacterium
AAAGATATCCCTGTGTCTTTGATGTCATTACTGAAATTGGAATTATGCGGAACTGTTTTAGACATCGATGGCGCTTTCTATCATTTAATATATTCATCAAACAATGCACATGAGATGTACGAAATAAAGGATTTTATGGAATATAAAGGCTGTAATCGATTCAGAGATTTTAAGGATCATTCTAAAGTGACAGATTATATTCAAGTCTGCCCGGAAATACTACAAAGAAAAAAATTCAATGATGAACCTGAATATAACAAAAAAGCATTAGAAAGACTGAAAGCACTCGGATATATATTTTGAATTGAAATTCATCTTTCTCAAATGAAAATAGTAAGCAATGCGATTATAGAATATTGGATTTCATCCGGTGCTAAATAAAGATCATCGACAGCGGTACTGCATCACAGGCCAGAATAAAATGTGATCACTCTGAGAAAGAAGCCTTTTATGGGATTGAGTGAAAGTTCATGTATCTGCTATTGGATTGGATTCGGCCTGAATATTATCGAAGTCAGGATGAAACAGGTCGGAGGCGGGTCGGCCCGGAACGGGCGAGGATTAGAGGGTGCATGGGGAGATGCCATGATCTTATACGATGAGGGCTTGCGAAAACTCCAGTTTTTTGATAAATCTGATTTAGAAGGCAAAAAGGAGATTTTCAATGGAGGAAGAAATTGGAAGAATTACGCATTACTTCTCCAAAATCGGGGTGGGCGTGATTGAAATCGATAAGGGAAGCTTGAAACTCGGGGATACGATCCATATACAGGGGTATACGACGGATTTCTATCAAAAGATAAGCTCCTTGCAGATGGAACACAAGTCAGCGGAAAAGGTGAGTGCCGGTGAAGCTGCGGGGATGAAAGTGGATTACGATGTCCGGGAAAACGACATCGTATTTTTAGTTACGGAGATTTGAAATATCGGTCGTGGGCCGAAGTGATCGCGAAAATCCGAGACGGATTCATGAGTTCGGTTGATCGAGGATTTGAAGAAAAGAAAACGGTGAGCATCACGGCGCGAGGAGATAAAGGGTGAAGCAAAAGAGACTGAGGATACTGATGGCAAAACCCGGATTAGACGGTCATGACAGGGGAATCAAGGTGCTGTGCCGGGCAATGAGAGATGCCGGTTATGAGGTTATATATACGGGACTGCGGAGAACTCCCGAAGAAATCGTGAACGCGGCTGTTCAGGAAGATGTCGATGTTCTGGGAATAAGCTTGTTGTCCGGAGCGCATAATGTTCTGGTGCCTCAGGTCATAGAGCTGCTGCGTGAAAAGGAAGCGTGGGATGAAATGCACCTGATATTGGGAGGAATCATCCCTGAAAGCGATGTTTCCCGATTGAAAGAGATGGGAGTGGACGAAGTTTTTTTCCCCGGAACTTCAACGCGGAGCGTCCTTTCATGGATCGAGAAAAACGTGATCGGCGGACAGACGGCCGCGGAATAAAAATCTTGACTTTAAAGTCTGAATCTATATGATAGCAAAGTAGAATAATGGCTAAAAAGCATTTATCCATAATCATCATTCCGCATAATCGCAGCAGCCATCGTACTGTATCTTTCTCTGAAAAAGCCCTCAAGTGGATGAAAACAGGTGCGGTATTGTTGATGGTCGTGTTGATCGGATTACTCGTAGATTATTTCAGCATGAGCGGAGTGCGGCGAAAATTCAAGGAAATCACGCATGTCAGCCGGGAGCAGGGCGAGACGATTTCACAGTATGAGGCGTCTATAAGCAAGCTGAATGAAACGATACAAAATTTTGAAAACTATGCCGAAAAACTCAATGTCATGGCAGGTTTGAAATCCGAAAACGTTCTGGAGGGAGAGCGCGGTATCGGAGGGCCCGTAAACGACGACCAGCAAGTTGTTCCCGTAACGCCGGTTCCCAGCGCCAATTTGGAGCGTCTGCAGGGTATCAGCCAGAAGGCTGACAGCATCGAAGACAACCTCAATACGCTGGCGCATTTTTTCGAGGATCAAACCATGGAGCTGGCGGCGACGCCGAGCATCATGCCGACCCGCGGTTACTGGGTGTCTCATTTCGGATGGAGAGATGATCCTTTTACAGGAAAGCGGGCGTTTCATGACGGAGTCGACATCGCGACACAGAACGGCAATCCCGTCGTCGCGACGGCCGACGGGCTGGTCATTCAGACCAAATTTGATCGAACCGGAGGAAAAACCGTTAAAATAAGCCACAAACGCAGCGGTTTTACGACGGTTTACTGTCACTTGAGTGAATACAAGGTGAAACCAGGACAGCGGGTAAAACGCGGTGACGTTATCGGTTTGATCGGTCGCACGGGACGTACCCAAGGGCCTCACGTGCATTATGAAGTGCACCTCAACGGAAAAGCCGTTAATCCATATTATTACATCCTCGATCGATAATCCCTTCATATCCGGGAAAACATCTCCCGAAACCACATTTCTTTTTTATTCGTAGACAGGGAGCGGTGAGGAGCTTCGTGCGTAATTATTATGAAAACCGGTCTCCCGGTTTGATTCCGGATCCCAGAGAATAAGCATGTGCCGGCATAGCTTTCTTGTTTTCGGGCTGCAGGATCTCGACAAGCAGAACGCTTTTTTCACCGCATCCGATGGCCAGCCCCTCCTCGGAAATACTTATGATTTCACCAGGCGCGGCATCGGCTTGTTCATCCGAGACGCAAGCTTTCAGAATCTTGATCCTTTTGCCGTAAAGGAATGAGTAGGTCGAGGGCCATGGTGTGAATGCGCGGATACGGCGTTCGATGACGTGTGCGTCGTGAGTCCAATCGATGCGCCCTTGTTCTTTTTTAATCAGGGGGGCAAGGGTCGCGAGCGAATGATCCTGAGGCATGGGTTGTATGCTGTCGATGCAGGCAATGGTTTCCACCAGCAGGTCCGCTCCCAGCTGGGAAAGGCGTTTTTCAAGCTCACTGGAAGTTTCCCCCGGATGGATAGAGAATTCACGCCGGCAAAGGATATCTCCTTCGTCCATTCTGGAATTAAGCACGAAAATGGATATGCCTGTGGTCTCCTCACCCTCAAGGATGGCCCATTGTACCGGAGATGCCCCGCGATATTTGGGGAGCATGGAAAAGTGAAGATTGATGGTTTTGCAGCGGGGGATGCGGATCAGCGAATCCGGGATGATTTGACCGTAGGCCACGACCACGGCAAGGTCGGGTGAAAGCGCTGCAAGCCGTTCCGCTGCCTGAGGATCTTTGCGGATTCTTCGGGGTTGATAAAGATCGAGACCATTCTCCAAGGCATAGCGTTTGACAGCTGAAGGTGTGGGACGACGGCCTCTTCCGGACGGCCGATCAGGTTGTGTGATGACGAGTTCAATAGAATGGCCGCCTTCGCGAAGAGCATCCAGTGAGGTGACGGCTGTTTCGGGACTTCCGTAAAATACAATCTTCATTCCCCGACCGCTTTCTCCAGCTGCTTGCGCAGTTTTTTCTTGGCAAGGTTCCGTTTCAAGGGGGAAAGGTGATCGATAAAAAGCCTGCCGTCAAGGTGATCGATCTCGTGACAGAAAACACGGGCCAGCAGTTCTTCGGCATCGTAGGTGCGTTCCTTACCATCGAGGTCGGTTCCTTCTACTACGATATGAAGAGGTCGAGTGACTTTTTCATTGACGTCGGGAACGGAGAGGCAGGCCTCTTCCATGATGTCGGATCCTTCCCGGTGGAGGATCCGAGGATTCAAAAGAACGATCAATTCGCTCTCTTTCTCGCCGACCGAAAGATCGACGGTGATCAGACGGACGCCTTGATTGACCTGAGGAGCCGCCAAGCCGATACCCGGCGCGGCATGCATGGTGGCTACCATGGCGCGGGCCAGGTTTACGATATCGTCATTGATTTCCTTGATCTCTTCCGCTTTTTGATGAAGAACGGGACTTCCATATACCATGATCTGCATACAGCTCGGTTTATCCAGCATTTAAATCTCCACTTCTATTCTAAATCAATTGCTCATTCGAGTAAAGATGCCTGATGAGAGATAAGCCGGCTATCCAGGGGGAGGTTGTTCAGGCGTGGAGGGAATCCCTTCAAAGCGGATAAATCGGTTGTGTTCCAATGTTTGAAGAAACAGCGTAAGGCGGTCGTAAAGCGGCTCCGCTTTTTCACCGAAACGCTGCTTATGAAGCTCCGCCAGCCGCCGGACCGTGCATTTTCCATCGCAGCGGCTCCAGACAAAACTGCCGAGCTCATCAAGCGTGATACGAAAGAACGGACGCCGCATCCTCGGAAGCAGATATTTCTGAAGCAGACGGTTGGTGAATTTGGGCTTGAGCAAAACGATAAGGCCCTCCGCATCGGTTTCGAAACGGACGGTATGCACGGGAACCAAGTCGAGCAGATTGATGCCCGAATCGGGCTCCGGTTTATTCGTTTTCCGCTGTTTTGCCGAATTCACCGGATGCCACCATTTTCTTGTAGGGGAAATAGATCAGGATAAAACCGAGAATGAAAAAGATAATGAGACCGAGCCAGGGATTGTCCAGGGAACTGGGAAGTTTGACTTTAGCGGCTTTGATGGCGGCTGTGATGATGCCCATCAAGGCTTGTCCTGCGATCAAGCCGGAGGCAAGTAAAAGGCCGATATTTTCAACCGTTTCCCTGCCTTTTCGGTTGGGTTTCTTTTTATCGGCCATACGGTCGAGGACGTATTTAAGAACGCCGCCGAAGAAAATGCAGGCGGTCGAACTGAAGGGAAGATACATCCCTACCGCGATCAACATGGGTGAAGGAGATCCTATGAGGATCAAGACCACGGCCAAGAGCATCCCGGCGATAACCAGCGGCCAGGCCATTTCTCCGCCCACGATCCCTTTGGCCATCGTGGCCATCAGTCCGGCTTGGGGGGCGGGCAGGGTTTCGGAGCCGATCCCGATGGTGCTATGAAACAACTGCAGTGAGAACGTCAAAGTCAAGGCCGCAGCGACAACTCCGATCAACTCACCGATCTGCATTTTCCATGGAGTACCGCCCAGAATATGCCCGACCTTCAAGTCTTGGATCATATCGCCGGCGACGCCGGCCACACAGCAGACGACCGCGGCAACACCCAAAACGGCGGCGATGCCTTCGTTGCCTTTCTGCCCCAGCAGAACCATCATCAAAGCTGCGATGAGCAGGGTTGTGAGGGTCAATCCGGACATGGGATTTGAGGAGGAGCCGATGATTCCTACGAGGTAGCCCGAAACCGCGGCGAACAGCAGTCCCATGATGATCATCACCAGCGCGGAGACGATAGAAGATCCGATATTGTGGGTGAAGATGTTGTAAAGAAAAACCATGGGGATTATCAGAGCGATGATAGAGATGATGATGGTCGGAAAAGGGAGGTCGCGGTCGGTGCGCAGCGTATCCACTTCACCGCCCCCGCGTGTCTTACGAACGTCGGCGATGGAACGTCCGATGCCGGCGGCCAGACTGCGGCGCATCTTGAAGAGCGTGTAAAAAGCCGCCACCAGCATGGCGCCGAC
Organism: uncultured Eubacteriales bacterium; assembly: GCA_964433135.1. GTDB lineage: Bacteria > Acidobacteriota > Aminicenantia > Aminicenantales > Aminicenantaceae > CAYSQW01. The sequence continues at coordinate 5,496 of CAYSQW010000053.1, forward strand.
CGCAATGGGTTTAATCTGGGCGTTATAGGCTGATGATGCGATGTCCGTCCAGTTTCCCAGTCCTTGAGCAACCATGGCTTTCAGATCGCCGCTGATGAAAAGCAGGATCGGCATCAGAAACAACCATCCCAGGACGCCTCCGGAAAACGTAAGCGCCGCCAGTTTGGGGCCGATAATGAAGCCGACGGCGGTAAGGGCGGCGTTGGCTTTAGGGGATTCGATATACATTTGTCCCTGAATCGCATCGGATTTGGCGAGCAGGGCGTTGTCTCCGTCAAGGAAGGAGATCCGGGATAATCCCGGAATCTTGAATACGGCTTTGGCAAATGGCTTGACGAGGCGGATTCCGTTTTCGCTCGTGAAAAATTCCACCAACCCGCCCAGCCCCATGGCCCAGAACATATAGGAAGCGTTGGAACCGGACTCTTGCCCGGTTTTGACCATCTCCGCACAGGCAACGCTTTCGGGAAAAGGAAGATCAGCATCTTCAACCAGGGTTCTACGGACCAGAATAATGATAAATACCCCCAGAATCCCTCCAACCAACATCAGCATTGTGGACTTGAAAACATCGAATTTAGCCCACACACCGGTCATCAGAAACGCCGGCAGGGTGAAAATGGCTCCCGCGGCGAGTGCTTCTCCAACGGCTCCGGTGGTACGGGCAAGGTTTTCCTCCAGGATGGTTCCTTTGAGAGGCCGCAGCACCGCCATGGCGATAACGGCCGCCGGAAACGTCGCGGCCACCGTCATTCCCGCCATCAGTCCGAGGTAGGCGTTGGCGGCTCCCAGAACGATCGCCATGACGATACCCAGCAGAATCGCTTTGAGTGAGATCTCTTTCATAGCCTGTTCAGGGGGAACATAGGGCTTATATTCACCATTGCTCATAAACACCTCCGTAGAATCCCATAAAAAAGCGCTTTTTTTTTTTGAATATATCTTTATGAATGACAAAAATCAAGAGAAAATTACCTTGGCGAACCGTATATGACCGGACTTTTTTACAAAATCATTGCGCGAAAAGGGTAATTGTGCTAATTTGTGTAAAAAGAGAAGGATAGAGATGAGTTTGTTCAAATGGATTAAGGACAGAGTTTTCTGCGATCTGGCTATCGATCTGGGTACGGCGAACACCTTGGTTTTTCTGAAGGGTAAAGGAATCATCGTGCAGGAGCCCTCCATCGTCGTCGTCAATAAACAGTCCGGAAAGGTGGAAGCTGTTGGAAAGCGGGCGAAGCAGATGCTGGGAAAAACGCCTCAGAGCGTACTTGCCATAAAGCCCATGCGGGACGGCGTCATCGCAGACTTCGAAATTGCGGAAAAGATGTTGGATTATTTTATTAAGAAATCCACCAACAACCGCGGTTTCCTCTTGAGACCGCGAATCGTCATCGGAATCCCTACCGGGATCACGCAGGTTGAGCAGAGAGCGGTCAAGGACGTCGCCATGCGGGCCAAGGCTTCGGAAGTCTACCTCGTCGAACAGCCCATGTCGGCCTCCGTAGGAGCGGATCTTCCGATATCGGAACCGACGGGCAATATGATCGTCGATATCGGGGGGGGGACGACGGATATTGCGGTCATCTCTCTTACGGGGATCGTTTTCAACCATTCGATCCGCATCGCCGGCAACGAGATGGATGAAGCGATCATCCAGTATATAAAAAAGAAGTATAACCTCTTGATCGGGGAAAAAAGCGCGGAAATGGTCAAGATGACGATCGGCTCCGCTTACCCCTTGGATGAACCCATGACCATGGAGATCAAGGGGCGGGACTTGCGCGAAGGCATACCCAAGACCATCGTTGTCGATGATCAGGAAATCAGGGAAGCCCTGGAAGATATCGTCGCTTCGATTGTGGAAGCCGTTAAAGTGGCCCTCGAGAAAACGCCTCCGGAACTGTCCGCCGACATCATTGACCGCGGAATCATCATCACCGGAGGCGGCTCTCTCCTGAAAAACATAGACAAACGAATCCGGGAAGAGACCCAGCTTCCGGTATTCATCACGGAAGACCCGCTGACCTCGGTCGTGCTCGGCGCCGGCAAGATGCTGGATGATCTCGAGCTGCTGCGCAAAATATCATTGATATGATGTAAGCGAATTAATGCCTTCGATTCTGAAAAGCAAAAAAAGCTTCATTATCCTTGTCGTTCTCATCATTCTGCAGTTGATTTTGATTTCTATTCAAATCCCCGGTGGTGAAAATGTCAGCTTGTTTGAAAAAACCGTGTTTTCGGTCTTCTCTCCTTTGCAGCACGGCTTCACTTCTCTTTTTAGGGGGGCGAACCGGCTATGGGTTAATTATTTCACCCTGCGGGATGTGACGCAGGATAACCTGGCCTTGAAGCAGGAAAATATTTTTCTCAGAGAAGAAAACACCCTTCTTCGGGATGCGCTCATGCAGTTTCGGACGGAGGAAGAGATAATAAAGCTTCTCGGGAAGATACATGATAACATCCTGCCGGTGAGGACAATCGGCTATGACCAAGGGAATTTTATTCGCTCCCTGACCATAAACCGCGGAAAAAACGACGGATTGGGGAAAAATATGATGGTGCTCGACAGATATGGAAATCTTGTAGGCAGGACCATCGAGCCGATATCTTCCCGCCAAGCGCGTATTCAGTTGGTAACCGATATCGAGTCCGGAGTCAGTGTCATTTCCCAAGAGAGGAACGTAGCGGGTATTCTCAGCGGAGACGGCAGGGGCGGGTGTCAATTGAAATATATACTGTCAACGGAAACCGGATTGCGGGTCGGCGAAAAAGTGCTCACATCAGGAATGGACGGGATTTACCCGCCTAAAATTCAAGTCGGAGAGATCGTTGAAATCAGGGAGACGTCGGGATTATTTAAAAACATTACCGTTAAAACGGAATATACGCTGAAAGATTTGGACAATCTGGTCGTGATACGCATCAAGGCGGAAGAGCTTTTTTAGGACCTGAAAGATGAGACAAATATTTCACGGAGTTATCGGAGTCTTGCTGGCGTTTTCACTGCATGTGATGATCGCGGAAATATCTCCTTCGGTGGTTATTCTCATCAATGTGTTCAGCCTGGTGCTTATTTATATGGCGATGGAAAAAGGGGATGTCTTCGGATCAATTCTGGGGATGGTGCTGGGACTGCTGCAGGATTCCTTTTCGCAAGGCGTCTTCGGTGTTGCAGGGATTTCAAAATGCCTGACGGGATTTCTGGCGGGATATGTATCGCAGAAGCTGAATGTCACTCCGTTCATAAGAAAATTCATTTTCATATCGGTTCTGATCATATTCGAGTTGTTGGTTTGGAGCGGACTCTATATCGCCATAGGCGCGGGAAGCCTCAACGAAAGCAGAGGCCTGATTCTTGTGCAGCCGTTTTTCTCTTCGCTGATAGGATGCCTGGTATTTCCCCAAGTAAAGAAATTGATCATGAAAGTATCACAACGAAGGATATGAAAAAGGAAAGGATTTACGAGGATCTTGCTCTGGTCGGCCGGAGAGCCGGTGCTGTGTTTCTTCTCGTGAAGATTATTTTCATATTCCTGATATTATATTTCTGGAAGATACAAATCCTGGATTATAGAAAATTCTGGCGGCAGTCTGAAGCCAATAGAATCCGCGAGGTCGTGTTGCCCGCACAACGGGGATTGATCACGGACAGGAACGGTGTGGTGCTCGTTAAGAATATCGCTTCTTTCAAAGTGTCGATCATCAGGGAAAACTGCACGGATATGCGGGATTCGATGAGTAAGATATCGAAGCTTCTCGATCTTGACGAAGCCGTCATCGAAGAACGCATCGCCAAGTACAGCTCGCTTCCAAAATTCAAACCGATCGTCATCAAGGATGAACTTACATCGGAAGAGGTCGCCAGGATCGAAGCGCACAAATTGGAATTCCCCGAGCTTATTATCGAGTCCGAACCCAGGCGTTTCTATCCTTTTCGGAATCATGCTTCCCATGTCATCGGATATCTTCAGGAAATATCGGAATCCGAACTCAGGCAGGACAGATTTCGATACAGGACCTTGGGGGATATGATCGGGAAGACGGGGATAGAACGTCAATTTGAGCGGAAGCTGGCGGGGACCGAGGGGCTGGTGCTCGAAATCGCCGACTCATTGGGACGTAAACGGGATGAGCTGACGAGGAGAGAACCCATTGCAGGTGAAACGCTACGCATGGCGTTGGATTATGAGCTGCAGAACAAAACGGAAGCTCTTCTGGAAGGCAGGGAAGGGGCCGTCGTTATCCTGAATCCAAAAAACGGTGAGGTTCTGGCCATGGCGAGCTATCCGAATTTCGATCCCAATAAATTCATCACCCGATTCACTCCGCAGGAATGGATGGATTTGATGAACAGTCCGGAATTTCCACTCGAAAATCGTGTGATTCGGGGTGTTTATTCCCCGGGATCGATCTTCAAACCGGCCATGGCGCTCAGCGCGCTGGATTTGAATATCGTGAACGAGTATACCTCTTTCTTCTGTTCGGGCAGCGCGATCATCTACGGACATCCCTTCGGGTGCTGGTACCGTGAAGGCCATGGGGCCGTAACGCTTTCTTCGGGATTGAAACATTCCTGCAACATTTATTTCTATCAAATCGGAAAAATGATGGGAATTGAAAAGATCGCACTATATGCCCGGCATTTCGGTTTCGGCAGCCCCACGGGGATAGACCTGCCGTCGGAAAAGGAAGGATTGGTGCCGGATCCCGATTGGAAAAGACGCGTGCGCCACGCTCCCTGGTATCCGGGTGAAACCATCAGCATTTCCATCGGACAAGGGCCGCTGCTGGTAACGCCGCTGCAGGCGGCGGTGTTTACATCTCGGATCGCAAACCGGGGGGAGAAGGTAATCCCTCGTATCCTGCTGACGGAAGAGTCAAGGAGAGCTTCCGAGGAAATCAATGTGAGCGAGGATCCTATCGAGATTTCCACGGATCTATATGAAAAGGTGATACGGGGGATGTGGGAATCCGTCAACCGAAGCGGAACGTCATGGGCGGCGCAGGTACCCGGATTCGACGTATGCGGAAAAACCGGATCGACCCAGGTCGTGAGCCGGGAAACCGCGGAAAAATTGGCTTTGCAGAAGCGGGAGATAAAAACTCACTCTTGGTTTACGGGATTCGCCCCCAGGAACGATCCGAAGGTCGTGATCACCGTGCTGGTTGAATACGGCGGCGGAGGCGGCGCTACGGCGACTCCGCTGGCCCATGACCTTTTCGAACTCTACCGGAGTAAATACGATGACGCTCGATAGAAACCATCTCCTCAACATAGATTGGATAATGATCCTGCTGCTGCTCGTGATCATGAGCAGCGGCGTGGCCGTCATCTACAGCAGTTCCTATTATATGGAGGGAAGTTACGGCTTGAGGCAGGGGATATTCATGGCGATCAGTCTGGTCGTCATTTTTCTGCTGATATCGATCGATTACACGGTCTATGTAACTTATGCAGCGTATTTCTATATATTTTGCCTGGTTATTCTGGGCGGAGTCCTGTTGTTTGGAAATCTGATTGCGGGAACCAAAAGCTGGTTCCGTCTCCCTTTCTTTCAAATCCAACCTTCCGAACTCATGAAACTGGCCTTGATCCTCATTCTTGCCAATGTGCTGTCGGAGTTCAAAGGAAAAAATATCAGCCGCAGGCTTTTTATTTTGAGCGGATTCCTGGTCATAATCCCCGGATTCCTGGTTGCCGTCCAGCCGGACTTGGGTACGGCTCTCAGTATGTTTCCCATATATCTCGGTGCGTTGATATTGGCGGGAATCAACAAAAAGACCATGGTATTTCTTTTGATCGTCGCCATTGTTCTGGGAGTGTTGAGTTGGAGTTTTTTTCTGAAAGATTATCAAAAAGACCGGCTGTCGACATTGGTCTTTCCCCAAAAGGATCCCCTGGGGGCGGGATATCAAGTGATACAGTCCAAAATCGCCATCGGATCCGGCGGGTTTATCGGAAAGGGATATACAAAGGGAACGCAGAGCCAACTCCGTTTCCTGCCGGCGCGGCATACGGATTTCGTCTTCTCCGTGATCGGGGAAGAGTTCGGATTTTTAGGCGTCTTGGTCATGCTGTCGCTGTATTTTTTTCTGTTGGCTCGAATATTTAAATCGGTCAACAAATCGCGCGACCGAACAGGAATCTATATCGTCTTTATGGTGGCGATGATGATCGGAGGCCAATTTTTCATCAATGTTTTTATGACCATCGGCCTCTTTCCCGTGGCCGGAATTCCTCTTCCATTCCTCAGTTACGGCGGATCCTCACTGATTACCAACGCCATGGCCGTCTCCCTTGTTCTTAATGTGAAGATGAGACGTTTCGTCAATGTGTGACGGCTGTAAATCCCGAGGATAATTCTTCTCAAATCGGTTTAAAAACCTTAGAATAGGCTCATGTTTGAAAATAAAACATCTCACCAAATTCCGGCTGAACTGGAAATCCTGCTGAGATCTGTGCAAAAGCCCGGGCGTTATATCGGAGGGGAATGGAATGCGGTTCGTAAAGATCCGCATAAAGCGGATGCCCGGGTAGCCTTGGTCTTTCCTGATTTGTATGAAGTGGGGATGTCATATCTGGGACAAAAGATACTCTATCACATATTAAACCGGCAACCGAATATTCTCGCCGAAAGGGTATTCACGCCGGAAGAGGATATGGAGCAGGTCCTGTCGGATGCCCGTATGCCGCTTTTTTCGCTTGAAAACAAAATTCCCTTACCGGAATTCGATATGCTTGCGTTTTCGCTGCTCTATGAACTGAACAATTCAAATGTTCTGACGGTACTGCATTCGGCCGGAATCCCGATACGATCGAAAACGAGGACACGAAGCGATCCGTTGGTGATCGCCGGGGGACCCGCGGCTTGCAATCCGGAACCCATGGCTGACTTTTTCGATGCGTTTTTCATCGGGGACGGGGAAGAAGCGATCCTCGAGATCGTCGATGTCCACACGCGCATGCGAAAGTCCGGGGGGGAGCGCCGGGAAATGCTGGAGGAGCTTTCCCGTATTCCGGGAATCTATGTTCCATCGCTATACCGTACGGTCGTCGATACATATTCCGGCCTGATGACGGTTGAGCCGATAGGAAGCGCACCGGAAAAGATAATCAAGCGGGTGCTTTCTCCTTTCGAAAAAGCTGATTTTCCGGAAGATATCATCGTTCCCAACATCAAAACCATTTTCGACCGCGTATCCGTCGAAGCCGCAAGAGGGTGCCCGCAGAACTGCCGTTTTTGTCAGGCATCCAGCCTTTATTTTCCCTACCGTGCAAAAGATCCTGATTTTATCATGCGGAAAATCTTGAGAAGTCTGAATGCCACCGGATATGATGAAGTGTCCATGGCGTCACTTTCGATCGGGGACTACCCTCATTTCAGTCGATTGGTCGAAATCATCATGCCGTGCCTGGAGGAAAGGATGGTGGCTCTTTCCCTGTCATCGCTCAGACCTCAAGGCCTGACTTCCGGGCTGACGGAGAATATCCTCAAAGTCAGAAAGACCGGGTTTACTCTGGTACCGGAGGCCGGGACGAGCCGACTTCGTCGCGTCATCAACAAGCATTTGGAGGATGAAGATATCCGGCAAGCGGTGGAAATCGCATTTTCACAGGGTTGGAAGCTGATTAAACTCTATTTCATGGTGGGCCTTCCCACGGAAAACCAGGCGGATCTGCAGGGTATCGTCGAAACCGTCCAGGAGATCATTCGTATCGGATACCGTGTGATGGGACATCCGCCAAGGATCAATCTGAGCGTGGCATCCTTTATCCCAAAGCCTCACACCCCCTTCCAGTGGGTTGGGATGGAATCCATCGAGCGACTGCGGGAAAAACATGCATTCTTGAAATCGCAACTCAAGCGATACCGGTTCATCCGATTCAAGGAACACGCGCTGCCGAATTCCTTACTTGAAGGGATATTCTCAAGAGGAGACAGGCGATTGTCGCGCGTGGTATCGCGTGCCTGGGAAAAAGGAGCCCGTTTCGACAGCTGGAACGATCGATTTCATAATGATTTATGGGAAAAAGCTTTTCGTGAAGAAAATATCAGACCGGAAAATTATCTGCAGGGATTGGATAGACGAACGCTTCTTCCATGGGACCACATCGATGTGGGTATCCATAAAGATCATCTCATCAAGGAATATGAACGGGCGATGGCCGGAGAAACGACCGTTCCCTGCAGCGAGCGGGAATGCCGTGACTGCCTGGGATGCAATCAGGCCGCGAGGCGTGAAGAACATCCGCCTGAACCTTCGACCGAACTAGAAAACACATACCCCGTCATAGGCCGTCCATCGGATTCGGTGAACACATACCGAGTCACCTATGAAAAAACCGGACAAGCGAAGTACCTATCTCATATCGACGTCAACAATATTATTCTTCGCGCATTCAGAAGGGCGGGAGTAAAGGTCCTGTTTTCGAAAGGATTTCATCCCAAAATGCTGGTATCATATGCCCCGGCGCTTCCCCTGGGGATGGAAGGCTTGAATGAGCTTTACGAGTTCAGAACCGATTATGAATACCCGCTGAATGAATTTACATCCAGAATGAACCGCGTGCTCCCTCCGGGCATACGCATGCTGGATGTCCTGAAGAGACAAAGCCACAAACCCGCCCTCAATACATTGATACGGGAATATACCTATTCGATGGATCTTTCGTATCCGGAAGTGGTGACGGCGCTGAGGCGCTTTGGAAAAGAAATCGGGATAGATCCGAATATAGATGTCAAACAGCTGATAAAGGGGCTGGCGGAAGCGAACGCTTTCAGCGATCCCGTGGAAGTCTCATTCTCGGATCGGGAAGGGGAGAGAATGCTGTTCCGATTTCCGCAACTTGCGGAAAATCCCGTTCGTATACGAGCTTTATTGGAAGAAAAGCTTGGGATGGAAAACATACCCTTCTTGATGAAGCGGGAAAGGATATCCTTGACCGTTTAAGGTAATCGAATCCAATAAATTGACAATACGTTTTGATTCCAGTATAAACAAGGCACTATTTATCTGTAATGCCCTGATAAGGAGGATCGCGTGATTGATTTCAGTTTGAATGAAGAGCAAACCGCTCTACGAGAAATGGCCCGGGAATTTGCCGAAAAAGAAATGAAACCCAATGCCGCTAAGTATGATAAAGGCGAGGAATTCGCTGAAGATGTAATGCAGAAAGCTTTTGAGGTTGGATTTATTACATCCAATATACCCACCGAATACGGCGGCAGCGGATTGGGTCACATCGATACAGTTCTTATCAGCGAGGAGTTGGCCGCCGGATGCGCGGGCATGTTCACCACCATGATGGCGGGTTCGCTTGCCTACACGCCCATCATCCTCTATGGAACCGATGAGCAAAAAGAGAAATATTTGGTTCCTTTCACAAAAAGACTCGCCTTCGCCGCCTTCGGATTGACGGAAAGAGAAGCCGGATCCGATGCGGGAGGTCTTAAGACCAAAGCCATCAAAGACGGGGATCATTACATTATCAACGGATCCAAATGCTTCATCACGAACGGCGGCATTGCCAGTCTCTATGTCGTGTTTGCGCTGACGGAGCCGGAAAAAGGCGCACGGGGAATGAGCGCTTTCATCGTGCCGAGGGAAACACCGGGACTCAGTATCGGTAAGGAAGAAGACAAAATGGGCCATCGGGCCTCGAACACGGTCGAACTGACTTTCGAGGACGTAAAGGTTCCGGCCGAAAATCTGCTTGGCAAGGAAGGAATGGGATTCATTATCGCCATGAAAACTCTGGATCAGACAAGAGCGGCGGTCGGCGCCGCCGGAGTGGGCGTCGCGCGCGCTGCCATGGAGAACGCGATCGAATACGCGAAAACACGAGTCCAGTTCGGCAAACCCATCGCGCTTTTTCAGAATGTGGGCTTCCAGATAGCGCAGATGGCTGCCGATATCAATGCCGCGCGCCATATGGTATGGCATACGGCATGGCTGATGGAAACCGGTCAAAAGTGCGGTAAGGAATCCGCGATGGCGAAATTTTTCGGTTCCGATGTCGCCATGAAGGTGACGGACAAAGCCCTGGAAATATTCGGCGGCTATGGTTACATGAGAGACTATCCCATGGAAAAACTGATGCGGGACGCCAAACTGCTGCAAATCTATGAAGGCACGAATTCAATCCAGCGGATGATCGTTGCTCGGGAAGTCATCGGTCCGATTAAAAAGTAGTCCATAAGAAATAAGAATCGGGAAGGATTCCCGGTCCTCTGCTAATTCACAAGAAGAAGGGGGTGCGTCTTGGTGCGTATCCTTCGATGAATGTCAAAGGTGCGTCGGCGTATGCGCATTCCGTTCGTATCGCCTCATAAACAAGAAGTCAGCTATGATAACGACATGATAAACGGGAAATTGCGCAAAATGGAATCGTAATACAACATACTCAATAGATGTTTGAGAGATAGGGGAAGGAATAAAAAGAGAAAGAAACAAACGCTCACCCACTTCCAAGGAGCATGTCTTTGAAAATGGGTGAGCGTGTGCGTTACATGTCTATTTCAGTGAAATATTCTGGTATGATTCCGGTAACGTCGACTCCCGCGCCTTTAGCGATATCGATGATGTCGATTACGTTGGCATAGGGAACTTTGGCATCCGCTCGGACGAAGATGGTCTTGTCCTGACGGGCCTCATAAATAGTGCGCAGACGGTTCAGCAGCATATTCATCTCGATAGCTTCTTGGTTGATAAGGACGCTTAAATCTTTTTTAAGGGTCAAAACGATCAAACCTTGAGGCGTAGAGCCGGTATCCGCCGTGGTTTCGGGAAGCTTGACATCGATTCCCTTTTGTACCATCGGGGTGATAACCATAAAAATAATAAGCAGAACTAATAAGACATCGCACAAAGGAACGACATTAGGTTCAGCATTTGCCATGAATTCCTCCTAAATATTCTGCATGATTAGTTTTCAATTGTAAGGCATGTGCAGGGAATTTGTCAATAAAAAACTATGGGAAATTTGAATGATCACAGGCATTTATTCATCATTCGTGATGATGAGGGTGAACTCGATGCAGCAAGAGCCCCCGGGCATCGTAAATGATGAAAGCGGCGAGTATGATAAGCACCATGCTCACGCCGGCCAGGATGATGCTCCCATCGCGAACATATATCAGTCCCTGATAAACAAGTGCGGCCAGAGTGGTTAACAGCATGAAGGCGGCCGGGTAGAGCGTGTACCGGGTCGGGCGTTTGAGGGCGACAAGATATGAGGAGACGACCAACAATGAAAGAGCGGCTACCAATTGATTGGATGCCCCGAAAATCGGCCATATTGTCTTATATCCTTCCGTTACTCCCAAAAGCGCGGCCGCGGTCAGAATAATGAAAGAAGCAAACCATCTGTTCTGAAGAAATCCGGGTTTTCCTACGAAGAACTCGGCGAAGATAAATCTGCCCAGACGTGTGCTGGTATCAAGAGTCGTGAGCACGAACGCGTTCAACATGACCATGCCGAAAAAGGTTCCGATAACCAGTGTGATGCCGGGTATGGAAGAGGTCAATCTTCCGTAGCCGGCAGCAAAGGCATTGATGGGATCACCGGTGACGGTCATAAGATGTTTGAAATTGAACTGCAGGTTCGGCCCGGGAATCCAATCGAGCGCGGCTGCGGCGATGAGAACCACCAGACCGGCAAGAGCCGCTTCCGTAATCATGGCTCCGAAACCGATCGGTCTCCCCGCACGTTCATCCGATAGCTGTTTGGCCGTTGTCCCCCCGGCAACGACGGAGTGAAATCCGGAAATCGCCCCACAGGCGATGATGACAAACAGCATGGGCCAAAGCGGCCCTCCCTCAGGATTTTTAAATGCGGTCAGGGCCGGAGCATTTATCCTGGGATGAGCGATGATCAAACCCAGGTAACCGAATCCCAATCCGAGAAAAAGAATCCAGGTGCTGATATAATCACGCGGCTGCAAAAGAAACCATACCGGCAGTGAAGAGGCGAACAGGCTGTAGACGATCAAGGTGAAAAACCAAAATGTATGGCTCGACATTCCCAGGATCGTATCGGGAAGCCGGACCGGAACGAGCTGACCGATGAAGATGAGCGCGAAAAGAGCCGATACGGCCAAAACGGTTGCCAGCGTGATATTCATGCCTCTCTTATAAATAAGCCAGCCGAACAACATGGCGATAAAGACCAAACCGAACGTAGGAATCACGACTTCCGGTTGAGAGATCAGTGTTTTGGAGGCGACAACGGCGAAAACGGCGATGACCAGGGCCAGTGCAAGCCAGAGAAATATTGAAAATATGATTTTTGTCCGTCGTCCCAGGGTTTTTTCGGATATGTCCGCCAACGAATGTCCGCGGTTCCGGATCGATGTCATGAGCGATGTGTAATCATGGACGGCTCCGAGGAAAACGCTTCCCAGCGCAATCCAGAGAAGTGCGCCCAGCCATCCGAAATAGAGGACTCCGAGCAGGGGGCCGAGAATGGGGCCCGCGCCCGCGATCGAGGAAAAATGATGCCCGAAAAGCATGGTTTTCCTGGCGGGAGAATAGTCGATTCCGTCCTCTAATTCATGGGATGGCGTTATGCGGTCGTTATCGGCTTGTATGACGTGTTTTTCTATGAATCTTCCGTAGAACTTATACCCGAGAATCAGCCACAGAATCAGTATTCCTGCGATGACAAGGCTGTTCATGCACGGTCCTCGCTTTTGAATATCACTGACGGATTCACACTTTCACAATACACTTCGGACGAAGAATATTCAACCCCGGCGGTTAAAGCGAGTCTTTCACCCGCTCCCATAAAATGAAACGTTCAATACGGGAAAAATCAATCACGCCGGGTTTTCATAATCAGGTATCCGACCAACAAAACGAACGCGCCGAGAGCGACGAAATCACCCAGATGGCCGGGCCATACCAGCCCGATTCCCTTCGGTTTGGCTTTGACGATGTAGGCATAAATCGCGACCAATACCATGGCGATGCCTTCTCCTGCGATAAAACCCGATCCCAGGAGGATGCCCCTCTCTTTCTTTTTGGTTTTGAGCGCTTCATCCGATCCGGCGCTTTTTTCCACAAAATGTCGGACGACGCCTCCTACGTAGAGAGGGGTCATGGTGGAAAGCGGCAAATAGATGCCTACGGCGAAAGGAAGGGAAGGAATCCCCAGTATTTCAGCCACAATGGCGATGGAGCCGCCGATCATAACCAATCCCCAGGGAAGGTTTCCGCCCAAAACGCCTTCGATGACGGTTTTCATCAGGATCGCCTGCGGAGCCGGGAGAGCCTGTGAACCGAATGTAAACGATTCTCCCAAAAGCCAAACCGCTCCCGCGATCGCGAAAGCGGAAGCGATAACACCCACAAGCTCCGAAGCCTGCTGCCTTTTCGGCGTAGCCCCGATGATGTAACCCGCTTTAAGATCCTGGGATATATCGCCCGCTATTGAGGCTCCGACGCAGACCACCGTGCCGATGGTAAGGGCGGTCGCCTGTCCCAGCAAATCCGTCCAGCCGAGCGCATAAAAAAGCAGGCTGGTTCCTAAAAGCGTGACGATGGTCATGCCGGAAGTCGGGTTGGAGGAGACCCCTACCATACCCACGATTCTCGATGAGACGGTGACAAAGCAAAAGGTAAAAAAGACGATGCATATCGAAGCGATGATGCGGATCACGAGCGCCGTTTCAATTCCGATCAATTGAGGCGTGAGGATAATGACCAGCATGACGATCAGCGCCCCAAGCCCGAGAACGGTGATGGGCAGATCCTCTTCGAGACGTTTCTTTACCGACCCATCCGTCAGTTTGTTCAATTTGAGATCTTTAATTCCCGATTTGAGAGAATTGATCATGGTCGGAAGCGATTTGACGATCGTGATGATACCGCCAACAGCGACGGCGCCTGCGCCGATAACACGTATGTATTTGTCCCAGATCTCCTGTGCGCTCATCTGAGCGATGGGCATGACCTGTTCCGGGAAAAGGGGAATGCTCAACGATTCACCGAAATACGCGATCAGCGGAATGAGGCCCAACCAGGAGAGCAGACCTCCCGCCACCATGATGGCGGCGATACGCGGTCCCAGGATGAACCCGACTCCGAGCAAGGCGGGCGTGGGCTCCCCGCCCAGTTTGGCCTTTTTCAGCACAGGTATATTCAGGTATATTTTTTCAGGCCAGAGATGAAGGAAGCTGACCAAGCTTTTGTAAAGTGCGCCGATACCCAAACCCAGAAAAACGTTTTTAGCTTTGGTACCGCCCTCATCCGATGAGATCAAGACCTGAGCCGCAGCGATGCCTTCAGGATAGGGGAGCGTTCCGTGCTCCTTGACGATCAACGCTTTGCGCAACGGGATCATGAAAAGGACTCCGAGGATGCCTCCCAGCATGGCAAGGGTACCGATCTTCCAGATGCTGGGATTAAAACCCCAGAGAAACAGCGCCGGTATGGTGAAGATGATACCGGAAGCAAGAGAAGAACTCGCTGAACCGGTCGTCTGAGCTATGTTGCAGTCCAGAATGTTGCTTTTTCCCAAAATCGGCGTCAGGATACGAAACAACGCAACGGAAATGACGGCAAGCGGAATAGCCGTCGAAATCGTCAGCCCGACACGAAGACCGAGATAGGCGTTGGCGGATCCAAAAATGATGCCGAATATCGCTCCGATGACGACAGCCTTGAGGCTGATATCTTTGTAAGAAGACTTCTCCGGAACATAAGGCTGGAAATCTGACATCTTTTACACTCCCATTACCCTCATAAGAAATTAAAAAAAGTCTATCACAGCCGATTGGAATTTTCTAATATAAATATCTTTCATTCGCTTCGATCGATAAGAAGTCGAATTTTATTCAAAGAAAAAAAACTGTTTTCACTGATCAGACCCGCCATGTTAATAAAGTGGCTTCAGTCTAAATCTCTCTTGATATTGTCCCTCTCCGAGATTGCGGCTTTCAGCACTAAAGCCAGGATAAGGCGGGCCAACCCGCCGCCAAAACCCACCCCTCCCTCGTATTGAGGTTAAAAACAAAGCGATGAACAGTCGTCTTTTAGCACTAGCCCAGGATAAGGCGGTGTGAGATGAGGAGTGCCATACGCGATTTAGCTTGAAAATGGCGGCGAAGGAGGGAAGCCGCTGAAAGCGGCCGGTGAGTATGTCTGAGTCCCAAAGGGACGAGTTACGCAGCCGCCGAAAGAACCGTCGTTTTCATGCGTTAAAAATCGCGTCTAAACGACGATCTTACACCGCCGTAAAGTACGTCTCACCATATAACGCCTTGACGCCGCAGTAATCTTGACCCGTGGCTAATCCAAATATTCTGCAGGTAAAAAACTCCGATACCATTGTTTTTCACCTTAATACGAGGGCGGGCGGGTCGGCTTCGACATACTTCATGGCTCATTCAAATAACGAGTGTTTCAACCGTCTTCTCCCATGTGATCTTAGCCATAAACGCATGCGCGTTTCCGCCCATGCGTTCCGCGAGCGAAGAGTCGCCGGCTAAGAGGTCGAGGCGTTTCGCAAGTTGCGTAGGATCCGGATTGGTGATGAAGCCGCTTTCGCCGTCTTTAACAAGCTCGGCAGGTCCTCCGCTGTCGGTTGTCGTGATGACGGATTTACGTGAGATAAAGGCCTCTCCGGTAACAAAGCCGTAGTCTTCGCGCAGGGGAGCGAAGTATACCGCTCGACAGCGTGCATACAGGGAAAGCACGGTTTTTTCATCGGACTTTCCGAGCAGAAAAACCCTGTTGTCTAATCCGTACTCATTGATCAAGGCTTTTAGGTTTTCCTCTTCCGGGCCTTCTCCGATGATATACGCCTTTAGGTCTTTATCCTTTGCCTTGTGAAATGCTTCGACAAGCAGATTGAGGCGCTTGATATTTTGCAGCCTGGATACGCTGAAAATGAAGTTTTCATATCCATCCGTGTGATATGCCCTCTGAGGGGGAGGAGGATACAGCACCTGGGAAGGGATGCGCCCCCAATGTTCAAGACGGTGCTGAATGGTTCGCGACTGTGCATAAACCCGGCTGACATTATGCTTAAGAAGATGGGCGTCCCAAACATGAAAAAAACGACGGCGAATACTCTCTTTTATTCTTCCCTTGAAGCTGAGCTGACTATAAAGCATATCCCAGAGGTCGTAATATTCCCTCAGTCGGTGGTTCAACCAACACACGTGGTGCGGATGTTTTACGGCAAAGCTGGGAAAGCGGAAAGAAATCACTTGGTGGATAGGGCGGCCCAGGCCATCAAGACCGACATCGGTAAAACGGTTTGCCAAGTAAGCGCGGAACTGCCTTCCGAAGCGGTTCTGCGGCGTGAGAATAAGATCGGCCTGATGTCCGTAATCCTGAAGAGCGCGAACCGTGCTGCGGGCAATCGTGAGGTGTCCACCTTCCACGAATGGAACGTCGGAAGTGACGACGGCGATTCTTCTCATCGTATTCTTCTTACTCCCTTAGCGGCGACGATACGTCATGGCATTCTATTGTATAGAAATGAACCGCAAATCGAAAGGTCTATTTCAATCGAAGACGTATAAGAGGATGATAGGACGGAGGCGCCGAACATAGTTCAGCGCAGTCAAGCAGATCCCGACGAATGGATGAAGCCATCCCGTCGGGGCAACCGAAAACGGAGAACATGTTTTCACCGCGTTTGAAATAGTCACCGGAAGATTTAAGCAGATTGAATCCGGCTTTGGGACGGTTTTCGAAGAGAACATTCAGGGCCCGGGATATCAAGGGAATGTTCAATCCATGAAGATATCCGCTGCGATCGGTCGGTACGGAGAATACGAAATCGGAATGCATACACCGGGCCGGATCTTTCCAAGGCTTGAAGTCGCCTCCTGCTTCCTCTACCGCGTTCTCAAAAAGAGAGGCGGCTTTCCGGGAAAGAAGGATATCTTTCATGAGCATGCGCGCTTCCACTTTATTGCGGCGTATTCCTGTCAGGCTCATGATCTCGGATCCGTATTCTAAAAGAAGCTTCAGCAGTGCATAAGGAGCCGACCCCCTCAATGCGGATACAGCTTCCCGGATTTCGAGAGCGTCGCCGAAAGCGAGTCCCGTAGGTCTGTTAAGCTCTCGTATCATGACGGTGCGTCGAGTATGGAGGCGGTCACAAAGGCGGAGAAGCGTGTGCGCGGCTTCACCACCTTGCGAAATATCGGGAAAGATTGTTCCGGGCCCGGCCTGAACATCGAAAACGAAAGCGTCGCAATCGATCAACAACATAGAAACGGCGGCCCGCAGCAGCTCCTTGTCGGCTATATGAGAACGTTCTTTCAGAGCTGAATCCAAAACGGCGATAAAAAGAGGATCGAGGCCTAAAATAGAAACTCCCGGCAGGGAGAGGCCGCTTTTGCATGAGGCTATGGTTGAAGTCCACCCGGAAAATAAGCTCATTTTTCGTTGTAAAACATCGATAGGCTGCGCCCCGGGAAGAAGAAAACGGATGGAGCGAATTCCAGAAGCAGCGGAAAGAGGAAGCAGGATGGGCGACAGGAGATCCGTCGTGAGACTGCCCAGCGTTTGAAAACAGAGTCTTGGCACCGGCGGCGTCGAGGCGGGTAGGGAAAAGCGCAGATTTGAGGCGAAGTCTAAGAGAGATACGCGTGTTTTGGGGTTGAGCTCACGAAACGGGGACAAACGGGATAAGGTTTTAATATCCACGAAATTAAGAACGGATAAGCATCATTCATCGCAGGGCGGTCTCGGATATTCTATCGCAGCGTCTCGACGGCCTTGATATTATCGCTGGTTTGGAATACGACCAGAGCCTTTCCGTTTCCGGGCGTCGATCCATAACAGTAAGCGACGTCGATGATTGCATTCCCGAGAAGAGCGCCGATCTCGGCGCCCGATCCGATTCGGTCCTCTACGATGGCGGCAACAACGGTTTCAATCTCAACCCGATAACCGAGGGATTTAAGCGCGGTTTCGGCCTTTTCCGGATTAGAGGTGAGAAGCAGGAATATGCCTTCTTTTTGCTTGGAATGCACACAGAGAGCTCGCAGGTTAACATGAGCATTTGCAAGAGTACCCAGCACACGACCGAAAATTCCCGGCTCGTCAGGAGTTATAACACGTAATTGTTTTTCCAGTTTGATGTCAAGCACGTTCTCTCCTCCTATATTGATTGACGATTATATCAAAATAACCTCTTAAAAACAAAACATATCCGTTAAAGAAGAAGGTTTTGGATTTTAAGGAGAATTTTCGTATAATGACTTTCTAAATTTGAATGAAGGATAAATCGAGCCATGACTCAAACAGTGAAAATCGCCATTCTCGATAATTCAATCAAACCGGAAATGTACCGACCCGTCGACCATTGGACATCTTTTTTCGACGCGGATTTCGAATCGTTCCGAGCTGCGGATCATCACTTCCCGGATCTCGATCAGGGATTTACGCATATGATCGTGACCGGCTCAGAGGCAAGCATCATTCACCGGGATGATTGGGTGTCTGAGGAGATCGAAATCGTCGCGGCCGCAATGGCGCGGGACATCCCCATTTTGGGCAGCTGCTGGGGACACCAACTGCTGGCCCTGGTTATCAGCGGCCCGGGAGTCGTTCGACGTGCCCCCATGCCCGAATTGGGGTGGCTGACGATACGAATCCATGAAGGTCGGGAATTTTTCGGAGATGCGCGCAGCTTTCAGGCCTTTTCGCTCCATTTCGACGAGGTTATCGGTCTGGGATCCGAGTTCCGCATACTGGCTTCAACCGATGACTGCTCCATCCATGCTTTTCAATACCGGGATCGCCCGATTTGGGGTATTCAGAGTCATCCCGAAATAAACATCGCCAATGGAAAATCTCTTCTGGAGGATTTCCGAGTCGTCAAGCCGGAAATAGGACCTCTCATACGAAGAGCTTTGGATGGGGAAAGGCGGGACAGTGGTTCCGTAAAAGCGATTCTCGATAATTTTTTGCGCCGCGGATGAATCTGTTCATCGTAATGAGCCGATGAGTTACAGACTAATATCCTTGACAAAGGACGCCATTTCTTTTAAATCTATATTAAGAACATATTCAAAAGTATTCTTCTGTAATATCGGAAACAAGGAGGAAATGACGTGAAGAATAAAAAATGGATGATTTTAATCGTAAGTGTTCTGGTCTTGTTTACGATCAGTTCATTTGCACAAACGAAAAAACTTGAACAGATCGGTC
>CAYSQW010000054.1:0-24226 GCA_964433135.1 uncultured Eubacteriales bacterium
AATGTCTTTCCTTTTGAATCAATCTGGAAAAAATACTGAAGTTGAGAGAATTGAAATTTTTGTTGGAAATAATTTCTTCCCATAGGGTTGAAGCCAGGTCCTCTTCGCTTAAATCGGATATCAGCATCGTGAGATTTTCCACTTTATCTTCGGAAGTAAGATCGTTGTCGTTGATAACGTTCTTGATAAGTTTTTTTGCACATGAGCGGAAATCTTCGTTTTTATTTTCTTCCAGATAGCTGAAAAATTTTGAAATATTTTCCTGGAAAACAATGCTTTCCGTCATATCCTTGGGCGAGATGCCGTCAATGGCCCTGTCAAAATCTTCGACGACTTCATCGATCTTATTTTCATCCTGATTGGCAACCGCCTCCCCAAGCATATAAGCCCAGATATCTTTGATCTCATCTCCTTCTCCTTGAAGCAGCTGCGAATAATTCAATTCATCCAATATGATATGTGGAATCGCTTCGGGGGTGAGGGCCGATGCCAAGCCGCTTTTGAGATGTTCATTTCGAGAACGATGGAGACTGATGATAAGATGCCGGAGTTCAGCTTCCGTTACGCCTTTATTAAAGCTGATGCTTTTGATCCTACGAAAATGAAAAAATTCTGCGATTTCTGCGTGTAGTTTTTCCGATTCCAAGACTTGGTCTCCGATCACTATGGACCGAGTTGTGAAGCTGAGCTTTAAGCAATTGCCGCCGGCCAGCGATTGGTCGATTTCATGCTTGAGGTTTTGTATGGTTCTGTTGAGAGCCGGGTGGTTAGGCTGATAGATGGAAGCCGCTTTGAATGCGTGTTTTACCGATTGGAGGAAGTCCTGAAAAGAAGCCGGTGATACCTTCGAATCGGAGTTAAAAGATCGTCCTGATTTATCTTCCGCCAAAGCCCCTTTCCTGAGATAATTAACTTGTACAGGAATGTACGTTAAAGCGAAATAACATATCGCATTGAGTCGTAATAAAATGCATCCTTAGTTCCACAAATCAGCTTAATTTACTTTTAAGCGCATGTCAAACAGAAGAATGAGGTTGGATATAGAGGAAAACCGCTTATCGGGATTACGCGTTTTTATAACTATTGAAAAAAGGATATTTCAATCTTTTTCCGGAATGGTGAAGGAAGGGAGGTGCAGGGTTACACGGTTTCTTCCCCCTTTTTGACTGTAGGCCAAGAGTTCCGATACTCGGCTGACCAGGGTTTCAACCGTATCCTGTTCTTCAACGATGGTCGCGCCGAGAGAAATCGTGGTGCTCTGCAGTTTTGAGGATATCATGGCATGCGATTGGGCGACAAGAAGCCGCAGTTTGTTAGCCACCAAATCCAATTTTGGCTCATCGATATTCAGAATAATCAAGAGATAACGGTCGCCGTCCCAGCGTCCGATAATATCAAAAAAACGTATATTGTTCAGTATGGTTTGGGTGACCATATGACGAAGCTGCTTGCCGGCTTCCCGGCCGTAATTATCGCTGATTTCTTGAAGCGTATCGATCTCGAACATCATGACTCCGAAAGGAAGGCGGTACTGCTTCATCTCTCGAAGACGCGACCGTAGGTGGAGTTCAATATAGGCCCGATTCCCAAGCTTTGTTAGGGGATCGAGAAGTCCCATGCGGGCCAATTCGCGGGTTTTTTGGGGGAGGAGAACTTTTGGGGATATGTCTGTGAATGTCTCCGCGACGCCAACGATCGAACCGCTTTCATCCTTGATGGGGAATATTTTAAGGCGAACGGGGAGACGATAGCCCTCTTTATGCTGGAGATACGCCTCCAACTTGCGGCATTGGCCGTCCTGCAGGGTTTGTTTCATGGGGCATTGTTCCTTGCAAAGGATCAATCCCTGATTTCCTGCGTCGATCAGGATATCTTCCGAGCATGGCCGTCCCATGACTTCCGAGCATTTGAATCCCGTTATCAGTTCCGCTCCGTGGTTCCATAGGGTGATGATGCGGTTGGTATCCAGCAAATAAATCCCTTCGTGGAGATTATCCAGTATGTCTCTGTAATAGTTGATTTCCAAATTACCGGTTTCCCTGATGATGATTCTCTAAAATATTTATACCAGAGTCTCCGACTCGTTGTCAAAGTTTTTGAAGATCCGGTGTGAAGGCGTAAGATGGTGTTTTTCCGGGGGATTGGGAGTGATGTTTGTTTTTCCCGGTTGACATTTCAAGGGGATATGGTTATAAAAAACATGCTCGACGATGGGGAATGTCATGCTTGGATCATTGGGAATTAAGCTCAGACGGGAAAGAGAGAACCTGCGGCTTACTCAGGAAGACCTGGCGAACGCCGTTGGACTTTCAAGTGAATTCATTTCTTTGCTGGAAATCGGAAAGCGTTCGCCGAGTTTGGATTCGCTGCGTGCCCTCGCCCAGTACTTGAAAAAAGATGTCGCTTTCTTTTTATCGGAAAAAGAATCGCCGTTTCAGGAGCTAAAAAAAGCAAAAGAATCGGATCGAAAATTCAAATCCGAGATAAAGAAATTCCAGAAATATTGTGAGGACTATCTCGATCTGGAGGAGCTTTCCTCCCGCCGCCTCGAATCCGCCCCTCTCTATTCATGTATTATTCCGGAACAGATGGCGGTACAGGAGCGTCGGCGGATCGGTCTGGGGAATGAACCCATAAGAGACATCTTTTCAACCGTGGAAATGAATGGACTGCGCATCTATCGCCATCCCTTGGATAACAGTTTTAAAACGGCCGGGATATTCATCTATCTGGAAGATAAACAGGCAGCCTTTGCATTGGTGAACAATGCTCTTCCCGATGCCGATCAAGTGGTTATCACCGCTCATCTCTATGCTCACTTTTTGAAAGACAGGAACGATGGCCTTATCATCGACAATCCCGATGTTTTTGTCGATGAATATCTTTCGCTGTATCATCCGCGTGAACGATTCGCGCAGGAATTTGCCCTGGAGTTTCTGATGCCCGAATCGAAAATTCAGGAAATTCTCAAAAAAGACCTCCAATCCAAAAAACCGTCCTACGAAGATGCCGTTTATATGCGGCGTTATTTTGGAGTGGGGCCGTCTGCCATGCTTAGGCGGTTAAGAAACCTAGGCGCTATCGGTTTCAGTAAATACAAGGAATATCTGCTGTCGGATCACGTTGCCTATGAAGAAACTCTCTTTGGGAAAACGGGTAAGATGAGCGATCAGAGGAGCAAACGAAGATCTTTGACTTCGGACCGCTTCCGGAGCATGGGCGTAGCCGTCTGTGCGCAAAACGACAAACAGTGATTCCGAATGCGGATCGGAGTCCATCCGATTTGACGAAACCACTTTCGTTGTGATATAGCTCAACTCCTGCCTTGGAGCCAAATAGCCCGAGGTATATCAAGAATCACGAATTATATGAAAGGAGGACACACATCAGATGCGGTGTATCCGAACGAAAAAAAAGATTGGAGTGATTTGTTTGGTTTTCCTGATGTTCGTCATCACACATGGATCCCTCGATTCGGCTGAGGAGCCTAGCACGAAAACCCGGTTGAGATTCGAAATCTCTTACCCTGAAACCGTCTGCGCAAATCCCTTGACCGGACGGATGTTTGTCATCATCACGAACAACGACGAAAGAGAGCCCCGACTTCAAGTCGGACGCTATGGACCTCAGCTTTTCGGGATTGATTTTCAAGGTGTTCATCCCGGGGAAAAAGTTGTCATCGACGGATCCGTGCTCGGCTATCCCATGAACAATCTTGCGGAAATTCCGAAAGGTGAATATTATGTTCAAGCCCTATTGAACAAATACACTAAGTTCGAGCGCAGTGATGGACATACCGTTTGGATGCATATGGATCAGTGGGAAGGGCAGAGATGGAATCGCTCCCCCGGCAATTTTTTCAGCCGGCCCAAGAAAATAAAAATCGATCCCACAAAACGGGATGCGATCGCCCTGAGCTTGACCGAAATAATCCCTCCCATAACAACTCCTCCCGATACAAAATATGTGAAGCGGTTTAAAATCAAAAGCAAGATGCTGACGGAGTTCTGGGGACATCCGATCATGATCGGGGCCACCGTACTTCTTCCCTGGGGCTATGATGAGCATCCGGAAGTCTATTATCCGACGGTTTACCAACAGGGCCACTTTTCTTCGGGAAATCCGCTTCGGTTCAGAGAAGAAGAAGGGGATACATTTTTCAATGAATGGAATTCCGATGATTTTCCTCGGATGATTGCCGTGACGATACAGCATCCCACTCCTTATTTTGACGACTCCTATGCGGTAAATTCAGCCAACAACGGGCCTTATGGAGATGCCATACATCAGGAGCTGATTCCTGAAATCGAGCGTAGATTTCGATGTATCCCTCAAAGTTACGCCCGCGTTTTAACGGGGGGATCGACCGGCGGATGGGAATCCTTTGCACTCCAGGTGTTTTATCCCGATTTTTATGGGGGTACATGGTCCTTTGCACCGGATTCTCTCGACTTCAGGAACGTGGAAGGCATCAATATTTATGAAGATGAAAATGCGTTCTATAAGCAGCATGAGTGGTATCGAGTACCCACCGCCAATACACGTGTTCCGGATAATGGAGAAGTCAGGCTCACTTCGAAGCAGCGGAACACCATGGAACTGGTCAACGGCACGAAAGGACGTTCGGGACAGCAGCTCGATGTTTGGAGCTCTGTTTTCGGGCCCGTGGGAGAAGACGGTTACTTCAAGCCTTTATTTGATAAGCGCACGGGGAAGATCGATCCTGAAGTAGCCCAGTACTGGAAAGAAAACTTCGATATCCGCTATCATATGCAAACTCATTGGGAGGAAATTGGTCCCAAGCTGGTGGATAAACTACATATAATCTGCGGACATATGGATAATTTCTATCTCAATGTCGGCGTGTATCATGTTGAAGAATTCTTGAAAAGCGCTGAGAATCCTTATCATTTCGGCACAATCACCTACGGCGCGCGTGGAGGGCACGGATTTCGCCCCTACACCACCGGACAACTATTGCGCATCATGGCCGATCATATTACAAAATATGCTCCGGCCGATGAAGATACGGACAGCTGGAAATATAGAAGGCTCGAACCGCGGCGTCGATTCTGAATACCGGATTCCATCAATGTGCCATGAAGCTCAAGGATGTCGATAGCTGGCTTTTGCCAGTTCTGCAACGGATTTGAAGGTATGCTCCGGATGGAGGTGCCGAGCCAGAAAACGGTAGATTTTAAGACGGATTTCTCTGGCCTGGCGTGTATCCAGACGATCGAAGCTGTGCCCTCCGGGTGCGTTCTGGAAGATCTCATACTCGAAGCTTTTTTTTGCGGCCTGTAGAGATTTAATCAGGTGTTCCACTTCCAAAACATTCACGTCCTCATCGCTGGTATTGGTGTGGATCAGAAGCGGGGTTTGCAGCTTGTCGGCATTCCAGGCCGGGGAACGCCTCCGGTACTCCTGGACATCTTCATAAGCCGTTTTTCCGATGTGATAATCGGCGGAGTAAAGCTCGCGATATCCCTGAGTTTTATATCCCATCCGGGCGATCAAATCACTCACGGGGACGCCGGCGTATGCAGCTTGATAGGCTATGGGGTGTGAGAATATGTTCATCAGCGTATGCAGTCCGCCGTGGCTCCATCCCAGGATACCTATTCGTTTATCGTCAAGGAATGAATAATTTTCCAGCATATAATTGCGGCTGGCGAAGGTATCTTCGATTTCCAATCCGCCGTAATCGATCAATCGGTACATACCGCCACCATAACCTGTACTTCCACGGTATTCAGGGGCCACAACGACGTATCCCTGGGCGATGAGCTCCCGAACGATATGAGTGTAAGAGGTGCTGAAGTTGCTGTGAACTCCTCCGTGTGGAAATACGAGCAAAGGGTATTTCCGATTGGGATCAAGGTCGCGGGGGATGAAGGCATAGGCATGGAATTTGACCGGATTCCCGGCGCCCTGGGCTGTGGGATTGTCTTCTTTCCATCGGGGAGGTCCGAAAATACGGACCTTGTCGATAATGGCCAGATCTCCCACGCGGTCATGCCATAAAACATCATCGATGGATTTCTGGAGCTGGGAGATCTGGTGGCTGAGATTGTCGAACTGTCGGCGAAGCAGTTGCAGTTCGGCGGACTCCTCGGAAGATTGGGCGAAAGAGGGCACGGAAATCCAAGCCGAAACACAAAAGATGAGAACCATAAGGCTAATCAAAGAAGTGCGAAAATGAATGCGCATAGTCATTCCTCCTTTCGAGATATTGGCCCGATAAAATGGTATCATGCGGATGCGCTTTCTACAAATTGAGATGCATGGGTTTTTGGAAAGCGGAGCGAGATGTTCCGGGTAGGCAAAGGCTTGACTTTTCAACAAACAACGATAAGATGAAATGGAAACCCGTAAAGCATGCTTATCCGGGAATCCTGGATGTAATCTTTATTCCATGAAAGAGGCGATCACCCATGGTCAGAAAACCATTTATTCTCAAACTGTTTGATACCGCCAACATGCAGAGGTGGAATGATAAGATTCGACCCGTTGAGCTGAGGGAACTGGATAAGCAGGCCCATAAAATGATTATTGCCTATATCTTAGGTAAGCGCGAAGAAGATGCGGGCACAGCGGATTTCGATTGGATAGAGATTATCGAGGGAGGGATTTTTGAATTGCTGCAACGATCGGTCATCACGGATCTCAAGCCCCAGCTTTTCAATAAGATCCGAGAGGACCGGCATACAAGTCAGAAACTCAATGATTGGGTGTCCATTCAACTGGCGCCGCTTTTGTCGTCTCTTGGGAAAGAAACGTCGGATAGATTGAATGCCTATCTCGAGGGAACCGGGGAAAATATCAATCGGCGTATCCTTCATGCCGCGCATGCTTATGCCACTCATTGGGAATTCCAGATCATTGAGCGTGCCAATCCGGAGGGATACGAGATCCGCGATATCAAAAAACAGCTGGAAAAGCGGTTGGAACGATATTCTACCTGGAAAGGAAGGCATCTGTTGCCTCTAACCACGGACTTAAAAGATTTCGTCGATCTTTGCGGTGAGCTTCGGTTTCAGCTGCGATGGAGCCATCTTTATATCGTTCCACGGACATCGGTCTTAGGTCATATGCTGATCGTTGCCATTTTGTGCTATTTCTTTTCACGGGAGATCGGTGCCTGCAGGCGTCGGAGCGTCAATAATTTTTTCACCGGGCTTTTTCATGATCTGGCTGAAGTTCTGACCCGGGATATCATCGATCCTGTCAAACGCGGAGTTGAAGGTCTGGAGGATCTAATCAAGGAATATGAAAAGCGGGAAATGGAAGAAAAGCTGTACAAGTTGATTCCAGGAAAATGGCACGAAGAAATGAAAATGTTTACGGAAGAAGAATTTGCGGATTTCATTTCTGAAGATGGAAAACGGAGAGACGTTACTTCCCGAGAGCTTTGTCGGAAGTTCAATTCGAATGAATTCAACCCCAGGGACGGAAGCATCGTTCAAGCTTCCGATCACTTGGCTGCTTTTACCGAAGCCTATTTGGCGATGCGAAACGGAATCACGCGTCATGAACTCAGTCGGGCAAAGCATATCCTGAGAGCCCGCTATCGGAACAAGACTATTTGCGGGCTGCGGTTCAACGAAATCTATGCTGATTTCGATGCTTGAACGTGGAAGGATGAGCCGGATTGCGGATCATTTTCGTAGTCGCCTTACCAGCTCTTCCTTGAACTTGGGATTGACCTGAGCGCCGTTTTCTTCGGCCAGCTTCAGATACTCCATGGCCTGTGAGTATTTCTTGACCATGTAATAGAGGCTGGCGAGATTGTTGTAGGCGTCGCCGTGCTTGGGATTGATCCGCACCGCCTCCATGTATTGGTCGTGCGCTTCCTGGTATTTTTTCTGCTTGACGAAAATATTGCCGTGAAAATAGAAGTAATCCGACGGCGTCTCTTCCTCTTCCGGAACCGGTTCGTTCAACCGGTTGACGATCGTATTCTTTTGGCCTTCGAGTTTCGTGACCTCGGCGCTCAGCTTGCTTTTCTGAGTGCCGGTCGCCACCGCCGCCGCCTCGCGCATGGCGTTCAGCCGCTCCTCGATATCATCCTGCTGTTCCCGAAGCTGATTGATCATGATCTGGTGCATATTGATCTTCATCTTGGCGATGAATCTGTAATTGTCCTTGGCCTTTTGGATCTCTTCGAGCGCCTCGTCGATCTTTCCTTCTTTGTATGAAATCTGGGATAAGAAGAAATAGGCGTCCGCGTGCTCGGACATGCGCTCGACCACATCCTGGAATTCTTTCCGCGCCTTGACAAGATTACCGGCCGCATGGAATTTCTTTCCCTTTTCGAAACTCTTATTGACCGCCCGGAATTTCTCATAAACCAGCTTTTCACTGCGGGAATAATCCTCCTGCGCCCATCCGGAAACCGAATTGAGTAATAAAAAGGCCACAATAATTATGACAATACAAATGAATTTGTTCATAATACCTCCACTGTGTTCCGTATTGAAACTTGCATGATTCGTGCCATACATTTCCTTCAGGTGAGAGCGGATAGAGAGAAAGGAGTGTCCGAAATATGGGACAAGACTTGATGCGTCCGAGCGGATTATCATGCAAAGAGATTCCGTTCATTGGATGAGAGAAAAAAATCGTTATAATGGACTGAGATCGCCCCCCCGGATTTGGAAAGCATGGTATGAGGACTTCTTATGATGAAAAGAGAAAGTGGGATTGTGCGGCTGGATGAAATCGGCCAGATTTGGTTTAGAAGAAGCAGAAGAGCGAAGCATCTGAGTATTCATGTGAGATCCTCGCATCGAGTTTGGGCCGTGATCCCGTATGGGATGGGCATGAGACAAGCGGAGAAGATGATCCTGACAAAGAGAACCTGGATAGAAAAACAGCGTGAGCGCTGGAGGTGTCGTGAGAACCGGACACGTCCTGATGTAATGAAAATGCCGAAAAATCCCCAAAATATGATCAGGCATGAGCTGAAGATCTTCGAGGAGCGAAACGGATTTTCAGTTTCTCAAGTAAGCGTTCGCCGACAAAAAACTCGATGGGGGAGTTGTTCTTGGAAAAACGACATAAGTCTTAACATCAACATCATGCGGCTTCCGCCCGCCTTGAGAGAATATGTTATTTTGCATGAACTTGTACATACCCGGATAAAAAATCACGGACAGAGTTTCTGGGAAATGCTGGAAGAAATATGTCCGGAGGCTAAAAAACGCCGGTCTCTCCTGGGTGAGTTCGGCTGGCTGCTTTCAGATCACGATTAAGCGAGTTCCCGCAAAGCGATTATCAAAAATTTCCAGAACAGCTCAACGGAACCGATATGCACTTTTTCATCCGGAGAATGGGGGAATTTGATCGTCGGTCCAAATGAGATCATGTCCATCCCTTCGAATTTTTCACCGATGATACCGCATTCGAGTCCGGCATGAATAGCCACGACATGAGGTGATTTGTCGAAAGTCCTTCGGTAAAGATTCGTGAGTTTTTCAAGCAGCGGCGATTGAAGATCGGGCGGCCATGATGGATAACCGTCTTCATAAATGATCTCGGCTCCGATCAATTGGCTCAAAGCGCTGATGGAATGACGAGTGGCTTCGAGCGCTGAAGCGGTGGAACTGCGCGTACTGCAGATGATTTCCGCCTTGTCGGTATGGGTGTGAACAACGGCCAGGTTCGTAGAGGTCTCCACCAATTCTTCCATTTCAGGATGCATGGCGATCACTCCGTGTGGGCAGGTGAATAAAAAATTGATCAGAGAGCGATGAGAATCGAATGTCAGCGGTTCATCGACGGGATCATCGAAAGCGTCCAATTCGAGAGACGCCTCAGGATCCACGACTTTGTATTCGTTTTTAATGGATGCAAAGGCACCTTTCATAAAATCGATAAAAGACTGCTTCTCGTTCGAAGGAATATGAACCAAAGCCCATGCTTCCCTGGGAATGGCGTTACGAAGGTTTCCGCCTTCGATGGCGATCAAGCGGAAGGGGATCATGGATTCGGTTTGCCACAAAATACGTGCCAGCAGTTTTATGGCATTACCTCGTCCGAGGTTGATATCGACGCCTGAATGTCCTCCTCTAAGTCCGGAAACCTTGAGCTTTACGACATCGGCCTTTGCTCCTTTTTCTCTTTTTAAAGGGATATGGATTTGATTGTCAGCGCCGCCGGCACAGCCGATTGTGAATTCTCCTTCATCTTCACTATCCAGGTTGAGCAGTCTCCTGCCTTTAAGAAAATCGGATCCGATCTGATTAGCCCCTGTAAGGCCCCTCTCTTCATCCACCGTGAAGAGACATTCCAGAGGAGGATGAATCAATGTGTCATCTTCGAGAACAGCCAGTGCCGTGCAACAACCGATCCCGTTGTCGGCGCCCAAGGTGGTTCCTTTGGCGTGAATCCATTCTTCCTTGATTTCCGCTTGAATGGGATCTTTCGTGAAATCATGAATGACGTCGGAATTTTTTTCACAAACCATATCAATGTGTCCCTGCAGAATAACGCCTACGGCGCCTTCATGTCCGGGAGATGCCGGCTTGGAAATGACGATATTTCCCGTATCATCCCTTTTCCAATCCAAATCGAGTTTTTCGGCTACGGATACGATATAATCTCCGATCCCTTTTTCATTGCCGGAGCAATGAGGAATCTTGAGGAATTCTTCGAAGTGTTTCCATAGATTTCCGGGTTGAAGGCCGTCAAATAAAGCAGTCATTTTATATGCCCTCCTTCATGGGATATTGCAGTATAATCGAATGATGACATAAATAATGGGGGGAAGCAAGGAAATTCACGAGGGGATGGAACCGGCTAAACGGAGACAGCTTTTCGAGAAATCATTGACGGTCCTAACCGTGTTTATTTAAAATAAAAGACATAGGGAGCTGAATCAAGAGAGAGTGTCGGTCATGTTTGTTCGTGATGAAGAATGCATGAAATTCCACCGGCGTTTCCGCCGCCGCCCCCATGTTTTCAGTGGAGCGCCGGGCCGTATTAATTTGATCGGGGAACATACCGATTATAATCTTGGCTATGTTCTGCCGGCGGCTATTGACCGCCGGACGAACTTCCTGGCCGCTCGCAGGGATGATGATACGGTCAGGATTTGGACCAACGATTTTCGGCAGGAAAAAAAGTTTTCACTTCATGATCTTGAGGTGAAATCAGATTGCCGCTGGTTGGATTATGTCAAAGGAATTTTCTGGGTTCTGAAAAAAAAGGGTTGCGGTTTACACGGAATGGATGGATGGATTTGGGGAAACATCCCCATGGAAGCCGGTCTGAGCTCTTCGGCCGCATTGGAAGTCAGTATTCTGTTCGCTTTGAATCGGCTTTACGGATTGGACTTGTCCAAAAAAGAGATCGTGTCCCTGGCTCAAAGCGTAGAAAATGATTTCATCGGACTGGAGAGCGGTCTCATGGATCAGTTTATCTCCGTCTTCGGTCGTGCCGACCACGCCCTGTTCCTGGATTGCATGACCCTGAAGTCGCGTCTGCTGCCGATGAGGCTCAAGCAGCATGATCTATGCGTGCTGGTCTATAACAGTGGTGTGCGAAGGGAGCTTTCCGGATCGGAATATAATCAGCGTCGGAAAGAGTCTTCGGCGGTGATTCAAAACCTTTCTTCCACCGGCATCTATAGTTTCCGACGGCTGACTCCGGAAGGGCTTGATCGTCGGCGCGCCGGTTTGGGAGATTTGCTTTTCAGGCGGGCGCGGCATATCGTGACTGAAAACATGAGGGTGGAAAAAGCCGTCGAAGCATTGAGAAACGATGATTTTTTTCAGATGGGGAGACTTCTTTTCCAGTCACACAGGAGTCTTCGTGACGATTATGAAGTCTCTTGTCCGGAGTTGGACTTGCTTTATGCATTCGGATTGGAGTTTGATGGATGTCTGGGCGCCCGTTTGACGGGAGCCGGTTTCGGCGGCTCCGGGATCGTGCTGCTCAAGCGGGAACGGATCGAATCGTTCGAACGTCGGATCAGCCGATTAGCTGCAAAAAAAGGGTTTCCGTCGCCGGGGTTCTACAAAGTGGAGATCGGGAACGGCGCCGCCGTTGAAAACATGGAATAAACTTCGATCGTTGACATGGAAGCGGAATTATTTCCCGATGGTCTAAATAAGTTTTTGCAGCGTTTCTGAAAACAATCTGAAGGCTTTTTCTCCATAAAGACAAAAAACGATCTCTTTAGGATAGGAATGGGTTCGCAAAAAACTCATGGCTGTTCCCAGCATGATTCTACTGCACCGCTCCAAGGGAAACCCGAAGATTCCTGTGCTGATAGCGGGAAAGGCTATGCTGTTGAGTCGATTCCGATCGGCAAGAGCTAAGCTGCTGAGCGTGGCCTGTCGAAGCTTTTCGTCTTCATCGCCTCCCCCGTATACGGGCCCGACGGCGTGGATGACGTGACGCGCTTTGAGTTGGCCGGCTCCGGTCATGACGGCTTTTCCCACTGCAATGGGGCCGACTGCGCTGCATTCCCGCTGTACTGAAGGCCCGGCATGTCTGTGGATGGCGCCCGCAACTCCACCTCCGAGGAGAAGGGATTTATTCGCGGCATTTACGATGGCGTCGACATCAAGGAGGGCGATATTTCCATCAAGCAGTTTCAGATGTTTTTCATGGAGCGTTATTTCCACCTTGTTTTCTTCCCTCGATAAGAAAATAATGAAGCATATCGTTCATCAACAGAACTTTCATCTTGCCGCTTCCGGGTTTGCGCCCCGGCTTCAAATACCCGGATCTGATATCTCGAAGTTCCCTTAATCTTTTCTAGTCTAATTCTTTTTTCATCAGTTCCTTGATTTCATCGGCCAGCTCATCCGCTTTTCGAAGCAAATCATCCGCGTCTTTGGTTGTGCGGGCTTTGAAATCTTCATCTTTGATATCCAGAAGATTGATCTTGACATTATAAAAAGCTCCAAGAGCGGCGGCATGGGCGGTGCATCCGGCGACTCCCGCATCGCTCAAGGAATTACGATTTCCCTTCAAGGACGCTTCGCGGGCAAGTTTCAAGGCTTCACAGCACATTTCGAGCACCTGGTAGGGAACCATGGTAGCGGTTTGGGTGGCGGTTTCTATCATTTCGGATCGTTCGGATTTCTGGGAGTCGGTTTTTTTGGGAAGTTTAAAGGCGGCCATCACGGCATTGAAAGCTTGAGTATCCCGATCAACGGCCTTTAAAAACTCATCTTTGAGGTGCTGTGCGGCCACGGCGATTTTTTTCATCTCAGGATGAACATCCTTGTAATCGTTCTTATCAAAAGTCAAGTTGGCGACCATGGAGGAAAGAGCGGCGGACAGGGCGCCGCAGAGAGCGGCCGCGCTTCCTCCACCCGGAGCGGGGGAATCCACTGAAAGCTCATTCGTAAATTCCCTCAGGTTCAGAGGGATCAGTGAGCCGTCAAACTCCTGGAATTGGTATTCGATGATTTTTTTATTAGGATCGAAGGGGGATACGTCATTCAATCCCAATGAGATAACGGCGGTCCGGATCAGGACTTCTTCGGGGACGCCGGAACTTTTCCCCTGTTTTTCAAGAAAGTAGCGTCCGGACATCAACATCGCTTCCTTGGGAATCAATCCGACCAATTCACTGCCGGTTATCCGCAGTCCGATTTTTTCCGCTTCTTTTCTGGCTTCGTCAAAGACGACGTGGACGGGGGTTGTTTTATAATTGGTGAAGTTTATCGAAATTTGGGCGACTCCGTAATCTTCGATATACCAACCCACGGCTTTAACCTCTTTGAATTTTCCGGGGACTTTTATGGCTCTACCGTTTTCATCCCGAACGATTTTTCCCAGCGGATCGCGTTTAGCTCGTCCTTTTTCTCTGAGATTCAAGGCGATGTGATGGGCAAGCTTCCGATCTCCGGTATTCAAATTGAAATTGTAGGCGATGAGAAATTCGCGTGCTCCGATGCAGGTGGCTCCGGTGCCGGGATTGAAGGCGGCTTCTCCAAAATCAGGTGCCCAGTTGGGATCTTTGAGCTTGTCTTCCAGTCCTTCATATTCGCCCACACGTATGGATGCGAGGTTCTTTCTCTCCGGTTTTTGCGCGGCGGCTTCATAGAGATATACCGGGATGGAAAGCTCGCGCGCTACCTGTTCGCCGAGTTCGCGGGCGAGTTGGATACAGTCCTCCATCGTGACCCCTGAAACAGGTACGAAAGGGCAGACATCGGTTGCGCCGATCCGGCTGTGGGCTCCTTTGTGCTGTCGCATATCGATGATTTCAGAGGCCTTTTTAATGGCTTTAAAGGCGGCTTCCTTCACGTTTTCCGGAGTCCCGATAAATGTAACGACCGTTCGATTGGTGGAATCCCCGGGATCCACATCCAACAGGTTCACTTTCGGCGTAGATTCGATCTCCTTCGTGATAGCTTTGATCTTTTCAAGGTCTCTACCTTCACTGAAATTAGGGACGCATTCGACGAGTTTCATTCTACAGCTCCTTTGTTGATAATGTATTGAAGATCTCCATGGGGATCATAAACTTCGACTTGAAAATCCCTCAGCTGGTCGCTGATGGTATAAATATCCCCGACTATCATGACCACCGCATTCTTTCCCAATGTCCTTCGAGCCGTTTGAAAAACGGTCCCGGAGTTGATGAGCATGATGTTTTCATAATATTGATTCCAAAACGCTTCACTTAGATTATAAGCTCGGATGGTGGATATCCGGTTGATGAAGCTTGACATGCTATGAATGGTAAGCGGGAAGTTACCGATCAGATAGGATTTTGCCTGTTCGAGTTCATGGTTGGGAATGGGAAGATTAACGATCCTTTCGATTTCACGCAAGCTTTCCCGGATTGCCGCGTAGGAGACTTCCGGCCTCACCCGGCTCCGAAGAGTGAACAGACCGCAGTTTTTGAATAGGTCAACAGAACTGAAAGCATAATAAGCATAGCCTTTGGATTCCCGCAAATTCATGAAAAGCCTGCTATTGGGAGTTCCGCCTAAAACTTGATTCAGAACGATGAGAGGGAAGGCATCCGCGCTGTTGATGGAAGGGACGGTAAATCCGATGAGGATCGCCGTGTCCTTCGCTTTCGGTTGATTGACGAAACAGATTCTTGTGGATTCTAAATCTTTGGGCGGAGGCATTATTGCCCGTTTGACTTCACCTCGTGACCAGGTGCTGAAATGACGGCTGATCTTTCTGGTCGCGGCGGCAAGGTTTAGTTTTCCAACCAGGATGAGATGGGCGTTATTTGGCTTATAATAGGTGTTGTAAAAAGTCGTCAGGTGTCGGCGGTTGAAGTTCTTAAAAGCATCATTGTCGATAGCCATCTTTTTGTAGGGGTGGTCCTTAAAAAGAATCTTATAGAGCACGTGTTTGGCGATGAACTCCGGATCCCTCATCTTGTATTCGATGTCATAAAATAGGACGCGTTGGACGTTATCGATTTCGCGCCGGTTGAACAGAGGTTCACGAACCATGCGGCTGAGCAGATCAAGGGCGTCATCCAGATAATTTTCAAGAAATGACAGAGAGAAGATCGTATAGTCCTGATGAACTTCAGCGGAAAAACTGCCTCCGTAGGATTCGATGGTCTCATGGATACGGTTTGCGGATATGTCGAGAAGTCCTTTATCGAGCATCCGTGCCGTGAATGTAGCGACTCCGGGAAGCTCATCAGGAGAGGCGCTTTCTCCCGCCATGATGATCAGATTCAGGTTGACCAGCGGGTGGTTTTCTTTTTGGACCACGGATAATCCGAGGCCGTTGGACAGGACGGTCGATCGAATGGCCGGGAGTGCCAATTTGGGCAGCGGATTAGGGAATGGCGGGGACCGACGAAAGCGTTCCTGCGCGCGGATCGGCGCAACCGTCAGAACGAACAGCAGAAGAAGCGTCCATCGGGAAGGACGGGCGGAGTCATGAAAGGAGGCCTCTATTCTCATTTTCTCTTTAAATCCAGGCTGAACTGATCCCGTCCGAAGTAGCGGTTCATGATCCCGACAATAGTCGCCGGGGTCACTGCGAGATATTTGGCAAGTTCCTGTGAAGGATCCTCTATTTTGTTTTTCAGAAGATACGTATTGATCAGGCGGAGCGCTTTGTCTTCGGAAGTGTAATATTGTTTGATGAAATCGGCGATGAACATACTTTTGATCTTATCGAATTCCCTGTCGGGGATAGGGAAATTTCTCATATTGTTCAGCTCGGACTGAATGGACCGTCTCGCCAGCTCTTTTGTGGCTTCATTGTTGTTTTGAACAAAAATGCGGAACGCGGCCAAATCCTTCTTGATATCGATCCCTCCGCTCAATCGAAAGGCGCTCCGTTCTCGCCTGATCAGACGGGATTGAAGTCTTGAACTCATCCCATGAAGGAGAATGTACTCGATCAAAACAAGGGGATAGAAATCTTCATGCAGGGGAGAAGCGATCCGGTAGCCAAGATAAAAACCGGGGAGAGGGATCATGTAATCCTCGTATATTTCCTCACGGCCGCCGGGAGGATTTTCATGGACTGAAATGGATGGGGGAGGAATCTGTTTGATGGGGGGGATGGTCTCGAAATATTTTTTTATTTGAGGGATGATTTCATCGTCATCGAAGCTGCCCGAAATACAGAGGACTGCGTTATTTGGACCGTAGTATTGAGAGTAGAAACGACGGGCGTCTTCGATCGTAACCATGCGGATATCGGATTCCTTTCCGAATACCGGATGATGATAGGATTCGTCGGGAAAAAGCATGCGGTCGAAGTAAAGAGAACAAGCAAGAAAAGGGTCCCTCTCTTTCCGATTGCGAATCTCATCGAGAAGAGATTGTTTAACCCGTATAATGGAAGAAGATTCCAGCCGCAGCGACATCATGCGATCCGCTTCCAGCCAGAGTGCAAGAACTAATTGATGAGATGGAATCGTTTGATAAAAAAGAGTTTTATCTTCAGTGGTGGCGGCGTTCATGGTTCCGCCTATCTTGTGAATGAAGCTGACATGCTGCATGGGTGCAATGTGTCGCGATCCCTGAAACATAAGGTTTTCCAGCATGTGAGCCAGTCCGGTTTTGCCTCTTGATTCATTGATGGAGCCCACCCGATAAGCAATCGCCACGGTAACCAATGGGAGGGAATTATCCTGAGCCAGGATGACGTGAAGCCCGTTTTTCAACGTGAATCCAGAGACCGGAAATGTCAGGCTGGGAGCTTCCTGAACAGAAAACACAGGGGATGTCAGGAAGCAGAGAACAACAACTATAGCCGGTAATCGTTTCATGGAATCCAATTTAGCACTTTTTCTAAGCGATAATAACCCAGAAGGCGAAAAAGTTCAAATGATCGGGGGCGTTTCCCTGCAGGCGGATATCCGTCTGATTATGATATTGTTCCTGTATTATCAAGCCTTGGTGTTCTTAACGATGACAAGCGTCATGTCGTCCATTTGTTCCATTCCTGCTGTAAACATCCGCACTTCTTCTTCTATCGCCTCGAGCAGTTTGAATGCCGGCAGCTTGGCGTTTTTTTTGAGTGTTTGCTGAAGGTTTTTCTCTCCGTATTCTTCTTTTTTTGCATTGCGGCATTCGGTGAATCCATCCGAATAAAGCAGAAGCGTATCTCCGGGGTGGAGTGTCAGGGATTGTACCGGATATTGGCTTTCGGAAAACATTCCCAGGCAGAAACCGCAGCTTTCCAGGCGCTCGATTTTCCCTCTTTTTCTAAGAAGGAAGGGGGGATTATGTCCGGCATTGATAAATGTCAGCTGATTTGATGCGTGATCCAGTTCTCCATAGAAGAATGTAATGAAAGCATTTGAGGCGGTGCTGCCGTGGACGAAATTGTTCAGTTTTACCGCCATCTTTTCTATCTTATAATTATCATGGATTTCTGAATGCATGGCGGCCCGCAGGGAGGCCATCAGAAGGGAGGCGCTGACTCCTTTTCCGGAAACGTCCGCGATCACGATCCCCATCCTGTCGTCGCCGATGGGAATGAAATCATAATAGTCGCCGCCGACCTCATGACAGGGGATATTCTTTCCGGCAATGTCGAACCCGCGCCATTCCGGGATTTCCTTCGGCAGAAAATCTTTCTGTATTTGGGAAGCCAATGCCAGTTCTTTCTCGATACGCTCTTTTTCGATGGCCTGTTCGATCAGGCCCGCATTTTCGATTTTGACGGCTGCCAGGTTGGCAAGCAGCGTGAGCAGCTTGAGGTCGTTTTCCGTGAATTGTTCGAGAAGCGATATTCTGTCCGCATAGATTATTCCGATGATCTCCTTATTATTCCAGAGAGGGACACACATCGCTGAATGAAGATTCAATTTGATGATGCTTTCCTGCTCGCGGAATCGACTGTCGCTTTGGGCGTCGCTGATAAGGATTGATGAGTTGTTATTGACGGCGGTCATGATGATGCTTTTGCACACCAGAATTTTTTGATCGGACAGCAGTTTGTTGACGATGCGGACGACCTTTGGAATGGGTTGGGGGGGATTCCCTTCCATTCGCATAAGAATTCCTCGATCCATCCGCATATTTTCGCAGATCAGGTCCATGATGTGTTCCAGAAGTTCGTTGAGAGGCTTGTGAAGGAGCAGAGCCCGGCTGACTTCATTTATGACCGCGGCCTGTTTATTCTCCTGAGTAATATCTATGAGGTGTGAGGGCTTTTCGGGAGAATGAATCGTGGTATAGAGATCAGGTTCGCTGAGGATCTCTTCCAAGTGCATGATTGTGTTGATGTTAAGAGAAGATGACGGCGCTTCCGTCATTTCGACGTTGGTTTCGAGTTCTCGGTCGAAGACAATGCGTGTGGATCCGATAAGAATTTCATCCCCCTTCTGGAGAGGGCCGGCGGATTGGACTTTTTTCCCATTGAGAAAAGTGCCGTTTTTACTGTTGTTGTCTCGGATATAATACTGGTCGTTTAAAAAATCAATATAAGCGTGGTGGCTTGAGCAAAAAGGATCGGGGAGGGAGACGATATTTTCTGAAGAGCGACCGAAAGAAATCTTTTCTTTTTTGAGAGAGAAAGAAAACGTATCGCTTTTTTTGGGGTAAATATACAACTCAGCCATCAACATCACCCCCCTTATTATAAGGAGTTATACTTGTTTATTTCAAGCGGATTCCATTT
This sequence comes from uncultured Eubacteriales bacterium, assembly GCA_964433135.1. GTDB lineage: Bacteria > Acidobacteriota > Aminicenantia > Aminicenantales > Aminicenantaceae > CAYSQW01. The sequence continues at coordinate 19,087 of CAYSQW010000054.1, forward strand.
TTTCAAGGATTTTAAGCGATCGTTTGCATTGTTTGGCTTTCTCTTCAAAAGCGATGTCATCGATCAGCGGCAGGAGAAAATCCTTGATTTCCCGTTTGAGAAGATTATCCAGCAACTCCAGAGAATAATCGATGGCTTTTTTATTACCTGAGCTGATATTTTGATAGGCTTTAATGATGTCGTCTCGGATGTAAATCAAGCTGATCAATTCAAATATGTGTTTGAGGCTTTGACCGAGATCGCTTTCAAGCTCTTTGGCAAGAAGTGCTTTTTTGGGATTATTTTGGACACTGTGCAGTTCCAGGAGAATCAAATAGGATTTTTTGATGAGCTGAAGACATTTTTCGGTCACAAGCGCTTCGGGGAAGCGAAGATCGGGACTCTTTGTCCTGAGCTTGAATAATGCCTCGATGATATCGGATTCCAGATCGGTGGAGGCTCTTTTTAGCTCCCAGGACATGAGATCCGCCGCTCGTTGGCTTTTAATTTGGGACATGATATCCGGGATTGCGCGTCTTATGCTCAAATCCTCTTCAGGGTCTGCCAAATAATCCCTTAAGGTCCCGGTGATTTTTTCTCCATATGCGGCAAGGGCGCGGCTCGCGGGGCGCCGGGTTTTTGGATCTCGGAGCTTGTTGATGATCAGAGGAACAAAATCTCTGATTTTGAGATTCCCCGCGCTATCGAGAGCATAGAGGACGACATCGACCGAATCATCCTTCAACAGGGGGCTCAGGTTGCGGATCAAGGAGGAGGATGGAGTCATCATTCCCAAGGCTTTGGCGGTTTCCATGCGGGCGGTTTCTCCATGTCCGCCGGTTTCCTGCAGGACCTTTGTGATTTGCTGTTGCATGACTTCCTGATAAACATCTTGAGACATGATCTCTTCGATCTGTTCGGACAGCTTCTCGTTTTCCAGGGCGTCATCCAATGCCGGAAGCAGGGCTTCGCCATCAAGTTCGAGGAGAGCATCCATCGAACAGGCTTTTATATGGTCGGATTTTTGATCGATGAGATTTTTTACTTCCGGCGTCATTTTTTCGCTTTTCACCAGGTCATAGAGGTTCATCGCGTAAAGAACGGAGCTTCGTTCCTTGCTTTGAAGCGTGTCGAAGACCATCTTGGTCAGGTCGACATCGATATTTTCCATGATATATTGATCGGCGTCTTTCCACTTGATCTGGAGGTTTTTCTTGACGCTGCCGATGTATTCATGGGTGATGCGGGTGTCAAGAATAATCCACAGCAGGGAAAAAGCAATGGTAAGCAGGCTGATTTTCGCCAGATTGAAATGAAAAATATGCAAACATATCAATAGGAGCAAGGCGCTGAGGCCTTTTGCGAATTTATTGATGAACATATCAATAAACATTTTCGCTTTATATTTGATTTCCGGAGCGATAGGTATGTAGAGGAGCTCTCTGACGGATTGATTGAGGGAGTGAGCCAGGCTTTTGTCTGTTCCCTTAAGCACGACGGCCCAGTAGATTTGTCCCATCAACGGGATGACGAAGACGGCGGCGGATCCCGCGAGGAGAATGACCGGAGCGATGAGCAGGGCTACGCGAAATCCGAAGTTCTTTAATATTGAATTGGTTACGAATAAATGAAGCAGGTAGGAAAAGATCAGAAGGATGGTAAAAAATGCTCCAAGAAACGATGTCCTTTGGTCTTTAATCGAAAAAGTCGTCTCGACAATGCTGTTGAATTGAAAATCGATCAAAGTCGTCACCACGATCGCCGACGCCATAACTCCGCTGAGTTGAAGGAGATAACGGTTCCGCTTGAGCAGGCGAAAGCCTTCGCCGTAGTCTGCCTTCTTTTTTTTGGAAGAGATGTCGTCGTCCGTGCCGGGATTCGTGGAAAGGAGAGAGATGTGTCGCGACTTCCTGATAATAAGGAGGCATCCGAAAAGCAGAAACGGGCATATCAACATCAAGTTTTCCGTCCCCATCACTTGAGCCAGCGATGTTGCCAGAACAGAACCGATGATGCCCCCCAAAAGACCTCCGCTGACCAAAAAACCTACCAACCGCTTGGCTTGCCGTGGATTGAAAAAATCATTAACGAGAATCCAGAACTGCGTGACGGAGGTCACTGTAAAAATCTCCGCCCAGATCCAATAGACCATGGAAAGCCAGCGTCCTTTGTGCTGGAATAGCAACCAGAAAACAAGCAGACTGAAGATGTAAAACACGAGGCTGATTGAGATGTATCGGCTGCGCGACATGTTTTCGAGCAGCTTCATGTTGAGCGTGACCACGAAACCTATAATCAGAGCCGTCAACAGGTAGGCCCAGGGCAGTTTCTCGGGTTTAAGCCATTCAAGATAAAGTGATACCTTTACCGGTTTGATGATGTATGCGGAGGTCGTCAGCAGGAAGAAATAGAGACACATAAGGAGAGAGAGGGACGTTTCTTCCGGTCTGATGTCGATAAAACGTTTCAACCAGAGGTGTCGTCTGTCATTCGTCATCGATCATTTCCGAAAAAAGCGGGGGATCTCATCAAAAAACGGATGCGTTTCAATCTTTCTTGATTGGAGATGTCTTCGATCAAGGGAAAAATATAGTTTCTCATTTCTTTCTTCAAGCTGTTGTCGAGCATCTCGAGAGCGTAGGCAACCGAATCTTTGGTTCCCGTACGGAGGTTTTGATAGGCCTTCATCATATCCTGGTGAGGATAGATAAGACTAAGCAGTTTAAAAAGATTCGTAAGCAGTTGCGATTGGCCGTGGAAAGCTTCAGAGGCATCCGGTTTTTGTACGCCGCGGGGTGAGGATGAAGTTTTTAGAAGGAGGTTATAGCAGTGAAGGATATCCTGAAGAATTTTATTGCGTATCTGATCGGGGGCAAAATTGAGGTTCGGATTTTCAGCGCGGATCTGCTCCAGGGCATCCACCAATTCCATCTCAATCTCTTGCTGATCAACATGCAGCTCCATGATGAGAAAATCCACTGTTTCCTGAGAGGCGAAACCGGCTAAAATAGGGGGTATCGCCTTTTTTATTGAGATGCTTTCGTCGGGATCTGCGAGATAATCTGCAAGCGTACCGATGATTCTAGATCCGTACTGACGGAGTGCAGCGCTGGCGTCCTCTCGTGTCTGGGGGTGACTCAATTGTTTGATCAATGCCGGAATATGTTCTCTCGATTTGAGATGCGCCGCGCTGGATATGGCGTATTTGAGAACGTCGGGAGATTGGTCCTCCAACAGTTCGGGGAGCTTTTGTGCTAGGGGAGATTGAACCGGCATCATGCCGATGGCCTTGGCGACTTCCATTTTCTGGGTCTCAGCGTCCGTGATTCCACCAGACAGAACGTTGTCAACATAATCTTCCATGAACTGCTGATATATATCCATGGACATGATTTTTTTGATTTCTTTTGTGAGTTCGTCTTCGTCCCAAGGTTCTACCCCGGAGGGGATCAGACCTGTTTCACCCTGCTCGAATAATCCACCCAGCGAAGCCGCGAGAAATTCATCTTGTTTGTAAGAGATGAGCTTTTTTACTTCCGGGGTAAGCTTGTCCTGGTTGATCAAGTCAAAAACGTGCATGGCATAGAGTTCGGAACTTTGATTCTTACTGGCCAGGGTGTCGAAAATCAGCTTGGTGGCGTCGACGTCGACTTGATCGCGAAGAATATGGTCCGCTCGTTCCCATTTGAGTTCAACCTGCCTATTGATGGTTCCGACATATTCGCGGGCTACACGCCAGTTGAATATAAGCCAGACGAGGATCACGCCTGCCGATACAAGGCTGATGAACTTGATATCGAGTTGAAGGAAAAGAATGAGCATGAGAATAAGAGCGCCGATACCCTTGGCAAAACGATTGAGAAACATGTCGATGAAAATCTTTGCTTTATATTTGACTTCTGGGGGAATGGGGATATAGAGAAGTTCCCGTACTGATTGGTTGATGGAATAGGAGAGGCTTTTGTCGCTTCCCTTGATCAAAACAGCCATGAACAGAACCGGAGCGAAAAAGATTCCGAAGGAGCAAATCAAAAGAATCAACGGATAAAAAAGCAGTGTAAAGCGGATACCGAAGCGTTTGATGACATTGCTTGTCATGAGCAGCTGAAGGAAAAAAGCGGCGATCATCAAACCGGCATTGAAATGTCCGAAAAACACGGTAAGCTCTTTCCCCCCCGTTACCGCGGTCTTGATGATGCTGTTGAACTGAAAGTCAATCAGGGTCGATACGATAAGAGTGAGAGTTACAATGCCCGCCAGAATTTTCAAATACGGGCTGCCTCGAACCGTGTTGAAGCAGTCCTTGAAGCCGACGTCCTTCAAATTCGGCGGTGTTTTTTTCGCGGAGGATTTTGAGATTCCGCGCATACGTGTTTTCCGTTGGGGAGAGAGAACGAGGTAGACGACGAAAATGCAGACGGTCAGCATCCCCGCCACGATGACCAGAAGTGAGTCCGCGAACCGGGAACGGGCCAGCAAGGCTGTGATTTCTCCGCCGATGATTCCCCCCAGAATCCCGCCGCTTCCAAAAAAACCGATGAGGCGCTTGGCTTCCCTCGGATTAAAGATGTCGTTCACGACGATCCAGAACTGGGTTACCAGCACGACGATATAGACGTTCGCCCATATCCAGTTGACTAGCGGAAGCACGGATTTTTCCATCGGGAGGACAAGACCGAAAAGCAGGCTGGTGGCGGTAAAAAAGAGCAGGCTGGAAATGATCAGGGTTCTTCGCGGAAAAGCTTCCTGTGATTTTGTATGAAAAGTGACAATGAATCCCATTAAAACGGCTGTGAGAAAATAGGCCAGAGGTAGATCTTCAGGACCGCGACTGTCAAGGTAATTGGCATTCCTGAGAGATTTGATGATGCTGTATGGAGCAGTTATGAGAAAAAAATAAAAAAAGAGGAGAAATGTTATTCGTTCTTCACCCGGTTTGAGGTCGCAGAATGTGGAAAGAAATCTATAAAGGCGGGTTTTCGCCATGGAATGATTTTACCATAAAAAATTGGAGCGTGATTCCTATTCTTTGACAAAACTTTTGATGGCCAAATCTTCTTCGTTGAATATCTCAAGAACTTTTGTGAGCATGGTGACCTGGAAAACCATGTACAGTTTCGGTGATATTTTGGCCATTTTCATGCTTCCGCCAAGGTTATGG
>CAYSQW010000055.1:0-23538 GCA_964433135.1 uncultured Eubacteriales bacterium
GTGGACCGGTATATTTTTTCCGGCACCAAGCTCCATTTTGCTTTTGATCATCAACAATACGGATTCTGTTGGCATATTTCTTTAAATTTTTGTGCTCACGATCTACCGGAACTTCCAGAATATCTTTTTTCAACCAGTATAGTATCGGCAGGTTTCCTCGAGCAAGAAGGAATTCTATAGCTCTATTGGAATTTGCTTTCATTTGAATATGACGTCAATCCACATCAGCGTTCCGGATTGAGGATGGTGCATAAGAATGCAAAATCATCCTGGCTTTTATTTTTGAATTGGTGCATCTCATCGCCTGCTACAAATAGGCTTTGCCCGGCCGCGACCTCTATCTCTTCCCCATTCGGGGTCACGACAAATCCTCGTCCCTTCTCGATATGGACGACATGCTCGTGAGGGTGTTCATGGAGCGGCGTATGACCGCCCGGCCGCAGTCGGATCTTCCGCATGATGATGTTTTCCGAGCCATCTTCCGGCCCGATTAAAATTTTAATGAAAGCTCCCGAAGAGCCTTCCTCGCACACTTCATTTTCCCTAACTTCATTCAGTTCATGAATAATCACTAGCAATCTCCTCGGCGTAATCAAACATGATTCGCCCAAATCAACGGTACGGTCTCACGACCGGGCAGAGTTTTTTAATCCGTCTACGCTGCGGTGATCGGGGTTGTCACCCCCGCAAAATGGACTCCAATATGTTTGAAACACCTGTTCTTTCCACGATTTCAAATCGACAAAAAACTGCTTAGAACCATAAATTTTAAGCCAAGAAGGCGATTTCTGTCAATTTTTTGTTAAAAAAAGGTTTGCGTTTACTCTGGGTATTACGTTAGATTTAAAAATCGTGAAATTATTTTTCAACCGTTAAAACATCAAATATATTACCTAGGAGGACATCGAAAAATGAGCGACATGATATACCTTGACAACGGCGCGACCTCTTTCCCTAAACCAGAAATCGTTTATTCATTCATGGACACTTTTTACAGGAATTTCGGTGTAAATCCGGGAAGATCCGGATATGACCTATGCTTGGAAGCTGGCGAAATAGTCGAGGGAACGCGCAAGCTTTTAACGGATTTTTTCAATGGGACGGACCCGAACCGCCTGTGTTTTTCTTACAATTCCACCGATGCCCTGAACTTGATAATAAACGGATTGCTGGAAAAAGGCGACCACGCGATTTCCACCACGATCGAACATAACTCCGTGCTGAGACCCTTATACCACCAGAAGATTTTCAACGGAGTTGAAGTGGATCAAATCCGTTTTGATGATAAAGGCTTCGTCGATCCCGATGATTTTCCAAAACTTTTCAAAAAAAACACCAAACTCGTTATCGTCAACCACGCTTCGAATGTAATCGGAACCATCCAGCCGGTCAAAGAGATAGGCCGTCACTGCAAAAAAGCAGGAATCCCATTCGCCATCGACAGTTCTCAATCCGCCGGTAAGATCCCGGTGGACATGGAGGACCTTAACGCGGATATCATAGCTTTTACCGGTCATAAATCTCTGCTCGGCCCCACGGGAATCGGAGGTCTTTATGTCCGCGAAGGAATTGAAATCCGACACACCCGCGCCGGCGGAACCGGAGTTCGCTCCGCCGTCCCCACCCACCTCTATGAATACCCCTACCGCATGGAATACGGCACCGCCAATACCGTAGGTATAGCCGGGGTGAACGCGGGGCTGAAATGGATTCAGGAGCAGGGTTTATCCAAACTCCACGATCATGAGATGAAGCTGACGCGAATGCTGAGGGACGGACTTCGCGAAGTCGAAGGCGTCACGATGTATTGCCAAGACGACTTGACCGACCATATCAGCGTATTGACATTCAACGTCGATGGGATGGAAGCCCTCAACACGGGCACCATTCTCGATGTGGACTATAATATCGCATCCCGAACCGGCCTTCACTGCGCTCCTCTCGTCCACGAACAGATCGGGACTCTGGACATCCACGGTTCCGTACGGTTCGGCGTCGGCCCCTTCAACACCGAAGATCATATTCGTACGGCGATCGACGCCGTAAAAGATATCGCAGAGATGCAGCGCAAAAAATAATCAAGGGAGATCAGCACGACGATTCAGTCGGCCTCGTATGGAAATCGCTGCGTTTCCGCGGCACAACTCATTCCCGCAATAACCGGGCGACATGGCGCGTTGGGATTTATGAAAAGAATGCTTGTATCCGATCTTTCTCGGAATCGTGAATTTATTTAAACGGACCCGCCGTTCGATGCCTTTTCGGCTATGGAATTCCGATTCGAATCCAAGACAAGAGCATCGGCGACAATTTCACAGACCGTTTTTATCTCGACACCCAGTTGATAGTGTTTGTTGAGTTCCAGAAGCTGGTCGATACAGTTGTGGCAGGGAGTGACAACGATCTCCGCTCCTGTGTTTTTAATCTGGTCCGCCTTCAGCTTACCAACATCGATCCGACGCTTTGCGAATCGGGTCATCGCGAGCTGACCGCCTCCTCCGCCGCAGCAGTAATTTTTTTCCCGATTAGGTGTCATTTCCACAAAACGGGCGGCTGCGCTCCTCAGTATATAGCGCTGTTCCTCTACGATCCCTCCCAATCGAACCAGGTTGCACGGATCATGAAGGGTCATGACTTTCTGGTTTCGTTGAGCATCCACTTGAATGACATCATCCCGTATATAATCCGCAACGATCTGAAGGATGCTTTTGACTTCAAATCCGTATTTCTGGCTGAGCCACTCCGGAGCCTCCCAACGGTTGGAATTGTATCCGTGTCCGCATTCCGCGAGCGCCAGGGTTTGACACCCCAATTCCCGTATGGACTTCACCAGGCGCTCCGACATCAAGCCGGCTGCGCTATCGTCTCCATTGTACAGGCCGTAATTCGTAACGTCGTAGTAGTCGCTGGAGAAGGTCCAGCTGGCCCCCGCGGCATGGAATATTTTTCCCGCCGCCAGTATGGACATCGGAAAGAACATGGCTTCCCGCGGATTGATGGTATATAGAATCTTCGCGTCTTTTCGATCCAATGGAAGGCTCGCATTCGGGTCATCCACTTCCTGCCTCAGTTCATCCTCCAGCCATTCCAAGGTTTCCAGCCAGTCCTCGCGCGCGATCCCCATGTTGTTGCCTTTTTCGACCGCTGTATCCACGGTGGACTGCAACCCGGGGGGAACAAGATCAATCGCCGCCAAGGCACCACGGGCCGCCCGAATGATATACGGGATATTTATTCCCATGGTACAATTGATGGCGCACCGCCCGCAGAGGCTGCACCTGCCGAACAGAGAATCGACCCATTCTTCGACCGTATCGCCATCGAGCTTGCCGCTTCCCACCCAGCGCCCCAGCGCCCGACTCAAAGGATCTCCCAAATGCTTTTTGTAGATTCGGGTGATCATGGCCAATTTATGGGCCGGGACATTTCTTGGGTCCTTATCCCGGAGATAATAATGGCAGGCATCCGCGCATAAACCGCAGTGAGCGCAGGTATTGAAAAACGCGGCGAAATCAAAATGGACACGTTTTTCAAATTCGGACAGGGCCCTCTGAAAATCCTCCGCATGGAGGTTCTTTATTTTTTCCGCGTACACATCGCCTTCGTTTTTGTCTTTCATGCTTCCATCCTTTTCTGGTTCTGCTTCCGCGGAAAAACCCCTCTTCGTCCAAAGAAAATTCCGAAAAGTATCCGGCTGTAAAAAAAGAAAAAACAATGTCTGATTTTTCCAAGCGGGATATAAAGGAACATGATGATGGATACCAGGAGCAGCACGGGCCGCACTCCGGGATTCAGAGTATGAACGAAGGCCAGGATGAGAAAAGTATCGACCAGCAGATTAGCCGCGTAGTCGTCCGGAGTACTGATGGACCGCATGTACTCTACGACGTTTCTCTTTATGAAAAGACCGATGCCCGCCGCCGCCGCCGCCGGAATGACGATCTGAAAACCCAGGAGAATCCACTTCGGGAGAGAAATGCCCAAGACAAGGGTGAAAATGTAGAAAGCGGCCAGAAATATCCCTCCGTGATAGAGAAAGCCTGAAAAATACGTGATCAAATGACGCTTGGCGCTTTCTTTCTCCCAAGGCATCATACCCTGAACGAAAGCATAATTGACGCCCTTTTTGCCCTCCCCCTGCGCTTCGGATTTCAGCGTCGGTTTTCCGAACGAAAAGGTTTTCAAAATCAACCAGATCAAAGCCGATAGTGAAAGCAGGAAAGAAACGACGACACCGACGGAAAGTAACTTATCCATTACGGTTCCGATCGTTCAGACGCAGCCGTCGGGCTTCGGCAGCCCCGCCAATTTGCAGGCCCCTTTCGCCGGCCCCGAGGGGAATAGTTCGAAAATATATTTCAGCGGAAATCCCGTGGTTTTACAAATCTTTCGCACCATGGGAGCCAGTTTTTTTTCAAGATAGTGCTCGCGTATAAAATTGATCACCGCCCAGTGGTCTTCCGATAATACATCCAAATTTTCTTCCTGTTTCGCCAAAACTTCCGCAATCTTCTCGTTCCATTCTTCGGGATTATTGAGAAATCCCTCCTCATTCAGTTGAATCGTTTTTCCATTTACTTCAATCGATGACATACTGACTCCTTTCGATAAAGGCCTTTAATGAATAAAGCATTATAGCATAATCTCCGGAGACGGTTAACGTGATTTCCCTCTTTTCAACATGGAATAGACTATCGTCTCATTTGACAAAAGCCTCCTTCCGGTTTTAAATAGCAATAATCTTGTTCTGAAAGCATCGCACAAGGAGGATAACCGATATGAAAATAAAGTTCCCCTGGACCGTGACACTCAGTTTGATTCTCCTCGGGGCTTCGGCTTTGGGATACACCGTTCATTTTTTGATCTTTAAAGACGCCCACCACATTTTTATTTACATGGTCGGAGATATCGCTTTCCTGTTCATGGACGTATTGCTTACCATCCTTCTGATCGAACGCCTGCTGTCGCGCCGGGATAAAATGAGCAAACTCAACAAGTTGAACATGGTCATCGGGACCTTTTTCAGTGAAGTCGGTCTGGAGCTCCTCTCCAAATTTTCCACATTCATAAAGGACTGCGAAAATTTAACTTCCAAGCTGGATATCAAACCGGATTGGGGAAAAAGAGATTTCCTTCAAGCGGTCAAAGCGGCCCATGACTTTTCCTATCAAGTCGAGATTGATGAAAAGGATCTCGCTCCCTTACGGGATTTCCTCACCGATAAACGCTCTTTTCTGTTGCGCTTGCTGGAAAATCCCAACCTTTTGGAACATGATCGATTCACGGATCTTCTATGGGCGGTGTTCCACTTGACGGAGGAGCTCCATTACAGAGGAGACCGTATCGAAAACCTGCCCGAATCCGATAAAAAGCACCTTGCCATAGATCTGAGACGAGCCTACGTACAGCTTACTTCTGAATGGGTGACTTACACCATGCATCTGCAACAGAGTTATCCCTTCCTTTTTTCTCTGGCGGTGCGCATCAATCCCCTTGATCCACAGTCGACTCCCATCATCGGCGGATAGCGCCCGTCGTTCCTTAGGGCGTATCGTCCTCTTGCTTGTGGTGCTTGATCACCTTGCCTTCGATGATATAAATGGCGTCCTCACATATGTTGGTGGAAAGATCGGCGATCCTCTCCAGACTGTTTGAAATCCTTATCAATTGAAAAGCCCGGTTGATGATGTTCGGATCGCTCATCATGTGGGTCAGCAATTCCCGATTGATCTGTTCCTTCAATTGATCGACTTCGGCATCCCGCTCACACACCGCCTGGGCTTTAGAGGAATCGCTTTTTATGAATGAATCGATGCTGTCCCGCACCATGCCGATCGCGATCTCGGACATCTTAGGGATATCGATCAAAGGCTTTACCATCGGCTGGTCGATCAATTCCAGGCTGCTTTCCACGATATTGACCGCCAAATCACCCAGCCTTTCAAGGTCATTGTTCATCTGTGCGATCATCATCACGGCACGGAGATCGTTGGCAAGCGGCTGATATTTCGCGATCAGGGAAGTGCATTTCTCCTCCAGCTCCAGTTCCATCCGATTGGCGAGGGGTTCATCAACATCCCTTACCTCTTCAAGCATAAGACGATTATTCGTCAGCAAGCCCTTTGTGCTTTTCTGGATCATGTCTTCCACCAACGCGGCATATTCGATCAAACGTTTTTTCAGGTCCGTTACGGCATGTTGCAGCATGGCTTTCTCCTTATTTGTCTTTGGTTAAGATCTCGATCTTGTTCGAGAAGGCTTTATCGATCCACGTTTTGATCTCATCCCGAACATGACGGAACCGCTCCAAGGAATCTCTCTCGCCTTCCGGCTGGACTCCGGGATCGGGGAAGCTTTTATGCATGATGAAAACCCCCGGATAGAACGGACAGCTTTCCCTGGCAAGATCGCATACGGTGACCACGATATCGAATTTGCGTCCTTCAAATTCATGTATGCTTTTCGAGCGGTTCCCGGAAAGATCGATTCCGATCTCCCGCATAACGACGATGGTCAGAGGATTAACCGCCGTGGGTTCGACCCCGGCGCTTTCCACCACGTATCGGCTTCCATACGTCTCCCGCAGTAAGCCTTCCGCCATTTGCGATCGGGCGGAATTGTGGGTGCAGAGAAAAAGCACGCTTTTCTTCATGGATTCCTCATTATCCGAATTTTCCCGTAAGATAATCTTCCGTCATCTTGTTCTTCGGAACCGTAAACAGCTCTTCCGTCTTGCCAAATTCAATCAGCTCGCCCAGATACATGAATGCGGTGTATTGTGAAACGCGGGCGGCCTGCTGCATGTTATGTGTAACGATCACAATGGTGAAATCTCTTTTCAGCTGTTCGATAAGCTCTTCGATCTTGCGTGTCGATATCGGGTCCAGGCTGGCGCACGGCTCATCGAAAAGAATGACATCAGGCTCAACGGCGATACAGCGTGCGATGCACAACCTCTGCTGCTGCCCCCCCGATAGACCCAGCGCATTATCCTGAAGCCGGTCCTTGACCTCATTCCACAGCGCCGCTTTTTTCAAGGAATCCTCGACCTTCTCACGTATCCGGTTTTTGTCCTTGTAGCCATTGATCTTCAATCCATAGCTCAAGTTGTCGAATATGCTTTTGGGAAAAGGATTCGGCTTCTGGAAAACCATGCCGACCCGACGCCGGATTTCCACGACATCCATGCTGTTGCTGAAAATGTCCCGTCCATCCAACAGGATCTTACCTTCAAACCGCGTTTTGGGGATCAATTCATTCATCCGGTTTAATAGGCGGATAAACGTCGATTTCCCGCATCCGGAGGGTCCGATGAAGGCCGTGACCTGATTGGCATATATATCCATATCTATGTTTTTCAAGGCCCGGCTTTTTCCGTAAAAGAAATTCACCTTTTCGACTTTTATCTTGATGTCATTGCTCATATGCGGCTCTCTGTTTTTGTCTGATTATAATCGCTGCAGCCGAGATCGCCAGAACCAGGATCAGCAGGATCAGAGCGCAGCCGTAAGCGATCTCCGTCTGAGCTTCTGGGTGGGTTCCTTCCGTCATCAAGGCATATATGTGATAAGGAAGCGCCATCACCTCTGACGTGAATGATTTGGGAAATCCACGCGTGTAGAACGTCGCCGCGGTGAAAAGGATGGGCGCGGTTTCACCGGCGACGCGGCCGATGCTGAGGATGACTCCCGTCATGATCCCCGGCATCGCCGTGGGCAGCACGATGCGTCGTATTGTCTGCCAGTGAGTGGCTCCCACGGCCAAAGAGGCTTCGCGGAAGGATTGTGGAACCGCGATCAATGCTTCCTGGGTGGCGGAAATGATCTGAGGAAGAACGAGAATGCCGAGGGTCAATCCACCGGATAGGGCGGAGACTCCGAAACCGAACAGTTTCACGAAGATCCCCAGTCCGAATAATCCGAATACGACCGAGGGAACCCCGGCCAGATTATTGATGCTCATGCGGATGACATTGACCACGGAACCCTTAGGAGAATACTCCGTAAGATAGATGGCGCAGGCCACTCCTAAAGGAAGCGCGAAAACGATGGCCCCGACCACTAAGAACAGCGTGCCGACGATAGCGGGGCCGACGCCTCCCGCCGTCATGGCTTCTTTGGGCACCTGCGTCAGGAAATCCCAGGATAAAATCCGGAATCCCCGGCTCGCAATAAAATAAATTATGGTTCCTAAAAAAAAGAGAGTGATGGTGATGCAGAGAAACAGGCTGCCGAACCCGAGCCTCTGTTCCACTTTTTTATTCTTCATCGTCCCAATCCCAATTTTAAACGATATCTTCGGCTGATGAGTTCGGCGATCACATTGAATATGAACGTAATCATGAAAAGGATCAATCCGATCGCGAATAATGAATGGTAATGCGTACTGCCGATGACCGTTTCCCCCATCTCCGCGGCGATGGTCGCCGTCATCGGCCTCACGGGTTGAAACAACGTATGCGGAATCACGGCGGCCCCCCCGCACACCAGCAGCACGGTCATGGTTTCTCCCACGGCCCGGCTCATTCCCAGGATGATCGCGGTGGAAATCCCGGAGGCCGAGGCGGGAAGGATGACTTTCGTCAGGGTCTGCCAGCGATTGGCTCCCACGGCGAAAGAGGCTTCCCGGAAACTCTTCGGAACAAAGCTCAATGCATCCTCGGCGATGCTGCATACCGTCGGTGTCGCCATGACACCCAGAATGAGGCTTCCCGTGAAGGCGGTCAAACCGACGGGCAGATTGAGAAACCGCTGAAGAAAAGGCGCGACGACGGCCATGCCGAAAAATCCGTACACGATGGAAGGCACCCCGGCCAGCAGCTCGATGACCGGCTTCAGGACCGCTTTCATGCGTCGGCCGGCGATCTCATTGATAAACAGGGCGCTGCCCACGCCGAGGGGGACGCAGATGAAGACGGCTCCGGCCGTGACCCAAAAAGATCCCAATATCAAGGGAAGGATGCCGAATTCCGGCGGCTCATAGGTAGGATACCAAGATGTGCCGAACAGGAACTGAAATACCTTGACTTCCTTGAAGACCGGCAGTCCCTCGAGAAAGAGCGTGATGGTGATCCCGACCAGAAAGAACAGGGATGCAAAGGCCAGTACCGTGAATGCTCCCTTGTAGATATTTTCTTTTAGACGTCTGGCCCTTGCATCCATTGTAAATTCCTTTTTGTCCTATTATTTGACCGAAACGAATCCGGCCTTGTCAACCAGTTTCTGTCCGTCGGCGCTGAGGATGAAATCAATAAAATCTTTGGTCACTCCCTGAGGGGCGCCGTTGGTGTACATGAATAATTTCCGGGCGAGGGAATAGGAGCCGTTGACCACGTTTTTCTTTGTGGCGGCGACGCCGTCCACATCAACGGCCTTGACACTGGAGCTGAGATATCCCAATCCGATGTATCCGATGGCGCCGGGGGTCCGACCGACGGTCTGACCCACGGCGTTGTTGGACGCGTTCATCAAGGCGTCGGGCCTGACTTTCTCTTTTTCCAGGGCCAGTTCATTGAAGGTCTCAAAGGTTCCGCTGGAGCTGTCCCGGGAGATCACGACGATCTTTCCCTTTTTACCGCCCAGATCGGCCCAGTTCGAGATCTTGCCGGTGTAAACGGCCTTGATCTGTTCCTTGGTCAGGGCGCTGACGGAATTTTTGGGATGTACGATCACGGCGATCCCGTCCAGGGCCACGACGTTCTCATAGGCTTTGACGCCGTTTTCCTTGGCGTTCTGCTTCTCTTTATCCTTAATGGGACGGGAAGCGTCGCCGATATCAGCGGTTCCATCGATGATGGAAGCGATTCCGACTCCGGAGCCACCGCCTTGAACGGATATATTCACCTCGTCGTGCTGGTTCATAAAGGCTTCCGCACAGGACTGCGCGATCGGCAGCACCGTGGTCGAACCCTTGATGGTAATGGTTTTGGATTGGATGCCCGCACCGACACCCACCGCCAGGCCGAAGCCGACGGCGGCGATCAATAAGATGTGCAATACATGTTTCTTCATTTGTAATCCCCTTTTTAAAATTTGAAATACAAAGTCATATTCGCATAAAAATCGTTATCAGGCGTATCACCTTCCTCCGGATCATCATAGAACACAACCTTCACATTAGGAATCAACTGGACATTCTTGGCGACGGTAAAGGCAAGGGCCCCGATGATCAAGTTGGACGGCGCATTGTCGGCGAAGGGAATATAAGAGATTTTGTGCCCGGAGCTGTTGGCATCCATGACCTTGTCGAACCGGGCGATGATATCGAGCTTTTCCGAGACGCTGAAAACGGCGAAAGCCGAAAGCAGATCCCAGTTATCCTTGACATCGTCGTCGCCTTCTACGGTCTGCTTGTAATTCCGGTGGGCAACCTGCACGCCAACCCGTCCCCAGTCACCCTTCACCGCGGCGAAACCCTGATAAATGCTGTAGACCTTATCGTCTTTGGAGTGCTCATTGTCGATGTATCCTTCCACGACAAAGGCTTTTGAAGGCGCAAATCCCAGCGAGGCATACAGTTTCTTTCCCTTGTTGTCCTCGGCCTTATTGGAAGATCCGTTTCCGAACATGAGGAAATAGGACAGCATTTTTCCGCTGTCGATATGGCCTTTGACTCCGACACCGAAATCACGGGAAGACGCCCATTTCTGCAGGTCGAGCGGGGTCTTTTCCAGGGGGCGATACCCCCAAACCTTTTCGACCAATTCGAAAGTGGGAGGCCCGAAGATACCGGCCTTGAGTTCCTGACCGGCGATCTTGCTGCTGAGGTAGGCGTCCTTCACGAAAGGATTCAGAGTTGCGCTGCTGAAATCACCGGGGGAAGCCATCTCCATCCGGAGACGCATCTTGATGTTGTCGGTAAGCGTGTTGTTGTAGGTCAGGTAGATCCTGCGCATCCACAGCCCATGCCGGTCCTGAATGTCCTCATCATGATGATTGAGAACTGAAAAATATTCCGCGATCATGTACCCGTCGAACTTCCCCTGGGCCATGCCCCGGGTCGTCAAGAGTCCGAACGCCATCATCGCGACGACGAAAATTACGACCTTTTTCATTCCTTTACCTCCTTAAGTTATAAATTCATTCTTTACTTCCCTTTTCAAGGGAACTTCCGTGAAATAGGTCAAGTGCATTGTGCGTAAATAATGTTAGGAGGAAATAAACTTCAGGTTAATATTTGGTTAATAACCGCGATTCGATTTAGATCTTTCGTCGTGATGGATGGATGAAAGAATCGGGATTCGGGATTTCCCTTAGGAAACGACGGGGCCGGGAAGGAATATCGTGACCTGCGTTCCCTCTCCCATGGCGCTTTCCACTTCGATTTTTCCCCGGTGACGGAGGACGATATGCTTGACGATGGACAGCCCCAACCCAGTCCCGCCTGATATTCGGGACCGTGATTTGTCGACGACGTAGAAGCGCTCGAATATCCTTTTCAAGTCCTTTCGCGGAATACCGATCCCGGTATCGGAGACATGTATGCGCACTCCGTCATCCACTTTACTCAGAGTAAGGGATATGCTTCCTTTCTCGGTATATTTCACGGCATTGTCGATCAGGTTGCTCAACATCTGCTCCAGTTCGAGGTTGTTTCCGTTTATTTGAGGCAGGCCGGGTTCCACCGTAAGATTCAGTTTAATCCCTTTGTTTTTTATCAGGGGAGTGAAGAATTCCATCACGTCCATTACCAGTTTTTCCAGATCCACGTTTTCGGACGTCATATCCGGCCTTCGATCTTCGAGTTCGGACAGCGATAGAAGATCATTGACGATGGCGATGAGACGTTCGGTGTTCCGTTTGATGATGTCGATATATTTCGTGTGATCTTCTGCCGGCTCTTCTTCCATGGTCTCGATGAATCCCTTGATGGACGTCAGGGGGGTTCTCAGTTCGTGAGACACATTGGATACGAAATCCTTCTTGACCTTTTCCAGCTTCTTGATCTCCGTGATATCCGACAGCGTAATGACGAACTCATCACGACCGCTGAGAAACACCCCGTTGCACTGATAAATCTTGTCCCGGATCGCAATTTCCTGAACGCCCCCCCGCTTCTCCTGCAGCATGTTTTTTACATAATCGGTGAAATCCTTTTCCCTGATTATCTCCCATTGGTATTTATCCGCGATCTCGCCCCTACCGGCGATCTTTTTGAAGCTTTTATTGCATAAACGAATCCGGCTCTCTCCGTCCAGCACCACCAGTCCCTCATCCATCGCATCCAGAACGGTATTGAGCTCATCCCGCCGACGCGTCAAATCCGTAAACAGCTGCTTGATGTGTTCCGTCATGAAATTGAAACTTTTTGCGAGTTCTCCCACCTCATCCCTGCGGTCGAGATAGACTCTGGTTTCGAATTTTCCGGCTCCTATCCGGCGTGACGCCTCGGTGAGAAGCTGCAGCGGCCGGGATATGGATCGTGATAATATCAACACCGCCAGTATGGACAACAGGACCATCACGCCGAAAATCAAGGCGATATCGGAACGAATATCCGTGAACACCTCGCGTATATCTTCCGCGAACATGGAAAGCCTCAAAACCTCGACGATCTCTCCCTTCCTGACGATCGGAATTCCGATATAAAACATTTTCCGATTCAGGGTACGGCTCAATCGTGAAGAAGTTCCGATCTCACCGCCCAGAGCTCTTAGGACCTCCGGCCTGAATTGATGGTCTTCCATCACATCGGGATCTTCTTCGGAATCGGCCAGTACGAAACCATCCCTTCTTACGACGGTGATCCTCACCGGAATTCTCTCTCCGATACTCAATACCATGTTCTTCAGATCATCGATCCGATCCGCTTCAAGCAGAGCAACAACCTCCGGCTTCATGATCTCTCCCTGGCGTATCAGATTCCGCTCCACCGTCCTTATATAAAAAGACCTGATGGCGGAGAAGGAAAAGGCGATAATCAGAAGACTCGTTATCATGGTAATGATCAACTGTCCCCCGAAGATTTTCCAGAATATCTTTTGTTTCATGCTTCTATTTTATACCCGACTCCCCTCACATTGAGTATCATATTTCCCGCCGGCCCCAGTTTTTCTCTCAGATGTTTGATGTGCACATCCACCGTGCGGTCCACCACGGCCTTTTCCCGACCCCAAAGATGATCAAGAATCTGCTCCCTGGAAAACACCCATCCCGGTTTGGAGGCAAGCAGCAGCAATATGCGGAATTCCGTCGTCGTCAATGGGATCTTATCCTGATTCACATAGACTTCATGCCGCGCCTGATTTATACGGAGCATTCCCCCTACTTTCACGACTTGCGGCGCTGTAGAATCGCTGCCCCGCCGAAGCACGGCGCGCACACGGGCGACGAGTTCCTTGGGTGAAAAAGGTTTGGTGACATAATCGTCGGCACCCAATTCCAAGCCGATGATCCTGTCGGTCTCCTCCCCTTTGGCGGTGAGCATGATGATGGGAATCCTGGATGTTTCCTCCCCTTTTTTCATCATGCGGCATATATCCAAACCGTTGAAATCGGGCAGCATGAGATCCAGGATAACCAGGTCGGGACGGCTCTCTCTCAGAAAATCGAAAAATGCCGATCCGTCGTAAAAGCCGCTGACGTCAAACCCGGCTTTGTTCAAATGGATCGAGATCAATTCTACGATATCGGCTTCATCGTCAATGACGGCGACCTGTTGTTTCATGCAGATTCCTCCCTCGCTTTTTTTATGCGCCCGCCATTATATCGGTTTACTCGATGCAAAACAAATCAAACGCACATCAGAAGATCATCACTCAACACTCCGGAAAGCCTGCAAATTCCATTATTGCACGCATTCTCTCATTTCATTTATAATATTTTCATCCCGGAACAAATTCTGGATTGTTCCATCATGAGAGACATTCTTTTCACATGGAGGAAAAGCCATGATACAAAGATGCTTCATCATTCTTTTTCTGTTGATCACCTCAGCGGCCTTGATGGGAGGGGCTCAGGAATTCGAAAGCGACCTCATTCCCACATCCGATGGGGAGCTCAGAATCACTTTTATCGGGCACGGCACCCTGATGTTCCAATTCCGGGGGAAAGTGATCCACGTGGACCCGGTGAGTCGATACGCGGATTACGCCGCACTTCCCAAAGCCGATCTCATCCTGGTCACCCACGAACACGGCGACCATCTCGATCCCAATGCCATCGAGCACATTTTGAAAACAGAAACCGTCGTGGCGTGGACGCGCAAGTGCGAGGCCGCCGCGGATATCCGGAATGCCGTTGTTGTGGATAACGGCGATTCTCAAATTTTCGCCACCATACCGACAAACGCCGTCCCCGCTTATAACATCAAACATATGCGCAGTCCCGGCAAACCGTTTCATCCCAAGGGAGAAGGCAACGGCTATATCCTGACTTTTGGAGACATACGCGTCTACATCGCCGGGGATACCGAAAACATCCCCGAGATGCAATCCCTGCGGGATATCGATATCGCATTTCTTCCCATGAACCTGCCCTACACCATGGATCCCCCGATGGCGGCTGAAGCCGCCCGTTCGTTCAAACCGAAGATCCTCTACCCTTACCACTTCGGGAACACCGACACTTCGGAACTGGTGGATCTTTTGCAAGGATCCGGGATTGAAGTTCGTATCCGCCGTCTGGAGTAACGGATCGAGATCAAATGAACCGGAAACACCGAGATCCGTTGACGCTTTTCAGTAAAGCAGATAAGGTTTCCGCAGATCCGCGAAGGTATCCAAATCAGCCTGATAGGATTGGACGATTTTTTCGACGTCCATCCCCTCCTCAAGGGCTTCTCGAATGCCGGGGGTTCCCATGATAAGATCGAAATAACGGACGTGAAACTTCATCTTTTCCGGATACATGCGGCGGATGGTCGACAGGAGAACGAGGGTCGTGGAGAATGACCGGTACCGGTTCCTATCCGTCACATGGATCTGCCCCCCCCCGCAGCGCTCCCCCTTGTATTTGGAGAACGTCGGCGTAAACCAAGATTCGCGGAAATAGGCCCCCGGAAGTTTCCGTTCATTCATCTCCCGGCATAAGCTGTTTCCATCAATCCAGGGAGCCCCCATGAATTCAAAAGGCTTTGTCGTGCCGCGCCCTTCGGAAATATTGGTGCCTTCCAGAAAAACCTGTCCGGGATACACGGCGGCGGTGTTCAGCGTCGGCATGTTGGGCGATGGATTGACCCAGGGCAGGCCGGTTTCGTCGAACCACATTTCGCGTTTCCATCCTCGCATGGGGACGACATGCAGATCCACCTTCCCATCCATGAATTCACCGTTGAATAATCCCGCCAATTCTCCGATCGTCAACCCATGGCGCACGGGAATGGGATAGAGTCCCACGAAGGAACTGAACTCCGGGTATTCCAGCAGCGGACCTTCCATGTCGATCCCGTTTATCGGATTCGGCCTATCCAGGACGATGAAAGGGATTTCCGCGTCCGCGCAAGCCTGCATGCAGTAGGCCATGGTCGAAATATAGGTGTAGATCCGGGTGCCGACATCCTGCATATCGAAAACCATCACATCGATTTCCTTCACCATGTCTTTCTCAGGAATTTTGCCGGTATTTTGGGTGTCGAAGGCGCGCATCGTGGCGTCGATACCTTTAAGCATCCCGGTGCTCGGCTTTTCGAATGGACCGTAAAGGCTGAAAACCGGCAGATCGAAAACATCATCCATGAAAAACGGAACGGACTCTCCCGCTTGAGCATCGCCCCGGATCCCATGTTCGGGTCCGTACAGCACCGCGAGGTCGATTTCGGAGTGCTCTATCATCAACGTCACTCCGCTGAACAGGTCTGCGTTCACTCCCGTGGGATTCGTCACCAATCCCACCCGCTTGCCCCCCACCCAGCGGGCCGGAGTTTCCAGAAACACCTCAAGCCCCAAACGAATCCTGAAAGATTCACCGAATTGCCGAGCGTTTCTCTCCGTCGAGCGGCATGCCGCGCTTCCGGAAAGAAATATAAGCGCCACGGCAAAAGCCGACCTTCCAACGAATTTCATCAACCGCCGGTCTTTTGTTTTCATTTCACGGCTCTCCTTTCCGGTTTGTCGTATTCCACGAATCCGGATCCGGACGGCATTTATGCGTTCATGCTTGGAGTTTCTTTATCTCATTCCCGATACGCGCAAGCCCTTCATGTAAAAAATCAGGTTCGGCTCCCATCCAGATACGCAAAAATCCTTCCATCCCCAGATGGATCCCGGGGACGATCAATGTATTCTGGTTTTCCATCACGCGCCGACTGATCTCCAGGCTGGGCACTTCGGATCGATACTTGAGAAAACAAAAAGCCCCCGCATCCGGGGGACGGAAAGTAAAAAAATCACCGAAGCTTTCAATCCATTCCCGCATGATCGGAAAATTATTCCCCAGAATTTTCCGCGTCCTCGCGTAAAGCCGTCGACGATTTTCAGGCATGACCGCGGTTCGTGTCATGATATCGGACAGCTTATTGGGCCCTATGGTGATGTAATCGTGCTGACTCCAACAGTCGGCGATCAAGTCTTTCGGCCCGATGATCCATCCGATGCGGATACCGGGGATTCCATAGGCTTTGGAAAGCCCACCGGTTACGATCACCCGATCGCTCATTCCCCAGAAGCTAGGGGTTTCCTCACGCTCCCGCTCGGCACCGATATACACCTCATCCGCCAGCAGAAACGCTCCCATTTTTTCGCAGCGGTCCACGATACGGCGCATGGATTCTTTCGAAAGGACGGATCCGGTAGGATTATTGGGGTGAGAAATGTATACGATACGCGTTCGCGGCGTTACCACCCGTTCAAATTCCTCCCAATCGGGTTCCCAGCCGCATTGCGATTTCAGAGTAAAGGTTTTGACCTCGGATCCCAGGCTTCGCGGAATTCCCCACATCTGCATATAATTCGGGATCTCGAGGGCCACCTCATCCCCGGGTTTCATGGTTGCAAGACAAATCATGTAATTAGCTTCCGAAGTGCCGTTGGTCACTTCGATCTGATCGATGGAAGCGCCCGGATAATTCTTGGCCAGTTCTTTTCTCAGGGCGATCGTACCGTTGGACTGGCTGTATCCGAGCGGCATATGCATCACGGCTTCAAGGTCGAATCCCATTTCAATAAGTTCGGCCAGGGTGACCGCGCGTATTCCGCTTTCACTCATGTCATATTCGACCAGATTTTCCCAGGTCGACTGCATTCGTTCCATTTCAAAAGGCTCAATTTTCATGTGTTTATCCCTTTTTTACGTTATCCCTTTTCATCGTCAAGGAAAATACTCTCACGAAGGGCCTTTGCATCCGCTCGAGTTATTTATCATATTGTTTTGGAAGCACCTTTTTTATCAGGCCTATCTGCAAAAGTGCCGCTTATTTCAAGGAAATGCTGTACCACGTTGGGATCGAAATGGGTTCCCGAACATCGGGTGATTTCTTTGACCGCGGCCCAGTGCGAAGCGCCTTTTCTATAAGGACGTTCCGATGTGATGGCGTCGTATGCATCGGCTACAGCCATGATCCTTGCGCCCAGCGGAATCCCCAATCCCTTCAGGCCGTCTGGGTATCCGGTTCCGTCATAATGCTCGTGATGCGAACGCACAACCATGGATATTTCCTTGAGTTCGACCATCGGTTTGAGGATTCCCTCGCCGCGAACCGGATGTTCCTTGATCACGGCATACTCTTCATCCGTCAACGGGCCCGGCTTGTTGAGAATGCTCTCAGGAACAGCGATTTTGCCGATATCATGAAGAAGAGAGGCCAATTCGAGATCTTCCATCTCTTTGGTGCTGAAATCCATACTCTTGGCTATCTTCAATGTGAATTCCGTCACCCGAGCCGAATGATGCCGCGTGTACTCGTCCTTGGCGTCAATGGCGGTAACCAGAGATTTCACCGTCGACAGAAACAAAGAACGCTGCTGCTCCACCAGATCGGATGTCCGCATTTTCAAGTTTTGATTGGCCAGCGCAAGCTGGGATTCAACCTTTCGAATACGCAGAAGCGATCCGATACGGGCTTTCAGTTCGATCGAATCGAATGGCTTGGCGATATAATCATCCGCTCCGGCCTCGATTCCCTCAGAGATCATTTCCGCTCCGCTGCGGGCGGTCACCAGGATCACGGGTATATGTTTATAGCGATCATCGCTTTTGACCTTCTTACAAAACGTATGCCCGTCCATTCCCGGCATCATAACGTCACAGAGAACCAGATCCGGGCTCTTTTCTCCCAATATTTTCAATCCCTGTTCGGCGCTGGTCGTCAGTTCAAGATCGAACTCATCACTCAACAGCATTTTCATCAATTTGAGTACTTCGGGGCTGTCGTCGATCACAAGCAAGAGAATTTCATGGATCTTTTCGGCATCGGGCGTTCCGCCTACGATCTCGATCTTCTCAAGGTCGACCAACTGCAGTCTCCGGTAATCCGTCAGGATATCATGAACCGTAAGTCCTTCGCTGTCCGTTGCCCTCCGCTTCAAGGAAACGGGCTTGTCCTCCACCCGTCTATCCAAGACATCCGGCCCGTAGTGCTTTTGTCCTTTCATCAGATCGACGACAAATCGTGAGCCTTTCCCTGTTTTGCTTTCCACCCGAACACTTCCCCCGTGAAGATTGACGATCTCACGAACCAAGGAAAGCCCGATTCCCGTTCCCTCATGAAGGCGTGACTTGGAACCATCGACCTGTGAAAAGCGGTCGAATATGCTCTTATGCATCTCGGGCGGGATCCCGATTCCGTTGTCCTCGACGATCAAAGCGACGGTCTGCTTCTTCTCTTCAACATATACCGTGACTTTTCCTTTGGACGGCGTGAATTTCAGGGCATTGGACAGCAGATTTAAAATCACTTTTTCGAATTGATCCGGATCGATCGACAGCTCGATCTTATCAGGAGGATGCTGGAAATACAGTTTGATATTTTTTTGATCGGCCAGCGGTTTGACACTGTTCAATCTTGAGGATACATATTCGAGGAAATCGACGGTTTTAATTTTAATCCGCATCTTCCCTTCTTCGAGCTTGTTGAGATCGAGCAGATTGTTGATAAGCTTGAGCAGCATGTAGCCGTTTCGCTGCATGGTTGCCAAGGTATCTTTAAGACCGGAGGATATTTTCCCTGCTTTTCCATCCAGGATGTTTTTAAGCGGAGCCAGCATCAAGGTCAACGGTGTACGCAGTTCATGGTTGATGTTGGCGAAGAATTGCGTTTTCAATTCATCCAGGGTTTTAAGCTTTTCGTTGGATTCCTGAAGCTGGGAGGTCATATCTTCGAGCTGCATGCGGCTCCTAAGCTCGCGCCATCGGATCTTTTCCATAAGATAAGAGCCGAGCCCGCCCAAAAGGCAGATCGACGTCAGAAAGAATAGATTGGCGAATACATCCCGCCATCCTCCCTGGCCTCCCGGCATGTTGATGAAGCTGGGGACGGCATAGCTTGCCCAAATGAACAGATAAAGAATGATGGTCTCTCGAAACGCCAACGGAACGGCGACCACCATCCCCAGGATAATCAAGTAAAGTCCCTGGACATATTTCGCCGCGAACCCGCCCAAAAACTGGATCATAATGGCGATTCCGGCGACATCGAATATCGTCAACGCCTTATCGATATTGACATAGCCGCGGTTGGTTTTGATCCGGTCGAGCAGAAAATAAAGGCCGGCATGTGCGCCGAGAACTCCCAATCGGATTGTCAGGAGAAGCTTGAAATAGGCGCCTGCGTAAACGGCGTCCAAGACCAGAAAAAGAAGATAGAGAACCGCGCTCATGATGATGATAAGCCGGGTTCTTCTCTTCAACTCATATGTCGTATACAATCTTTCCTTGAAGGCGGAATCTTGCCTATTCATGGGAGCTCCTCATTTTGGCCACGACGATATATCCTTGGGGAGGATTTCCGAAAGTTTGAATGGTCCTGAGAACTTCCCATCCGGCCTCCTCAAGCAGTTCATCAAGTTTTTCCGGATCGAAGAAATCGAAGGCTCCCGCTTCTTCCAATTCGGTCAGAGCCTGCGCATCATTGAGGAATGAGCGCAGTGAATCAAGCAGCCGGGCTTTCGGCCATTCCGGGGGCAGTGCTTCCGCCGGCATGGCTTCGATTTTGTCCAGAACCCGGGTGAAAGGCCCTGACGCGTCAGTATCCGGACGCATGCTTGAGAGAACCAACAGACCGTCGGGATGCATGATCCGTCTTATTTCACGCAGGGTTTCAACGGGATTGAAAAGATAAGAAAGCACAAGGCTTAACAAAATTTTATTGAAATATCCGGATTTGAAGGGAAGATGCAGATCCTTCTCTCCATCCCCCTGGAAAACCAAACGCCGAAAAGAAGGATTCCCCTTCAAGCCTCCGTTTATGAAACGCGCCGCCATATTGAAATCCTTGATGATTCGGTATTCGGGCAGTTCGAACCGCCCCCTCAGCCAATCATCGATCACGGAATCCAAAGGACCGCCCCGAAGGATGCGGTGGAGGCGCGGTGAATAATTTTCCTGTATCTTCATGGCGCTTTTCAGATCCAGATTCTCGATTCTGTCGGCCAGTTCCTCAAACCCCGAGATTTCACCTCTGAGAAAACGCTGCACCGGAAGATATCGGTTGGTTTCCGCATCGAGGCACACTCCGTGAATAGGCTGACGGATATTCAGGCTCTCTGCAAGCTTGGATATCTTGGCGCATGCATGTTTCATCGCTTCGGGAACCAGATCGGCTATCGTGATAAACGAAGGAAACGGAGGTCCGCTTCGCAGCATATGTTCGATGAAGTTGCCGGTCCCCCCCCCCAAATCGAGCAGACGATCCCGCGTTTCAAGATCGAGAGCCCGGCGCTCATCCTCCATCATCTGCATATAATCATCCGACCAGGCGAAGATATCGAAGCCCATCAGGTCGTTTTCACCGACGAGGTATCGTTCCCAATATGCTTTTCGATTCTTGAGTTTACGCGGAGGGAGTCGATCTTTTTCAGCCCGAAGCATTATCTCCAGATTTCTCTTCTTGGGAGAGACGGGCTGGATCATTTCGCCATGAAGATGCCGATGAACCAGAGATGTGATGATTCCGAATAGCTGGAGCGCCTCCCTTGACGTTCGGGCGTTGTGACCGAGGGGAACGGATATGACCTCCCGACGTCCTGCGGCTTGAACGCTCATGACGTCCCGTACGAATGCGGGCTTGATCCATTTGTCATGCTTTCCGTAAATCCAGGTGATCGGGATATCGAAATGCCGCATATCCTCACGAGCTTGATCCAGGGTCGCAACCCGATTGTCCACCACATCACCGGCATAGGGTTCTACACTGATGAGATTACCCAGGACCGGCCTGACGCCCAATTTTATTCCCAGCTGATACTGCTCCAGAAGGTCCAAACCGCAGTTGACGCGATTCATGAGATTGCGAAATTCCAGTGTCCCCATACAAGATATCCAGTAATCGATCCTGCGCCGGCAATTTTCATTCCTCAGAACGATCCGGGTTTCCAGGGCCGAGAGAGAAAAGCTCACCAGGATGACGCCGCTGGCCTTGAGTTTGGGATTGATCCGAAGCCAATCCAAAACAGCCTGTATATCCCTGGCTCCCTGGCTGATATTGGCATTCAGCATTTCATAAGGCGGTTCACTGGCTTCCGGATCCTTATAGCTTTCACCTTTTCGGCGCACTCCGTCGAAACGGATGACGGCCAGCGGTTTTCCCTGCAGCTGAAAATTTTCGACCAAGGTCAGAGCAAGGCTGAATAAGGTTTCCTTTGTTTTTCCAAACGCCGGCGGAATGAGAACCACCGGAACCGGTTTATGATTCAACGGCATCGAGATATTCAGAAGTCCGACGATTTCCTCTCCTTGCTGATTCTCCAGTCGAATCACTTCCGGCGATTTGCGCGATAACTCGCTCAGATCCGTAGCCCTTCTCAATTTCGCACGTTTTCGGGTTTCGTTTTCCCGATTTTCATCGGAAACAGGATTTGAGATATCCGGTGTCTGAACGGCCTGGATATTCATCCGGCCGATCCCGAACTGGATGCCGTACTTCATTTCATCCGAGGAATCGCTTCCGGCCCGTGTGACATAGCGAACTTCCCCGCTTTCTTCCCAAAGGAACTTGTCTCCCTCATAAATTGACATTGTTTCGATGGGGGTTCCTTTCAGAAGTACGGGAGCATTTCTGTCCCCGATAAAACAAACGCCGCTCCGGCTGATATCGGTAATATGTCCTTTGATCATCCCGGAGTGAGGATATGGGAGCGGAATCTCGATCCGAAAATCCCCGATGGGTTGGATCCGGTTTTCATTTCTTTTTTCGGAATAGAATACGACATGCGGGTAAAGACAATCCATCCGCGTGCCTTCCGCGAAAAAGCGGTTGATAACCGTCTCGAAATTATAGGTCGCGTAACCCAGCTGGAAGGAAACGAAAATCAAATCCGAAGTTTTGAACTTCACATCGAGTTTTTCCCCTTCGAAACGGCATGTAAAAGGCGGTTGAAAATCAGTCATCCGCATAATTTCCGGAGTCCGCTGATTCACTCGCATCAAAACAACTTCGGTCCCGGATCGGACGGCTTCATGCAACAGAGATGCGATTTTGTCTTCATTCTCGAAGAGCACCATCTCATCCGTTTTAAGGAACGGATAACGTGTTTTAAGCTTTTCCATGTCCCGCAGCATGATGCTGTCTGAAAGAGAACGGGCCAGCGATATCCGGCTTCCGTTTTCCATGTCCAGAAACCGCACTCCCACTCCCCCCATCTCATCATCCTTGCGTACAATGGAGCCCTGAACGGTGTGGGCTTTCCCGTCAGGAAGGATGATCTTGAGCGCAAGCCGACTTCCGGGAGGATAGGAAGCGAGGGTCCGCAGAAAAACTCCGGTTTCACTGATGTTGACCAGTTCGATATCCGCGCTCGGATCGCCTTCGATCCGGAAACCGGATGTTTTCCCGACATCGAAGCGCATCACCTCTCTTTTTTCCTTGGCTCTGCGCGCCAGCAGCTGATCGATTTTGCGTCGAAGAACATCGGGGGTCACGGGGCGCTTCAGTGCGGCATCGATCCTTCCCATCTTGGCCGTTTCTCCACGGTATTCATCCCAATCAGAATCCGTGATAAGGATCTTTACGATGGTGTTCGAATTCCCCAGACTTTCATGGACAAAACGAAAGATATCGATCCCCTTCATCCCGTTAAGGTCGTTTTCGACGATCAAGACCTGAAAAGGAGCTATTTCGTGTATGAGACGAAACGCATCGATCCCTCCTGAAACGGAAAAAACGGCATAATCATTACTGAGGGACGATTCGAATCCGTCTCGCCGAGTCATATTATCATCGACGATGACCACGACGGATTTGTCCTCCGCCTCATGTTTTTGGAAAGCGCCTTCCACCATTCACTCACCTGTAAGCAAGGACATATACCATAATATTCAATCCCGAGGAAATGATTTAAAGACAAAAAAAAATCGCGGGAATAACGGCTCGTTCTTCATCGGAACCTCCTGAACAAGCACATGCACCCGTATCTCCTGCAGGCTGAAGGCCTGCTCGAAAGTAGCCGGT
>CAYSQW010000056.1:0-23123 GCA_964433135.1 uncultured Eubacteriales bacterium
CTCGTGAGGCGTCGTTCTCTACGTTGATCGGGCCGCAACGAAGTCGACGTGGTGATGGTTCGCCTATAGGGTGGAAAGGGACGATAATAAGAATATTATTTTAATGACATGAGTTATGATCATTCCATTGCTGAGGATAAATCGGCTACCGTATGTACAAGGTAAATGATTTCATATATCGTCCATTTCCATGACTGACTAAGCCTGGCGACTAGCCGCTAGGGGTGAGATTCAGAAAGGAAAAATCACCCAAAGAGGGGCTTGACGCAAAAAGGGCAAAAAGCTAATTTTTTATATGGAGGAAAAAGACTTTTAATTCCTACTAATAAAGTATAATATATCAAATTAGTAGAGAAAAGGAATCGATATGCTGAAATCAAAAAGACCTCAAAACATAAAATGCCTTTGCCGCGGAATGTTCGGATTTTTCATGGCCGCGATCCTTCTTTGCGGCATGCTGCAGGCCGGTGCGGAGGAAAAAAAGACCGCACACGCTCAGGACGTAAACGACGGCGTGAAACTGATCACCATGGCGCAGAACGATGAGATCAAGCCCGTCAATATTTCACTTTCAGGTGGAAATTCCGCCACTCCGCTGATCGTCACCGATCAGGCGGGACAGGCATATGCGATATGGGTGGAAGGCGTCGGCGCCCGCGGACGCAACATCTTTTTCAATCGGACGACAAGCGGTGTGTGGGGTAAGCCTCAAAACACCTCGGAGGATATCAATATCGGCGGCTCCGGCCCCTGGCCCGATCTGGCCATCGATACCGCGGGCCGGCCTCAGTACGTGGTGACGGCCGTCTCTCCCTTTCCTAATTATGAAATATACTATAAAGATTATTCCGACGGCGTGTGGCATGACAGCGAAAACATTTCGCATACCGCCGAGCACGACGCCGGCGGATCCGCCTGTCCGACCATCGCCGTCAATCCGACCAATAATCATGCGTATGCCGTCTGGTATGACGATATCGCGCGCCCCGATATCTGGCAGCTTTTTTTCAATGTGAAAACCGGCGGAAATTGGGGGACTTCTTCCCAGGCTCTTCCTTTTTCTTCTTCGACCTACACGCCCAAGCTGGGTGTTGACGGCAAGGGAAGAGCCCATCTGATCTGGATCCGGCGGGGCGGAGGATCGTCGATCGTCTATTACTCCACCAATCCCAATCCCACGGACCGGAACCAATGGACCTCGGCCATCGCTATCTCCGGAGCTTCCCACATCGATTTCTGCGAACCCGAGATCGCGGTCGACAACGCCGGCAATGTCTACGTGGTGTGGATGCAGAATGTCGGAAATCATGAAATTTATTTCCGCAAGCGGATGAACGGGAGCTGGGGGCCCATCCAGAACATATCCAAGACCAGCGCCCACTCCCAGTTTCCCCGGGTGGCCGTGGATAACAATTCCGGGAACGTCTATGTCGTCTGGCAGGAACGGGCCAACAATCACTGGCAGATATTTTTCAATGCTTCTCAGAACGGCCAGTGGGCCGTGAGGACGCCGCTGACCAAAAACAACGTGGAATCCATCCATCCCGCCATCGCGGTCGATGCGCAGGGAGAACTCCATATCGTTTATTCCGATAACACGGGAGGCCCCTATAACGTCTGGTATCTCGGCTCGGCCGAGATCGGAGGATATGTGCTGCCTCCTACAAATGTCCGTCTTCATGTCGCGCGCGACGCGGAGCCCAACACCAAGGTCAATATCCTGAATTGGAACAAGAACAGCGGAAATGACGACTCCCTGGTAAAAAAGTACAAGATCTACCGCAAGCGAGCTTACCAGAACGATAACCAGTACAGCCTGCTGGCGACCGTTTCCAAGACGACGTTCCGCTACGAAATGCGCGGGCTGTCGACGGAGAAGAAGTACTCCTATGTCCTGACCACCGTGGATCAGGAAGGTCAGGAGAGCAGCAATTCGGAGCGCGTGACCGAACCTCTCGTCTATCCCCCCATCAACCTGGCCGTGACATCGAGTCTTGATTCCAGCAAAACCAAGAAGGTCAATCTGGTAACGTGGAAAAAGAATCCCGCCAACAAAAATACGATCAGCAAATACTGGATATACCGGAGGAATGAAACCTCCGGAGGCACCTACAAGTGCTTCGCTTCGGTGAACGGCACTACCTACCGTTTTGAAGACAAGAACCTGCCTTGCGGGAGCAAATATTCCTATTTTGTTTCTTCCGCGGATCAGTGGGGCGGTGAGTGCGAAGCCTCAATTTCTACCTACGAAGACAAGGTCTTTCATCCCTACAACGTCTATCTGAGAACGTATCGGAATGACGGCCTGTTCTACTCGGAAAAGGTCAATATGCTTACGTGGAAAGAGAATCCTCTCAATGTCCCCGTCAATATCAGCTGTTATCACCTTTACCGGAAAGAGAGCGGGACGCCGGATACGCAGTACGCTCTTATCAAAAAGATACAATCGGGAGCATTCGAATACATGGATGTCAATCTCCCCTTGGACAGGGAATACACGTATTTTATGACCGCTCTCGCTTCCGACGGATACGAAAGCAAGGGCTCGGTGCCGCGTCCGGAAAAATAAGCCGCGGCCTGCTTATCCCCCCAGTGTAAAAAAAAACGGCGGACGCTTGTGCGCCCGCCGTTGAATGTTCTTCTCTAGGATCGCGGTGCGGCGATCAGAATCCCAGGGTTCCCCCGAGATTGAAACCGAACGCAAGCCCGACACCGATTTCCATCCCGCCGATATTCAGGTCTTCCACATCCTGCTCCTTAACGAGAGCTTTGGTGAACTTCGCGTAAAACTTCAATTTCAAGAACTCGGCATTCGGTATCTTCACATAAGCTCCGAGCTGGTAATGGGCGCCGAGCACGGAGCCTTCGGCCGTATGCACGTCGCTGGTTTCC
The DNA here is from genome assembly GCA_964433135.1 of uncultured Eubacteriales bacterium. Lineage (GTDB taxonomy): Bacteria > Acidobacteriota > Aminicenantia > Aminicenantales > Aminicenantaceae > CAYSQW01. The sequence continues at coordinate 2,893 of CAYSQW010000056.1, forward strand.
TTGTAGTTGTAAAGATCCAGGCCGAAGCCGAAATAGGGATTGAAATATCGTGTATTGAGGACGTATTTTCCGGCCAGGGAGATGGGCATGATGTTGAACGTTGTTTCTTCTCCGGTGATCGTCGAAGCGCCGGTCTTGGAATAGGTGCGGCCTTCAAGCGACATCATCAAGTTGTGATTGCCGCTGTTGAAGAGAACGCGGGACAGCTCGATCCCGAACATCGATCCGCTGGCGCCGTAGATCTGGTTGAAAATCTGTTCCGGGACGGCATAATCCGCCCACGTTAAGGCCACGATCATGTTTTCGATCGCCGGCTGGAGAACCTGCGGTTTGCGGGCGGGGACGGGTTTTTCACCCGGACGGGTGACGGGAGCCTTCTCTTCGGTCGCTTTGAAGACGATATCCCAACCCGTGGGGACACGGTTGAGCTTGAACGTATCGACCTGTTTTCCGAAGAGCAAGGTCAAGCGGGCGGCGTTGGGATTGGGGCGTTCGACCGAGACGCGCTGCAACTCGACGAAGTCGGTTTGGGTCATCGATTGAGCGGATAGGTTCTGAACGGGGGAAAATTCCAGCACCAGTATAGAGGGCGTGGATTTGATGAATTCAATCTGTTTGGCCTGGACATCGCCCGTGCAGGCGACGCCGACGTGTATCTGGCCGTCCGTGCGGTTGCACCTGATATGATTCAAAGCCGTAGCCTGAACAGACTCAGGGGAACGGGCGGGTTCCGCAGCCACTGCGGGGGCTGTTTCCTCCATCGGTTCACCGGCGCGGAAAATCACTGCGATTCCGTTGGCGACTTGATTGACTTCGTATGCGGGAATGCCGTTTTCGAAATCGAAAACCGTTCTCACGGTGTAGGGTTTATACTGACCGACGCGTATGCGCTTGATCCCCATTTTATCGACCTCGGTCATTTCAGGCGGAATGATCTTATCGACTCTTGAAAATTCCACCACCAGCCGTGTCGGGCCGATAAGTTCGAAATGCTGATAATTAAACTCACCATCTATTTCGAGCAGGGTTTCGAGAACATTTTCTCCTTGTTTTACGGTGAGGTTCTTGAACACGGCCAACTGTTGACCGTCGTCGGCATCTGCATACAGGTTTGCTCCGATCATCACCATAAACACAACCAGAATGATTCCGGTTAGTTTTTTCATCTGTTGTTACCTCCTTGGGGGGTGTCGCTCGCGATTGAAGAACATGGACCTTCGATTCCGTCTTCACGGAGAAGTGTAATCGCATATTCATAATCATTCGCATATTGGATATATCGATCTAGATATTGAAATCCTTTGGTTCTTCCGATACGGAAGCCGATCTCACCGGTTTTAACGGCTCGTTTCGGTCTTTCTGGGGGATTTTCCCAGGGAATCGATCCCAGTAATTCCATCGGAGCCGCATCGTCTCCGCTTACGCGCCGGTAAATCCGGTATGACGCGAAATCGCCGTTTTGCAGCAGTTTGGGGCTGTCCGCCCATAGAATATGATTCCCTTCCTGGGCGTAAAACAGAATCCGGTCGAAAACCCGACGAACATCGAGATTGCTTGAGGGAAACGGAATGGCTTTGATTTCTCGAAACCATGCGTCCGTCATGATCTCGTAGCCTTTGATGCTCGGGTGGACATTATCGATGCTAAGCAGGGCCGGCCACCCTCCTTCGTCTTCCGGATAGTTGAAGAAGGTGTTGAACTGGTCGACCAGCGGGATGTTTAATTTTTCCGCCAGGGCACGGATCCTGTCGTTCAGCTCATAGATCCGTTCCTGGTAATACAGGCGGCGCCACCGGTAGTCGTTGCGGGGGATGATGGTTGACAGCACGGGGTAAAGGCCGTGTTCGATGTTGATCGAAAGCATTTGCTCCAGATGGTAGGCGGTGGTTTCCATGGAAAACTGATGGAAGATGATGTCGTTCGTGCCTTCCATCAAAAGCAGGTATCTGGCATCATGGGAATTGACGACCTCTTCCATCCTTCCCAGCCCGGCCAGGGTCACTTCTCCGGGCCAACCCTCGTTGATGATCTCGGATTCTCCGTACTGCGCATCGAAGATCTCTTTCAAGCGGGGGATATAACCAAGATCCGGGGCTTCCTCGTAATCCATATAGCCGAAGGTGATGCTGTCGCCGAAAGCGAGGTATGTGTTTTCATCCAGTTCCCCATTGAAGGGAAAAGGAGGGTCATTTGCAAGTGGGCGCGGCGCCGGATTGTCCGCGAGTTGATGCCAGGACATCAGTTTCGACCGGATCGAATCGCCGGACTGCCAGGCGATTCCCATCAGGTTGTCGCGCAGCGCGATTTTGGGAGAGGAAACCGGTTGTGATGGAGAATCCGCGAGTTGGATTTCACCGTACCGGCGTCCCTTGACCCAAAGCCGGCCGTAGATGCCGCCGTGTTCTTTTCCGGTCTTGCACCAGATGAAGATCGGGGTGTTGCCGGGAGTAAACGCGACGGAAGGCTGTATATCGGCGGTTCGGTTTGCGGTGATCGTTTCAAGGCGCCATCCCGATTCCGTCCAGCATGCGGCGGCGATTTCATAATCGTATCCGTCATAGGCGCACCATGTGATCCAGGGCGTTCCTTCCCGGTCGAGAACGGCATTCGGATAAAGATGCGGCGCGGGATCTTCCGGATCCAGATCCTCCGGGGGCGTCCACCGGCCGTCCTGAAGACAGCTGAACATGAGTTTATCCGATGCGTTGTCCCCGCCCACCCAGAATACCCAGACGCGGTTCCGGCCGTCCACGAGGATTCGGGGGGAATAAGACCCCCGGGTATGGCCGCGGTTGACGATCCAGCTTTGCGAAGTGGCCGCGTTTCGGACCAGGAGATAATGCCGCCCTGCGGAATAGTGAATCCAGACGGCCCAGGGTTGATCGTGCAGATCGAAGGCGAGATCAGGGGAATGGTTGAATCCTTCATGTTCATCGGAAAGACGGAGAGGCGTCTGTGTGTCCAGGGGGGCCGCATAAATCCGCGTCACCGTCCCCGCGTTGCTTTCCCATATGATCCAGGATCTTCCCTTTCGATCGGTCTTCAAAGAGGCCGCGGATGCCTTTTCTTCCGGAACGAAGGTTTGCACATTGAAGGAATGTCCGTCCGGCAGTGTGGAGGCGAGCTTGATCCCGCGATCCCTGTCCGCGTAGAGAAGGGACAAGCGGTTGGATGCGTCGATTCGGGGTGAGGCCGAATGTCCGAACAAATCAGTGCGGGTTTCCTGTCCCTTGAGAGGAAGGATGGAGAAAATCAGCATCAAGGGTAGAATCGTGGGGTTGAATTTTATCCTGCGCATTTTGATTGTCAATATATACCATAGCCCATTTTTAAAAGCAATCTTATAGTATTAATAGATATTATACTGATTTTCCCCTAAAAAAGAAGGGCGGGGCATACGTTTTGAAGGGGAAATCCTTCCGGGCGGAGATAAATCGGTTTTTGTGTCTCGAACCGTCGGCTTGACAGGCGGAATCAGATGATAAATAATAAAAAATACCATGGGCGGCAAACGGATTGGATGGATCTTGATTCTGTTGTTATTGTGGGGGTGTTCGGCATCCGAATCCCTGTCCGATGGAGACGGAGCCGTGGACGACCAGGGTCCGCGGGCGGAGTTCGCTTTCAGAGGAAGGATCGCATTTCAATCCAACCGTGACGGCGACCGTGATATCTATCTTCTGACAAAAACCCGCCTCCGCAAGCTGACGGACAACACGTGGCATGATGAGTACCCGCAGTGGTCCCCCGATGGATCCCGCATCGCCTACACCGCCAATCCGGAAGGCCATTATGACATATTCGTGATGAACGCTGACGGATCTCAGGTAACCAGAATCACCTCTTCTCCCAAGGATGAGATCGAACATGCATGGTTTCCGGATGGAAAAAGCCTCGCCTTCACCATCGAAGAGAGGAAAGGCATCCGACGTCGCTTTTCTCTCTGGTCCGTCGAACTCGAAACCGGAAGGATAGAGCGGATGCTTTCCGAGTTTCCGGGCTATACCGCGCTTCCCAACTTCTCTCCTTCCGATCCTTTGATGGGTTTTACAGGGAAAAAAGCCATCGGGTGGGATGTGTTCATGCATGATTTTCGAACCGGCGGGACCCAGGCGCTCACACAAGGCGGCAAGGCCTGCCGGCCGCACTTTTCTCCGGACGGCGGAAAGGTGGCGTATGTCTCGGCGAAAGCGGACGGCAAGGGGGATATCTGGATCATGAATCCGGACGGGAGCGAAAAGCAGCGCTTAACGGAAAGGGATGAAACTTCCGATTACTTCCCTTCCTGGTCGCCGGACGGGAAATACATCGTTTTCAGCTCCTCGCTGCAGCACAGGATCGACCGGGGGGCCTGGTCCCTGTTCCTGGTCCGGGTGAGCACCGGAACCGTCATCCCGCTCTTCAAGAGCGGGCATCGCGATCTGTTTCCGGATTGGGATTGGAATTCCGTTCCCGCTCGGCGGAACTAACGGCGGGCGATAACCGGGACCCGCCGGGTAAAAAATGTCGGCATCGGAACCGGGGATTCAAGGCATTTTTTTCAGGATGAACTTCCAGAGATATTCTTTGGGGATGCCCATGAATTTTTCCCGCCACAGCCGATCGCATTGGCTGCAGGTTTCGAGATCATCGATATCCCGGGCCAGCGTTTTCTCGCGCAGGCGGATCATTTTCTCGTTATTCCATATTTCGGCGAGAGAGGTTCGTCCGACGTTACCCAGCGTATAATAGCCGAAGAAATCCTGAGTGCAGGGGAGAACGGATCCGTCCCAAAAAATGATCAGAGCGTGCCAGAGAAACGTGCAGGCGGAGTAATTCCGGGTGTTCGTGGTTTTATCCACCTCTCCCGCCCAATTGTGATACTCTTTGATTTCCAGCTTGTCGAGAGGAAGATCCCGGAAGCGGCGCACGAATTCGTTTTTCAAGTTCTTATCCGATTTGATCGTGGAATCCGGGAAATTTATCAGTTCCAGGATCGTATGGGGCTTCTTGCGCCCCGATTCCCGTTTGAGCTCCAGGAATCGGATGATGTTCCCGAGGGTTTTTTCGAAATCCGCGTTGACGCGGATCTTTTCATAGGTTTCTTTGTCGTAGCCGTCGAAAGAGAAAGAGAACTGATCCAGACCGGAATCCAGGAGTTGGCGGGCCTTGTCTTCATCCAGCAGAGTGCCGTTGGTATGGAACTTCGTGATGACGTCTTTATCGTGGGCATAGCGGACCATCCGGAAAAAATCCGGGTGCAGCAGGGATTCTCCTCGGTGCAGCAGGTGGACATCGAAAACGGAACCGGCCGCTTCATCGATGATTTTTTGGAACAGATCCAACTTCATGTACCCCTTGTCTTCTTTCTTGAAGTCTTTGTTCGGGCACATGACGCACCGGAGGTTGCAGTGGTTGGTGGGTTCGATCCACAGCCGGACCGGGGAGTAAGGGAGACGTGTGTTCTTTCGCTTGTAGTGCCAAAAGATTTGGGCCAGCCGTTGGTAATACTGTATCTTATTCATGACTTCAGAGATTCTCCTCGTTCTTTGATCAGATCGTCGATATCGGTATCCCGTTTCCGGAAATACTCCCGGATGTAGCGGAGGATCACCTCTTCCTGTTTAAACCGGATGTATTCCACGGTTTTCGCCTCGTCCTGATCCACCGGGATCCCCAGAAGGTTTCGCTTCCAATGGATGATCCATCCCGATAGACAGATGGGTTGGGAGCGGCGGAAGAGGTCGGGGGTGATCATGCCCTTGAGGGTCTTGGCGTGATCCTTGCTCAGATAATCGATGTCCATGCCCAGATCCATGAGCTTCTTTCTGCGTTCGTCCCGCGATCCGAATTCGTATACCGGTGTGAGAAAGTCCACGTGATACCGGGCGGCGAAATTCCGCATCAAGCTGACGACGTCGGGAAAGTTTTCGGCGGTGGCCACGATGTTCTCTTCTCCGGGTATCTGTTCCCGGTTGGAGCCGTCCGCCATGGCTTCCAGCCTGTTTTCCAGGGTGTAGATCAAGGCGCCGATATTCATGGAGAGGCGGCAGCCCACGCACCAGGCGATCTCGCTGCCGTAATCCCGGAAATCCTTCCGGATCTCACGGCCGGTGACGGTCCGGGTCAGATCCTTGATGTTGACGATATGGTTGGCGAAGCGGTCCGCTCCGTAGATGGATTTCAATCGTTTGATATTCGCCTGGTTGTTTTTCAAACCGAATTCCAGATAGCCCTTGTTGAAGGTGATGAGGTGAACCCGGCGGAAATTTTCCAGCAGCATGACCGCGGACAGCAGGGAGTCGATCCCGCCCGAGAACATCAGCGCGACTTCATTCTTGATCCTGTTCATGCGTCCTGTTATAACACGGGACGGCGGAATCATCAATAGACATCGGGAGCGAAAAACGGTGCCGGAGAGCGCGACCGTTCAGCCGGAGGGCATGAGCTTGAGATAGAGATCGTGGAGCTTTTCGGGGGATATCTGTTCGGCCCGCACGCGTTCGTCAAAGCCCGATTCGATCAGCACTTTTTTGATTTCAGCGACCGGCGTCCCCATGGATTTCAGATTGTTGGCGAAGGTCTTGCGTCGCTGCAGAAAGACGATGCGAAGAAAACGGAGGAAGCGCTCCTGTTCACGGAGGTCGAATAACGGGCGTTCCCGGGTTTTCAGCATGACGAGTGCGGATGTGACCTTGGGCGGAGGAATAAAAGAACCGGGATGTACGGAAAAACAGAGTTTAGCGGAAAAGTGATTTTTGATGAGAATGGACACCGGGGCATAGCTCTTGGAGTCGGGGCCGGCGCAGATCCGTTCCGCCACCTCCTTCTGGACCAGAAAGACGACCCGTTCGAAGAGCCGTTTTTCCTCCAACAGCTTGAAGAGGATCGGGGAGGAGATGGAATAAGGAAGGTTCCCCGCCAGTTTTACCGTCGGTCGGGATGGGGAAGGGGGGGGGATGAGATCGGCGAAGCGGACGTCGAGTACGTCCTGTATCCGGATGTCCAGATTGTCGAGACGCATCTCCCGCAGAACAGGCAGGAACGCCGCGTCTTTTTCGATCGCGATGACCCGTCCGGCCCGTTCCGTCAGAGGAAAAGTGAGGGCGCCGCGCCCCGCACCGATCTCGAGGATCCAGTCTTCCTTCCCGGGGTCGATGCAGTCCACGATCTTGGAGATGATGCCGCCGCTCGCCAGAAAATGCTGCCCCGTGGTTTGGCGTTTGGTTCGTTTCATGGCTCTATGGGGCCGGGCCGCGACGGCCGGTTTCGCACGGCTACGGCGTTCGGTTTCCTTTGCGGGGCGGGTATCGTTTTTTGAAGATCATGGCCATGAGCAGGGTTTCCAGCAGCAGCAGGAGGTTGAGTTTGGTGCTTCCTTTTGTGCGGTCGATAAACACGATCGGAATCTCTTTCATTCGGAAATTCAGCCGGTGGGCCTTGTACAGGACTTCCAGCACGATGGAAGGGCCGAAAGAGACCATGTCGTCCATGTCCACCTGCTCAAGGACTTCCCGCCGGAAGCAGCGGAATCCGGAGGAGACGTCCTGAACCGGAAGCCGGAACCGCCGCCGGATGAAATTTCTAGCCAGCAGGGTGATGATTTTTCGGATCACGCCTCGATCCAGATCCTTGCCGCCCGGAATGAATCGCGACCCGATGACCAGATCCGCGTCCCGGCACCCGGCCAGGAGGGCGGGAATGAATTTCGGTTGATGCGAGAAATCCGCATCCATTTCGATGATGGTATCGGCGCCGGAATCGAGGGCGGCCTTGAAGCCGTCTATCCCCGCGGCGCCTCTGCCCCTTTTTTTGATTCGGGTGAGGAGTCGAACCCGGGGATCGTCCCGCATCCTGGTTTTCACCAGATCGCCCGTTCCATCCGGCGAATCGTCGTCGACGACGAGTATGATCGGCGGATGACTCCAATCGAGCGCCAGGACCTCGTCGATAAGCGGGATGATGTTTTCCCGTTCGTTGTAGGTGGGGATCATGATGACGGTTTTGGTCGGTTTGAATTCAGTCATGAGAGGTCAGAGAATTTTTTCCAAGGCGGTCAGCACTTGCGAGGGCTTGATCGTGCGCATGCATTCCATGCTTTCGCAGGTCTGGCGGTAACAGGGGGAACATGCGGCGTTCGCAAAGAGCTTGACGCCCTGTCCGTACATGTCGATTTCCTGGGGGCACGTGGGGCCGAAAAGCGCCACCACCTTTTTTCCCAGTGCCAGGGCGAGGTGCATTCCCAGGGTGTCGGAAGTGACGATCACATCCATGGCGTCGAGGAATCCCGAGAATTCCAGCAGCGAGTGATGGTTCCCCGTATTGTAGACGCCGGAACCGATCTTTTCCTCCAGGTCGCGGTTGAGAGCGGTTTCCCTTCTTCCCCCCAGCAGGAAGATATTTGCGTCCATCCTTTCCTTGAGAAGCCGGGCGAGCTCGATGTAATGTTCGGGCGGCCACTGCTTGGTCTCGAATTTTACGCCGGCGCCGGTATTGAATCCGATGGCCGTCCTGCGGCGGTCGATCTGTTTTGCCCTGAAAAAGGCGCCGGCCGGCTTCCGATGCGCGTCATCGAGTGAAAAAACATACCTGTCGTTTTGATAGGGGATCTCCGCGGTTTCGTAGATGATCTGCTGGTAGGTTTTCTGGTTTTTCCGGAACTTCAGCTCGTCGTCCACTCCCAGCTGGGCGGAATAGGCGGCGGCCGGATTGAAGGGGATGAGTCCGCCGAATTCATTCATGCCGAATCCGAAGCGTGACTCGGCCCGGACACGCGAGGCCAGGGCGATGGATTCGGGTTCCTTGTCAAGGCAGATGAGAACGTCGAAACGTTCGACTTCGAGCCGCAGCCATTGGGTCCATGTATAGGGCATCACCCGGTCGATCAAGGGGTTGTTCTCCAGCAGGTCGATGCTTTCGCCGTCGACGACCCACGAGATATGGCTGTCGGGGTAGCGGCGTTTGAGGCCGGTAAGCAGGGTCGTTGTCCTGAGGACGTCGCCCTGAGCGCGGCATTTGATGATCAATATGCGGCAGGGGAAGGGCGTGTAATGCGGGCATCCTTCACAAAGGATCTTATAGCGGCAGGGTTTGTCGCCTTTGAAATAAATGCAGTCCGATTTGATCAATGGTCTATCTCTTGTATGGAATTACCGCTCCTATTTATGCCACAAATGCGGGAGAAAGACAAATCCCGCGGCAGGATGCGAAGGAGGGAACGGTGGGGGGCTTGCAACACGGTCGCCTTTTTTAAAGGGGGGGCTTGTGGCGCGGGCGGCTTTGGGGTAATCTAATAAATGAGTCCGTTGAGGCCTCGGGAATGAGAGGGTCATTCCGATAATATCCTCAAATGTGAGGGGAAAATGAGCCGAATTCGCATTGTCGTCTTTTTAAGCTTTTTTCTGTTTTTATTCATCTGCGTCGGCCCGCTGTCCGCCCAGCGCGCGGTGGGCGCCGGCCGGTTGGGAGGGAAGGTTCTGAATGAAGACGGAGATCCCATCGCCGGGGCCACGGTCAAGGTGAGAATCATGGCTGTCGTCAACACAAAAAGAGAGGGCTATGAGGTATCCACGACTTCCGATGCCAAAGGCAAGTGGAAATTGATCGGTCTGGTGAGCGGATGGAGCGATGTCACCGCTTCGGCCCCCGGATATACTTCGTTTACGCATAAGGTCGAGATCAGCCAGGTCTATGAGGATATGCACCTGAATTTCAAGCTGAAGCGGGACACGTCGTTTCAGGACGCCTTGGCCAATCTGGGACCGGACCCGCTGGCGGCGCTCTCAGAGTATGTGGAGGATGGGAACCGGCTGTATAAACAGAGACGGTTTGAAGAAGCCATCGCCGCCTACGGAAAATTCGAAAAGGAGCAGCCCGATGCGCACCTGATCCACTATTACACCGGGATCTGTTACCAGCAGATGGAGCAGTTCGATACGGCTCAGGCGGAGTTCGAAAAAGTCGTCGAAGGATTTCAGAAAGAAGGTGCGGCCGAAAGCGGCCAGGTGCGTTCCCAGGTGCTGTTCACTCTCGCGGAGCTGCTGGCCGAACGTGGGCGGCGAGAGGAGGCGTTGGGTTATTTTCGAGCTTCCCTCGAGGCCGATCCTTACAATGAAAAGGTCGCGTACAACCTGGGGGATCTGTGCTTTGCCCTGCAGCGGGGGGAAGAAGCCGTCGAATATCTGCAGAGCGCGCTCGACATCCGGCCTTCCTGGTCGGAACCGCTTCTGAAGCTGGGATATGTCTATCTCAATCTGGAACAGTATTCCCAGGCTGAGTCATCGTTCCGCAAATACCTGGAGCTGAATCCCGAAGCGCCCGAGAGAGCGGAGATCAACAAGATTCTCGAAGAGCTGAAAAACAAGTAAGCCGGGATCGATTCTCTCGATAAACCGATCACTGTTTGGTGGCGATGTGCACGATATGGGGATACCAGTAGCCGCGATGGAGCGGATGGGAGCGGACCTGAAGGCCTGATCGTGAAAGAAGAGCGTGATATCCTTCCCGGCTCCGGAAATAGAAGCGGCCGCCCAGCGTGAATCCGAAGATTTTCACCGCCAGGGTTTCCTGGATGCGGTTCCAGGCGGCTTTCCACCGCGGCCGCGAATCCATCTCTTTGATGATAAGCCGTCCGCCCGGTTTCAGAGCGGCGTGGCATCGGTTCAGCAGGCTCTCCTGCAGGTCATACGGGATCAGGTAGAGCACGTCGACCAGCGAGATGACGTCGGCGGCGGGAATGGACATCTCCGTGATATTCCCCGGGTGGAAGTGCGCCTGCATCCCCTCGACGATCGTTTGTCCCGCGGTGCGGATCTTATCCGCGTCCAGGTCGAATCCCAGGATCTCCCGCCGTGGCGCTCCCAGATTCAGGATGTGGGCGAAGAGGCCGTTTCCGCATCCCAGATCCACGATCTTCCCCCGGGGAGGGAAATGAGTTTCCAGGGCGATCAGCGGGCAGATCTTCAGTTTGATCCGCAGATAGCTCCGGGTCCAGAAACCGCATTCCCGGTATCGGCGGTAGATGTCTTGTTTGGCGACCATATCAGCCTCTTTTCTTTTGTCGGTTGCAGCGATTCATGAAGTCATGTATTGGTCATACCAGAATTGGAATATGATGAGCGGCCAGAGACGCTGGCGATGGTTGTGATCTCCATGAAAATGCTGTTTTAAAAGGGTCTGGACGTAATCGGCGGAGAAAAAGCCGTGACGTTTCAGGTGTGCCGGAGACAGGATGTCGGAGACGAAATCCTTTAGCTCGTTCTGAATCCAGACTCCCAGCGGGATATCGAATCCGATTTTTTTCCGGGTGAGAATTTCCGACGGCAGCCGGTCGCGAAGAGCATGTTTGAGAATGTGCTTGGTCGCCATGCCTTTGAGCTTCAAGGAGCTGGGGATGGAAGCGGCGTATTCCACGAACTCGTGATCCAGAAAGGGAACCCGGAGTTCCAGGGAATTGGCCATGGTCATGCGGTCGGCTTTGACCAGCAGGTCGTCCTGGAGGTAGAGCTTGAGGTCGAGATAGCCCAGATTGTCCAGGGTCGTTTGAGCCCGGCTGCGGCTCATGTGGCCGTGAATGGGCGCGAAGACGTCCTCGTGGAGTGTTGAGCCGATCTCGGGATTGAAAAGACGCTGCTTTTCCAGAGGATCGTAGGCGCCCCACCAAATGATATTGGCGATCTCCGGGGGATAATCGATCCCCGAAATGAATTTTTTCGCCTTGAATTCGAAGCTCAGGCGTTTGGGGGACGCCGGAAGCCGTTCCACCACCCGCTTGACCACCTGATTGCGGATAAAGCCGGGAACCTTTCGGTACCAGCGCGCCATCTGATACGCTTTATAGGTGTCATATCCGGCGAAGAGTTCATCTCCGCCTTCTCCTGAAAGGACCACGGTCACGAAGCTGCGGGCCAGTTTCGAAATGATATAAGTGGGGATGACGGATGCGTCGGCCAGCGGCTCGTCCAGGAAACGGATCAGGGTGGGAACCAGTTCCTTGACGGCATTTGATTCGACGACGAATTCCCGGTGGTCGGTATGAAAATAATCCGCCACCTGTTTGGCGTAGCCCAGTTCGCTGAAACTCTTTTCCTTGAAGCCGATGGAAAAGGTTTTGATCCGAGAGTCCGCGACTTCACTCATCAGCGCGGTGATGGCGCTGGAATCGACCCCGCCGCTCAAAAATACGCCCAGGGGAACGTCGCTGATGAGCCGTTTCTCCACGGATTCTTTCAGGCGGCGGTTGATTTCATCCCCGATCTCATCGGGAGACCGCGGCGCTTCAGGCGCATATCGATGGCGCAGGTCCCAGTAGGATACGACTTCGAACCGGTCGCGCTCGATACAGATCATATGTCCCGGCATCAGTTTGTGGATGCCCTTGAATATAGATTGGGGAGCCGGGATGTATTCGAAGGTGAAAAAGCGCGATACCGCCTCTGGATCTATTTCACGGCGGTAGTCGCTTTGCAGCAGGCATTTGATCTCGGAAGCGAAGTAGAGTTCGTTCTTCAAACGCATGTAATGAAGTGGCTTGATCCCCAATCGGTCGCGGACGATCAGGAAACGGCGTTCTCGGGTGTCCCAAAGGGCGATCGCGAACATCCCGTTAAGCCGGAGAACGAAATCCTTTCCCTCCTCTTCGTAGAGGTGAACCAAGACCTCGGTGTCGGAACGGGTGGTGAAACGGTGGCCTTTCGCCATCAACTCTTTTCGAAGGGCGGGGAAATTATAAATTTCACCGTTGAGAACCACCCAGATCGTGCGATCCTCATTGGTCATTGGTTGGCGGCCGGTATCCAGGTCGATGATACTCAGACGCCGCATACCCAGAGCGGTCTTCTCGTCATGAAAAAAACCGTCTTCATCCGGGCCCCGGTGGACCATGACGGCGCACATGTCGCGGGTGGTTTTCGGAGCGGAAGGCGGCAGGCGATCGAAGCTGTAAATTCCACAAATTCCACACATAACTGTCACACTCGGAGATGCAGGCAAGCGTTGGACAGCATCTTATCAAAATGATCTGTCTTGTCAAGAGGCCGCGCGGGACGGGAGGGGGATTCGACCTTGAAAAGCATTAGGTGCAGCATGAGAGGTGTGGTATAATTTGAGGCCAATTTTGCTGAGGGAAACGAACGTGAACAAAGGAAAACTGATTCTGCTCAACCCGCCGGGAGACAAGCTGTACGTGCGGGATTATTACTGCAGCTTTTCATCCAAAGCGGATTACTGCTGGCCGCCCCAGGACCTTCTTTACCTGAGCGGTATTCTGGACGAGGATTTTAAGGTGGAAGTCATCGATGCCATCATCGAGAAGAAATCGCCGGAGGACGTGCTTTCCGCCCTCTCCGACGATTCGGTTCGGGGCGTCATCTTCACTACGGGAACGGCCACCTTGAAGTCGGATCTCCAGCTCATGGAACGGTTCAAGCGGGATCATGATATCCCGGTCATCGCCAGCGCCGGAATCATGCCCTTTATCGGACAAGAGCTTTTGGATTCCTACCCGTTCATCGACGGCATCCTGCTGGATTTCACGGAAAAGGACATCGCCGCCTATTTCAAGGGAGAGCGCTCCAAGCCCTTGAGGGGCATGGTCTATCGCGGCGAGGGTGGCGAGATCGCATCGGATGTGAAGGCGTCCCGTGATTACAGCGTTCCCGTGCCCCGGCACGATCTGTTCCCTTTGGGGAAATACCGCATTCCTCTGGCCAAGCGTCACCCTTTTGCGGAGGTGGTGACCTCTCTGGGATGTCCGTACAGCTGCGCGTTCTGCACGGCGGGCGCATACGGGTATCGAACCCGCGATGTGGAGGGAGTGGTCGAGGAATTGAAAATGCTCTCCGGAATGGGGGTCAAGGAGCTCCTGTTCCAGGATCCCACATTCACCATCAACACGGAGCGGGTGAAGGCGATCTGCAGAGGCATAACGGACAACGGGCTCGATTTCACCTGGAGCTGCAACGGGGATATCAAGGCCCTGGACGAGGAAAAGATCAAACATATGCGCGCCGCGGGCTGTCACACCATTTCCGTGGGGATCGAGAGCGGCAGCGACGAGATCCTGAAAAAATATTCCAAACCGATCACGGTGGAAAGCATCAAGGCCGGAGTCGCATTGATGAACCGCTACCGCATCCGGGTACTGGGTTATTTTATCGTCGGGCTCCCGGGAGACGACCGGGAATCGATCCTGAAAACCATCGATCTGGCACGGCGGTTGAATCTGGATTACGCTTCTTTCGCCATCGCAACGCCCGATATCGGGACCCGGCTGCGGGCGGAAGCTCTCGAGCAGGGTTGGATCTCGAGCGACGACAATGTTTTTGACAGCACGGATTTTCCCATACTGGAAACCGATCAATTGAGCCGGGAAGAAGTTTGGGCTCTGCGCAAGGCCGCGGTCCGAAAATTCTACCTGCGCCCGTCCTATTTGATGAAAAAGGTCGGTCAGCTGCGCAGCTGGCGGGATATCCGGAGCGCGGCCTCCAATGCCCTGTCCCTTTTTCGGAAATCATGATAAACGTCATCATCAATGCGGATGACTTCGGGCTGCACCGGGGGATCAACCAAGGGATCATCCAGGCCCATCGCGAAGGAATCCTTTCCAGCACGACGCTGATGGCCAATATGCCGGGATTCGAAGAGGCCGTCGGCATGGCACATGATAATCCCGGTTTGGGTGTGGGTGTGCATTTGAACGTCGTGCGGGGATTTCCGGTCGGCCCGCCGGACCGGATTCCCAACCTGCTCCGATCGGACGGGACTTTTTTCGGGGACGTTCTGGCGCTCGCACGCCGGTTGAGCCGTCGGCCCGAACTGGCCGGTGAAATAGAGAGGGAATGGCGGGCGCAAATCGAAAAAGCCCTGGCGGCGGATATCGACGTCAGCCACCTGGACAGCGAAAAGCACAGCCATACGCTGGGCCCTCTGCTCCCGCTGGCCGCGAAATTGGCCGGCGATTACGGCATCAATCGGATCCGCTTCATCGATGAATTCGGATTCTCTTTCCATGCGGTTCAATCCATGAAAGCCTGTTACGCCGCGCTCTCCTGCCTGCGGATGAAAAAGCGGCTGCGGGAAGCGGGGATCCTGACGACGGATCGCTTCATCGGGATTACGGCCAGCGGTCGAATGACCGCCGCCCGGATGTCCCGCATACTCCACCGCCTCCGTGACGGCGTGACGGAAATCATGGTGCACCCTGGATTTATCCTTCCGGAAATGTTAGAGTTGGAAAAACAGATCGGTTCGTATTACATTAATAAATATAGAGAACAGGAACTGGCGGCCCTGCTCGATGAAGAACCCAGAAAGGTTCTCTCGGAACGCGGGATCCGGCTTGTCAATTTTCATCAGTTAGAGAAAAAATGATCAAAGAAAACGATACACCTCAAATTTCCATCGTCGTTCCCTTCTTCAATGAAGAAGACAATGTCGAAGAGCTTTACACCCGGCTGGTTCGGGTGCTGGATGCGATGCCTCATTCCTATGAGCTGCTGTTTATCGATGACGGCAGTTCGGACGGGACCTTCGCCGTCATGACAAAGATCTATCAGAAGGACCCCCGCGTCCGGGCCTTCAGGCTGCGCCGCAATTTCGGCCAGACCCCCGCGCTTCAGGCCGGTTTCGATCATGCGCGGGGAGACATCATCATCTCCATGGACGGTGACCTTCAGCATGATCCGGACGACATCCCCGCCTTCATCGCCAAAATGGAAGAAGGATTCGATATCGTCAGCGGTTGGCGTAAGAAACGCGTCGACAACTTCTGGCTGCGGCGGCTGCCTTCGCTGATCGCCAACCGCATGATGCGTTTTCTTATCGGGGTGAAGATCCATGATTTCGGAACCACGTTCAAAGCCTACCGGAAAAACGTGATCAAGGGACTGCATCTTTACGGGGAACTTCACCGTTTTATCCCCGCGCTGACGAGCCGCAAGGGATTCACCATCACGGAAATTCCCATCAAGAACATCGTGCGTCAGAAGGGGAAATCAAAGTACGGCCTGTCTCGGGTGCGCCGGGTGTTTCTCGACTTGATCTCCGTCAAGTTCATCGTCAGTTTTATCGATCGGCCCCTGCAGTTTTTCGGCCCGATCGGCCTCGTGCTCGGCGTGATCGGATTTATTATCGCCTTGATCGTTGCGGTGGGATTTTACTTCTTCGGCTGGGCCATTCAGGAAAACATGGGCAATCTGCTCCTGGCGGTTTTCCTGATGATTCTGGGCTTGCAGTTCATCATGACCGGACTGCTGGCGGAAGTCATCTCCCGAATTTATTTCAGAACCCATAAAATGAATATTTATTCGGTGGCCGAATCCAAATCCCGCGTCCCGGAGGATGACGAGGAATAACATTCCGCCTGGAAAGGAACAGGGATTGAAATTTCCATTGATCGACCGGCTCCGAAAACGGGCCGATTTGCTGGCATGGCTCGCCGTCGGACTGTTCACGCTTTTGATCGGAATCCTGCTGCTGCAGTCTCTGGGCGAGCTGTCGCTTTGGATGGATGAAGGATTCTATCATCTGACCGCCCAGACCATCCTGGAGCACGGCACCCCCCTGTTTCCCTCCGGGCATATGTATTACAAGGCCATCGTATACGCCTATGTCCTGGCCCTTTTTTCTCTGATCCTGGGATTGAATGCCTTCACGCTGCGGCTGGTCAGCGTCCTGTCGACCCTGGCTCTCATGCCGCTGCTGTATCTCATGGGGAAAAGGTATTTCAACCGCCTGGTCGCCCTCAGCGCGGTAGGCGTTTTCGCGCTGTCGATCTGGGTGGCCGAATATTCCCGGGTGGCGCTCTATTTCGCGCCGCTTCAGCTGGTCTGCCTGCTGGGCGTTTATTTCTTTTATCGGGGTTTTTTTGAAGACATAAAAAGGTATCGCCCCCTGGCCGCGGCGGCCTTCATGACCGCGCCTCTGATCCATCAGCTGGGCATGAGCATCTGGTTCTGTTTTCCCGCTCTGTTCATCCTGCGGGGATGGAAGCGCTTTTTCAAAAAGGATGTCCTGGTCAATCTGTCGCTGGTCACCGTGTTCTATGGAATGATCCAGCTGCATGAATATTTTTTCTGGAAGGTCGGCTATGTCTATGACAAAACCGATATGAGCCTGCAGGGAATGCTGAATTACTTTTTCACGGGATTCTCGACTGGGTATTTCCGGGAAGTCTTCCGCAGCTTTCCCAATATGAGCCTGGTCGTGCTGGCGGGTTTTTTCTTCTGTCTCGGACTGTATACTATTAGGCCCCGCACTCCGAATGCGGATGATTGGGAAACCCGATGGCTCTACTTGAGTTTCTGCCTGCTCTTCCCCCTGGTTTTTCTGGGTTTTTTTCGCACCCATATCCAACCGCGCTATATCTATCAATTGTATCCGGTTTTCGTGCTGCTTTACCTGGTCGGCCTGCACCGCATCGCTCAAGCGGCGGCGGCGCTGATCCTCGGCATTTTTTCCCGGATCCGACCCCGGATGAAAACGTTGGTGGGGGCCGGGATATTCCTGTTGGTGCTCGTAGCGACCGTGGACGGCGTGGGCTGGGGGCGACTGATGGATGTCATCCATCGGCAGTACCGGGATCCCGTGACCACGGATATCATCACCCGTTCCGGGAGAACCGAACACTACGATCACAAGGGACCCGGGGAATTCGTACGCCATCACCTGCGGGACGACGATCTGGTCGTCGCCATTCATGTCGTATTCCAGTATATCTATGTCGGCCGGGTGGATTACTGGCTTTGGTCGGGAGGGCCCGGCACCTGGGACGCCTGGGAAAAAACCGAGGACGGGTGGCGTGATTTTTACATCGGAGCGCGCTGGATCAACAACCTGAAGGATCTCAAAAAGCTGTTGGACGATAACCGGGACCGAAGGATCTGGCTCGTCGCCTCTCCTTCTCTCCTTCGCACCGATCACATCAAAACCGAGATCGCTTCCTTTATCCGCAAGGACCCCCGGAACCTGGTTTTCCGCGGGAAGGACGGGATGTCGGAAGTCTATTTGTGGAATGCGGATGACTCCCGTTTGACCGGAAGCCTTCCCCATTTGGAAGGCGAGTGGCAGCCGCTTCCCGGCGGTCTTGTCGACTATGACGCGGCGGCTTCCCGAGGAGCGGCCTTGTATTTGAAAACCGGAAAAGCGAAGCGCCGTGTCCAGCGGATGGATACGCTCTATCCACCCGGACGCTATCGGGTTTCCCTGCGCGTAAAATCCGGGCGGATCGACCCGGAAGACAGGATTCTGGGGCTTGAAGTCTTTCCAAGGGGAGGCCGGCGGCCGGCGGGAAACCTGCTGATTCGCGGCGGCGGATTCGATGCGCCGGACCAATATCAGGATTTTTCCTTCGATATTTACCTTTCCCGGGAGACGGAGCTGACGTTTCACTGGCTGATCCCGGGAAAATCCGATGTCTGGATCGATTATCTCGATATCCGGCCGGAACGGGAAGAACAGCGGGAAGACGGCGCTCTTTGAACGGAAACGCCAAGGGAGGCGGCATGAATGATGAATATCACGGCAGCGTCCAGAAGGAGCTGATCGCCGAGCGAAAATCTTTTTCCAGCAAATACGCCAGCCTTTTTCTGGGGGAAAAAAACCTGTTCAAACTCATTCGCTTCGAACTGACGATCCTATTATTTTCCGGGATACCGGGAGCGCTCGGTTTTTTCCTGCGCCGCGTGTTTTATCCCGGTCTCTTCCGTTCGGTAGGCAGGGGCGTTGTATTCGGAAAAGACATCACCCTCCGTCATCCGTCCAAGATTTCCATCGGAGATCATACGGTTATCGATGATAATGTGGTTCTTGATGCTAAAGGTAAGGATAACGAAGGCATCCGTATCGGGAGAAATGTGCTGATCGGGCGCGGCTCCATCCTCAGCTGCAAGGAAGGCTCCATCTACCTGGATGATTACGTCAATATCTCGGCCAACTGCATGCTTTTATCCGAGACGGAGATCCGGATGGGCAAATACTCCTTTCTGGCGGGAAGATGCTACCTGGTCGCGGGAGGGAATCATACCTTCGAGGATTTAACCACGCCGATCATGTTCCAGCCGTCCTATTCCAAAGGCGGGATAAAGATCGGGGAGGATGTCTGGCTGGCGGCCGGGGTGATCGTAGTGGACGGCGTGTCCATCGGCAGGGGGACGATCGTGAGCGCCGGATCGGTCGTCGGCACCAAACTGCCCGAGAATATCGTTGCGATGGGGATGCCGGCTGCGAAGCTTAAAGACCGCGCATGGAAACCCAAGAGTGGGAATTGAAGTATTTATGAAGTAAGCCGATACATATGAAATAAATATCAACTTGGTAGTGATAGACATCGGATAGCAGAGAAGTCGGATTATTTGGCGAATATACGATTTTTCGATATTTAATTATCGGCTTACTTCACCCTCCGGGCGGGCCAATATCACCACGTCGGCTGCACAACGGACGCCTCGACGTACCTGAGTACGTCTCACCATCCATCGCTTGCCGCCCCGGCAATCTTGCCGCCGTAAATACATCAATTCCACCTGCAGGGCCCACTAAAAGCACCATGTTGTTTAAATAAGCATTTTTTGGTTGCATGGTATCTCAAGGGAAATCAATTTTTCGTATCAGCTTGCCGCCGCGGCAATCTTGCTCCGTGACTGACCAAGCTTTTCTGCAGGTAAACGTCGTCCTATGCCATGGGCCTTTTCCTTAATACCAGGGAAGGGTTGGGTGGGCTGCGGCCAGTTCAACATCCCTGACTTCTTTTCCGTTTTTCATTGAGGAAGATCCGGCTTATGTGCATTCCAGCAGAGGCTGGGCGGAGATGATAAGGAGGATCTATGAGGTGCTCTGCGGCTCTGTCTGTCATTAAAAAACAGGCAACCTTTTTTTTCAAACAGAAGTCTTATTAAAGAGTGATATGTTTTACTTTGCTCCATAAAATAAAAAGAAGGATATCATGGAAACATTATCACAACGGGAAGAACAGATACTTCTGGCCATTTTCTCGCTGAAGGATGACGCCTACCTGGTGGCTATCAAGAAGCACCTGGCCGGGATTTTGGGTAAGAACTGGACTGTGGGTGCGGTTCACAAGCCGCTGCGCCGGCTTGAACAGATCGGCGTGCTCCATTCCTATACCGGAGAGTCCACAGCCAAGCGGGGTGGAAGAGCCAAGAAGATCTATGTGGTTACGAAAAAGGGATATCGCATTCTCTCTGAATACAAACGCATCAATGAGGCATTGTGGGCCAATTTCCCCGGTTACGATT
>CAYSQW010000057.1:0-23054 GCA_964433135.1 uncultured Eubacteriales bacterium
CGTCTGTTCCAGTTCAATGCATGAACCGATATTCGTGATGAACATCTCATTGTCTTTACCTTGTCATGTATATATGGTATACACTTGACAAGAGGGAAGAGGACGATTTGTAGGGATTTTCACCAAACTCGACATACAAACGTCAACTGGAGGTTTTTAATGAAAAGCATGCGTACATTTGTTTTCAGTCGGCGTGCGATCATCGCCGGCTCTATGTGGTTCTTTATCCTCTCCATCGGTTTTTCGCAATCTCTCGATTCTCGTCAATCCATCGACGAAGAATATACCCGGCTCATAAGGGAAGCGACCACCAAACCGGAATTTCTCAATCCTCTTACCGATTATCTTCCCCGCGCAGAGGGAATTCCAACTCCACGTGATGTCCTGGGATACATTGCCGGCGCTCCCGGGGAATTGACTCATTATGCGGATATCGTGCATTATCTGCGGGTTCTATCCGAATCATCGCCGAACATGTCGCTCTTTACCATAGGCAAGACGGCGGAAGGAAGAGAAATGGTGATCGCCGTAATCGCCGATGCCGACACCATGAAACGCCTGCCCGCATATAAAGGATTGCTTGCCAAGCTATCCGATCCAAGGCTCGTTCCCACCGAAGCGGAAGCGGATAGCATCATCGCCGACGCCAAACCCGTTTACTGGCTAACGGGAAATCTTCATTCGGGTGAAAGCGGTGCGGCCGAGGTTTCCATGGAATTGGCCTATCGTCTCGCCGTCGATAACAATCCGATCATTAAAACCATCCGAGAGAATATGATCGTTTTGATCACCCCATCGGTGGAACCGGATGGTCATGATAAGCATACGGACTGGTTTTTCAAATACAATCGTGACATTACCGAATACGAACGCATCAGCCGCGTTCCCTACTGGGGAAAATACACGTTTCACGATAACAACCGGGATATGATCATGATCTCTCAACCGGAAACCTTCCATGAAGCGGAGAATTTTTTTGAGTGGCACCCGGTTGTGGTTCAGGATAACCATGAGTCCATCCCGTTTCTCTATGTCTCTTCAGGCACGGGGCCGTATAATAACACATATGACGCCAGCTTGACTTCGGAGTGGAATCTGCTGGCCTGGTGGGAAGTCACGCGCCTCAATTCCTATGGAATGCCGGGAGTATGGACCCATGGTTTCTGGGACGGATGGGCACCCAATTACCTCTTCTCTATCGCTAATAATCACAATGCCCTCGGCAGATTCTATGAGACTTTCGGAAACTCCATCGGAACCACCATGCATCGCAAGATCAGCGATCGCTTCACCCGTTCCACCAAAACCTGGTTTATGCCGGTCCCTCCTTACAAAGAGGTCGAGTGGTCGATGCGCAACAACGTCAATTATCAGCAAAGCGCAGATATTTCCGCTTTTTACTTCGTAGCGACCAACAAAGCCTTCTTCCTTAAAAACTTCTGGAAACGAGGCAAAAGCGCTTTCGATAAAGGACTTGTCGAACCTCCGTATGCCTGCATCATTCCCTCTGGCCAGAAAGATCCGCATGACACGGATTATTTGATCAATACCTTGCTGCGTCAGCACATAGAGATCCAGCGGTGCACTTCATCCTTCACCCTGAACGACAAAGAATACCCTGAGGATTCTTATATCATCCGTATGGATCAGCCGTACCGCAACCTCATACTCAACCTTCTGGGAATTCAGGAGTATCCGCCGGACGCACCCCGATCTTACGACGACACAGGATGGACCTTGGGACTCCACCTGGGTGTCGAAACCGAATGGGTGGAGAACAAGAAAATACGCGATGTGCCCGCCGAGCCGGTAACTGAATTCGTGAAACCGAAAGCTTCCTTTAAACCGGCACCGTCCAAAGGCGCCTACATTATTAATCACGGCACCATCAATTGCCTGCTGACGGCACGCATGCGCTGGAAAGATCTCGACGTCAGCGCTTCAGAAAGCTCATTTCAGTTGGACGGCCGCAGCTTCGACGCCGGGTCATTGATCATAAAGGCCGATGGATCCAAGGTCGAAACATCCATTCATGAAACCGCTGTCGATCTCGGGCTCAACGTTTTCTCCTCGCCGCGAATGCCGAACATCAAATCACATAAATTGAGCGTGCCGCGTATTGCTATCTTTCACACCTGGTCCAGTGCCCAGGACGACGGCTGGGTTCGATTCGCATTCGATCAACTCGACATTCCCTTTACCATGATCAATAAAGATCATTTGCGCCGAGGAAAGCTCAAAGAACTTTTTGATGTGATCCTGTTCAGCAACACGAGAGGAAACAGCGCTGCCGATATCGTAAACGGCATCAACCCGCAGCACCGAGGCCCTCTGGCATTTGAAGCGGATTCCGAATTCAAACATCTCGGAACGCCGGACTCAAGCTCGGATATCACAGGGGGCATGGGTTTGGAAGGGGTTCAACAGCTGCAGCGATTCGTCCATGAAGGAGGACTTCTCATCTCCCTGCACAATTCCGTACGCGTCCCCGTCGAATACGGTCTTGTCCGCGGAGCCCGCATCTACACACCCTCGTTGGAATTTTATAATCCAGGATCGCTTTTCAAGGGAGAAGTCGTCGATGACACACACCCTGTCGTCTTCGGTTACGACCTCCACCCTGTCATCTACCGCAGCCATTCCGGGCCTCTTCTGATTTTGGATCCGGAAATGGAAAAACACGTGATCCTTCGATTCGCGGATGAAGAAGATATTTGTCTCAGCGGAATCATAAAGAGCGTCGGGGAACTGAAAGGCAAGGCCGCCGTAGTGGACGTCCCGTCGGGCCGGGGACATATGCTGTTGTTCATGTTCAATCCTTTTTGGAGGGATATGAATCATGCGAATTATATGTTCGTGTTCAACGCCATCCTCAACTTCGATCATCTCGACGGAAACATAAAAACATGAAGGAGGACCGCTTCGCTGAAATGACACGACGATCCGAATCCTTCAGACAAAATAGAGATCCCGGGCATGGATCTGTAAAAAGGCTCCGGCTGCATCCGGCTCATGACCTCTTGTGGATAAAAAAGGGGCAGGGGAGGCTCTTCGATCCGTTCCGGGCGAACCAACGAATCATTTTTAGGGGGAACGAATGAAAACCTTTATTCTCATGACCAAGCTTTCACCTGAAGTCAGCCAAAAAGTCAAAGACCGCGCTCAGCTGGGACGAGCCTGGATCCAGCAGGTAAGGGAAAAATGCCCCAAAGTCAAATTCATCTCGCATTATGCTCTGCTGGGGGGATTCGACTTCATGGATATCTATGAAGCTCCCGATGAAGAAACAGCCGCCAAAGTTTCCATGATCAGTCTTTCCAACGGTGCTTTTCAAGCCGAAAGCTGGACGGCGATCCCATACAGACGCTTTCTCGAATTGGCGGAAGAGATTTAAACGACAGCTGATAAACCGTTGCGGAATATCGCTGAAAACCGCTTCACTTCGTATTCCGGAAACCGGGTATAAGAAAAGGAGAAAAATATGAATGAAGAAAACCAACCGATCACGACCACCGATTCCCAATTCGCCAAGCAAATGGTTTCAGGGCCCTCGATCGGTCTTTTAATCACGGGGATCGTGGGAGCGGTTTCCTCTCTGGCGATATTTATCATGTTTCTCGTCGGCGTGAGCGTCGGTTCCCTGTGGTTAAACGAGATCCCCGACATGCCCGAATGGTATGAAAACGTCTATGAGGGCGCATTCGGTCTCGGAAGCGCTTTCGTCGGGGTTCTGGTCGCCATCTTCATCATCTATGCAGCTCTTAAAATGAAGGAGCTTAACCAGTATGGATTGTGCATCGCGGCCAGCGTTCTTGCCATGATCCCCTGCATAAGCCCTTGCTGCATTATCGGGCTTCCTATCGGAATCTGGTGCTTGGTGGTCCTCACGAAACCGGAAGTGAAAAGCGCTTTCCATTAAAGCCATCCCTCCGCTTCGAAAAAGAGACGGAGCATCATCATAGCCATAAAAAAAGAACTCTATCCTCATATCGTCATCCTGCTGTTTTGTTTCTCCATCATCAGCGCCGCCTCCGTGCCGGCGTCCCCCCGGCGCGGTGACTCCACGATCCGGATAGGCGGATATCCGCTTCCTCCCATCTGCACTTTCCGGAGACTCACGGGACTGCCCTGTCCCGGATGCGGTATGGCGCGTTCTCTGACGGCCGCCGTTCACGGAGATTTCATATCCAGCTGGTCTTTTCATCGTTTGGGAATCATCACCCTTTTCTACCTGACGGCGCAAGTGATTTTGCGTTTATTCTTCATCGCGGTGCCGAGAACCCGAGAGCGATTGCTTTGCGGAACGCGAATTCTCGATCGAGGGTTGATCGTCTTGGCTGTTTTATTCGTCCTCAACTGGGGATTTAACTTGACTCGGATGATGTGAATGCCTCCTTCTGTAGAAACAAGCGCTTCCCGCCTTCATATTCCATGAAGGATGATAGCAAAATCCGTTCCCCATACTTGACCTGTCAGGGGAGTTATGATATTCAGCTTATGAAAAACAGCCGAGCGGATTCACGCCGTGATTCCATAAGATTTCAGATAAGATCGTGAAGAACATGAGTATCAATAATTTCCCGGATTCCATCGATTCGAAGCAGCCGAACCTCTCAACCAATATATTCTCCCTCATGGGAAATTTATCCGATAAACACGGTGCTTTCAACCTGGCGCAGGGCTATCCTGATTTTGAGCCCCCACCCGAATTGACGGATCGGGTACGGTATTACATGCGAAGCGGTTTCAACCAGTATGCACCCATGCCGGGAGTTTTTTCTCTCCGTGATGCCGTTTGCGAAAAAATCATGTCGCTTTATGGATCCCGCATCGATCCCGATAAAGAGATAACGGCGACCGTGGGCGCGACCCAAGCTATCTTCACGTCGATCTCCGTCGTGATCCGTCCGGGAGATGAAGTCATCCTCTTTACACCGGCTTATGAAAGCTATGTGCCGAATATTTTGTGGAACGGAGGGATTCCCGTCTACGCGGCTCTCGACCCGCCGAGCTATAGCGTGAATTGGAATCATGTACAGCGTTTGATATCCGCCAGAACCCGTTTGATCTTGATCAATTCCCCGCATAATCCGACGGGATCGGTCTTAAACGAAGATGACATGATCCAGCTTCAGAAGCTGACAAGCGATACGGAGATCATGATCCTCAGCGATGAGGTTTATGAACATATCATCTTCGACGGCGCCGAACATCAAAGTCTGCTGCGTTTCCCCGATTTGGTTAAAAGAAGCTTCGTCGTTTTTTCTTTCGGGAAGACGTTTCACACCACGGGATGGAAGTTGGGATGCTGTATAGCTCCGGAGCAATTGACGAAGGAGTTTCGCAAACTCCATCAGCACATCGTTTATTCCGCCATAACACCGGTTCAGTGTGCGTTTGCCGACATCCTTAAGCATGAACGATATTACTTGGATCTGGGACGGTTCTATCAAGCTAGAAGAGATCGATTCCTTAATCTGCTGCAAAATTCCCGATTCGGTTTGCAGCCGTCGGCGGGCGCTTTCTTTCAGCTTCTCGACTTTCGCGAAATCAGCCGGGAATCCGATTTTGATTTCGCCGTCCGTCTCACCCGGGAGTCCGGTGTGGCGACCATACCGCTTTCCGCTTTCAATCCGTATCATAAAGACGGTCATGCGCTGCGCATCTGCTTTGCCAAAAACGATGAGATGCTTGAAAAATCCGCGGAGATCTTGTGTCGTCTGTAAACATCACGCTGGTCCAGTCACCGCTTATATGGGAAGACATCTCTGCAAATCTCGAAGCGTTTACGCAAAAGCTCAAGACTCTTGACAAGCCAACGGATCTTATCGTCTTTCCGGAAATGTTCAACACCGGATTTACGATGCGCGCCTCCGACTTTTCCGAACCCATGGACGGCCCTTCGATGGAATGGATTTCTAAAACCGCGGCCGACTATTCGTGCGTATGCACGGCCAGCCTGATCATTCGTGACTCCGGCCATTATTTCAATCGATTGATATGGATGCGTCCCGACGGCAGCTATGCCGCGTACGACAAACGGCACCTTTTCCGCATGATGGGGGAGAATCGGGTTTTCTCTCAGGGCTCAAAACGGATCATCATGAGATTGGGAGAATGGAGATTTCTTCCTTTGATTTGCTACGATCTGCGTTTTCCGGTCTGGAGCCGTAGTCTTGAAGAGTACGACGCCCTGATCTATATCGCCAACTGGCCCGAAGCCCGCGGAAATGCATGGCGCACCCTGCTGCGCGCACGAGCTCTAGAAAATCTCTCATTTGCCATAGGCGTCAATCGTGTCGGAAAAGACCCAAAAGGAAATGTTTTCGCCGGAGATTCCATGGTCATCGATTTCAAGGGAAGGACATGTTTGGAAATCCCCAGCCATAGTGATTCATTGGCAACGGCAACGCTTTCGCTCTCCGAGCTCAATGCTTTCCGCGAAAATTTTCCCGCTCATAAAGACGCCGATTCCTTTTCAATATACTGATCCATGACTTATCCCTGAAATCGTTTCCAATGGCAGCTCCCTGCGACAAATCTGTAGGGATTTATGACAATAATGTCGTTTATTTGCCCCATAATTATTTTTATTTTGTTTAATATCTGTTATTTATGATTTGGCATCCATATTGCAATGATAAAGGTGGAAATTATATGAGGAGAATATATAACATGTCAAAAAAAACAATCAAAAACGGTTTTTATGTTCTGCTTGCCTTTTTGTTGTTCAGCGGCACGGGCGTTTCCCTATGCGCGCAAGGATACGACGGTTATTACGATGACCAGGCTTATACCAATCCCAACCTGAGCCAGAAACAAAGGGATGAAATTCAAAAGCTGGAAGAACGCCTGGATGCGGAGCTTTCCCCCATGTACCAGCGTCTCAGAACCCAATATCGGGAACTCGAAAACATGGAATCCGCGGCGAATCCCGATGCAAGAAGGATTGAGAAGAAATGGGCCGAGATCAATCGGTTGGAAGGTGAAATCAGTGAAAAAGAGCTCAAACATGAACAGCGGATCGCCAAGCTTCTGCCGGAAGGTCAGTCGATCTACAGTAATTCCGATGCCTATGGATACCCGGGAGCCGGATTGGGCTACCGCTCTTACTACAACGGCGGAGTTCGCCTAGGACGCGGACCGGGAGGCCGAGGTATGGGCCGCCTGGGTGGTGGAGTCGGGTACGGGATCGGTGCAGGCGGTGGATATGGAACCGGAGTTTATGGAAGACTGGGCCGTGGACCCTGCGGAGCCGGTCTGGGACGATTGAGCGGTCGGGCCGGTTACGGCGCGGGACGCATCGGGTATGGAGCCGGACGCCTGGGTTACGGTGGAGCCGGATACGGCGCCGGGCGTGTCGGTTACGGAGCCGGACGTGTCGGTTACGGAGCCGGACGTATGGGTTACGGTAGAGCCGGATACGGTGTCGGATCTTATGCGTACGGAAACCGCAATATCTACGGCGGCGCCCGCATGGGACCCGGTCCGTGCGGCCTCGGCATAGGACGCATGACGGCGCCCCGATATTCGCGACGCATGCGTTATTATCGCTGATCATCCCCTCTATTCATAAAGAGAACGTTTATAAGGGCCTTCCATTCGAAGGCCCTTTTTTTTCTTCACGGCAATTAAAGTTGCTTTTTGTCGAACTCAGCTCGGTCGTCCGATACTTTCATCACGAGGAATTAACGGCTTGACCGCTTCATTCGGGTGAGGTATGCTGAGTTTTGATGGCCGGTCGACACGATTTACCGAGAAATATTAATCTTTTTCCCTTCAATGTGCCATCCGTTTCAGTACGCCTGACCGGAATCCTCATCCGACTATTCTGAAAGGAGATTCATATGCGATTCAATAAAAAAGGAAAGACTCTTCCGGCCTGTGCTTTGCTGCTGTCGGTTCTTTGCTCCGTGTCATGCAGCACATCCTACGACGCGGCTCAAAGTCGATTGAAGTTCGGTGTTTCATTTTCGGGAGAACTTTCCTCAAAAGCTCTGGACGGGCGCCTCCTGTTGATCATAGCCAAACAGGGAGAACGTGAGCCGAGATTCCAGATCGATCGCAGTCTTAACACCCAGCAGATCTTCGGACTGGACGTCGATGGGCTCGAACCGGAAGAAACAGCGCTGATCGACGCGAACGTATTCGGAAATCCCCTTGAAAGCCTCTCAGAGATTCCATCGGGAGATTACTGGGTTCAGGCCGTTCTGCATAAGTATGAGACTTTTCACCGTTCCGACGGGCACACGGTCAAACTCCCCATGGACAGAGGAGAGGGTCAAAAATGGAACCGCGCTCCGGGCAATCTGATCAGCACTCCTGAAAAGATTTCCATCGATCCGCGCAAAAACCGTCTGATACGGATCGAACTCGACAGCATCATTCCGCCCATTCCCGATCCGGAAGAGACGCGATACATCAAACACGTTAAAATTGAAAGCCGTCTGCTCACGGAGTTCTGGGGGCGGCCCATGCATCTCGGAGCTCACATCCTTCTGCCTGAAGGATTCGACGAACATCCTGAAGCCCGCTACCCGCTGATCGTCAATCACGGCCACTTTCCCTACACCTTCGGAGGATTTCGTGAAACACCCCCTGATCCGAATTTGAAACCGGTGTTCAGCGAACGCTTCCAGCTGGAAGGCTACAATCGGATGGTTCAGCAGGAAGCTTATGATTTCTATCGCTATTGGACCTCTCCGGACACTCCTCGCATGCTGATCATCCAGATCCAGCATGCAAATCCATATTACGATGACTCTTACGCCGTAAATTCCGCCAATCTTGGGCCATACGGAGATGCCATCAACGAAGAATTGATCCCGTACATCGAAAATGAATTCCGCGGCATCGGAGAAGGATGGGCTCGTTTCCTCTACGGAGGCTCAACCGGAGGATGGGAAGCGCTGGGAGTGCAGGTCTTATATCCGGATTTCTACAACGGCTGTTGGGCGGCGTGTCCGGACCCCCTGGATTTCCGCGCTTACACTTCCGTCAACATCTACGAACATGAAAACGCCTACTATGCCGGGGATTGGAAGCGCACTCAGCGTCCGCGCAGCCGCAACTACCTGGGAGAGATTCGAGCCACGCTGGCTGAAACCGAACACCAGGAACTGGTGCTGGCGACCCGCGGACGATCCGGTGGACAGCATGACATATGGCAAGCCGTTTTCAGCCCGGTAGGACCGGATGGGTATCCCAAACCGATCTGGGATAAAAAAACCGGAGTCATCGATCATGATGTCGCGGAATATTGGCGCGACAACTACGATATGCGTTATATTCTGGAACGCGACTGGAAAACCATCGGACCTAAACTTAAAGGAAAAATCCATATCTACTGCGGCGACATGGATAATTATTATCTCAATAATGCCGTCTATCTTATGGAAGATTTTCTGGAAAGCACCACAGATCCCTATTATTCCGGCGAAGTGGCTTACGGCGATCGCGCGGAACACTGCTGGAACGGCGATCCCAACCAGCCCAACGCCGTTTCAAGACTGCGTTATCACCGGATGCATATTCCCAAGATCATGAAGCGCATTGAAATATCGGCTCCACACGGCGCCGATCTCAAGAGCTGGCGGTACTGAAACATCCGTGGACATGAAAAACGACGGTAAAGGAAACGGCGGCATGGAAAAAACACCCCCTTTGACCCGATTGACACAACAGGATATGCAGGCGGTCTTTGATTATATCGCCGACGAGCACGGCATCAAACCCGAAGTATTGGGGGCCGCCGGGGAATCCGATTTAGGCAGAATATTTGAATTGGAGGACGAATTTCTCGTCGTCATGCCCCCTGATCTTGCCTTCGGCATGCCCAAAGGACCCGGCGTTACCGTTGAATCCCTGCGCGAAGAGTTGGTGCGCGTTGTGGCCTATCACCTCAAGCTCATAGAATAAACGGTTTTCGGCTCAGCCGGAGAACCTCACATATTTCGCCGATACCGTCCGCCGACCGCATACAGGGCTCCGGTAATCTGTCCCAGTGTACACACCTTTACGGTCTCCATGAGTTCGGCGAAGAGATTGCCTCCTTCAAGAGCGACGTTTTGAAGCCGCTGCAATGCCGCATGGGCTTCGGTTTTATGTTTCCTTCTGAAATTTTCAAGCCGCATCAGCTGGGATCTCTTTTCCTCCTCGGTTGCCCGGGATAGTGGGAGAGACGCCTCCTCATCGGAATCGACTCCGTTTTCGATATCCTCTTCAAGAAACGTGTTCACACCGACGATCGGAAGCTCACCGCTGTGCTTACGCATTTCATAGCGCATGGATTCCTCCTGGATACGGCTCCTTTGATACCCCGTTTCCATGGCCCCCAGAACCCCTCCGCGCGAAGTGATGCGATCGAATTCCATCAACACCGCTTCCTCCACGAGATCGGTTAATTCTTCCACGATGAAACTTCCCTGATTCATGTTTTCATTTTGCGCCAAACCCCATTCGCGGTTGATGATAAGCTGGATCGCAAGCGCACGCCGCACCGACTCCGGACTCGGCGTCGTGATCGCTTCGTCAAAAGCATTGGTATGAAGGCTGTTGCAATTATCGTAAATCGCGCAAAGGGCCTGCAGCGTGGTGCGGATATCGTTGAATTGAACTTCCTGGCTGTGAAGAGAACGCCCGGATGTCTGGATATGATATTTCAGCATTTGGGCGCGGGATGATGCCCCGTATTTCTCCCTCATGGCAACCGCCCAGATACGCCGGGCGACGCGACCGATCACGGTATACTCGGGATCCATGCCGTTGGAAAAGAAAAAGGAGAGGTTGGGGCCGAATTGGTCGAGAGACATTCCGCGTGACAAATAATATTCCACATAAGTGAATCCATTTGACAGAGTGAGGGCCAATTGTGTTATCGGATTGGCTCCGGCTTCCGCGATATGATACCCCGAAATCGAAACCGAATAGAAGTTTCTTACATTTTTCAAGTTGAAATACTCCTGGATATCACCCATCATCTTGAGAGCGAAATCAATAGAAAAAATACATGTGTTCTGCCCCTGATCCTCCTTGAGAATGTCGGCCTGAACCGTTCCTCGAACGCGCGAGAGGACATCGGCAGAGATTCCTCGGTATTCCTCGATATTCGGTTTCCTTCCCTCCCGACTTCGAAATATTTCCACTTGCTGATCGATGGCGGTATTGAGATACATGGCCAGCAGCATGGGGGCCGGACCGTTGATGGTCATGGAAACAGATGTGTTGGGGGAACAGAGATCGAATCCTCGATAGAGCACCTTCATGTCATCCAGCGTACAGATGCTGACACCCGAATTTCCCACCTTTCCGTAGATATCCGGTCGGTCTTCGGGATCGCAACCGTATAAGGTGACGGAATCGAAGGCCGTGGATAAACGCTTGGCCGGATATCCCTCGCTGAGAAGCTTAAAGCGCCGGTTGGTTCGTTCGGGATCACCCTCGCCGGCAAACATACGGGTCGGATCTTCCCCGACGCGCTTCAATGGAAACACTCCCGCCGTGTATGGGAAATATCCGGGCAGATTTTCCCTGCGAAGCCAACGATATACCTCGCCGGGATCCTGAAAACGGGGGAGGGCGACCTTGGGAATCCGGTTGTCAGCCAGGGATTTTATAAATAGGGGTTGCTTTATCTTCCGTCCCCGGACAGTATAGACCAGCATTTCACGTTCGTAGGCTTTTTTGGTTTTTTCCCACTCAGCAAGAAGGCCGCGGGTTTCAGAGCTGATCCGTTTTCGTGCACGCGCCATCTCTTTCCTCAATCGTCCGCCCTCGGTTTCTCCTTCCTTCGAGGAAGTCGACGACTTCATGATCTTCACGGATTCCTCAAGATGCCATGCTCGTCGTACGTGTTCGGTTTCATGTCGGGTATTTTCATGGTATCCGCGAACCGTTTCGGATATTTCTGCCAGATAGCGAATTCTATCCGGCGGAATGATGACGGTCTTTGAACTGGAGATTTTTATGTCGGAGCGCGGTAGGCGTGAAGGCCATTCATTCCCGGTCATTTCCTTAAGTTTTCCGAGAAGCGCATGATAGAGCGCCGTAACCCCATCATCGTTGAAACGGGATGCGATCGTTCCGTAAACCGGCATTTCGTCAGGATCCATGGAAAATTTTCCTCGATTGCGCTGCACCTGCTTGCGCACATCGCGAACGGCGTCTTCGGCGCCTTGTTTTTCATATTTATTCACGACCACAAGGTCCGCGTAGTCGAGCATATCTATCTTTTCAAGCTGTGAAGCAGCGCCGAACTCACTGGTCATAACGTAGATCGAAAGATCGACCAGATCGACGACCTGAGAGTCGCCTTGGCCGATGCCGGCGGTTTCCAATATCGTCAGGTCATATCCGGCTGCTTGAATGATCTCAAGTACTTGTGGAAGTCCCTCGGGGATTTCGTTTTTCGAATTCCGCGTGGCCAGGGACCGCATATAAACACGGGGATTTTCCACTGAATTCATGCGGATCCGATCGCCCAACAACGCTCCGCCGGTTTTTTTCCTTGAAGGATCGCAGCTGATCACGGCAATCGATTTTTCAGGTTGATCGTGTAAAAAACGAAGGATCAATTCATCCGTCAGTGAAGACTTCCCCGCGCCCCCCGTCCCCGTAATTCCGATCACGGGGATGTTACGAGAACCTACGCGTGCACGTTTTCCGAGCGAATTTTTGTCCTCTTCCCGGAGGGGATTCGTTTCCACCCAGGTTATCGCATGGGCTACACCTGCGGTGTTTTTCCGGGAAATCTTTTCCGGATCGAAGACAAATCCCTCAATAGGGGAGTGATCAAGGCGGCGAACCATATGATTCACGATCCCCTGCATTCCAAGCAGAGCCCCGTCCTCAGGTGAATATATTTTGGTCACGCCGTATTGTTCCAGCCGAGTCCTTTCCTCCGGAACAATCACTCCGCCGCCGCCTCCGAAAATCTTAATGTGGGCTGCGCCTTTTTCCCGGAGGAGATCGACCATGTATCGGAAGAACTCTTCATGCCCTCCCTGGTAGCTGGATACGGCGATTCCCTGAACGTCTTCTTCGACGGCAGCCTTGATGATTTCCTTAACCGAACGGTTATGCCCGAGATGGATAACTTCGACTCCCGTACTCTGCAGGATGCGCCGGATGATGTTGATCGCCGCATCATGCCCGTCAAACAGGGAAGTCGCGGTTACGACACGCACATGATGTCGTGGTTTGTAGACAGAATTCGTCTTCGACATATTGTCTCCTTTATCCCTATCCGCCATTTAATACGGCGAATCTTTTTCTGAAATCGAGCCGATGACAAATTCTGTCTGTCGACGTATGTATTCTTCGATGTCGAATTCTTTCTGTATCTCCCATCTTCGAAAAGTCCACATGTGCCCTAATACAACAATATTGTGCGCCGTTAGGGTCATGGACCTTGAATCTATTTTGGGAATACCGCCGCTGCGTGCCAAATCCGCGAGCGCCTCTTTGAAAATGCCCGTAATCTTTATCTCTTTTTCCAGAACCTTTCTCTGCCAGTGGGAAGGAAGCGATCGCGTTTCCTGATAGATCAGCAGGATGTGATCGCTCATCCGGTCACAGATCATAAAATATTCTTTTATCATAGCAGCCAGACTTTCGCTCCCGCTCGAATCGTTTGCAAGCGCTTCCTTGACTCCTTTTTCGACTTCGGTGTGAATGGCGTCGCAAACAAGATAAAGAATGTCTTCTTTTGAATTTATATATTCGTACAGCAACCCGATGGAAATTCCGGATCGTTTTGCGATCTCGCGAGTGGTTGTCTTATGATAACCGTTGGCGATGAACAGCTCGACGGCGGCATCCACAATCTGAAGCCGCCTTCTGCCTACCAAATCGGCGTTCTTTATCTGGGTTGGGATTGACGGGGCCGGCAATCGAGATCTTTTCATCATGAAGACACTCTTTCTATGAATCCTATCATCGCCCGATAATCCCGCACGCCGCCTTTACCCTGTGTTGAGCGAGCGCTCAATCAAATTACTTCACAAA
The DNA here is from genome assembly GCA_964433135.1 of uncultured Eubacteriales bacterium. Lineage (GTDB taxonomy): Bacteria > Acidobacteriota > Aminicenantia > Aminicenantales > Aminicenantaceae > CAYSQW01. Next base: position 14,005 of record CAYSQW010000057.1, read on the forward strand.
GCCCTAATTGTCAAGTCCTCGGCCGCAAAATATCATCCTTTTCTTTTCCTGCCGAATCCAAGATGTTATGATTTATATGAAACTGATTTTATGGAAGGGATCACGATGCGCTATGGTTTGCTTAAGTCTGGTTTGGATGCACATACACTCGGTTTGAGCCATTTGTCGCAACTGCTCAATTCCTGCGGCATCGCGTCTATTATCGCAGATGCGAAAATCTGTGACGCAGTCGACGAAATCGAAGTACCCGATAAGTACGCTTTGCTGAGAAAATGGCTGTGCGACAACCGCATCACTCATCTGGGCTTCAGTTATCGACTCGATCCTTCACAAGCGGTTCGGACCTTTCTCCGTTTGATGGAACGCCTCTCTCAAGATGACGATCTTTCCCGGGAAACAGAACTTCGCCATTTTTATTTTGCCGGACTTCCGGAAAGCTGCCGCCTGATCCGAGATGAATTTCAAGACCGCATTCCCACTTTCGAAGGAGACGAAACGCCGATCGAAACCCTTCGCCGATTGGGCGTGGCGGAAAAATTGATCCCAAAAACCATGCGCGAGAACTCCGCCTATGACGACATCCGGATGCAATTCGGTAAGGAATTGATATCTTCCGAACTGCCCGCCTCCCTTAAAGTCCCATTGCCCTATGCCTATCCCGCTTTCGGTTCCTCTCGAGATCGTCTCGTCTCCCGTCTGGAAGCGGCCCGTGAAAAACGGAGGCTTCCGCTTCTACGCGTTCATGTAGGGCCGTATGATCCCGATCGCGCTGAGGCTCTGGCGCAGTTTTCCGACTGGTTGAAACGGCTTTCCAAAGGTCGTTTCCTGGATATCGTATCCGTCGGGTCCTCACAATTGAGTCAATCCCATTTCGGCGAGGATTGGGCAAACCTTCAAAATGGAGGGGGCGTTCCTTTCAACAGCGAATTTGAACTGCGTGCTATTCGAGAAGACGCTTCGCCGATGCTGGTCCGGGCCTATTCCGGGACAAAAAATATAGCGCGGATGGCGGAGATACTGGAAAAGAATTTGAATATGGCTTGGCATGCCCTGTCTTTTTGGTGGTTCAACCGGATCGATGGGAGAGGACCTCTCAGTGTCCGTCAGGGCCTTAAGGAACACGTGGAAGCCATCTCCGCGATCGCACGCCACAACAAACCTTTCGAACCGAATATCCCACATCACTTTGCTTTCCGAGGAAGCGATGATGTGTCTTACGTAGTCTCCGCCTATGTGGCGGCCAAGACCGCGCGCAGCCTCGGGATCCGTCACCTTATCCTTCAAAATATGCTCAACACGCCCCGTTCCACATGGGGACTCCGCGATTTGGCGAAATCCAGAGTTATGCTCAAACTGCTTCGATCTCTCGAATCATCCCGCTTCCGGGTCATTTATCAACCCCGCGCCGGATTAGACTTCTTTTCTCCCGATCTTGAAAAAGCCAAACGCCAGCTGGCCGCTGTCACCGCGCTGATGCAGGACGTGGAGCCGGAAAATCCTGAAAGTCCCCAGATCATTCATGTCGTCAGTTTTTCGGAAGCCAGGTTTTTGGCCGATCCCGCCGTTATCGATGAAAGTCTCAGGATCACCAGGGCTTCCCTGGCCGAGTATCCCGGTTTTCGCCGGCGCTACAATTTGACCGACTTCATCAATGGCAGGGAAGTTCACCAACAAACCGAAGAATTGTGGCAAGACGCCCTCCATATGATTCGCGACATGGAGAGAAACATCCCCGACCTCACAACACCCGAGGGCTTATACCGCATTTTTCATGCGGGCTATTTTCCGGTTCCCTTTCTCTGGGAGGGGCGTGATGAGTTTCCCCACGCCGTTAGCTGGAGCACAGGACTAAAGGATGGGGGCGTTCATGTCCTGACCGCGGACGGCGGAAAAATGAAAATGCGGCAAAGGCTCGAACGCATTCATGCCGCTCTCGAGCACCCCCCCGAATAACGTTCTCGTTTTATATTGTCCACAGTCGAACAGTTTATGTTTCCCGAACGTACACCCGATTCCCCCATAACCGTCTCATGCGAAAGACGATCATCGTTGTTTTTTACCGGTACGAGAACCGCTCCCGGATTTCTGCTGTTTATGGCATATATTTTGCTGTAATTTCAAGCAGGATAAAATCCGAATGCAGTTTTCAGATTTTTTCCATAAAAAATCCAGACCAGGAGCCTGACATGAAAGAAGTCGTTCTTCAAATTCCCACCTTGGGATCAGAACAGAATATCGAAATAGAAGTCAGAATAAACGGCAAGAAAAGAACTCTGCATTACCGTGTGGAAATCGTCGACTGGGAAACCGAAGATGAGTCAACGGAGGACAAGGTTTCCGTTCTTAAACGGGTCATAAAAGAACATGACCGCGATTGGCAGCTGATCCAGATCGGAATACCCACGATCAAAAATATTCCCATCATGTTCCGCAAGAAAGAAGCCCGGCAGCCGTAAAAAATCAACCTGAGATGAAGACCATTCATCTTCCACGATAAAGAATCATATTCATGCACCGCCCTTCAGCGATACTCCGATATTTTTTCATTAACAACAGATAAACGGTACGTCTCAATGGAAGCGGGATTGGAAACGGTGCCGTTTATAAAGTGCCATTATAAAGAGGGACGTTTTTTTTAGAACCGGCCCCGATTGATTTCTGTGAATTATTCGGTTTTCCCGCGTTCGAAAACGATTTTCCCGCCTACGATCGTAACATCCACTTTTGACGACATGATTTGGTCCGGAGGGATCGTCGTCAAATCACGATTTAATATAACCATGTCGGCGAGATATCCCGGCTTGAGAATTCCTTTACGGTTCTCCATGAATTCCGCATATGCGGAACCCAAAGTATACAGTTCTATTGCTTTCTCCATGCTGAGTTTTTGATCGGGAAACCATCCGTCGCCGCTTTCTCCGGCACGATCCTTTCTGGTGACCGCTGCATAGAGTCCCTCCAGAGGATCGATCGGTTCCACGGCCCAATCTGTGCCGAAGGCGATGTGGGTTCCGGACTGAAGGAGCCTCTGCCAGGCATAAGCACCGCGGCACCGCTCGAGTCCGATACGCTTTTCAGCAAACCGCTTGTCGGTGATGCAGTGAGTCGGCTGCATGGATGCGATCACGCCCAACGCTGAAAAACGCGGAATATCCTCATCCGTCAGAATCTGAGCATGTTCGCTGCGATGGCGGTGATCCCGTTTGCCGTTGACTTCCATGGCTTTCTCCACGGCGTTAAGAACCCAATGGTTGCCTTTGTCTCCGATAGCATGGGTGCCTGTCTGAAATCCCATGGAATCCGCGGCTATGATCCGTCGTTCGAACTCTTCATACGGCATCATGGGCAGGCCGCTGGTTTCGGAGTCATCTTCGAACGGAGCGAACATGAGCGCCGTCCCGGAGCCAAGAGTTCCGTCGATAAATATCTTCAGATAGCCCAAGCGTATCCAATCGTTATCCGGGGGAAAACGACGACGTATTTCATCGAGGTTCGCGAGCTCTTCCTCCTTGGACGGAAGCGCCATGTTGAAGGTGACCCGCACAGTCAATTTATCCGCCTCTTGAAAGCGCAGGAATCGCTCGTATTCACCGTTGAGTTGCTGGATACTGGTGACGCCCGTCCTGCGCGCCGCCTCCAGCGCCAGTTCCAGAGCCTGATCATCCCTGGCTTCCTTTTCTTCCGGGGTCAGCTCAACGGCATTTTCCACTTTCAGCAGTCTCCGCGCCCCCTCCTTGAATATCCCCGTCGGCTCGCCGGTAACGGGATCTTTCATGATGGTTCCGTTGGGCGGATTCGGCGTTTCGCCGGTGATTCCCGACCTCTCGATGATATAGCTGTTCACCCACACGGAATGTCCATCGGCCCGGCTCAAGATAACGGGATTATCGGGAGCGACACTATCCAGGACCTCTTTCGTCGGCCACTTTTTGTCGGGAAATGTTTCATGTTCCCAACCTCCGCCGACAATCAACTCACCCGGTTTGGCCTGCTTTACTTTTTCAGCCACCATGCGCCGGATGGTTTCCACATCATGAACATAACGAAAATCCAGGTTCATCATGGAACGGCCGCCGCTGGTAAAATGGATATGGGCATCATTGAAACCGGGGATAAGAAGACGCCCCCCCGCATCAAACACAACCGTCGAACCGGATTTTATATATTTCCCCACCTCGCTATTCGAACCCACGGCAAGAATCTTTTCTCCTCTTACGGCGACGGCCTCGGCGTAAGGAAGATTTTTGTCGATGGTAAGCACGTTCGCGTTGGTGATCACCAGATCCGCCTTGCTTCCCATCGTCGATGTCCCGCAGAAGCTCAGGAATCCGATCATCAATGATAGGATGAGAAATAAACCGTATTTCTTTGCCATAATAGAATCCTCCGTCATTCTTATCTCGGTACAATAAGACATCGATTTGTTTATTTATATAAAAAAAGGGGATTCATCCGCAAGCAAAAACTGGATTCTCGGCTTCAATTTTATTTGACTTTTCATTTGTCTTCCAAATAGTATGGAGATGATTTCGATGAGAAAATCATATCGGGCAGGGGATACCACATGAATAAAATCGTAAAAATAATTCTCATTTTTATTATCGCGGATATCATGATAATAGGTGGATACTTCATTTTTAAAACCTTTTCAGCCGGCAACACCGTTTACGATGTCGAAGATTATGAATGGGTGCTCATCGACGAAACCTATTCGCCTCGCGACTATGTGGAATCATTCATCATGCAGGATTCCGCCGCCCAGGGCTATTTCCCGGTCTATATAAAGAACTATGGAAAGAACAAAAAAATACTTCGCCGGTTCCGCGGGAACAAACTCGCCAATCCGAATGAAGCGGTTCTTAAAATGATGCACGACGGCTTGGAGGACTGGAAGATCATCGATCTGAAATACAAGAACGAGGATGATCGCGAGATCAAACGTACGATTCTCTACGTCATGGTCAGGGGAACGTGGAAAGTCGGAGATAACGGAGAGCTCGCTCGTTGAAGGTTTCCGCGTGAATCCGAATACGGAGAAAGGAGATCCGGAATCGCCGCGATGTCCGGTTGACTTCGAACAGAGCGTATGATAAAAGCCTTTCGTGGGCATGATGTTTGATTTTTTATGTTCCACCCGGAAGCCCTTTCCAAGCTGCAATGCCATCCGGAAAATCGTTTTCATGTCCACCAAAAATAATTCCACTCTCTTAAGGAGGCCGCTCAATGTTTCGTATTAAATCTTTTAGACTCCTGGCGGTTCTGGCCGTTCTTGTGTCCTGCGGGATGCTGTTGATCTCTTGTCAGTCCGGAAATTCGGCTTCTCGTCTGCGCTTCCAGGTTTCCTTCTCTCAGGATCTGTGCGCTGACGCGCTCGACGGACGCATGCTTCTGCTGATAGCCGCTTCGGATGCACGTGAACCTCGTTTTCAGACCGGCGACAGCGTGGATTCCGCACAGGTTTTCGGTATCGACGTCGACGCGATGGGACCGGGAGATCCGGCGATTTTCGACGCCGGCGTTTTCGGATTCCCGATCGACAGCCTGTCAAATCTGCCGCCCGGAGAATACTGGGTGCAAGCTCTTCTCCATCGCTATGAAACGTTCAACCGTTCCGACGGGCATACGGTGAAACTTCCCATGGACAGGGGAGAAGGTCAAAAATGGAACCGCGCACCGGGCAATCTGTACAGCACGCCGCAAAAAATGACGGTAGATCCCCGGAAGAATACCGTTCTGTCCATCACTCTGGATCAAGAAATCCCGTCGATCCCGGATCCTCCGGAGACGAAATACATCAAACACGTCAAAATTCAGAGCGAAATGCTTACGGAGTTTTGGGGACGCCCGATGCATCTGGGGGCGCATGTCCTGCTTCCCGAAGGATGGGAGGAACATCCCGATGCCCGCTACCCCCTGGTTATCTATCATGGGCATTTTCCCTACAACATGGGTGGATTTCGTGAAACTCCGCCTGATCCGGATCTCGAGCCGGAATACAGTTCCCGTTTCGACTGGGAAGGATACAACATCACCAGCCAGGAATATGCGTACAAATTCTACCAGTACTGGAAAGCGCCCGACACACCGCGCATGATCGTCATCCAGGTCCAACACGCCAATCCCTATTATGATGATTCCTATGCCGTTAATTCCGCCAACCTCGGTCCCTATGGCGACGCCATTATCCATGAACTGGTCCCGTACATAGAGAAGAAGTATCGTGGTATCGGAGAGGGCTGGGCTCGCTTTACATATGGAGGATCCACCGGAGGGTGGGAAGCCCTGGCCGTTCAGGTTCTCTATCCCGACGAGTACAACGGTTGTTTCGCCGCCTGTCCCGATCCCATAGATTTTCGCGCATACACGGTGGTGAACATCTATGAAGATACCAACGCCTACTTTCTTGAAGGTCCCTTCAAACGCAGTCCCCGGCCGGGGAGACGAAACTGGCTCGGACACGTCAGCTGTTCCATGGCTGACATGAACCTTGCCGAGCTTGCGATCGCCAACCGGGGGCGCTCAGGCGGGCAATGGGATATCTGGCAGGCTGTCTACAGTCCGGTCGGTGACGACGGCTATCCCAAACCGATCTGGGATAAGCGTACCGGGGTGATCGATCACTCCGTCGCCGAATACTGGAAAGAAAACTATGACCTGGGTTATATCCTCCGTCGGGATTGGAAAACGATCGGTCCCCGGTTGAAGGGAAAACTTCACATCTATGTCGGCGACATGGATAATTATTACCTGAACAACGCGGTCTATCTCGTGGAAGATTTTCTGGAAAGTACGACATCTCCATACTATGACGGAGACGTGGATTACGGCGATCGCGCCGAACACTGCTGGAACGGCGATCACACGCGCCCCAACGCGCTGTCGCGTCTGCGTTATCATCAGATGTTTGCTCCCGTAATGGTACAGCGCATGATTAAAAACCATCCCCCCGGCGCCGACTTGAAAAGCTGGCGATACTGAAAAAAGAAAATCCCGGTCCGGCTTATGTCGGACCGGGATTTTTTATATCCACTTTCAGTTTGCATAAGGAAAAAAGGATGTTAAAAAAAACACGGTTCATCTTTATCGCTCTCGCCGTATGCTTTATGATCCCGATGAATTCCACGGCTCAAGATTCACCCCGGAAGATCAAGCTGGTCTCTCCGAATATGGAAGGAGGGATCCCCTTGATGGATGCGCTTCGGCTGCGTAAATCCGTGCGGGATTTCAGCGCTGAAGAGCTGAGTGATCAGGATCTCTCAAACCTGCTTTGGGCGGCATTCGGCATCAATCGGCCCGATTCGGGAAAACGCACGGCCCCTTCGGCTGTAAACTGGCAGGAGATCGAAATTTTCATCGCCATGAAAAGCGGAGTGTATCTCTACCAAGCATCGGACCACAGCATGAATCTCGTGCTGTCGGAAGATATCCGAGCGTTGACCGGGAAGCAGGATTTCGTCAGTCAGGCCCCCGTCAACCTGATTTTTGTGGCCGACTATGACAAAATCACTCGAGCGGAGGAAAGTCAAAAAATGTTCTACTCGGCGGCTGACACCGGCTTCATCAGTCAAAATGTCTATCTCTTTTGCGCTTCTGAAAAATTAGGAACCGTTGTCCGCGGTCTCGTGGACCGGGAAGCGTTATCAAAAAAAATGAATCTTCGTCCCAACCAGAAAATCGTATTCGCGCAAACCGTAGGCTATATCCCGAGGTGAAAGATATTCGAATTCGAAGCGATTAGAGACATCAACTATCCTTCTTCAAATCTGAGTGCGGACGGCGTAACGGCCAAACCTCCCCGGGCCGTACAGCGCAGATCCGAAGGAAGCATACGCCCTACGGCCAGAGAAGCATCCACGGTTTCATCGAAGGGGATCGGATTGAAGTATCCTCCCAAAATCAGGTCCGCACAGACGAAGGCATTAGCGGCCGCTGCGGCATTACGCGTATGACATGGAATTTCACAGCGTCCCTGCACGAGATCACATACCGAACCCATGGTATTCTGCAGAGCGATCGCGGCCGCGTCCAGAGCCTGACGGAAAGATCCTCCCGCAATATCCGCAACGGCCGCCGCAGCCATGGCTCCCGCGGCTCCGATCTCGACCTGGCACCCCGCCACCTCGGCGGCGAATGTCGCTCGTCGGGCGATGACCATTCCCACGGCTCCGGCTGCGAATAAACTTCGTATCACTTTATCAAAACCTATGTTTCCATCCTCGATCATGCTGACCAGAACTCCGGGCAGAACACCAGCTGATCCTCCCGTAGGCGCCGCACAGACGACTCCGCCTGAATTAGCGGTGTGCATAACCGCCATCGCACGGGCGGCCGCGCGCAAATGAATGCCGCCGACGGCTGAACCTCCGGATTTATCGGTTTCCAAAACGCTCCGCGCCGTCGGCTTCAACAACCGCATGTTCAGGTCTTTCTCATCCAAACCCTGATTTACGGACTTCCGCATCACCTCAAAGCGATGCTTCATTTCGTCATTAATCTCCGATTCCGGGCATCCCAATTGACGCGCTTCGAAAAACCTGCCGATTTCCCCCAGGGAACGCATGTCATCCGGCACAGATCGGATCATGTCTTCACTGCTTTCGAAAGGCGTCGCATTTTTTCTCGTGAAAAAAAGTGGCGCAACCCGCATTACATGGTTAACATCGGGGTGTCGGCGTATCCCTTCCGTTATCGCGTCTTCCACCTCCCGCGCGCTTCGATAATGAAGCAGTATCTCCTTCGGGCGCTCGGGACGTGTTGTCAAACTCAGGTCGGCGTCTGATTCAGGCAGAAGGCCTTGGATTTGTTTTTCACAACCGCGCCTGCAGATGATGATGAGATCATGCGTTTTGCCATCGAGCTCGAGATGCCACCCATCAATTTGAGAGAAGGCGACGATTCCTCCTCCAATGGAGGCTGCGACCGCCGTCATATCACGGTTTGGTGACCTCAAGCGTATTTCCACCGTATTGGGGTGAGACGCTTCTTCCAACGATCCGATGCGGAATCGAGTGATGAGACCTTCATCCGCCGCCGCATCAACGGCTCTATGA
>CAYSQW010000058.1:0-21289 GCA_964433135.1 uncultured Eubacteriales bacterium
GGCTGAAATTTCATTTTCCCGAAAAAAAAGCTTATTTTAAAAAATTCCGTTTTACGCAGTCCAGACCAAAGTTGGATGTCAGGATAAGGCATAAGGGGAAAAACCTGGATTTCAAATTGAAAGTGGCGTCCGAAACCCATTCCGAGATAACCGCGGCTTCCCTCTACGCCGCATTGGGCTTTTCCGTGGATAATTGCCGGCATGTAAGGGACTTCAAAGTCGTTCTGGGCGAAATGACGCCCGTGGATTTCAGAAACGGATGGAATGCCTATTTCCATTCCTGGGATATCGATAAATACATAAAAGCCCGGGGCAAGGATGATGAAGGCCATTACATCGTTTTTTATGAGGGCGTGTTGGAGGCGAAGCCCGATGAATTGATCCGGGTCGGAGCCTGGGATTGGACTCGCAACGGACATGGAGGTCTCCGGGAAGTAAGGGGAAGCATGGTGTTCGATATCTGGATCGGCAATGTCGACATGAAGCAGTCGGAAAACAATAAGCTGATCCTGCGAAAAATCGACGGTGAGTACCGGTTCTTTCACATACAACATGATCTGGGATATGCTTTCGGGGGGCGGATCACCGAAAAAGTCGCTTCTTTTCCCTGGAATATCATCAAAACCGGAGGGGACGATGCGGTCATTTTCAATTTTGCCGCTTTTTATAAGAATGACATCTATGAATATCCGACAATTTCCGATGCGCGCTGGATGGTGCGTCTTATCGCTCGTTTGACGCGGCCGCAGATCGCGGCGGCGGTCGAACTGGGCGGATGGCCCGAACCCGTGGGGCGGCTTCTGGTGGAAAAATTGATCCATCGAAGGAATCAGCTCGTCGAGGCGTTTAATCTGGAAGGCGATATCAACGAAAACGGCGTCCGGATCGAAATCTTGGAGTGTAAGCGCAGGCTTACGACTCCGGACGGAATCATCGCCAACGGCAGATTGAAGATCTCCGAATTCCCGGGTTATACAATGGATTTCGGACACGAATTCCAGGAGGCGATGCAGGATGTCTTTTTAGAAATCCGGAAACTCTTCGCCCGAAACGCCTCGGAACTGCTTCACAGCATCCACTATCTCGAGTTGGATCCCAGGTGGTTCGGTTTGGATGAGGGATTGATCAGCCGCATCATTGTCCGCTTTCACAGGGAAATGGAGCTCAACCCCTATCCGGAGAGCCGCAACGACCAGTATTTGGTGAAAGACACACTGGAGGTCGGATTCGAAATCGGCTACGGCGTGACGGCGTCGGGAGATGTCAGCTATATCAAGACGTACGCCTTAGCCTATCCCGTCGCCTCGGAGATCGAAGGGCGTTATCACAGGGGATTCATCGTCGACCTGGGGCTTCCTCGGAGATTGGAGAAAGGGGATGTGCCGGACGATTTCGTCATGATGCTGGAAGATTCGCTGCGATTGCGGGGAAGAATGAAATTCGAACCCGGTGAGGCCGTCTCCTTGGTGAATAATTTCGAGGCGGCGCGCATTACTCTCGGGCGTTCCGTCCTCAGCCGGAAGCATGGAGATCGGATCGATTATTTTCAGGATGAAAGCCGATGGCACCAGCTGGGGTACAATTTCGGTGTGAAGCTGTTGTACATCCTTCGGTTTAAACTCTGGGATGAGGAGCTGCGGAGCGGAACCCTGAGACGCGATTATACCGGACTTGATATCTCCGACCTGGATTCCAACGCACAAAAGAGGGAAGCTCTGGAACATTTAATCCTGGCCGGGGATTCGTCTCGGTTGGAAAGCTTGGGGAAGCGGTATTCCCTGCAGGATCGTTTTTCAGAGCGGCGCAGTGATTTCGATCTCCTGGGATTTTTTCGTCAGCGGAACATACAAAGGGTGGATACCGTGGCGCTGACCGAACCTGAGAAGTTCGTCTCGCGAAATTATTTTCAGATCGAGAATCAGCGCTTGAAACTCTGGAACTTCATCGACAATGGAGAGCGATATTTCAGCTCGCTGCGCATGACCGGTCTGTTGAATGAATCGGGTAAGGTGGAGAAGCCGCTGCTCGATATCCGCTTGAAGATCGAAGATAAAGCGACCCGGAATCGGGAATTGAAAAACGGTTATCTGAATATGATCAACACGCTGGCTCTGGATCCTTGTTTCATCGCTTTCGATCCCGCGCTGCACACCGTCAATCATATCTGGGGGCCTCTCGTGGTTACGGTCGATCTGATGCTTTATCAGGAAGCGCTGAAGAAACTGCTGAAAGCGGACGGCGAGGATATTTGGGGGGCGTTGGAAAAGGTCAGCGGGATTTCCTCCGAAGTTTGGAAACGTGAGGCCCGCCCCCGTTATGACCGGGGCCGTCGTTCCTATCATCACGACCGCAAACGTGCCTATCTGGCAAGAAAAACGCTGCATTTCGTGCGGGGAATGCGGGGCGCCCGCCGTCTGGAGGATCCGAAGCATAGGCTGAAAGCTTTGATCAGGGCTGTTCGGAAAACGGTGTATCTTTCAAAAGGGGTGTTTGAGCCGACCCTTTTGGCCGTTCTGCACGAACTGGTCGGCACGGAACATCTCTACCTGAAAACACGCATCACCATGCCGCCCAATCGCGAGAACATGCTTCCGGGAAAAATACCGTTCGACGGGAAGCTGGGCGTGAAGCAGCCGTATGATTACCCGATTTTTCAATTCGTCTTCGAGGATCCCGCCGAGTTTTACCATCTGTTTTGACAATAATCGCCCCCCTGTGCTATAAGATTCTGAAAGACATCCCTCCGTGGGGAATGCAGGAAGGTAAAGCGTGAAAACAAGGTTAAAAAACAGCATATCTCAGGATCAGATCAAGTTTTATCTGCGTTCTTGCAAGTATTACCGGTTTCCTTTCTTCGATCCGGAAAACTGCTACCGAAAAAACGGACTTTTTACCGATCTGGAAGAAACTTTGTTCCGGACCGGAGAGGATATGCGTAAGAAATACGGGCGCAATTTCATCTCGATCTGTTTGAGGGGGAGCTGGCTTCGCGGCATTCCGCTGGAAGGCGATGATGTGGATGTCCTCTACATCGTTGACGGTCTGTCACCGGAAAACCTGCATGATATCCATGAAGAGACGCGGAGCAGGCTCCGCCGGCGCAATGAGCTTTTTCAAATGTGCGAAGGCAAAATCGAGGGAGGGCGCAAAGTGGAGCCCATCACGACCCTGGATATAAGCGGTATCGCCACTCTCATGAACAAATATATGTACGGATTGGATACCTTCCTGCGGTTGTCCCGTAAGGAAGGCAGGGACAGCTATCAGGACAATTTTCTGGGATCGCGAATCACGGAAAAGAAGTCGAAATTCCTGAAAAGCGGAATCCTGATTCCCTATGTGGGATGGATCTACGGAAGAGACCGGAAACCGGAAGTTTTCGATGAACTCGCCCGTTTTCTTCCCCTGCCGACGAAGCGGACGCGAATCTACTCCGAATCCGAAATCGATGAGGCCAAGGAAACCATCCGCGTCGCCTTCATCGCCCGCAACCTCATTTATCCTTCCATCGAAATCAAAAAAGAGATCCGGCTGAGCGAAGAAGATCTGAGAGATTATAAACATGAAGCCATGAATCTTTATTCGGCGCTCAAACCTTTGGAAGAAGTCTATTCGCGGGCCGTCATCAACTACCTCTATACCGTAAAAATCGAGCTGAAGCTTTTCGGCCGCAGTCTGACTCGTGAAAGGGTGAAGAACTTTGCGCCGACATACGACAAGCTGGTTCTGGAAATATTGAGCATCAAGTAGACCGCCGGTTCTTTCCCCCGGGCATTTTGATCAAAAGGCTGAAATTCGGTTCACTTTTCAGGTGATTTTGTGTATGTTATGAAGTCGCGCCGTCAATTCAATTCCGAAGTTTACCGTGACGGAAAGACAGATCGGAAACAGGAAGGCGAGCATGAAAGAAAACTATTTTATCCAGGGCCATAAGGCGAAAACCGATTATGGGCATGAAGATACTCTGATCCTGGATGACGACAAGACTTATGGATCCCTCGGGGATGCCGTGCATCGGTCCCGGGAATACTTTTCCGAAAAACCGGAACTGAGTCTGGTCGTCATTTTTAAGGAAAAGGAGATCGGCGGTAAGGATGGAGTGAAGTTCATCCACCGCGGTGATGACGGTCAATTGGAAGAAATCGATCACTGGTGGGGTTGAATCGCGTGATTTGACCGACCCCCGGGGATTTTCCCATACCCGACATTATTTTTCGCTTAGGTTCCGCAATACAAAAGCTTTAATATGATAAAAAAAATCGATCCACAACAAAATTATGAGGCCAGCCGGAAGGCCGTCGGGTATATCCCGCGCGCACAAGCCGTTCCGGCTGATTACGAACGGGTCGGGTTCAAAGCCGGGCTCGAGGTGCATCAGCAGCTGAAAACACGGAAGAAGCTTTTTTGCAACTGTCCTTCCGGTGTTTACAATGCTTTCGACGATTTCGACGCCGAGATCATCCGTCACATGCGTCCTACTCTGAGTGAGTTGGGTGAATACGACGGAACGGCGCTCATGGAATTCAAAACGCGCAAGCAGATCGTCTACCGTATCAAGAATGAGACCGCCTGCACCTATGACATTGATGATACGCCGCCTTTTCCCATCAATCGGGAAGCGCTGGAGATCGCGCTGGAGATCGCGCTGATCTGTCGTTTGAATATCGTGGGGGAAGTCCATATTACCCGCAAACAGTATCTGGACGGAAGCATCCCCACGGGGTTCCAACGGACCGCGATCCTGGGAGTGGAAGGGGAGCTTCCGCTGAGGGATAAAACGGTGCGTCTCATTCAGCTGAGCATCGAAGAGGACTCCTGCCGGGAGATCTCCGATGTCGGGCATGTTCGCACCTATCAGACAGACCGTCTGGGCAATCCTTTGATCGAAACCGTTACCTATCCGGATTTCACGACGCCGGATGAGATCAGAGAAGGTGCGGAGTACATCCGTTTTCTCAACCGGAGTACGGGCAGGGTCGTCACCGGCATCGGCGCGGGTAGAGAGGATGTCAATGTCAGCTGCCGGGGAGGAACCCGCATCGAGATCAAAGGTGTTTCCCATAATAAATGGATTCCCGAGCTCACACACAACGAAGTTTTCCGGCAGTGGGCTCTTCTAAGGATCCGGGAGCTTCTCAACCGGCGTGTGAAAGGCGGAAAAGGATGGAAGATCTCTTCAAAACCTCTGGATGACGGGGTGATCGTTCCCGTGCCGGCGATTACCGCCGCTCGCGAACGAAAGGAAAGCGTCGTGGCGTGCAATCTGCCTTATTTTCAGGGGATCCTATCCCATTTCACCCAACCCGGGAAAGTTTTCGCCGGGGAGCTGAGTGATCGGCTCAAGGTCATCGCCTGCATCGAGAAACCGAATCTCGTTCATTCCGAACAACTGGTCGGGGGAGCGGCGGATTCGGTCTGGGCCGAGGTGCGGAGTCTCCTGAATGCCGGGGACCAAGACGGTCAATTGATCATTTGGGGACCGGAAGAGGATATCCCCACCGCTCTGGAGACGATCGAAGAGAGGTGCCTGCTTGCTTTTGAAGGGGTTCCGCGGGAAAGCCGTAAATCTTTCGTCGACGGCACGACGATTTTCGAGCGGGTTCTACCCGGCGCGGACCGCATGTATCCGGATACCGATTCCGCGCCGATCCCCCTCGATGACGACGATATCAATGGATTGGCGGAGTGTCTGCCGGTCGATGTTCATAAGAGATTCGCGCAGATGAAAGACTGGAGGATTCCCGAAGATGCGCACTATTATCTGCTGAGCCGAAACCTGCTTCCGCTGATCGAGGAGATTGTCAATAATCTGGAATATGAAGCCAGGTTTGTGGGAACGCTTCTGGGACACGGATTGAAGCATATCGAAGGGTGTCATTCTCGGCATCCGGACTTTTCCAGCCGAAAAATCTATGACCTGCTGGCGTTTCTCAAACGGGAAAACATTGCCGCGGATATCGCTTTCGACATGCTGCGGGAAATTTATCAGCATCCCAATATGGATTTCGAATCGATTTTGACGACATTGAAATTCCAGCGGCGCTCGGAAGCCGAGATCACTTCCCATATACCGTATTTACGGAAAAAGTTTTCGGATATCGACACATCTCATCAACCGGGGGCAAGAACGCGCTGGATCATGGGTGAGCTGCGCGGCCGCGCCGTGGGCAATATCCCGTTGAACCGGCTGCGTGAAATCGTCGACACCAATCCGAGTCAATGAAAGAAAAACATGAGTGAAGATATTTTTCAAGGATACAAAGGGAAAGCCCTGGCGGTTTTAAAGAAGAATAATGCCAGGGTCTGGGGAAAGGTCGAGGTCGATTCGTCGCGCGGCCGTTTCATCGGAACGATTCTGCCTCGTGCGGAAAACGATGACGATCGACATATCGTTCTGAAGATCCCCACCGGTTATAACATAGGAATCAATATCGGGACCATCCGGACCATTAAGGAATTGGGTTACAAAAAAGCGAAGTATCAAATTCCGGAAAAAGAATTTCCCTATTCCGAGGACAAACCCAATGTCAAGCTGTTCGGAACCGGGGGCACCATCGCTTCCCGTCTGGACTACCGGACGGGGGCGGTTATCCCGGCTTTTTCACCTGGGGAACTCTACGGCGCCGTTCCCGAACTTGCCGATATATGCAACATCAACACCGAGAAGCTGTTTGCCGTGTTCAGTGAAAATATGGGACCGGAACAATACAAGGCGCTGGCCGTGGCGATCGGGAAAGAGATCGAGAAGGGAACGGACGGGATCATCATCGGGCACGGCACCGATACCCTGCATCATACCGCCGCCGCTCTTACTTTCATGGTGCAGAATTCTCCTATCCCGATTATCCTGGTGGGATCGCAGCGGTCTTCGGATCGTCCGAGCTCCGATGCGGCCCTGAACCTGATGCATGCCGCCTATGCGGCCGGACATTCTCCCATCGCCGAGGTGCTGGTCTGCATGTTCGGGCCCACTTCGGATGAGTATGGATTCCTGCACCGCGGAACCCGCGTCAGGAAAATGCATTCCTCCTATCGATCCACATTTCGAACCATCGGGGATATCCCGCAGGCGAAGATCACCCGAAACAGTGTAGAGCTGCTCAAGGAACCCTACAATCATCGCCGAAAAGACAGAAATGTCCTCATCCAGCCCTATTTCGAAGAGAAGGTCGCCATCGTTTATTATTACCCCAACATGCAGCCGGATATCATCGATTCCTTGGTGGATAGCGGATATCGGGGCATCGTGATCGCGGGAACCGGGTTGGGACATGTCAACAAACCGCTATATCCGGCTTTGAAGCGAGCCGTGGAGCGGAACGTCGCGGTATTCATGACCGTTCAAACCCTTTGGGGGTATGTCCATATGTACGTGTATGATACCGGTCGCGATCTTATGGCTTTAGGCGTGGTTCCGGCCCAAAACATGCTGCCCGAAGTGGCTTACATCAAATTGGGATGGGCTTTGGGGCAGACCGATGACCTGGAAAAGGTCAAGCGGATCATGTTGACCCCCGTCAATGACGAAATAACGGAGCGTGAGCCTTACAATGGATACCTGGTGTATCAAGGCGGCGTTCCAGAAGTCGAAGAATTTATTCGTAAATTTCGCAAATAACCGCGGATTCGGCCGGCGGATATCGATGGATTGATATGAAAAAACATGTGCGCTCGGCTTCTATTAAGGCTTGCGCCGTTCTGGGGCTGTTGACCGTGCTGCTCGGCGTAACCGCCTGCACGACATCAAAGCCGAAGTTTCCCCGTTCCCCGATAATTCTCATCTCGCTGGACACGGTCCGGGCGGACCATCTATCCTGCTACGGATATCATCGGGAAACGTCTCCCGCCATCGATAAGATCGCCGCTGAAGGCGTCCTGTTTTCAAATGCCCTGACCCCCATGCCGACCACCCTGCCGGCGCATGTGTCGCTTTTGACTTCGCGTTTTCCTCGCGAGCACCAGGTCCTCCAGAACGGGTGGAGGATCAAAATGTCCCTTCCCCGGCTGCCGGAAATACTGCGGGAGGCGGGTTATGCAACGGGAGCGGTGCTGGGCGCGGCGGTCCTGAAGCGGCAGACGGGATTGGCATCGGGATTCGATTATTATGATGACGTATTCGACAGATCCACGTCTCTGAATGCAGCCCGATTTGGGGAAAAAAGACTGCTGCGTCGAACCGCCGATCAAGTCGTTGACGCATCCCGGAAATGGATAGAGGGACTGGATCCCGAACAGCCTTTTTTCCTGTTCATGCATTTTTTCGATGCTCACACCACTTATGAATTGGTTCCCGAGGATTATCAGCGTCGTTTTCCCACCGATCCCGGGCTTCAACGCATCATGCACGAGCGGGATCAGAATCCCGTTTATACCGAAAAAATCAATCATTATGATGGTGGGATTCGGTTTGTGGATGACAATCTGGCGGAGTTTCGACGGTTCCTCGAAGAGAAAAATCTTTTTGACAAGTGTCTTATCCTGATCGTTTCGGATCACGGAGAAGGTTTGGGAGAGCACGGATACTATCATCACGGCTTGCAGGTGTATGAAGCACAGGTCCATGTGCCGTTTATCTTGAGAATGCCTCATAAGAAATGGGGTGGGCGTAAGATCGAAGGGCTGACGACGCTGCTCGATGCGGCCCCCACGATCCTGGAATTGGAGGGAATGGAGCCCATGCCCGGCGCCGGCGGCAAGAGCGTTCTGCCTCTTATCAGGAAACGGAACCGGAAGATCAGGGATTTCACCCTTATTGAGCGGCGGTGGTATCCTCCGGAGAATCCCCGCGGATTCGCGGATTGGGAGTCCGGTGAAAGGTATGCGGTCAGGGGAAGCAGGTGGAAGTACATCTGGCACTCGGAGCCTTCGGCTCAGCTGTTCGATCTGACGGAGGATCCGCATGAATTGGGCGATCGGGTTTCGGAGGAGGCGGAGGTTTCCTCTCGGATGGAAAGCCAGCTTCGCAAGTATCTGGCGGTTCTTAAAAACCGAAAAGCCCATATTCAGGATGTCGATCCCAAGCGCCAGGAAGAGTTGAAGGCTTTGGGCTATGTGCACTGACTTTCCCCCGGGCGCTTTCGACGTGTGCTGGGGGAGGTCAATGGGGTTGGGATTTGTATTTCCGGAGAGGCGTGTGAAAGAAAAGGGATCAGGTTTTCTCCAAACCGGGAACGGAGGAAACCGGATAGAAGGAGGAGGGAAGATGAAATCAACGGGGCGTTGGATCGGGAGCGCCGTACTGATTGTTTTAATGGCATGCGGAGGTTCCGTTCGCAAGGAACAAGAACAGCGTTCGGCCCATCTCCGGATCATGAAAGCGGCCGTCATGTTATCCGGTCAAACGGCGGCTTGCGCCAACCATTTCAGAGCGCTCTTGTCGGCTTCGGAATATGCGAAGGTTGCGGGGGAGGATTTCGCTTCCGCTTCGTCGGCCGTACTAGGCTCCGAATCCCGGAGAATGAGGCAGGAGCTGATCTCGGAGAAAACGGATGTGGAGGATCTCCTGGCGTGTCTGGATCCGGTCCCCGAAGGTTTTCAAGGCGCCGTGGATAAGCTCAAGGAACTGCATGCAGTCTATCTTAAAACGTACGACCTGTCCGTAAATCCGCCGGAATCGCTCGAGAGCAGCATGGATAAGATCGCGGAATGGGAAAAAGCCTTCGATGCGGGCGCAGGCGAACTGGAAGCGCTGCTGTCGGAAATCGAAAACGGAGAAAAGGAGTGACGTATTCCGCCGAAGAGAGATCGGTTTATTCCGTATTGGACCAACTGAAGATCCCCTTCACTCGATTTGAACATCCTCCGGTTTTTACGGTCGAAGAAGCGGAGATCCACTGGACCGATGTTCCCGGCACCCACTGCAAGAACCTGTTTCTTCGCAATAAAAAAGGAAATCGCCATTATCTCGTTATCCTTCCGGTAAGCAAGCAGGCCGACCTCAAACATCTGACTCGGTGTCTGGATGTGGATCGATTGAGTTTTGCTTCCCCTGAGAGAATGCAGCGTTTACTGGGCTTGAAACCGGGCGCGGTTTCGCCTTTCGGCCTGATAAATGATATCCGGCGGGAGGTCGTCGTCGTGCTGGACCACGAGCTCAGGGAGGCGGATGCCGTCGGTTTTCATCCCAACGACAATACGGTCACCTTGAGTCTGGTTTATCGTGATTTTGAAAGATTCCTGGATTTCTGCGGGAATCGGATCATCTATCAGGATTTTTAGGAGCGGGCGGCGAAATCAAGTTTGTCCAGAATCCGGATCATCCATATCCAAATCGATAGAATCAAGAGCGCCGCGGGAATACGCAGCGCCAGGGACAGGGTGAAAAAATCGAACAGCCCGTGCAGGGCGGCTGAAATCCCCACTCCCCCAAGAACGGCCGGCAGAACCGGATTCCCTTTGATTCTGGCTCGTCCTACCACATATCCCCAGATCGAGGAGAAAACGGTGTGGGTCAGGGGTGATGCGAAAGCACGGCCGTAGAGTTCAAAACCATCCAGGTATTGGAGATAGCGGATGTTTTCCCAACTGGCAAATCCCAAAGCGATCGCGCTTGCGTAAATGATGCCGTCGATCTCTTCATCGAAGCTTTTGAAACGAACGATGAGGAGAAAGGGAAGCAGCTTGCAGGCTTCCTCCAGGAGACCGATAACTCCCAGAGCGTATCCGAAGGATCTCCAACGGTCGGTTTCGGCCAGAGCGCTGGGATCGGAAGGAAGCCCCAAGAAGGGGAGCAGCGAATAAAACAGGAGACAGATCCAGGCCGCTCCCAGTCCCAGGAGGAAGGCGGTTCCCATGGGGGCGAAAGGCTCGGGGCGGGCGCGGTCTTTATACGTGAAGTATCCCAGCCAAAAGAGGGCCGGAGTGAATATTCCCGTCAATAGGATCCCGAATGACATGGTTCGATCGCTGCTGATTCCATCCCGTCGGCGAGTCGATTTTCCCGCATACGCTTTGCTGCGAGGTGTTCGCGGTGAAGGATCGCGGTTTTATGCCTCGCGCTTCGCATCCGCGGCGATCTCGGCTCATGCCCCTTTCAGGTTAGCACATCGGATCTTAGGGGAAAAGGAGATTCCGCTTGTTCCGCGGGCTTGACATCCGCAGAGACGATCTCTAAGCTTTAGAGGTTTGAAGACGATCATGAATATATATCCCGGAGCGTCGCTAACCGAACCCTGTCCCGCCGTCCATCTGAAGAATGGTCCTCTGATATTATCGTAAGGAATTTCCATGCTTCAAATCCATGAATTGGAATACGCCGTTGCCGGTCGGGCTCTCCTGAAAAGCATCGACCTGACTGTCGGACCCGGGGACCGGGTGGCGCTTGTCGGTCCCAACGGAAGCGGTAAAACCACGCTTTTTCGCCTGATAACCGGGGAATTGACACCGAAGTCAGGCCGGGTGGATATGCCGAAAAAATTTAAACTGGGATATCTGCCGCAGGAAGAAATCCATGTGAAAGGGGGAACCGTATTGGAGATGGCCGCGGCGGGCAGGCCGCGCGTCCGGGAGCTCGAAACGGAATTGGGGCGCCTCCGAAATGCTTGCGACGAGAAGACGATCCGTCAACCGGAGCTCCTGAAACGCCTGGGAGAGCTTGAGCATGAATACGAAGCGGTGGGGGGCTATCGATTGGAGAGTGAAGCCCAAAGCATCCTTTCCGGACTGGGTTTTTCCACGGAGGATTTTCATCGTCCTCTGCGTGACATGAGCGGCGGATGGAGGATGCGCGCTTACCTGGCCAGGTTGTTGGTTCAGGCTCCCGATCTGCTGCTGTTGGATGAGCCGACCAATCATCTCGATCTGCCCGCCATCGAATGGCTGGAGCAGTATCTGGCGCGCTTCCGGGGGGGGATCGTTCTGATCTCTCACGATCGCTATTTCATCGATCGTCTTGTGCGTGATATCCATGAATTGGAACAGGGAAATCTCAGGCATTATCGGGGAGATTACCACTCTTATGAGGAGCAAAAGGAAAAGCGGGATCTTATGCTTCGCAAGAAATGGGAATTATTGAAATCGGAGCGGGTTCGACAGGAGCGCTTTATCGAGCGGTTTCGCTATAAAGCCACCAAAGCGGCTCAAGTCCAGAGCCGGATCAAGCAGCTGGAAAAAATGGAAGACATTCAGGTTGTCGAGCCGCCGCCCCGTCTCAGCTTCCAACTCACGGTGGGGACGACGAGCTTTAAGGATGTTCTTACCTTATCGAATCTTTCGTTCCGATACTCGGAAAAATGGATTTTTCAAGATGTCGACTTGAACATCTCACGGGGCGACCGTGTCGCTCTGGTTGGAGCCAACGGCACCGGCAAGACCACGCTGACGCGCTTGATCGCGGGACAGCTGCGGCCGCAGGCGGGATCGTTGCGGCTTGGAAAAAGGACTGCGGTCGGTTATTACGCCCAGCATCAAGTCGACAGCCTCAATCTGGAAGCAACGATTTATGAGGAGATCTCATCCTCGGTGGCGGATCACCAGGTCCCCCGTATCCGTGATGTCTTGGGAACTTTTCAATTCTCAGGGGATGATGTTTTCAAAAAGATCCGTGTATTGTCCGGCGGAGAGAAGGCACGCGTATCTCTGGCCAAGATCCTGCTTTCTCCGGTGAATTTTCTCGTGATGGACGAACCGACCAACCATCTGGACATGGTTTCCATCGAAGCGCTGGAACATGCGCTGCAGGGATACGCAGGAACTCTCCTGATCATCTCCCACGATCGGTATTTCCTTGATAAGCTGACGGACCGGATTATTGAGATGAAAGAAGGTGGTCTGAGAGCATACTGGGGGAATTATTCTTACTATCTGGAAAAACGCGGAGCAATATCAACGGAATCGAATTCCGCCGAAGAGGCCCCTGATTCTCCCAGAGCAGCCGAGGGACGAAAAACGCGTGAACAAAAACGCCGCGAAGCTGAAATCCGGCAGGAATACAGCCGGAAACGCAGCCGCCTGAAAGTGGAGCTGATGCAGACGGAAGAGCGCATTGAATCCCTGGAAAGGCGCAAAACGGAGCTGGAGGTTGTTCTGGCTCGCCCCGAAACGTACCGGGACGGAAAAAGCGCGGCCGCACCCCAGAAAGAATATGCTTCAGTCCGGAAAGAGCTGGAGGGGAAATACGGGGTTTGGGAGGCCGTAAACCGCGAACTCGACGATATCCTGGAATGTATAGCGAAGCAGACTGGGAATTGATGCCGGTCGGTTTGCCGTCCGGGCTGAAGCCGGACGACAAGTCGATCGCCGGATCCCTTCCTATTCTTCGATGGAAAGAAGCTCGACTTCGAAGATGAGAACCGCATTGGGCCCGATTACGTCCCCGGCTCCGTTTTCTCCGTAGGCGAGATCGGGAGGAAGAACCAGGCGCCACTTGGCTCCCACTTTCATGAGCTGAAGGGCTTCCACCCATCCGGGGATGACTCCGCCGACCGGGAATGTGGCCGGTTCTCCTCGCTTTATCGAGCTGTCGAATTCCGTGCCGTCAATCAGGGTTCCCGCGTAATGAGTGGTTACGGTATCCGTGGCCTTGGGCGAAGGCCCGTCTCCGGCTTGGAGCACTTCGTACTGCAAACCGCTGGGAAGCACGGTCACGCCGTCCTTTTTTCTGTTTTCCGCTAAATAAGCTTGTCCTTCGGTCATGTTGTTTTCCGCCATGGCATTTCTCTTGGCCGTCTGTTTTTCAGCCATCTCCTCCTGGAATGTCATCATCGTTTTCTCGAACTCTTCCGGGGTCAGAAGGGAAACATCATCCTGCATGCCGTCTTTGATCCCTTGAAGCAGAATGACCAGATCGATGTCTTCGAATTGCTGCTTGAAATTTGAACCCAGATTATGCCCGATTGCATAACTGGCTTTTGCCGACAGCGTGTCGAGATCGGATTCCCCGATGTTTTTCGATTGGCAGCCCACGAGCAGCAGCGCCGAAAGCAGCGTGAAATGAATAAGCCTGAATTTCATAGAAGCTCCTTTGTTGGAGATTTGCGATCGTTCCTCTGACTTGCCTGCCGGTATGCGTGCCGAGATCTTCGTGTTGTCTTCAGGCTTCGCTCGAGAATATTGATTGCGCGGCTATTGTAGATGAAATCCTTCACGGCTACAAGGGGAATATCTTTCCCGCTATTCAGGTTGGGGCGTCGCTTTCTTCACATATGTATCGAACCAGTTCAACCAGCGGGCCCACATGTCCATGTAGGTTTCCTTGCAGCGGGGGCCGTGGGACTCGAAGGGATAGATGTAAAGAACCGCCGTTTTCCCCAAACCGGTTAAAGCTTGAATGTAGCGTTCCGACTGGATCAGAAAGGTTCCGGTATTGTTGTCGACGGCTCCGTGATACATAAGCAGCGGCGTATCCATATGATCCGCAAAGAAAAAAGGCGACATTTCCAAATAAACATCCTGGATTTCCCAGATGTATCGTCTTTCACTCTGAAAACTCATGGGGGTCAAAGTGCGGTTGTACGCTCCGTCGCCGGCGATCCCGGCCTGAAAAAAAGGCGAATGCGATAGGATATTGGCGGTGGCGAATGCTCCGTAGCTGTGTCCTCCATGCCCCAATCGGTCGACATCGATAAGCTCCATTCTGTCGAGTTGGCGGATGGCCGCGTGCATGGAATCTACGAGATGGGCTACATAATTGTCGTTGAAAGCCTTGCCGATTATGGGGATGTCGGGGACCGCTACCGCATAACCCTGGGTCAACCAGATTTCTGAGGAGTTTCGATAATTGAGATGAGAGAAAGCATTCTGGTTTCGGCTGCGGATGGCGGCTCTTTTATAGGCTTTGGGGGAGGCGAATTCACGGGGATAGGTCCAGAATACGGTCGGAACCCGCGTGCCTTTCCTGTAACCGGGGGGGAGAGTGATCCGGCCCCGGCATTCCAGGCCGTCGCGACGTGTGAACGAGAAATCGATGCGTTCCGAGGTCGCGACTTCCGGGAACGGATCCGTGTTTCGGGTCAAGGGCGTAGCGTTTCCGCCCTGTGCCCAAAGGAACTGGTTGGGGAAGAGGCTTTTGGATTCACGGGAAATAATGATCCGCTGCAGGTCATTGTCGAGAGGGATTAGAGGACGTTCGTACAAATCCGCGCCGCCTTCAAAGATACGGGTGGTCTTGCCGGTAGCGATCTCCACGCGGTCGATAAACGGTTGGGGTTTGAAGTTCTCCTTGAGCCCCGCCCCCTGGAGATAGACCGCTTCCGCATCACTGGAAACCCGGGCGTAAGTCAGACCGTTGGACGTTTGAGCGGTGAGGACATCCCCGGGATATTGAATGATATCGTCGGGATCGAGATCCTTGGCCAGGTAATGTTTGACGGCTTTGGCGGCGGATAAATCGTAAACGGTAATATCCGTGGTGCTTTTAAGGCCTTTCCCTTTTCCGCTTTCCTTGACCGCCGCGAAGCGTCCGTTGGCGGAAAACGCGAGTCGGCTGCAGCGCTTATCCGAGGTCGCCAAGACGCGGGCCTGAGTGATATCGAAGGGGGCCGAAAGCTCCATGATCCGGTCTTTTCGTTCCACCGTCTCATCGGATTCCTCCTCATCCGATACGGGTTTTTCTTCACGCCAAAGGAATCCCAGGCCGCGGCCGTCGGGAATCCAGGCCACCTCACGCGGGAGATCGGCCAGTGGGCTTTTTCCCCGGTCGCGTTCCATCGCTTCTTGAAGGGGAACCTTGCGGATCGTCGCTAGGGTTTTCCCCGCAAGATCCATCACGGAAAGCTCGCGCGGGAAGTTTCGATAACTGGTGATGTATGAGAATGGTTTGACCATTTTTTCCATCAGGATCAAGGTGCCTTCAGGATTCAGGGAAAGATTCATCACCATTCCCGGCGTGCCGATAGCCTGAGGTTTTTTCCCCGGCTTCAGCAGCGCGGGCTGCGAGGTCGTGTAGTAGGTGAAAAGGGCCGCGTCATGCGGTGTGCGCAGCAGAAACGGATAAGTGGATGTGGGCGTGGCTTTTTCCCGGGTCCTTCGGATTATGGGCGAGAGGGGGATGGGATCGGCCGCCGGTTCGGGGCCGCGGTCCTGAGGAACCAGCAGGGTGATGATGTTTCCGTCCGGCGTCCACTGCAGCATTTGGGAGGGAGCCGTGGCGGCTCGCCGATAGCCGCGAACTCCGGAGAGAGTCGCCATGACGAAAGCTTTATGAAAGGCATGCGCTTTGCCCCCGGCCGTGTCCACCGTCCAGACTTGTGTTCCCTGGGGCAGGTGAGCCAAGAATGCGATCTTATTGCCATCGGGGGACCATGTGAAATCACTGATGAGGGCGCCGTCGGGGATCGTGATCTCCCGGCTGGTTTTGTCTTTCAAGGAATAGATCTTGAATCCCTTGATCCCGTAGGTGGATAATCTCCATTCTCTATTAACGGCGGGACACAGTTCCAGCATTCCCAGTCGGTAGGTTTTCCGGGACATGCTTTTCAGGGACGAAAAATTCTGGTTGATCGGGATCAAGAAATGATCTCCGTCCGGACTCAGGGCTTCGAGGCTGTCGTAGTGTCTGTCCCGGTTGAGGATATCCTGGATCTGTTCGTTGGGAAGCAGATAGGATTCCTGAATTTGTATGTCTTCCTGGGGCCCGGCGGGAAGCGGGCCGGCTGTCGAAAGCAGCAGGATCATGGCTGAAACCAGCCACCACCCCATAAGCGTTGATGCGGCATTTCCCTTTTTACTGCACATATGCTCCTCCTCTCCGATTGATATCCATATCCCTTCCGGTCCCGGCTTTTCAGGTCGGGCGGGGTATGATCGTGTTCTTAGGGCCTAATCCGGTACCGCTCCTTCACCGGCCGATTTGTATTCAATCCGGCGGGTGTCTCAAACGGCTCCGCATATTTTCAACCGGAGGGCCCTTGGGACATCTATGAACGAGTTTCGCCCGTATTTAAATAAATTCCATTGAAGAGCAGTTTGAAGCTGCCGTGGGGCTGGGCCCGGAAAACGATTTCGGGGCCGAAGAGAACCAGTCGGCCGCGTCCCACTTGCGCGTCGATCACGGCGACGCCGCCTTTAAGATGGTGTTGCCCCCAAGCCCAGCCGCTTCTCAGCGGAACCGCCGTATCGAACCAAACTACCGGCCGCACGCCTTTGAGTCCGGCATCGGGATCCAGGCGGAAGACGGGGCTGCGGTTGAACAAAACATCGAGCTCTTCGGAAAGCCCGGAGGCCAGAGGTTCCCGGACATTGACGTGTGTCCGTAGGATCGATCCGGGGATGAAATATTTTTCCATGGGCAGAGCACGGCTTTTTCCATCAGAAGTGCTTTCGATAAGGGCGTTGGAAATCGGCAGGTCCAGGTGGTAACCGAGAGCCGTAGAGCTTCCGATCGTCAGGATCGTGCCCCCGTTATTGAGAAACCGCTTCAGTTGCGGGATCGTCTTATCCGCTGAAACCCTTCCGACGAGATTGCGGTAGGACGTAGGTACCTTTTCTAAATCGGGAGGAGTGTATCGACGGGATGAAGTGGCTCCCGACTTGGGATGAGCGGGGATCGCTCCTCCCACAAAGATGATGACGTCATATTTTGCCGATAGGTTGCCGGCGTCCAGTTCGGGAGCGAAAACCAGGTTGAAATCGAACTCGAACTGTTCCAACAGCCAACGAACCCATCCGGAAGCGCTGCTTCCGCCGTACTGATCCCAAAGGCCGATTCTTACGGGTTTGAGGGGGGTGCCATCGTCACGGGGGGGGGCATTCACGGCTTGAAAAGTCAGCCCGATTTCCCGGGTCAGGGATTGCAGCTTGGGGATTGTGGAAGGCTTGGCCGGAATATAGAAGGCTCCGGCTGGAACGGAAGCTTTCCCGGAAGAAAGAGAATCTTGGAGGCGGACAACCTTTTCTCCGGATTTAAGCAGACGGTTGACGGCGATAAAGGCATCATTCACACCGGGATCGAGGCAGTATCCCGCCGCTTTGGAGGCGGTGAGCTTTCCTTCCGGCGGATTGATGGGGTCTTCCAATTTCTCGAAGGGTCCGTCGAATCCGTCCAGGATGCGGTCGAATTCCACCCCCATCTGAAAGGCCAGGGTGTAACCGGCACTGTCATAGGGAGGACGGGGCGGTCCGCCGGGATAGGGAATATCATCGGGATAAATCTGAGGTTCGAACATATCCATGACATGAGGGCGGAATGCCTGGGCGGCTTTTACGACATAGGATCCCGCGGGATATTTCTTGTCATCCACGCTGAAGGAACGGGTGGCGCGGTGCACGGTTACGCCTCCCTTGATAAGAATGTTGATGAATTTGGTAGCCGTCAGAAAATCGTTTTGATTCGCGGAAAGGATATATCCGCGAGGGTCCCGGGTGGCCGGATCGAACATTCCGTCGTAATATTTCTGTTCATAGCCGCGGGACCAGCGGCTGGTCCCCACCGGTTGGGCGTTGTCTTTTTTTATGGCGTCCTCAGCGCCGGCCAGCCGGGAGGGATTCATGGTCCAATGGTCGCGGCTTCCGCGCAGGATGGAGTTCTTGCCCATGCGATAGAGGTTGTAGAGAAAGTTTTCCTTCAGTTTGGCCGCGGTATCCAGGATGGCGCGGTCGGCCGTGATGGAATACTCGATACTCTGGCGCATGTGCCATTTTTGGGGGGCGATCGGAAAAGGATAATCGTTGTTGGGCAGATGCTTTTTGGGAATGAAAGGAATCGCCTGGGGCGTCGGGTTCCCGATGATCTCCGTGAGGATCCCGATCATGTTATGAAAGTAGGGGGTCGTACGCAGCCCCCCGTTCCACCATGTTTGATAACTTGCTCCGCTGCGCATGGTCGCTCCGGGTTTCCCTTCCGCGGCGAAACGTGTGTGCATGGCGGATCCGACGACTTCGATGCCGAGTGGGAGCAGGGGATCGTAGTTGTAGTTGAAGGGATTTCGGAAGGGGGGGGCGAAAAGAACCGTCCCCGCCGGTCCCGTTTGATGATGGTTGTAGACGACCTGCGGAAACCATTCCCGGTAAAGCACGTTGCAAACGGCCTCGGTCTCAGGCATGTTGATCATATAAAAATCCCGGTTGTTGTCGTGTCCTACATATTTATGATAGAGGCGCGGAAGCCCGCTGGTTGTGCGTTCGGCGGGATCGGAAGGGGCCATATACCATTCTCCGACCATGTCCATTCCGTCCGGATTGGTGATTGTCGCCAGCAGAATGACGTTATCCAGGATGCGCAGGGTTTCAGGATCGGATCGGCTGACCATTTGATAGACCAGCTCGATTTCCTGCTGAGCGCCGACGACTTCGGTGGCGTGAAGCCCTCCGTCGATCCAGATGACGGCTTTTCCCTCCGCCGCCAGGCGATGAGCTTCTTCGTCATCCACATCTTCGGCGTGGGCCATGCGTTGGACGATATCCTGATAATGCTCCAGGTCGGCGTGATTTTCCGGTGATGTGATGATAGCCATGATCATCTTCCGGTTTTCGGCCGTTTTTCCGATCTCTTTCAGGATCATACGGTCCGACTCCTGTTCCAGTTTATTCCAGTAGGCAACAAGCTGCGAATAGGTCGCCAGACAGTAATCGTCACCGATATTGAAACCGAAGTGTTCTTTGGGAGTGGTGATGCTGTTCTGACTGAACAGGGGGATGGCTGCCAGGATGAGGCAGAGAAAAAAGTGAAGCCAGGTCGTTTTTTTAAACATGCTTTGAGTCCTTTCGCGCCGGATAGGGCTGATCAAGAGTTAAACCCACGTTGGTAACCGACTTTTTGCAGGGGATTTTGATAGCGGTGTCCGCAATGAAGGATTGAGATGAATTTGTGCTATTACGCTCTTTCGGCATCCGAAACCTTCATGTATACGAAAAGATTGTATATCACAGCACGTGGAACCTGTCAAAAAGAATGGACGAACTTACGGTTCTCCGTCCGTGCGGATCTTATGCGCCAAGCGCATGATCGAGATCCGCTTGAATATCTTCCGCTGATTCCAGCCCCACTGAAAGACGGATCAAGCCGTCGCTTATCCCCAAACGTCGTCTGGCTTCAGGGCTGAGAGTGTGGTGGGAGGTCGTGGCCGGCCGAGTGAGCAGAGTTTCCACTCCTCCCAGGCTGGGCGCGATGATACCCAGTTGGATTTTATCTAAAAAACGCTTGGCTTTTTCGGCGCCGTCTTTGAGTTCGAAGCTCAGCATTCCACCGAAGCCGTCAAACAACTCCGTGGCTTCCTTATGACGGGAATGACTGGGAAGACCCGGATAGTTGACCTGCTTGACGGCGGGGTGGTTTTCGAGGAAACGGGCCAGTGAGAGCGCGCCGGCGTTTTGATGACGAACGCGTACGGCAAGGGTCTTGATGCCGCGGTGAAGCAGGAAGCAGGCATGCGGGTCCAGGGTTCCCCCCAGGCGAATCAATTTCAGGGCGGCTTTTTCCACCAGTTCCGCTTTGCCGATCAGGGCTCCCGCCACGACGTCGGAATGACCGTTGAGGTATTTGCTGCAGCTGTGGAGGATGATATCGAATCCCCGGTCCGCCGGATGGAAATTCACCGGACTGGCGAAGGTGTTGTCGATCAGGGATACCAGCCCATGCTCCCGGGCAAATGCGGTCACCGCGGTGTGATCCGCGATTTGGAGCAGGGGATTGGTCAGGGCTTCCACATAAATGGCTTTGGTCCTTGGCTTGAGCTTTTCCTTCCAGGTTTCCGGCGCCTGGCCGTCGATGAAATCGAACGAGAGGCCCATGGACTTGAAATCATCCCGAATAAAAGTGTGGGTTCCTCCGTAAAGGCAGTCCTGGATAAGCAGGTGATCTCCGGCTTCCAGAACGCTGAGCAGAGCGGTTGAGATGGCCGCCATTCCGCTGGATGTCACCAGGGCGTCCTCGGCATTTTCCAGAACGGCCAGCTTCCGGTGGAGAACGAGATGGTTGGGAGTATTGTTGAGCCTGATGTAGCGGAGATCTTGCTCGGAATCATCTCCTGAATATTCGTAGGTCGATGATTGGAATATCGGCAGGTTCACGGCGCCTTCTATCCGGGGCGTTCTTTCTCCGGCATGGATGAGATTGGTTTCCAGGTTCTTGTATCCGTCCGTCATGCGGAATCCTCCTCGTGGTGGTGTTTGTGGAATATTATACTTTACGCTTTCACTCCTTCCAACGCAAGCGCCTGGATGAGCCATGGAAATGGCTGATGAGATATAAAGAAAATCTCTGTTGGAAAAAAGACATTATATATCATCAGCCATTTCCCCCCTTCGGGCGGGCCAATCTCACGGCATCGACTTCGTCACGGTCCGATCGGCGTAGGGAACTACGCCTCACGAGCCGCTTCCTTGTCACCGCGGCAATCTTGCTCCGTGGCTCATC
>CAYSQW010000059.1:0-21151 GCA_964433135.1 uncultured Eubacteriales bacterium
GCCGGGGACAAAGATCTGAGTCGAGAAAAATCACTGTATCTCCGGCCCAGATGGGGAGACCATGACAAAATCCACACGGTCTATCCCGATTGAAATGGAAGCGGATCACTTCATTTTTGTGCTGTAGTTGCTGTTGCGCCACATACGATGCACCCGGCCCGACTCATCGCGTTCGAAGACCAGCTCCTCACCCAGCGTTTCGTCCTTGCGGATCCGGCGGAATACATCTTCCTCGATGTGCCGGTACAGAGTGAGCCCGGACGCGGGATTCGAGGACGGCAGGCCCAGGACGGCAAGTTTCCCGTACCAGGACAGCACGACCGATTCACCCGACCAGGGCTGAGCGGTATAGGTTCCGGCATAGACCTCGAGGTCGGTCCCCGGAGCGGACTTTTCCGGTTTGCCCTCTTCCGCCTTTTTGAGCACCGCCCGCATGCCGTTGATATACTTATCCGGGCTGACTCCCTGGGCGTTGATCATAGCCACAAAGGCTTTCTTTTTTCGGGAATCTATCTTTATACTTGTTCTGTAACCCGGGCAGGAACCGCCGTGTCCGACCATGGATCGCCCGTCCACTTCGCTTACGGAAAAACCCAAGCCCCAGGCCGTCTTCCAGTCCGGGTCCACCCAGTGAACGCGGTGCATCTCCCGCAGCGTGGACGCCTTGAGGATCTCTTCTCCCCCGTTTTCCAAGAGCCGAAGCTGCCAAACAGCAAAACGGGCCAGGTCCTCGGCCGTCGAAGAGAATCCCGCCGCGGGTTTGATGCCCTCGGCTTGAAAGAACGGCACCACATCCCGGCTGCCGTCCCTTTTCAAGGCGCTGTAACCGGTCGCCAGCTTCCCTCCCCACAGGGATTCGGGAAGCACCGTGCGCGTGTCGGCCATCTGCAGAGGTTTTAAAATATGATCCCGTATGTAGCGGTCGTACGGCACTCCCGAAACCTCCGACACGACCTCACCCAGAAGGGTCAAACCCAAGTTGCTGTATTGGAAATAGGTCGAGGCCGGATAAAGGGTTTTCTGGCCGCCGAGCCTGGCTTTTATCTGCTCCCGGGTCGGAAAGGGAAACTCCGGACCCGTCCAGTAGGGATAATCCGCCTCACGGGGCAGTCCCGATGAATGGGTGAGCACGGAACGCACGGTGATGGGCCCGCTGTCCTTGAACCGCTGCTCCAGATTGAACCAGGGCAGAAGGTCGGCGATGCGGTCTTCCAGCCGGAGCCTGCCCGCGTCGCGGTTCCGCATGATCGCGATGGAAGTAAACAGCTTGGAGATGGAACAGATACTGTAGATCGTATCCGGACCCGCAGGGATTTCCTTTTCCACATCCGCCAGTCCGTACCCCCTGCTGAAAAGGATATCCTGATCACTGACAAAGGAAACCGATATGCCAGGCAGCCGGTCGTAATCGCGCATGGCTTCCAGCCAGGTGTCTATAACATGCAAGGCCGGAGAATAATCATACGCCGAAGTTTCCTGGGCCTGAGAAATCCCCCGCACCCCTCCCATCAGTAAAAATACCAGTGCAGCACAAATCACAATCCTCTTTTTCAATGTTTCCCTCCTTACCCTGATTTCCTATTCCCCATTCCCCATCCTCAATTCATAATTTCCTATTCTTAATTCCCTATTCACTATTCCTGAAGCTGCGAAAAATCGTGCGGATAAGAACGAATAAAGCGGAGCCCAAAACCGCCGCCCAGAAGGGCATGAACATTTCGATTCCCGGGAATCCAAAAAAGACCGCTGCCGGGATCACTGACGAAAGGGCCAGGATCTGAGCGGCGATCACCCGGGAAGGCTGTAGAATCTCCCCGGTCAAGTCGCCCCGGCTGCGAAGGGAACGCGCCCCGATGACAACCGGAATAAAAGAAAGCGCCGTCAGAAAGACAAAGCCGATGGGCAGTATGGGATTGTGAGATATCCGGAACAATACCGGTTCCCTTATCAAAACCCACACCGCTCCCAAAAGCGGAATCACGGCCAGCCTCCACTGCCTTTGCCGCTTTGGAGGGAGAACGCCGTCACAAACCAGTGCGGCCGCGGTCATCACGCCGGCGATCCAATTCCCCCTGATGATCATCCACACGCTCAATCCGATCAAGAAAAAAGAATCCATGAGGGTAGCGGGAAGCCCGGTGGTCCGGTTGACGATCCGCATCAGGACCAGCAGCCAGAGCAATGCCGAAAGTGCGGGGGGATTCAAGAACGGCACGGTGCCCGCCGCCAGGCCCGCGCCGACAAAGGCCGCTGCGTCATGATCCGGATCCAGTTCCCGCCCGAGCGCCCATGCCAGGAATACGGCCAGGCCGGCTGCCGCTCCCCGGTACGCGCCTTCGAAAACGGCGGCGCCGGAAACCCATAGAAAGATCACTCCCCCGATGGTATAGAGGATTGTGATGGCAGCGATAAGACGGTTTGTGGGGTAGCTCGGATCGATCGTTCGCCCGATAGCGGACAGCCTCCGTTTTTCTTCCATAGCAATTCCAGTAAAGAAAGCCTATCAAAGATTTTTCGGCTCGGCAACCCTATCCGATCCGGAAATATCCGCCGGCCCGGCTGCGGTGTCATGCTTCCACCGCCGCCGATTATTTCATCGATATCCCCGAGCGACTAAAATTATGTAAAAACAACTTATATCGCATCCACCGAAATACACGTATCACCAAGTAGATGAACGCATCCCGAAGCTCTTCGATCGCCGGAACAATGAGATCCGGCCTCAACAAATTATGCAAAACGGCTTCAACACATTTCTGCTCTCCCTCCGGCTTGTGATATGATGCTGGTGAATCGGGGCCGGAAACAGAGTTTTCCCGTCTCCGGAAGGTCCAAGCCCATGCGACACACCGGAAAAGACTTTTCACTGGTCAACCGCCGATATACCCTATTGACCACGGTCGTCGATTTCATCATCGCGCTGGTTCTCTCGGAAAGGTTGACCGGACTGCCGGAGTTCGGCGGTGCCCTTTTCATATCTCTCCAGGTCTGGGTGCTTTACTTCCGTCTCTTCCGAAAAAGGGTCCTGGCGGCGCTTCCTCAGAGGATCCGAAAACGCCGCGCTTATGTTCTTGGAGCATCCATTTTTCTCAGCGCCATGCTTTTCATCCTTTATCCCGAGATCATCGACGCCCCGCACTCCATCGTTCTATTCGGCGTGTTGATCCTGATGCAGGCCCGAAGCATCGCTCTGGACATCGTCATTTCCGCATCCCGGAGGCCCTCGCTGAGAACCCGGTGGGTCCGAAGGAGAGCCCGACGGCTGTCCACGTGGATCATCCTTTTCTCCCTGGCCGGCGTTACGGCACTGGCTTTTCTGGTCGGAGAAAGCACGGCGCGTTGGACCATCATCATCGCATTTTTGATCAGCAGCATTCTGGTGATTATTCTCCAGATCGTGGACCACGCATCCACCGTGCGCCTCCCCAAAATACGCGTGGAAGAGATACGGGATATCCGGAGCATCGGCGTTTATAACATCTACATAAAAACCATCACCTATATCCTGATCGCCGTGCAGGTCGTGCTCATGATGTTCGTGAGCTATCTCATCTACCTGCCGAGCATCGGTCTGACCGAAATGGTGATCAGTCTCGTCATCCTGTCGGTACTGGTCCCCTTCATCATCGCCGTCGTCGACCGCTTGATCAAGCGCTTCCATTGGAAGGATTTCGGAGCCGATACGCTGATCATCCTGGGAGCGGCGCTCTGGCTGGTATCAAGCTACGCGCTGTTTCGATCGCTCGAACAGGGCCGCACCATCGTCATCTTCGTGTTCATGCTGCAGAGCATCATCGGCGCGGCTCTCGTATTCACGGCCGTTATCTCCATGGAGCACGACATCCGGGAAGTCGTTCGCTTCGTCCGAGGCGACGTCGATGACGACATCCTCACCATCAATGCGGGCATGAATTACGAATGGGCGCTCCTCATGGGACAGATCCTGTCGCTGCTCGTCTTCACCTTGATCGGCGCACTCCGCGGGGGTGCCGCGGAAGGGATCCGGTACGGGATCACGATCACGAAATTCGCTTTTACGCTGCTGCCCGCGGTATTCATCTGGCTGGCCCTGAATTATTCTCTCAAACAGCCTCTCACCCGGGAATACGTGGAAAAACTGCGGCGTTACTTTACCCTGAAGAAGCAGGGCCTCGAAAACGAAAGATTGACCGAGCGCCTGAACCTGGTCCTGGTCAAAAAATACACGCGGCGTTACGGATTGAAGCTGCTGGCCCTGCTTTTCAAGCCGTTCTGGTCCCATAAAGTCATCGGAAAGGAAAAGGTCAAGGACAAGGACGGCTCCGTCATCTTCATCTGCAACCACGGAAAACTCTACGGTCCCGTAATCACCAATCTCTATGTGCCGTTCGACTTTCGCCCCTGGATCATTTCGCATATGATCGGCATCGAGGAAGTGACCCAATATATTTACAGCGGCTGGTTCAGCAAGCGGAAGTGGATTCCCAAACGGATGCGGATGCGGATCAGCCGCCTGTTCGCGCCGCTGATGGCCTGGGCCATGCGTTCCACCGATCCGATCCCGGTCTACCGCGAAAGTATCGGAAAGCTTAAAAAAACGGTCAAGCTGACGCTGGAAGCCATGGAAGCGGAATACAATATCCTGATATTCCCGGAAGACAATACCCAAACGGGATACCGGTCCGATGAGGTTATCGACTTTTTCACGGGATTCGCATCCCTCGGCAGGGCATACTATAAAAGAACCGGACGGCGCACGGTATTCTACCCCGTTTACGCCAGCCGGAAAAAACGCATCATTTCATTTGGAGACGGCATCACCTATGATCCCTCCAACGATGCCCGCAGCGAAAAACAACGGATCATCCAATCGCTGAGGGAAGCCATCAGCCGGCAGGCCGCGGAGATCGAGGGAACGTCTCCGCTTGAAAGCGGAGACTGAATCCGGTATACCGCCGTTCATCCGGCATGGGGCCGTTCTTCTCTCCGCTTCAATGCGGCGCGTTCGCCAGCATGATGATGAGCGCCTCATAACCAAGAGCGTCGAAGATATCCTCCACGGAATCGGTGTAGTAGGAATCGTGGCTTATCAGGTGATCCTTGAGCATGAAGGTGTTGTAATCGAGATCCAACGCGCCGAAATGCGTCGCCAGCACGCAGCCGACCGCGCTCAGACCGCAGAGGAAAACCGTGTTGATCCCCTGTTCACGCAGCATGTTGTCGAGTTCGGTTTTTTTAAAGGCGTTGGGGAAGTTCTTCACGATCTTGGGATCATCGGGCTCGATCTGTACGGTCTCGGGAAAGGCGAATCCCTCGCTTCCGGGTTCGGGTCCGTATTTCAGATCACTGTGATAAACCCGGATTATGGGAAAACCGTGGGCCCGAAACAACCTGATGGCGCCGTTGATCCGGCTCATTCCGATCCTTACATCCTTTTCCGCCATCAGGGGCAGGTAAGCATTTTGAATATCGATAACCAAAAGGGCCGGTTTCATCGCCTTGCTCTGCTGAAGATCAGGAGAATTGGGGTAAATGAAGACGGCCGCCCCCAAAAGGAACAGGGTCAATCCGATGACGGTTTTTTTCATGTTTCCTCCTCGATCGGGACCGCCGTCATCTCACGGGGCTCCCGAAGATCGATAAGACTCAAAACCGACGTTATCCAGGATAACGACACCCGAGGGGGTCCGATCGAAGACGAGCCGGATTTCCCGGAGATCCTTCGGATCGAATCCCGTGGGGCCCGATAAAAACTTGGCCAACGGCAGTTCGAACGTCTGCATGGTGGGTTCGTAATCGCTCTTCCAAAGCCGTTTCTCATTCGGCAGCTTGCTGAACCGCGAACGGATTATGGGGGGAACGGGCATAAAATCCATTATCACCCGCCTGACCGCGGCATCCCGCTTCCCGACCAACTCGATGCTGAATTCAATCAATGCTTCCGGCTCATCCTTATCCGTTTTGTCCTCATCGTCTGCTTTCTTACCTTCATACGTATTTTCATTCTCAGGGTTTTCTTCTTCGTCCTCATCAGGCTCCGGAGGCTCCTCATCCAATGCGGCCAGCGTGAAAACCAGCCTGGAATCAGAATTCAGTCCTTGTTCAGCCCCGAAATCCCCCGGCAGTCTCAGCGCATACACCGCCGTTTTTTCTCCGGGAACCTCGGTTCCGGGTTCCCCCCAGCCGATGACGGCCGCATTGTTTTCCTTGGTTCCTCCCGCTCTGAAACTCAGGTCTTCTTCCCGCCACACGGTCAGGTTTTCTCCTCCGATCACCACCCCCGCCCGCGATCCCGTGGTCACGTCCACGTCCTCGTCATATCCGGCCAGCAGCGAAAACGAAGAATCCTCGTATCGGCTGATCAGGATATCATCGGGAAGCCAATCGAGACCATGCCGGTAGTCCCGAAAAAAAGGCCGGTATCCGGTTTCTCCATGCAACGTACACTCGAGAAAGGCCGCGATGGCGGCCTTTCCGAGTTTGCGCTGTTCTTCTCCGTCCAGCAGCGGTTTCCGGTTGATCAGCCACCCGAGCGGCCGCCCCCAATCATTGTCGCCCCACGTGGTGTTGAACTGCCCGTGGTTGGAGCGGTAGGAATAAATCGCCGCTTTGAACCAGAAACCACCGTCGGTGAACTTCACCCGGTTGTACTGCCGGATGCCCATAAAAATCGCTACATCCGAATCATGCGCGCCCTGCAGCACGAGGTAGTTGAGATTTTCAAGCGGGGTCGGACGTCCAGTCGGCTTGTACTGTCCGTCACTGGGCGCGATGGCGCAGACGGCCTTGATATTGAACCCGAAATCGAAATCGAGAGTCGCGTCATCGGGATAGTGTTTCAAGCGGTTGAAAGCCCCGGCGATCGCCGCCGCCTCCCCGCCCCGGGAATGGCCGATCAATGCGATGTTCTCCATGTCCACTTTGCCGAAGAAAGGATTCCCGGCCGTTCGATTCCACTCCCGCCAGACTTGGAGATGCTTGAGAAGCATCCAGCCGCGTCCGTCGTTCTCCTTTTTCAATCCGCTGAAAAACGAACCGTTGAAAAAATTCTCGTCCACGGATACGAAGATGAATCCCCGTCCGGCCAGCAGCTCACCAAGATAGGCGTAGCCGGGATCGGAATAATCTTCCATCGAGTGGTTGCCGTGAACGATCAGAACCAATGGGAAGGGATCGTCGCCCTTCGGATACCAGACACGTCCGTTGACGGGGAACGCGTCGATATCGAATCCCCAGTACCACTTCCTGAGCTTCATCTTCCATCCCTTATTGCCCTCCAGCAGTACGGAGGCATCCACCGGATCGGTTATGATATCCGCTTTCTCCCCATACTCCGGGCGGCGTTTGTCCGTCCCGCTTCCGTAGGTCATCCGGAGCACGCCGTAGGGCCCGGGACGGGCGGGATTCGGCATGTCCAGCATCTCCACATTCACGCCGGGTTCGGGTTTGGCCGTCAAATGCGCGTCATCTCCACGGCCCGCAAGCCTGACGACCAGGAAGGCATCCAGAGCCAACGGGATAAAGATCGCCAGCAGCACCAATCCTTTCCCGAGGAAGGGTTTGAATTTGAAATCCCGTTGGAATACGATGGCGAGGGCTCCGCCCAGGAGGGCATGGGCGCCCCCCAGAAGCAAAGCCGCGGTCAAAGCCATGGAAAAAGGGAAATGGAACTGCATCAGAATAAACAACAGGACGATAAACACGACCAGGCCCAACCCGGTTACAAAACGCGGGATCAAACTTAACAGCTTGAGGGTCAGAGCCGCTGCCGCCCCCATTAAAACCGCGAAAACCGCCAGAAGCAGAACCCCCGAAACCCCGTCGAGCAGTCCCGGGAATCCGGGTTTTATGAAAACCCCGGTCACGATAACCAGCGCCGTGATCAAAGCCGCAAGCCCCGCTGCCGCCCCCCGGCGGGTTCGTTTCATGGGCTGCAGCGCCTTCCAGGCCGCAGTCCCACAGCGGCGGATTCGCGCCCCTATGGTACTGCCGTTTGTGGAATTTTCTTTGCGGGAAGAATGGATGTCTGATTTCATGCGCGGAACCTCCTTATCGATAACGGCTCATCCACCCGTTGGGAACGAGTGTCTTTCCTTAACGGAAATCTTAACTCAATCCCGATACCGGGTGCAACCATCCGAAGGAAACGATTGTTTTTAGATAAAAGGAGGGAAAGCATGAAAACAAAACTGACGATCATCATGACACTCTTCATGTGTCTCGGCCTTGCCGCCAGCGCCGCCTTCGCCCAGAAAATCGAAACCGAAGACGGCATCCGGATCATCCACAACCCGAAATCCGGAAAATGGGGGAACTCGACTCCGATCTCTCTGGAAGCATCGGACGCCATCGGGCAGCTCGAAGCCGTCGATGAAAACCTGGCTTTTTACATGCCGGCGGACATCGCATTCGACGGCGAGGGAAATATCTACGTCCTCGATTCAGGCAACCAGCGGGTCCAGAAGTTCACCGCCGACGGAACATACCTATCGACATTGGGACGCAAAGGACAGGGACCGGGCGAATATGCTTTCCCGGGATCGCTCGAAGTAACGGCGGACGGCACCCTCTATGTCTCCGATTCCGGCAACCAGCGGATACAGGTTTCAAGCCCCGACGGCAAGGAACACAAAACCATCCCCATGCTGGACGTACCCCCGGGTAACATCTCTCTTCTCTCCGGGAACCGGATCCTCACGGGCGCGGGAGGATCGGGACTCGCCTTCGGGATGCGAGATCCGGATAAGAAAGACAAACCCGAAAAGCTCTTCAAGGTCGTGGACGCGGCCGGAAAATTGATCGAAGAGTTCGGAGAAGGCCGTGATTTCAAGCATTTTCTCCTCAACCGGATGGGAAACACCTATCATTACACCAGGGACGAAGAGGGCGCGATCTACGCCGCCTTCGATTTCCAGAACCGGATCGAGAAGTATTCTCCCGAAGGCAGCCTCCTGTGGCGCGCCGACCGCAAGCTGAACTACAGCACCGCACCCCCCAAGGCCAAAGGGTCCATGCAGCGAGGCAGAGGGATGGTTGCCATCGAAATGCCGGAGATGAACCGCTGCGGCGGAGGCATCGCCGTGGACGGCAAAGGCCGCATCTGGGTGGTGGGTCTCAAGCGCCAGCTCAAGGAAGAGGAGAAAGTGGGTGTGAACGTCGAGGCCAACATGGACGACAGCGGGCGGCGGTCCATGGCCATGAAAGCCGTGGGAAATACCGACATCCGGGAATCGGAAGCCTATGAACTCGAAGTATACGCGCCCGACGGCATCCTGCTGGGAAAAATCCCGGTCCGACATTTCGTCGACGACATCCACATCCACGGGGACCGTATTTATCTTCTGGACCGTATGCGCGGCATGCAGTTCCGGGTATACCGGATCATTGAATGATCATCCCGGTTGACACTTCATATCCCGTAAGATAGTTTAAAAATGCAATGCGATCGCGCCATTGGGGAGAAAAGCGATAAGCTTCAAACGGTCCGGCATGCACATCATTGAATCCCTGTCGGTTCCTCTCACGACATGATGGATCCGAAGAAGGAACCCGTCCAAATCAACTTGTCCCGCAAGCTCGGACTTTTCGACTCGACCATGGTCATCGTCGGGATCATCATCGGGTCCGGGATCTTCCTGACCACCGGGATCATGGCCAAAAGCATCCCTTCCGGCGGCCTCATCCTGCTCGCCTGGTTTGTCGGCGGGCTTCTCACCCTCGCCGGCGCCCTCACTTTTGCCGAGTTGGGCGCCGCGATGCCCGAGGCCGGGGGGCAGTACGTCTATCTGCGTGAAGCCTACGGCCCCATGGCGGGCTTCCTGTTCGGATGGATCCTCTTCCTCGTCTATATGACGGGTGGGATCGCGGGACTGGCGCTGGCGTTCGCCGAATACACCGGCTATTTCTTTCCGTCCCTGGGAACCGGGCGCATCATCCTGGACTTCCAGGTTCCGATTCTCCAGGGTTCCTTTCACTATTCCCTGTCAGCCAGCCAGCTCGTCGGCGTCGCCGTTATCATCCTGCTCTCCGTCTTCAACTTCATCGGCGTCGGCCTCGGCAAGTTGATCCAAAACGTGTTCACCGTCATCAAGATCGGCATACTCGCGTCCATCATCTTCCTGGGATTCGCCGTCGGGAAAGGATCACCCCCCGACCTTTCCCTGAATCCGGCGGGAATGAGCATCAGCGGTCTCCTTATCGGATTCGGCGTCTCGCTGGTTGCCGTCGCCTGGGCGTTCGACGGTTGGAACAATGTCAATTTCGTGGCGGGAGAGATCAGAAATCCCGAACGCAACCTTCCCCGGGCTCTTATCATCGGGACCCTGGGGACCACTTTGCTCTATGTCCTCGTCAACTACATCTACCTGTACGCCCTGCCGATCCCGGAAGCCGTCGGCGTCGTGAGGATCGCGGAAAAAGCGACAAGCACGCTGTTCGGCGCATCGAGGGGGGGTCTCATCTCCGCGCTGGTCATCGTATCCGTATTCGGAGCCCTGAACGGTTCGATCCTGGTCGGCCCCCGCGTATATTACGCCATGGCCCGGGATAAGCTTTTTTTCCGAAAGGTCGCCCATGTCCACCCCCGTTTCCGAACCCCTGGATTTTCCATCCTGATCCAGGCGATCTGGGCTTCCCTGCTGACACTTTTAGGCACATTCGAGCAGATCTTCACGTTCGCCATGTTCATAAGCATCCTCTTCTGGATCGCCGGCACGGCGGCCGTGTTTACGCTCCGGAAAAAACGCCCCGATCTTCCCCGCCCTTACAGGACCTGGGGCTACCCGTTCATCCCGGCCCTTTTCATCATCGCCTCAGCGTGCATCCTGCTGAACACCCTGCTGGAAAAGCCGGTGGAGGCCCTGGCGGGATTGATCCTGACCGCTCTGGGGATTCCGGTTTATTTTTATTGGAGATCGCTTTCAAAGCACGATCGCTGGAAATCCGGGAAACCTTCGCCATGACTCCGGGCTTTTTCACGCATCAAAGCCCGCATGATCATTCATACTTCAGGGAATCAACCGGATCGGCCGTGGCGGCCTTGACCGATTGGTAACTAACGGTCGCAAGCGCCAAAACAATCGATAAGATCGCCGCATAGACGAAAACATCGAAATTCAAATCAATGCGGTAAGCAAACCCCCCGAGCCACCGGTTGATAAAATAATAAGCGAACGGCCATGCGATCACATTGGATATCATGATCTTTTTCATGAAATCATGTGAAAGCATGGAAACGATCTGATCCACCGAAGCCCCAAGCACCTTGCGCACTCCGATCTCTTTCTTTTTTTGTTCGGTCATGAAGGAAACAAGCCCCAGCAGGCCGAGACAAGAAATAATGATCATCAGGCTCGTTATGCACAAGGTGATCGTGCCCGTCAGATTTTCATTCGCATACATTCCTTTATACTCATCCGACAGAAATGAATAGGTGAACGGATAGGCCGGAATGATATCGGTGAATGTTCCCTTTATGGAATCGATGGCTCCCATCATATGGCCGGATCCCGGCATAACACGAATGCAGACGTAGTTCGCTCTGTTGGGACGGACACGCAGCACGAGAGGAGAGATGTCGTGACGCAGGGAGGAGAAGTTAAAATCCTTCACCAAACCGATGATTTTCCCACGCACTCCCCAGAGAGACATCCCGGTTCCCAAGGGAGATTCCAATCCCATGGCCTTGGCGGCGGTTTCGTTGATCACATAAGCATCCGAAGCATCGGTCATATAGGGTTCTGAAAAGAATCGCCCGGATGCCATCTCGGCGTCAAAGGCATTAAGAAAATCATAATCAACGGTTTTTATCGAGAAACTCAACCGGGAGTTGGGATCCATGCCGTCCCACTCGACATCGTCCGTCGTGTTGTTCCATGCGATCAACGGGGGGATGTCCATTGAAGTCACGCTGCTGATGGAAGGTTGCCGCAGGAGTGCATTTTTTACGGTGTCGTATTTCTCTTTCAGCTCTCCCCTCATATCCAGAAGGATGATATCGTCCTTTTCGATCCCCATATCCCTGTTGTTCGTGAATGCCATCTGCCGGTGGATTGAAGCGGCCGCAATGATAAAGAAGATCGAAACCGAGAACTGAATAACCGTCAGTGTTTTTCTGAAAAAAGCCATCCGCCTTCGGTTGTCCGATCCGTGAAGCCCCTGCATGACACGAACCGGATTAAAGGAGGAGAGGAAAAAA
Organism: uncultured Eubacteriales bacterium; assembly: GCA_964433135.1. Lineage (GTDB taxonomy): Bacteria > Acidobacteriota > Aminicenantia > Aminicenantales > Aminicenantaceae > CAYSQW01. The sequence continues at coordinate 12,176 of CAYSQW010000059.1, forward strand.
GCCGGATACCCGCCCGCGGCCAAACCCGTAAGCACTGTAATGGAGACAATGCCCAGGATGAGCCGGCCGGAGAACTCAATGTTTATTTCATGTCCCACGAGGGTATTGATAAAGGGAAGCAAAAACAGGGTCAGGAACAGCCCGGCGATCATGGCGATGAAAGCCAGCATCATCGACTCGCTGAGAAACTGAGTTATCAACTGATTCTTACGTGAACCGACGACCTTACGCAAACCGACTTCTTTAGCGCGCCGGGCGGCTTTCGCCGTTGCGAGATTCATGAAATTGACGCATGCAATCAGCAAGACGATCAGGGCCATGGCCGAAAAAAGAGTGATGTACGTGATCCTGTCGACACCGGTCAAGGCATACAGGTGAATTTCACGCAGCGGCTGAAGCGCCAGAACCGATTCGCTTCTTTCCTGATGATCCTTCAGCACGCCGGATATCTTGGAGCTTATCGAATCATATGCATTCGCGTTCGTGAGCTGGACATAGACTTTGTGATCATTATTGTTCCATTGAGGGAATGAAGCCGGGAGGATGGAATAGGGAACACAAAAATCGAACCGCAGATGCGAACGGGCCGGCACATCCGCGAAAACGCCGGTTATTTTCAATACGTGCTTATCGTCATACTTCAAGATTTGACCCAGAGGATCCTCAGGTCCGAATATTCTCTCCGCCATGCTTTGGGAAATGACCACCGAGCCGGGATCTTTCAGCGCGGCATCCTTTTTCCCGCTCAAGAACGGAAAAGAAAAGATCGAAAAGAACGACGGATCGACCACGGCGCATCGATGGATAAAACTCTTCTCCCCGAACGAAACTTGTTTAGGAGGCCTGAACAGCACTCTTGTCGCTTTCTGAATTTCGGGGTAATCCCTTTTCAGCAGCGGCCCCAACATGCCGGGTACCCATGCCTGTCCCTCTTCACCGTTTTCCCCGTCCCATTTTTGAACGACCCTGAATATTTCCGTTTTGTTTTCATGAAAATCATCGTAACTGAATTCATCCTGCACCCAGAACAAAATAATCATGCAGCAGGCTATGCCCACGGCCAGCCCGAAAATATTGATCGCGGAACAGCCCTTGTTTCTTTTTAGGTTTCTCAAGGCGATCTTGATGTAGCTGCTAAACATAACACCTCCTTGTGGATTGAAAACTCATTTGATTTTCGAATGGAGCCGACGGCCCAGGGACGATGCCGCCTCAGGCGTTCAGCTTCCCCTTCCGATAAGTATGACCGGATTCCGGTCAAAATGTTGCCCCCCCCCGCGATTCCAGGAGGACCGGTCTCCTATCGGAGATGGAACGCGGGGTTGAGAACTTTTTTTAGACTTATGCCATGCATTCATGATCAAATAAAAGAGGATCGAAAACGGGATGAAATGGATGCGGTTGGTTTCAGGGGAACCTCCGGATCAGCCGCCCGAAGGAGGCCGCTTATGAAATGCAGATCCATTCCAAGGATGATCTCGGCGATTATCGTTATCGCCGCGTTGTGCGGATTTTACGCCGGCGACAAAATCCAGGCGGATCAGGACATCGTCGCCAAAATCCGCGAAGAAGGATTTCAACGTTCCCAGGTCATGGACATCGCCGGTTATATGACGGACGTGCTGGGCGCCCGCCTGACCCTCTCCGAAGACATGAAACGGGCCCAGAGCTGGGCAACGGACAAGATGAGTCAAATCGGCCTGGAAAACATTGTCGTCGAGCCGTTCATGGATTACGGCGTCACCTGGGACAATGAATATGTTTCCCTCCATATGCTGGAACCCGATTACCAGCCCATGGTGGGTTTTCCACTGACCCACACGCCCGGCACAAACGGAAAGATCACCTGCCCGGTTGTTATCGCCGCTGTGAATACGCGTAAGGAATTGGACAAATTCAAGGGAAAATTATCGGGCGCCGTGGTCCTGTCCACCCCCCCGGCTGAAATCGATCTTGTCCGCATGGCCCAAGCAACCCCGCGCCGCAGTGCGGAAGAGCTCAAACAGCTCGAGGAAGACGTCATCCCCAAACCCCGGCGGCGCGCAAGGCCTTCGGGACCACCCAATCCTGATCTTCTCGAGCCTCAGGAAAAGATCGATTTTTTCAAAGCCGAGGGAGCGCGCGCCGTCTTCGAATGCAGAAGCGGAAGGCCGGGTCTCGTGCGCGGGTTTGCCCGGCCCGGAACCAAAGACGACAAGTGGTCGCTCGAAAAAAGCCTGGACTGCCTCCCCATCATCGCGGTAACACCGGAGCATTACAACCGGATGTACCGCATCCTCAAGCGCGGTATCGGGGTGAAAGTCGAACTTGAAGTCCGCAACCGGCTGGGCGAACAGGTGGAGAAAGCCTGCAGCGTCCTCGGAGAGATCCCCGGGACGGACCTCAAGCATGAGGTCGTGATGATCGGCGCTCATTTCGACACCTGGCACGCCAGTCCCAACGCCAGCGACAATACTTCGGGCTGTGCGGTCACGCTCGAGGCGGCCCGCATACTCAAGTCGATCGGCGCCCGGCCCCGGCGTACGATCCGCGTCGCCCTCTGGGGAGGAGAGGAACAGGGCATCCACGGTTCGCGTGAGTATGTGTACAAACATTTCGGGAATCCCAAGGATCCGAAGATCGGAATCAAGCCCGACTACGATTCCTTCTCCGTCTATTTCAACCAGGATTACGGGGCCGGGGCGTTCCGCGGCATCTTCCTTCAGGGTAACGAACACGCGCGCGGCACCTTTGCCCCCTGGATGATCCCCCTGCGCGATCTCGGCTTCACGGCGATCTCGATCCAGAGCGTGGGCAGTACGGATCATGTTTCCTTCGACGCCGTCGGTCTGCCCGGATTCCAATTCATACAGGATCGCATTCCCGGAACCGCCGGACACACCAATCTCGACTTCCTCGACACCCTTCAGGCTGAGGACCTGATGAAAAATGCCGTCATCATGGCCGTATTCGCCTATCACGCCGCCATGAGCGATGAGAAAATCCCCAGGGAAAAAATTCCGCCCACTCCCCCAAAAAAGAAACCTTGAAAAAAGGAATGAATATTATTGAAATAAGGATGTGAAAGGAGACGATAAACATGAACGCATTTCAACCCTTTGAACATGAAGTGATGGCGTCACGGAATGAGAAGGAGGTGGATTACAATCTATCCGAGAGCGGCGTTCACCCGCTTAAGCTCAAAGAGCTGCTGGCGGACAGCCCCGAGTATATTGAAACCCTGCTGGCTACGGAAATAGACTACGCCCACGGCAACGGCGTTCCCGAACTCAGAGAAAACATTGCGGCTCTCTACTCCGGCTGCACCTCAAGCAGCGTCCTCGTCACCGTCGGCGCGATCGAGGCCAACTTCAACGCGATCCACACCCTGCTTCAACCCGGGGATGAAATGGCCATCATGCTTCCCAACTACATGCAGATATGGGGAATCGCGAAAAACTACGGCCTGAAAATGAAACCCTTTCATCTTCGCGAAGAAAACGGCTGGCGGATCGATCCGGATGAGCTCAAGCAGGCGGTCACACCCCAAACCAAGCTGATCGCCGTATGCAATCCCAACAATCCCACCGGACATATCCTTACACAAGAAGAGATGAATGCCGTCATCGACGCCGCGGACAAAGCGGGCGCCTGGATCCTGTCCGATGAGGTCTATACGGGCGCCGAACGAAGCCGGGATGAAGAGACGTCTTCCTTTTACGGTCGATATGACAAGGTCATGGCCTCAGGCAGCATGAGCAAGGCCTACGGTTTGCCGGGACTCCGCGTCGGCTGGGCCGTCGGGCCCCCGGACACCATTGAAAACATCTGGAGAAGACACGAATACACCACCCTCAGCACCTCTATCTTTTCAAATAACCTGGCGGCATTGGCCCTCTCCGCCGATGTGCGGCCGCGCATCATCCAGCGCACCCGGGATTATATCCGCAAAGGATTCCCCCTGCTGCAGCAGTGGATCGATCAACAGAAGGACGCCTTCAGTCTGGTGCCGCCTCAGGCCGCCGCCATCGCCTTCGTGCGCTACCGGTTGGATGTCAATTCCACCGAACTGGCCGAAAGACTGATCCGGGAAAAGAGTGTTCTGATCGTGCCCGGCGATCATTTCGGCATGGATAAGTTCATAAGGATCAGCTACGGGCTGCCTCAGGATTACCTGACTGAGGGTCTCGATCGAATCCAACAACTGGTTGCGGAGATCAGGGATTAACACGGCGTAACGTCTTCCGATATCCAACCGGAAGGTTTATCCCATTCGTGTTCCATAAAAAGCGCAGCTTTTCAAAGCATCGAATCTGAGAATTTTCGATCTCAGCCGCGTTTTCTTTAGTATCCGAATCATAAAAGGCAAAAAAATCTTGAACACAAAGCGTAATTACTTTATAATTACTTTAAACTTCCATGAACACCATAAAAGTGAAGATCATCCGGATCGGAAATTCCAGGGGGATCCGCCTCTCCAAATCATTGATCGAGCAGTACGACATGAAAGATGAAGTGCTTTTAGAGACAAAAAAGGATTCGATCGTCATCCGACCGGTCGAAAAGCCGCGGGCCGGCTGGGAGAAATCGTTCGAAATTATGAGGCTCAAAGGAGATGATGCGCTGCTCGATAAGGAGACGGATATCGAATCGGATTGGGACCAAAAGGATTGGCGGTGGTGATAAGCAGGTTCGATGTCTGTTTGATCAATCTTGATCCCACAATCGGACATGAAATAAAAAAGACAAGGCCCTGCCTGATCATCTCCCCGGATGAGATGAACAGGCAGATCCGGACGGTCATCATCGCGCCGATGACGACGGCAGGCAGGGAGTATCCGACAAGGATCAGCACATCGTTTGAAGGCAAAAAAGGCCGGATCATCCTTGACCAGATAAGAACGGTGGATAAAAGAAGATTGGTAAAAGTGCAGGGGAAAATCGATGAATCGACTGCCGGCCGCGTTCTGGAAACACTGGCCGAGATGTTTGCTCCCTGATGGAATTTCAGCCCGACTGTTCATGATGGATTGATCTCTCAGACAAATGTCTGAAGCTCAACCGCTTTACAGGAACAGCCGGACATGTCATAATTTATTATTGCTGAACAGCATATATCCATTCTGAAAGGAGGCATTTATGGCCATTGCAATTGATCTGCGATGTATGACGTCACGCCTCCGGCGGATTGTAATCTAGATCCTACTTTACGGACACAGCCGCGCCCTCTCTCCGGTTGGAGAAAGCCTTCGGCACTGCAATCAGCCGCGCGTGATTCAGCGGCCGCGGTCGCTCTCAAGAGACCGCTCGAGGTTTTTTTGCTTTTTACAGGAGAATCACAGTGTCGAAAGATCAGAATTCCCGGCCGCTCCCGAGTCTTGAAGACCTGGGGTGGCACAATTTTTTCAAACCATTTATGACCCCTTACACGGAAAAAGGGATGATCCCGGCGCGCGTGGCGCGTCAGGACAAAGGACGATATACCGTTTATTCTTCATCCGGCCGATATCCGGCCGAGATTTCAGGCAGGCTACGCCATGAAGCCGTATCCCGCTCTCAGCTGCCCGCGGTGGGAGATTGGGTGGCCCTTCACACCTCGCCCGAATCCGAACGTGCGATGATCCATGCGGTTTTGGAGAGGCGCAGCCGCATCTCCCGCAAGGAAGCGGGATCCCGGACCAGCGAACAGGTGTTGTGCGCCAATGTCGATACCGCTTTCATCGTCAGCTCCCTGACCGGAGAACGCGGATTCGTCCTGCGCCGAATCGAGCGCTACCTGACTATCGCGTTGGAATCCGGTATCGATCCCGTGATCGTGCTCAACAAGTCCGACCTGTGCGACAACACCGAGGAACACGCGGCCAGAACGGAGGAGATCGCAATGGGCGCTCCGGTGTACGCGGTCAGTGCCTTGACCGGGGCGGGCATGGACGGGGTTTCCACACATCTGGGAAAAGGGAAAACAGCGGTTTTGCTGGGGCCTTCCGGAGTGGGAAAGTCCACCCTGATCAATACGATTATGGGGAGCGAGGTCGTTAAAACCGGAGGGATCCGTGCCGATGACGGCCGCGGACGTCATACCACGACATGGCGCGAGCTGATCGTCATGCCGGAACACGGCCTCATTGTGGATACTCCGGGCCTGCGCGAGCTTCAGCTCTGGGCGGAGGAAGACGCCCTCGACGGGAGCTTTTCCGAAATCAGCGACCTGGCATCTCAATGCCGCTTCCGCGACTGCACCCACAGCGGCGAACCCGGCTGCGCCGTCCAGGCGGCCGTGGACGCCGGTACGCTCGAGGCGGCCCGGTTGGAGAGCTATCACATGCAGCAGGCTGAGCTGCGGTATCTGGAGCGCCGACGCGACCAGAACGCCAACCGCATCGAGCAGGCCAAGTGGAAATCCATCCACAAAAGCGTCAAAACGCTCGACAAGATCAGCCCTAAACGCAAATGGATGAAAAACTGATCCGGAGTTTGAAAGAAGTATTTTGACACATGAATCAAACCCGGAAAATCTTGCATATCACGGCGCCCCGCGATTGATTTCACGGGCACGACAACAGATCCGTTTTTTCCGAAAAGATACCGATGCCGGTTTCTTCTCTTTTATCACTTGTAGACGTTAAATATTACATCAAGCCATATTCGTCAGCACCCCATTGACTCGGATTTATGAACGTGATATCTATTCAACATAGCTTTTAGGGGAAAGCCATGGGATTGAAATGCCCAAAATGTCAGCATGAAAACCCTGTTGATACTCTTTATTGCGGGAAATGCGGGGCAAAATTTGATGCGGAGACAGACCGCACTGAAACTATAAAATCTCATAGGATTGATAAACCTATTGCAGGAAAGTATCAGGTCCTTGCAGAGCAGGGCAGAGGCGGGATGGGAATCGTCTACAAGGCCAAAGATATAAAACTCGACAGGATCGTGGCTCTTAAATTTTTGCCTCCCGGATTGGCAAATGATAGAGAAGCAAAGAAAAGATTTATTCAAGAAGCCAAAGCCGCTTCAGGGCTTGACCATGCTAATATCTGCACGATATATGAAATCGGCGATACTGAAGACGGGCAGATGTTTATTGCCATGCCCTTCTATGATGGGGAAAGCCTTAAAGAGAAAATCAGTCAAAAACCTCTAGAATTAGAGGAAGCCGTTTCGATCGCCACCCAGATATCCGAAGGTCTATCACGTGCCCATAAAAAAGGGATCGTTCATAGAGACATCAAACCTGCAAACATCATGATCGCAGAAGAGGGAGTGGTTAAAATTGTTGATTTCGGGATAGCCAAATTAGGGGGAGAAGCGGGACTCACACAAACAGGGTCGACAGTCGGAACAACCGCCTACATGTCCCCGGAACAGACGCGGGGAGAAAAAATGGATTCACGCTCGGACATTTGGTCGTTAGGAGTGGTGCTCTATGAGATGCTGACAGGTCATCTGCCGTTTAGGGGCGAGCAGATGCAGAGTATGATTTATTCAATCCTTAATACGGACCCTGAAGCCGTAACATCCGCTCGACAAGAAGTTCCGAGACATCTTGAACGCGTCATAATGAAAGCGTTGGAAAAAGATTTGGAGAAACGATTCCAGAGCGTTGATGAACTCAAACGAGAACTTCAGATTTCACCTTCAGTTCCTTTTCCCGAGCCAAAAAAATCAATTGCAGTCCTGCCTTTTGTAAACATGAGCACCGATCCGGATCAGGAGTACTTCAGCGACGGATTGACGGAAGAGATCATCACGGATCTGTCTCATATTCATGACCTGCTGGTGATTTCCCGCAGTTCGGCCATGACCTTCAAGGGATCGAAGAAAAAAATAACCGATATTGCCGGTGAAGTGCATGTGCGCTATGTGCTGGAGGGAAGCGTCCGTAAGGCGGGAAATAATCTTCGTATCACGGCCCAGCTGATCGATGCTGAAAAAGACATCCATCTCTGGGCGGAGAAGTACAGCGGAACCCTGGATGATGTGTTTGAGATTCAGGAGAAAGTATCTCAATCCATCGTCAACGCCCTCAAATTAAAATTAACAGCCGAAGACACCGTAAAAATAAAGGAACATCCGATTGTTGATATCAGAGCCTATGAATATTATTTCAAGGCGCGTCAGGAAATATACAGAGCCACTGCTGAAAGCCTGAGAAATGCGCTCCAACTTATTGAAAACTGCATGAAAATTGTCGGTAAAAACGAGCTGCTTCTGGCTTCTCAAGGGTATGCTCACTGGATGTTTTACAATGGCGGGATTGAGCCGGATGAAAAACATTTGAAAAAAACGGAACGATGCGCTGAACAGATTTTCAAATTAAATCCGGATTCTGTACATGGTTATCGACTCTTGGGATTGGCACAGGCTCACAGAGGGGAGATAAAAGAATGTATACAAAACCTGTATCGGTTTATAAAGAAAGAGCCGAATGATTCCGATTCATTATGCTGGTTATGTTTAATGCTATCAGTGACAGGTAAAACAGAAATGGCACTGTCTCTTTCAAAAAGACTGATACAAATCGATCCCCACTCATCATGGAATGTTATGTTTAGAGCCGTAACATTATATTATGACAGGCAATTCTTCGAAGCTGCTAACTTGGCTAAATCCATATATGAAAAGAACCCGGAGAATCCTTTCATACACTGTTTTTATTTTCTTTACCTGATAGCTGCCAATGAATTTGATAGAGCCTTTGGTTTGATCCGTGAGTCAGCCGAGGATATTTCAGACGATTTTTTGATACGATTACCGCACTTTTTGAAAAATGCAATTCAAAATAAAAAAGTGAAAGCATTTCAGATAGCCAATGAAAACATTAAAAAGGCTGCAAGAAATGACCTCCAGTATTCGACTTTTCTTGCCGATGGATTTTCATTGCTCAATGAAAAGGATGAAGCCATTCGCTGGCTTGAGAATGCAGTAAATCGAGGTTTCATCCACTTTCGGTTTTTAAATGAATACGATCCTTTCCTCGAAAACATCCGAGGG
>CAYSQW010000060.1:0-20960 GCA_964433135.1 uncultured Eubacteriales bacterium
ATGACCATGGGCGGAAATGAGTGTTCCGACGGCCGCATGTAAATATTTTTTACACTCGACGGACCGTTCTTCTATTTTATCACGCGATCATTCTGATCGTTGGCTATTTGTTCATGCTTGAAAGTATTCGGATGCCTTCAATTATAGCTTAAAATGAATATTTCGGTTGCATGCCGCACGCATTCGCGCTAAGGTATCGGACTTAAGATTCACTGCACGAAGAAGCCTCGTTTTCTTGAAAGGAAATCACGTGAACATCTCGTATCTCTCCGAACTCACCGAAAACCAATATTCCGCCGTCTCTCACATGGAAGGCCCCATGTTGGTCCTTGCAGGCCCGGGCTCTGGAAAAACCAGGGTTATCATTTACCGCATCGCTCATCTCATCAAGCATGGCATCGCACCCAACGAAATCCTCGCCGTCACCTTCACCAACAAAGCCGCCGAGGAAATGCGCTCCCGTCTTCGCAGTATGGACATCGCCGGCGGCAGCACATTGTGCACTTTTCACAGCCTCTGTGCCCGATTGCTCATGGAATTTGGATCGCAATCGGATTTAGCAGAAAACTTCAGCATTTATGACCGCAGCGAGCAGAAATCCATCTTAAATCAAGTCTTCAAATCTCTCGATTTGGATCCCAAACAACATGCCCCGGAAAAATTTCTCCGTCATATCGGCCGTCTTAAAAACCGCCTCGTATCTCCTCACGAAACTCCAAATGAAGCCTTTTCGGGAATTTCCCCCGCACTTTTCCAAAAAATCTACACGGATTACCAGAATCACCTCACCAACGCCGGAGCTCTGGATTTCGATGATCTGTTGATGAAGACCGCTCTTCTTCTGCGCCGCAACCCCTCCCTTCGCAGCTTGCTGGGAAATCGTTACCGCTACATTCTGGTGGATGAGTACCAAGACACCAATCCCTGCCAGTACGGAATCGCCCGCAGTCTGGCGAATTCTCATCGAAACCTCTTTGTCACCGGCGATCCGGATCAGGCTATTTATGGGTGGCGCGGCGCTGACCTTTCCAATATTCTCACCTTCGAAAAAGACTTCCCTGAGGCCCGAATCGTTCGCCTTGAGCAGAATTTTCGATCCACTCCGCAGGTTCTTCGACTCGCCGACAATCTCATACGGGCCAACACCCAGAGAAAGAAAAAACGCCTTCACACTCAAAATCCCGAAGGATTCCCTCCTCGTCTCTATCGTTTCTCTGATGAGTATGAAGAAGCCCAGGGTGTTTCAGCCTGGATCCAATGGATGGTAAGGGATTTCGATCTCGATTATGGAAATATCGCCGTATTCTATCGCACCAACGCCATGAGCCGTATCATCGAGAATGCGCTCCAGCGCAAACAGATCCCTTACCGGATCATAAAGGGACTGGAGTTTTTTCAACGGCGCGAGATAAAAGACATGCTGGCCTACCTCCGCCTGTTGATCAATCCTGCCGATGATGCTGCGCTCTTGCGTATCATCAACCGCCCCGCACGCGGGATCGGCGACAGAACGATTGAAAGATTGACCCGCCACGCCCGACTAAATCAGAGCACGCTATGGTCTCAGCTGGAGAATATCGAAGACATCCCTGATATCCCTTCCGTCGCCATTCCCCGTATTCGTCAATTCATCTCAATGATCACCGACCTGCGTCATCGTCTGGACGATCCCGTTGCCTCGCTCATGGAGACCACCTACCGTTTATCCGGTTTTAAATCGGCGCATCAAAATGAAGGAAATGATGATGCATTGGATAACATCAATGAATTGATCCGTTCCGCACAGGAATTCTCACCAACGGAATCCGAAGTCGGAGGACTTGCCGGTTATCTCCAGAAAACCGCTCTCGTCAGCGATTCAGATGCTTACCGAAACGAATCCGGATCCGTTTCACTCATGACACTTCATGCCGCAAAAGGTTTGGAATTTTCTGCCGCCATGATCGTCGGCGTTGAGGATGGGATCATCCCGCATTCAAGAAGCAAAAGCCATTTGACCGGACTGGAGGAAGAAAGGCGCCTGCTGTTTGTCGGGATCACGCGCGCAAAGCAATTTTTAGCACTCAGTCATACCCAAACCCGTACGGTCAATGGAATGTCGCGTCCGTCCCGTCTATCCCCTTTCATGAACAACTCGATTGATATCGAAGTGATCCAAGCACCTTTTTATAATCATGGATTCGAAACACCCTCATCCATAACGCCTCACAGCAATGCATTCTCCCGCTGTGAAAAAGAATCCGTTTTTCAAATCGGCCAGAATGTACGCCACCCTTCGATCGGTCTCGGCCGCATCGAAGGGATCATGCCCGACGGAGAGAACAGCCGTGTCGTGGTGCGCTTCGATTCCGGCCCTCGTTTGACTTTATCCCTCAGACAGGCACGCCTCGAACCGGCGGAGGGCTAGTTTATTCATCCGCCGCCCTTTCGAAATAAAAACCTCGGGCGGTCTTTGGCGGGGAGTAAGAAACACCCGCTTATTCTCCAGGTGAAGACTAGAGGCCTTTGCTCATAGCGCCTAGGAAATCCGCGTTGGATTTTGTCTTGGATATTTTCTCAAGCAGAAGCTCCATCGCTTCAACTTCGTTGAGTTGGGCGAGGACCTTACGCAAAACCCAGATACGGTTTAAATCGTCACTGGATATGAGCAGTTCTTCCTTACGCGTACCGGATCGATTGATGTCGATCGCGGGGAACAACCGTTTTTCAACCAGTCTGCGATCAAGCTTGATTTCCATGTTGCCGGTGCCCTTGAATTCCTCAAAGATAACCTCATCCATCCGGCTTCCCGTGTCCACGAGAGCCGTGGCCATTATCGTCAAGCTGCCGCCTTCTTCGATTTTTCTGGCGGATCCAAAGAATTTTTTCGGTTTATTCAAAGCATTGGCGTCAATTCCACCCGACAGCACTTTTCCTGAAGGCGGAATGATCGAGTTGTGAGCACGCGCCAATCTCGTGATGCTGTCCAACAGGATCACGACATCTCGCTTCAATTCAACCAGGCGCTTTGCTTTTTCCAATACGATATGGGCCACCTGAGCATTCCTGGCCGGCGGTTCATCAAATGTCGATGCAACCACTTCACCGTTGATGCTGCGCTGAAAATCCGTAACTTCCTCAGGTCTTTCCGCGACCAGCAGCACGATCAGAAAAACTTCCGGGTGGTTTTTTTCGATTGATTTCGCTATGGTTTTCAAGAGGGTGGTCTTCCCGGCCCGGGGGGGAGAAACGATCAGTCCCCTTTGGCCTTTTCCGACCGGAGTCAGCATATCCATAACCCTGGCATTGAGGTCTTTGGGTTGCTTCTTGTCTTCCAGATTGAATTTTTCGAAAGGATACAACGGTGTCAATCCATCAAAATGAACATTGCGCCTGTTATCCATAATGACGTCGGGATGAGCAAAATTGATGGCTTCAATCTTTATCAGGGCAAAATACTTCTCGCCATTTTTTGGAGGACGCACCACGCCGGATATCGTATCCCCGGTTCGCAGTTTGAATTTTCTTATCTGAGAGGGAGAGACATAAATATCGTCTTGGCTGGGGAGATAACTGAATTCAGGCGCGCGCAAAAAACCGAATCCGTCATCCAGGCATTCCAGAACGCCTTCCGAGAACAGCATCCCGTTCTTTTTTGCCTGTGCTTCCAATATTTTGAAAGTGAGGTTCTGCTTACTTGAACCCTTTATGTAATCTTCTTCCAGTCCGACTTCTACCGCGATCTGCGTCAACTGCTTCATATCCTTTTTTTCCAGGTCAACCAAATTGTGCTCTTTCATTTTACACCTCGTTCGTAATTGGGTCAGAGAACGCGTTGCGTCTCCAAAAGGCTTTTATTATTTTTTATCAATGAGTTATAGGCGGCTTTGGGGAGCCTTTCCCTTCCTCATCGCTCTTTTCCACCACCGCCGGATCTTCTTCCTTGTTGAGGTTAAATTTATCTGAAATCTTTTCCGCGAACGCAATATCCAGAACGTCCTCCATGTTTTCAACAAGATGAATGGTTATCGCTTCCTTTATTTTTTTGGGAATATCCTTGAGATCCGGTTTATTGTCAAGAGGAAGCACGACTTCCTTGATCCCGTCACGATGCGCGGCCAATATCTTTTCCTTTACGCCTCCGATGGCAAGCACCCTTCCCTTCAACGTGATCTCTCCACTCATGGCAACGGATTTCCTCACCGGGATCCCCAGCAATAAGGAAAGGATGGCGGTTGCTAAAGTAATTCCCGCCGAAGGCCCTTCCTTGGGAGTTGCACCCTCGGGAACATGGATATGCACATCATAATTTTTATGCAGATCCTGAAGCATTTCCATTTCGTACATCTTACCTCGGGCATAGCTGTATGCGGTTTGAGCCGACTCCTGCATGATATCACCCAGCTGTCCCGTCAGCATGAAATTCCCTTTTCCATGCACTTTCGTGACTTCAAAAGTCAAAATCTCACCGCCGAATTCCGTCCATGCCATTCCCAGAGCCACGCCGATCTCATCGATCTTATCGATTTCGGATCTCCGGAATCGCGGAATTCCCAGGTGCTTCGCCAGATTTCTCGGGGTTATTGTTTCTTTATAATCGTTTCCTTTGGAAACGACCTGTTTGACGATTTTTCTGCAGAGCGTCGTTATCTCCCGTTCCAGATTCCGAACCCCCGCTTCACGCGTGTAATAACGAATCAGTTTTCTCAGAGCGCTTTCCGTGACGTTCATGTTTTTATGCTTATTCAATCCATGACAGGCAATCTGTTTGGGCACGAGAAAATGTTTGGCGATCTTGAGCTTTTCATCTTCCGTATAACCCGGAATCCTTATAATTTCCATCCGATCGACCAGTGGGCGGGGAATCGGATCCATCTGGTTGGCGGTAACGATGAAAAGCACCTGAGAAAGATCGAAATCCGTATCGATATAATGGTCGAGAAAGGCATTGTTTTGCTCCGGATCGAGAACTTCCATAAGCGCGGATGTCGGGTCCCCTCGAAAATCCATACTCATCTTATCGACTTCATCCAATAAAAAAACGGGGTTTTTTGTACCCGCTTTTTTGATCATCTGGATTATGCGTCCGGGGTAAGCGCCGATATAGGTACGACGATGTCCTCGAATCTCGGCTTCATCCCTTACTCCGCCCAAGGATAACCGGACGAACTTTCTCTTGGTCGCTCTTGCTATGGAGCGCCCAAGCGAGCTTTTTCCGACACCGGGGGGACCGATAAATCCCAGTATGATTCCCTTGGGATTGCGCACCAACTGTCTGATGGACAAATACTCAAGAATTCTTTCCTTTACTTTTTCCAGGCCGTAATGATCTTCATTGAGTATTTTTTCAGCCAGCGTGAGATCGCGTTTTTCTCTCGACTTTTTTGTCCACGGGAGAGCGATCAACCAATCCAAATAATTGCGGCAGACGGTCGCCTCGGCGGACATGGGCGGCATCGTCTCCAGTCTATCCAATTCCTTCAATGCTTTTTCTTCAGCGTCTGCGGGCATTTTTGCGCCGACGATCTTTTTCCGCCGTTCCTCAATCTCATTGACCTGGTCTTCCTTCTTCATGTTGAGCCCCGGAGGAAGGTTTTTCTGGGCTGGATCTCGAAAAGTGATCTTCGGACGTCCGCTCCTTCGTCCGCCTTGCCGCATCTTTGTGTGGATCTTTATAATTTCGTTTTCAATAACAAAATTAAGGCGACGGATCCGCTCGACCGGATTAATCGTTTCCAAAAGATTTTGTTTTTCATCCAACGGAAGGTAAAGATGGGAAGCGATGATATCGGCTATCCTGTCAGGACTGTTTTCCCTCAACGCGGGGATGATAGCCTCCAGGTTGGTATTCTGACCGAGTTTCAAGTAATCCTCGAACATCGTGAGCAGCATTTTCAGGTTCTCTCTGATTTCAGACCCATCGATTTCCGTCTCGTGAATTTCCTTAGCCAAAACCTGATAAAAAGGAAAGGTGCTCAGATACTCAATCACCCTTGCTCGTTTTTTACCTTCAACGATAACCTTGATATTTTCATCATCCATCCGTACGGTTCGAATGATTTTGGCGATCATTCCCATCGAATAAATATCCGCAGGCCGTGGATTATCGATGGCGGCATCCATCTGAGCCGATAAAAATATCATCTTGTCTTTTTTACCCGCGCGTTCCAGAGCCTGAACCGAGGATGAGCGTCCTATGATAAAGGGAACCAAGGTAGCGGGAAACACGACCAGATCCCTCAGGGGGATCAATGGGATTGGTTTTATATCTTCATTATTATCTATTGTTTTCATTTCTCAGCTCCTGCGGCCAGATCGAGTTTGTCATATTCCAGGGGATTTTCCAGGACCATTTTTTTTGTTATCTTGATCTGCGCGGATTTCTTCTTCCTGGAAGGAAGATAGAACATGACATCCAGCATCATGTCTTCGATGATGCCGCGCAACCCGCGGGCGCCTAGTTTCTTCTCTATGCTTTTCTGAGCTATCGTTTCCAAGGCTGCCGGGGTAAAATCCAATTTTACGCCTTCAAGTTCAAACAGCTTCTGATACTGGCGTATAATGGCGTTTTTCGGTTTCGTCAATATATCCACCAAGTCACTTATATTCAATTCCGCGAGCATTGCCATAACCGGTATCCGTCCCACCAACTCGGGGATCAATCCAAAACGAATCAAATCCTGAGGGATAAGGTTCCGGAATATTTCATCCACGGGAGGTGTTTTTTTCTTTTGCATATCCGATTTGAATCCGACTACGGTTTTTCCGGTCCTCTGCGAGATTATTTTATCAAGACCGACAAAGGCGCCGCCGCATATGAAAAGAATATTCGAAGTGTCTATCCGGATGAATTCCTGGTACGGATGCTTTCTTCCTCCTCGCGGAGGAATATTGGCTGTCGTGCCCTCAATAATCTTCAACAGGGCTTGCTGTACACCCTCTCCCGAAACATCGCGCGTTATGGAAGGACTTTCGCTCTTTCGGGCGATTTTATCGATTTCATCAATATAAATGATTCCCTTCTGTGTTTTTTCCACATCCCCATCCGCCGATTGGAATATTTTGAGGATGACATTTTCCACATCTTCCCCGACATACCCGGCCTCCGTCAAGGATGTCGCATCAGCGATCGCGAACGGTACCGACAGGATTTTGGCAAGCGTTTGCGCCAACAGAGTTTTCCCGGTTCCCGTAGGACCGATTAATAGTATATTGCTTTTTGTCAGTTCGACTTCATCGGGATTTAATCCCAGATGAATCCGTTTGTAATGATTGTATACCGCTACCGAAATCTTTTTTTTCGCACTTTCCTGCCCGATAACATAGTCATCCAAGGTCTTTTTTATCTCCGAAGGGATCGGAAACTTCGGGCCTTCCGCCTTCGCTTCTTCTTTATCGGGTTCCTTGAACATGATCGAATGAGCCAATTCAACGCAGGAATCGCATATATATATGCCGCCCGGACCGGCGATCAGCTTATTGACATAGGGCTGTGTGCGGTTGCAAAAATTGCACTTAGCCACTTTACCGGCTGAATTTTCTGTTTTGTCATTCATGATTACACCAAATCTATTCCTTGGCCTCTTTTAGGAGAGTGAAGCAAAAAGAACGATTATTACAATGTGTGCCGGGAAATAATCTTATCGATTATCCCATACTCTTTAGCTTGATCGGCTGTCATGATGAAATCGCGTTCCACGTCCGATTGAATCTTTTTCGCCGACTGCCCGGTATGGTTGACCAAGATCTTATTAAGATTCTCCCGCATTCGCAGGATCTCCTTGGCTTGAATCGCAATATCCGTCGCCTGCCCGCTAACACCGCCCAATGGCTGATGGATGATGATACGCGAATTCGGCAGCGAATAACGCTTTCCGGGAGTTCCCGCCGCCAGAAGAACAGCCGCCATGCTTGCGGCCTGCCCCACGCAAATTGTCGCGATATTGGAGCTGATGAACTGCATTGTATCGTAAATTGCAAGTCCGGCCGTGATGCTCCCTCCCGGGGAGTTTATATAAAGCGAAATTTCCTGTTCGGGATTATCCGCCTCTAAATAAAGCATCTGAGCGATTACGGCATTGGCGACGTCATCGTTTACTTCAGATCCGAGGAATATAATGCCGTCTTTCAGCAAACGTGAATATATATCATAGGCTCGCTCATTTTTGCCTTCGTGTTCAACGATAAAGGGGATTAATGTCATGGGAAGATGGACTATCCTATTATAGCGTTGTCGGTCAAAAAGTCAACCACCTTTTTAAGCAGAAGCCTGTCCTTCACTTCCTGAATCCGTCCATCCTTAAGAAGGGCATCTTTAACACCTGCCAGGGGAAGCTTGTTGGCATCCGCTATTTTTTTCAGTTCCTCGTTTGTATCCTCATCGTTGACTTGGATCTTCTCCTTTTCGGCGATCCTTTTCAGAATCAAATGATTTTTCAGATTGCTCTCGGCTTTCTTTTTGGCTTCGCCTTCCAAACCGGCTATTTCTTCCCGCGTTGGATTCGCATGAGGTTGGGACGACATCAGATTTTGGATGATCGCCATCGTTTCCTGGCGGACGACGGTTTCCGGGAGATCGAAATTCAGTTGCTCGGAAATTTTTTCAATCACTCGGTTGCCGATATCCCGCCGGGCCATGTTCTCCCTGGATTCTTCCATATCTTTCCTGATCCGGTCTCTCAATTCCTTCAGAGTATTGAATTCACTGATCTCCCGTGCAAAATCATCGGTCAACTCCGGTATCTTCTTCTCCTTTATGGAAAGGATTTTGATCACGTAATTGATATCCTTGCCTGCCAACCTTTTTTTGGCGTGATCCTCCGGATATTGTACATGGAACGATTTTTCATCTTTCACCCTGCATCCCAGCAAATTTTTGTTGAGCGCGGATTCATTTTCAGGATGGCCGGCCAGAACAGCTGCTTTTTCAGTCGGCAGATACCTTTTCGTTTTGGTGTCCTGGCCCTTGATTTCAACCATCACGTAATCTTCGTCGGCGACTCCCCTATCTTCAACCGGTATATATTTCGTCGCTTTTGCTCTCAGTTCTTCAAGATACCCGTCGATATCCTCCTCGCTGACGGTATCCTCGACTTTATCGACTTTAATTTTTTTATACGAAGGCAGCTCAAATTCGGGCCACACTTCAAACTGAGCTTTTGCCCGCAGGGAACCGCCTTCTTTATAATCCAGATCCGATATCATGGGTGTCGTCACGGGGATAATCGCCTGTTTTTTCATTTCCGCATCCAATGCCTTGGGAACCAGCGAATTCACCATCGCTTCCTTGATCTCGGAAGCATACATCTTTTTCACCATATCCCGGGGAGCTTTTCCGGGGCGAAACCCATGCATTTTTACGCGAGCGGCATAATCATCGAGAATTCTCCGATATTCGGCATCGGCGTCTTCCGCCGTGATTTCGACATCGATTTCTCTCAGGCATTCATTCTTCTTCTTGATTTCATTCTTTTCTTTTTCCATCCGTTATACCTGTGCATTCATGGATTAGCATATGGGCAGAGCGGGACTCGAACCCGCACTCCTTTAACAGGAACTAGGTCCTAAGCCTAGCGCGTATGCCAATTTCGCCACCTGCCCACAAAACCTTTGCTCTTCGGATAAGGCCCGATATGGCTTGGAGGCACATTGAGTGGATAAAGGGAATCGTGCGGTTTGAAGCCTTGTCCGTGAGTATCAACGTTAGCATATTCAGCTTCCGATGTCAATCCGATTTCTGGAGGTAGATACGCTCCACCCGCTTACCTACGGCACTCGTAACCTCATAGGGAATCGTTCCCAAGGTCCGAGCAATATGGGATGCCGTCGAATCTTTATGTCCGAAAATAATGACTTCCGTCCCCACCGGATAAAAATCATCTCCCAGATCTACAAATATTCGATCCATACAAACCCGCCCGGCGATAGGGTACAGTTTTCCGGCTATCCTGATCATGTGGCGATTCGACAGCAGGCGGTTCAATCCGTCCGCATATCCAACAGGAATCACGCCAACGTAAGAATCGCTCGAAATCACATAGGTGCGGCCATATGATATGGAAGACCCTTTGCGCATACGTTTGACGGCGAGTATCTCCGAACGCAGCGTCATGGCGGATCGGAGCGGGACGCTTTTTTTGACATCAGCCGAAGGATAGTGCCCATAGAGCATGATGCCCGGACGCACCATGTCAAAATAGCTTTCTTTAAGCCCGAGGATTCCGCCGCTGTTCGCCAGATGCTTTACCGGAATGGTCATTCCGGTCCGCTCGATCTCATTCAAGAGCGAGGAGAAAATCCCCATTTGATGCCGGGAATAGTACTGGTCTGGGGCATCCGATGAAGCAAAATGGCTGTAAAAACCCTCCATTTCAAGTCCAGGGGCCTTGGATATGCTTTCGACCAAAGCCGCGGCTTTTTCAGGCGCGCATCCGCTTCCGCCCATTCCTGTATCGACCTTTATGTGTACTTTGATCTTTATCCCCATTTTCTCCGCCAGGACGTTTAAAGGAGCGACCATCGCCTCCTCATAGAGAGTCAATCGGAGATCATTCCGTATCGCCATTTCCATCTCATCCGGCATGATGCTTTCCATTATGAGCACGGGAAGCTCGATACCGGCTGAGCGAAGCTCTATCCCCTCTTCAACCATCCCCACGCCGAAATATTCCACCAAATTCTTGTCTTCCAGAAGCCGCGATACCGGGACAGCCCCATGACCGTAGGCATCCGCTTTGACGACCGCGCAGATCTTCACTTCATTCCCCACCATTCGACGAACACCCAGGCAGTTGTCTTCGATTGCGGAAAGATCGATGATCGCCGCCGTCCTTCTTCTGTTTTCGATCTTAATCGACATGTTTCTTCGCTTCCATCTCAATTTTTCTCATTTTTCCGCCCGGGACGCATCCTTCAACGTCTCCTGTTCGCATCATGTGGAAAGGTACCTTTTCCATTTGTCGGCGACACGCTCCACGGCCTCCAATGCCCGGCTAATGTCCTGTTCTCCGTGAGCCGCAGAAACCGCTCCCCATCCATGATAGGTATTCACGCCTTCAAGGATCATCGCGAGTTTGAACACTTTTTCCCTCAGCTCATAATCATTGATTTGAGGATCCCATATCATATCCGGAGCTGATATCCTATCAACTTCCCGTTTAAGGAATTGCACCCCTACCATGGAGCTGTTCTTAATCCCCGCCTCGAATCCATCTCCCGTACAACAAACCGAAAATCCTCGAGATCGGAATATTTTTTCGATCTCGCTGCGAATACGTATCCCCATGGCTCCGATACGAGGGTAGATCTCATTTTGGTTCTCGATCAAGTGTCTCAAAAAAGCAATCCCCGCAATCATCGCCGCCGGATGAGCCGAAAAGGTACCGCCTTCGAACCGAACCTTTTTTGCCGAATTCCCGCCGTTGCTGCATAAACGCATGATATCATCCCGGCCGGCTACCGCACTCACCGGCATTCCTCCCCCTATGGATTTTCCCAGGATACTGAGATCCGGGGTCACATCATAGAGAGTCTGCAGGCCTCCGGCACAAAAACGGAATCCCGAGATAACTTCATCAAATATCAATATCACTCCATATTGATCCGCCCATTCCCGCGCTTGCCGAAGATAGGCTTTGTCGGCAAAGATAAACCCTCCGGCCCCGATGAATGGTTCCAGAATAAAACAAGCGGCTTCTTCTCCATGCTTTCGAAATTGCAGTTCCAGATCATCGAGATTATTGAACTGAGTCGTAATGATGGCTTCCGAAGTAGAGGAAGGAATCCCTGCGGATTCCACGCTCGAAAATCCCCTTTGGAAAGAGGATATCCCTTTGAGCGTATAGGGCTGCGCTCCATGCCACCCTCCTCCGATCTTCATTATTTTTTCCCGACCCGTATAAGCTCGCGACAACATGATGGAGTACATGGTCGCCAAGGTTCCACTTGTCGTGAAACGAATTTTATCCGCAGGGATGACGGAAAGGATCAACTCCGCCAATTCAGCTTGGCGGCAGCCGGGGAATCCGGTTTCCAAACCTTCCCTTCGGTTCAATCCCTCCATTATCGCATCCACCACAACCGAAGGATTATGACCGAGAATATTCGTAAAATGCCCCTGCCAGAAATCGATATATCGATGTCCGTCCATGTCCTCGACGTAGGCACCCACGGCTTTGACATCGTAAAGAGGGAAAGGTTCGAACAATCTGAGATTATGACTGCCTCCCTTAGGCAGGACTTGACCAGCGGCAGCAAACCACCTCGCCGACAAGGGATTTTCTTCCATGTACTCTTTGCTCGTTTTTTGTAAAAGCTCTGCTCGTTTGGTATCTAAAAACTTCATTTCTAAATTCCATTCAAATATTGTGTAGTCTTCGCCGCAGGATCGGATTCAATTCGCCGATGTCGACACCGGGACGGCCTCCCGGTATCAGAAAGCGATGGTTTCCGAATGCACCTTCGCTCGTTGGATCCTCTCCTTTACAGGATCGACTCCGATTCCCGGCCCATCCGGAACCGCGATGGTGCCCCGAGAGTCCAAGCTGAAAGCGGGTTCCACGATATCTTCGGCATAATAACGCTCGCTGGCGGATAAGTCATTCGGGAAAACAAAATTTTTAAGGGAAGCGATATGTAGATTATGCGCCCGTCCGATTCCGGATTCCAACATCCCGCCGCACCATACGGGGACTCCTTTTTCCATACAGATGTCATGAATTCGGCGCGCTTCGACGACACCGCCCACCCGACCTACCTTAATATTGACGATCCGGCAGCTCTTCATCTCCATTGCGGTTCGGGCGGTCACCTCTGATGTAATGCTTTCATCCAGACAGATGTCCGTTTCCATCTCTTTCTGCAAACGACTGTGATCCCATAGGTCATAGGCGGGAAAAGGTTGTTCGAGCATCAGAAGCTTGAATTCCTCCAAACGCTTGAGCTCGTCGGTATCATTCAACCCGTAAGCTCCATTGGCATCCGCTTGGAGAAGGATCCGTGGAAATTGTTTCCTGATCTCACGACAGACGGATTCATCCCATCCCGGTTTAATCTTGATCTTGATACGCAGATATCCCTGTTCGAGAAAACTCTGTATTCGATTCAGCAACTGCGGAATGTCGTCCTGGATTCCGACACTGACGCCTGCATCGATGCGTCGACGTACTCCGCCGTATACCGCTTTCAAAGGGAGCCCCTCTCTCTTGCCTAAAAGATCCCACAAAGCCAGCTCCAAGCCGGCTTTAGCCATGGGATGGCCCTTGAATCTTCCGGCCTTTATCGCAAAATCCGTCGGCTCTACGATCCCCTGCTGCTTTACAAAAGGGATCAGATAATCTTTCAGCATGAGCCAAGCCGTCGATGTGGTTTCATAGCTGTAAAAAGGATTCTGACTGGCGACAACCTCTCCGTATCCGTCTAGCCCCTGTGCCGTAACCTTGACGATGATGAATGTCCTCTCGATTTCACGGCCGAAGCTTGTTTCGAAAAAATGGACGTAAGGCAGCTTCAACAACGTCAATTCGATCTTATCCAATTTCATATTTTATATTCCTTTTCAAGGCATAACGGAATATTCTGAATTTCCCGAAACGGATGTATCCCCGCGCTTTTTCAGCACAAAATAAGCATTTCGGGCAAAATTGAAATCAACAGCTGCGTATCCGAGATGAAAATAATGCAGCATCACGGAGCGCAGAGCGACTCGCCATCCTCGAACGCGTTCAATGTGATTTCGTGCCATCTCATGAATGTTTGTCGGAATCTCAACCAATAGTTGATCATCTTTCAGATTCATGTTCGGGACATCTGCGATACCCGGATCAAAGTCATTGGCTTTCAAAGCACGCGGTATATCGTCCACCGCCTTGATATTGATTTCACGACGTCTTCGCTCTTCAACCCGTGAAGAGGCTATCGCCCATTCCATCAAGAATCGGTCCATGGGGATCGAAGGGGCGATAGACAGCGCCGGAATCTCTTGGTAGTATTCCGTGAAATATTTTTGCGCCACGGCCCCCAGAGAATGTATATTCAAGTTTGCGTTGCGAGCGATAAGCGGGTCTGTGGTCCAAGCCACTAAATCGAATCCCATTTTTAATGCATTATCTCTTTGGGCCCATTTCAGCTTCTTCCCGATCTTTTCTCCACGATATTCCGGCAAAACGGCCAATTGATGCGAGTGTTGGGCTATCCGCCCATTATAGACGGCGGGAAAAGAGTAAATAAAACCCACCATATTTTCTTTGAGAAACGCCCCCAACAAAATAGCTCCCGTTCGCGCGGAAACATTGAACTGATGAACAGGTGTGATATCGATGTCCTGATGCCGCCAAACGTTTTTTTGAATCTTTGTCAACTGCTCGAATTCAGAATAGGTCCTGACCTTTCTGATTTCGATATCGTCCATTACCCATCCTCCCCTCCGGCCTCGATCTGACAAGCCTTGGGATAACTCAATCCCTTATCCGGAGGCTCCCCAACCGCCGGCTGGTTTCTGAATCCTTTGATGCTGAACCTTTCTCGTTCGTCGTTTCCAAGCCCCCTGAACGGGAGACAGGTCGTCAGCTCTCTGCCTGTATAAGAGAAGACTTGGGTTTATGAATTGATGAGTTTCAAAAGTCTTTTTGCCAGAGTCGGATCGAGTTCCTGCAGCTTTTTATGAATTTGGCTCGCTTTCCCGAATTCAGAAATATTCACATAGACAACGCCGAGATTGAACAGCGCCGAGGTGCTTTGGGGATTGATTTCCACGGCTTTCTGCATCGGTTCCAAAGCAGCCAGAAAATTGCGCAGGAACATATACCCGATCCCAACGCTCAGCCAGGCTTCTCCGTTCTGAGGATTAAGAGACGTGAGTTTTTTATAGACCTCAATAGATTCCTTGTATTTTTTCAGCTTCGTATAGCAATATCCAAGATTGGAATAAGCAAATTCAAAATTGGGACGAAGTTCGATGGCTTTTTTGAATTCTTCCGCCGCCTCCTTGAATTTTTCCTGCTTAACAAACATATATCCCAGATTATAGTACGCATCCGCATTGTCAGGTTCAATTTCAATGAGTTTGCGTGATGCGGCGATGGCTTTATCGCCCATTCCAGCCTCATCATACATCCGGATGATATTGTTCACATATATTTTCGTGTCTTCAGGACTCAAAGTTGACAGACGCATGAAGATCTCTTCAGCTTTTTCCAACTGCTTCGCGCCTTTATAGGCATTCGCCAGCTGCATGTTTACCTTTATATCCTGTGAATTGATTTTAATGGCATTCTCAAAAGTGGCGATGGCTTTTTCGTACTGCTCCAACTCCAACTGCGCTTCGCCCAATTCCTTGTAAATTTCCCATGCATTAGCCGGACCCGCCTCCAAATATTTTCCATATGCGGTTTCAGCTTCTTCGAATTGACGAAGTTCCTTATGGGCCTTTCCTAGATAAAAATAGGCCTGGATGTTATCCGGATTCAATTCGATTGATTTCTCCAGAGGCGCGATGGCGTCTTTCCATTTCATCATCTGCACATTAACGATTCCCAAGCCCATATGGGCCGTATCCATATTCGGCCGGATGCCGATTAATTTTTTGTAGGCGTTTATCGCTGAAGAATACTTCCTTTGTTCCGTGTTGATTTTGGCTAAAAGAATGAACGCATTGGCTTCATCCGGTTTTATCTTGACGACTTTATTTATATATCTCTCCGCCCTGGTATTATTTTTAAGCGCGGCGTAAATCTTGGCGGCAAAATAAGCGCCTTCCAAGGTATCAAAATATTCTTCTCCCTGTCGATTCTTGAAGCTTTCAGGAACGGCTTCCGCTTTCATTCCTTGAAGGAAATTACCGGGAATGACAAACCTTGTCTGGCCCTCAAATATCGACAGCATGCCAAACACCTCGCCGTTCTGGCCGAATATCGGCGCACCGCTGAACTGTTTCGGGGAAGGAAGAGATACTTCAAAAACACGCTGATTCGGATCATATTCCAAGATGTTGGCTACCTTACCGTCGACGACGGCTATTTCCCCCGCTTCATTTCCACCGACGGCAAAGATAACGTTTCCGATCCCCAGGTTTGATGAATCAACAAGAGCAAGCGGATCAGCTTTGTTTTTGACCTTAAGCAGAGCCAGGTCATGGTCCTTATCCACACCGACCAATCCTTCAACCTTGACTTTTCGGCCTTTATAGTTCGTTACCTTCAAGTCGGCGGCATTCGCGATCAAATGATAATTCGTCGCGATAACGCCGGTTCCGACGAGGAAACCGGATCCGCGTCCACTCTCCGCCCCCTCCGCATCGATCCCGACAATAACAAAGACGCTGCCTTTGTTTTTCTCTAAGACAGCCCCCGCCTCTTCATCCTGAACCGAAAAAAGAAGGAAGGGGACCAGTATAAGTAAAGAAAAAACGGATATTAGTGCGATTTTACAGGTTTTTCTCATGCTTGCCTCCTGGTAAAAATGGTGTTGATCACCTCGTTTTTTTAAATAAATAATGTACACTCTAAACCAATCCGTGTCAATGGTATTCTGGTGAGCACCCCCTTAAAATATCGCTTTGTCATTCAAGATTCCGCTTCCGATGAAAATGGATTGACAATACGATCACGATTCTCTAGTCTAAATCGAAAGGTTAATCGCCCAATCACTCCGTCTCCCTCAACGTCGGGAGAACGCAGGGCCGCGAAATGAGTGAAGCCAAAAGAAATATCGCCGTCGTCATCATAACCCTTATCGGGATCACGCTTCTTGTCTCGGTGATATTCCTTGCTCCTTACCTTAAAAGCCGCGGGATACGCGCCAATGTTTTTCTATATGGCTTTACCGGATCGATCTGTCATCAGGTCCCTGATCGTTGCATCCATATGTGGAATCATCCTTTAGCCGTGTGCAGCCGCTGCATGGGAATCTATGCGGGATTTTTAGCGGGAACGCTGGTTTATCCTTTCTTTCACGGATTCACCCATACCCGCCTCCCCCACATCGAGACGATGATCCTCATGACGATTCCTATCGGTATCGATGCTCTTGGAAATTTTTTCCATTTCTGGGATTCGGCAGGCTGGCTGAGATTCACCGTCGGTTTTTTCTGGGGGATTCTCCTTCCCTATTATTTCATTCCCGGGATTGTGGATGCCGTTCGCCTGCTTCATTCCAGGCGATAAACTTTCGCTTGAAATTGGAATTCAATTCCCAATACAATAGGAAATCCAAAGAAGGAGATATTCATGACGGATCAAAAGACGGGAATGTTCGTGCCCGCCCTCATCGGCGGCGGTATCGCAGGCATCCTGACGGGTCTGCCGCTTTCAGGGTGTTTATGCTGCCTATGGATCATCGGCGGCGCCGTGCTCTCCGCCAATATCCTCGCGAAAAACACAACAACCCCGCTTTCCGCCGGGGAAGGCGCCATCATCGGGATCTTTACTGGTATTATCGCCGCCGTCTTCGATTTCTTCGTCAGCATTCCCTTTGAAAAAATGAACATGGAACTGGCCCGCAAAATATTTGAGCGAATCGCGGCTTATGGAGAAGAAATGCCTTCCGGATGGGAACAGTGGCTGGATCAGGCGCCGCAAACATCGATCGCGATGTCTTTGCTCGGTCTGCTGATCACGGCACTGATTTTCAGCGCCCTGGGCGCTTTGGGCGGCATTATGGGAGTTTCTTTGTTCGGGAAAAAATCTTCTCCGCCAAAGCCACAAGGAATCATTGATGTTTCTCAAGACGAAATCCCTCCTCAAGACCCAGATCATCGTTAATCCCCAATCGAATAAGGGGCGTACCGGGCAAAGATGGAATGAGATAAAATCGGGATTAAAATCCGCCCTCAAAGAATTCAAATATGAATTCACCGAAAAACCTTTTCACGCGGCGGAGCTATCCCGAGCGGCCATTAAAGACGGAACCGAACTTATCGTCGGAG
The DNA here is from genome assembly GCA_964433135.1 of uncultured Eubacteriales bacterium. Lineage (GTDB taxonomy): Bacteria > Acidobacteriota > Aminicenantia > Aminicenantales > Aminicenantaceae > CAYSQW01. The sequence goes on from CAYSQW010000060.1 coordinate 17,900, forward strand.
TCGGCGGCGATGGAACCATGAATGAAATTGCCAATGGATTTTTTGAAAACCAAAGATCCATCAATCCCGAAACCATTCTCGGGATCGTCCCCTCCGGTACGGGATCCGATTTCAGCCGGTCCCTGAATATTCCCCCCTCCTTTAAAAGAGCCATGCAAGTCATCACCGAAGGCCCTTCGGCCGTGATCGACACGGGCAGCGCGCGTTTCAGATCCGAAGACGGAAAGGAACAGGAGCGTTATTTTCTCAATATCGCTGATTTCGGAATCGGCGGCGAAGTGGTTCGAAGCGTTGCTCAGAACCGACTTAAACGAAAAAGAAGCTCCTACCTTCGCTGTATGATCTCGACTTTTTTCAATTACACCCATAAAAAAGCCCGCATTCAAATCGACGGCGAGTCACTGCCGGTTGATGATTATTTGATCGGAGCCGTCGCCAACGGCCGCGTTTTCGGAAAAGGCATGAAATTCGCGCCGCGGGCAAAGGTCGATGACGGTCTTTTCGACATCGTCCTGGTAAAGGGAATGAAAACGCTGGAGTTTTTTAAAAACGCTTGGCGGATTTACGGCGGCACCCATCTCTCACACCCCAAAATCTCATTTTATCGAGGTCGTCGTGTTGACGTACAACCCACGAATGAAAACGCGGATATTTTGATCGAGTTGGATGGCGAACAGTTAGGAGCCCTTCCCGCATCCTTCGAATTGATCCCCAGAAATATCGTCGTCAAAGGTTATATATGAGTTCGGGATCGAATATTCCCCTTTATCGTCGGCGCCGAATCCCATTAGGATTTCGGCTTTCCCACCTGATAAAAATTATGATCGTTGGTAAAAACTCTTCGGCCTGATTTATCGGTGAATTGATAGATGACGGTCCTTCTTCGTATGTATTTTTTATCATAACCTGATTGTTTGATCTTTTGGATATACTTTATCGTTTCGGCGTAGGGCGGTATCCCGCCATATTTCTTTATCGCTTCCTGACCGGCATTGTACGCGGCCAATACAAGGTCCGTCTTCCCATCGAAGGCCTTTATAAGATCCTTCAAATATCGGACGCCGCCTTCGATGTTTTCGAGAGGGTCATGAATGTTTTTGACGCCGTATTCCCGAGCGGTTTCCGGCATAAGCTGCATGAGTCCCGCGGCTCCTTTCGGAGATACGGCCGCTGCATTATAATTCGACTCAACCCGAATGATGGAATGGATCAGGTCCGATTCAATGCTGTATTTTCGGGCAACTCTCTGTATGATTTGATCGTATGCTGTTACGGATCGTCCCGGAAAAAAGGCTTCGAGCGCCGGGACCATCAATACGGCCCCCACTACCAGAGCCGACGCCGAAATCCATATTTTTGCGCGTTTCCGAGACTCCCGAATCACCATTGTTCGCCCTTCGCCTTTATCCGTATGAATAAATCTTGCCAGAATCCGGAATACAATGCAATCCCCTCAAGGGGTGATATTCATGCTCCTCGCGGTCACGATCAGAGCATTTCCTCCAGGACCCTATAGGCCTGATCGAGAGCCGCATCCAACCGATCTATCAATGTCCCTCCCGCCTGAGCAAATTCCGCACGGCCTCCCCCTCCTCCGCCGATCACGGGAGCCAGCTGTTTAATGATATCATCAGCCCGAACCCGCCTGCTCAAATCCTTCTCCACCGAAGCGACCAAAAACACTTTCCGTGCTCCCGCCGCTCCCAGGATAACAATTCCCGATCCGAGTTTTTGTTTTATGTTATCGGCCAATTCCCTCAGCTCGGTATTGTTTACTCCCTCGACTTTCCTGATAATCACGGGAACTTCTTTGATTTTGCGAACCTGACCGTCCTTTTTGACTCCGAATTTAAGATGGGTCACTTTTTGTCTTAGGGATCGGTTTTCTTTTTCCTTTTCTTTCAGACCGTCCCGTATTTTTTCCAGCTGCGACACGATATCCTGGCGCGACACGCTCAATATCCGCTGAACTTCTTCCAGCTGCTCCGATAATTCCTGCGTGAACAGAACCGCTTCGTTCCCCGTAACGGCTTCAATCCGTCTCATTCCCGCGGCAATACTGGCTTCCGAAATTATTTTTAGAAACCCGATATCGCCCGTCCTGTGAACATGGACTCCGCCGCAAAGTTCCTTGCTGAACCCGGGGATGCTGACCATGCGTACCTGCTCACCGTATTTTTCCTCGAAAATCGCCATGGCTCCTGATTTAATTCCCTCATCCAAGGAAAGCACATGGGTTTCCACGCTGATGTTGTCCTGTATTTTTTCATTTATCAGCAGTTCGATCTGCTGGATTTCATGACGTGACAAGGGAGAGAAATGAGTAAAATCGAAACGCAGTCGCTCCGGAGAAACCAAAGAACCGGCCTGCTTTACATGGTCGCCGATGACCTGCCGCAGCGCAGCGTGCAGAAGGTGGGTCGCTGTGTGGTTTTTACTTATCGCTCGCCGTCGCATCAGGTCGATCGAGACGTCGACACGTTCGCCGACTCCTAGTTTCCCTGAGATCACCTTGATTTGATGGGCGATAATTTCCGGGATGGGTGAAAACGCATTTTCTACCAACCCTGAGAAACGCGAATTTTTCATGATGCCCGCATCTCCGATCTGCCCCCCCGCCTCAGCATAAAAAGGCGTTTTTTCTATAAATATTTCCTGCTCGGGATTTACTATCAGATCTAAAGTTACAAGAGAGTCACACCCCTGTCTGTTAGAAAGAACCTGTTGAAATACACCTGTTTCTTTTAATGCACGGTCACCGAAAATAACACTATCACCACTACAAATAGTACGGATTAGCAAGGTGTCGGAAGGCTGATTTACTGTTAAATCCATTATCACCGTAGAGTCGCACCCCCTATGACTAACTAATGAATGAGTGTATAACCCGGAACTTTTATAAAATATACCGGCTACTTCCACAGAATCACCCGAACAAATATTTTTACTGACATAACTTTCTACTGGTTCAATTACATCCAGATAAAGGGTAACTGTAGAGTCGCACCCATAAATATTTGAAAAATTTTCAGAGTATATCCCGGGATCTTTACAAGCCCTT
>CAYSQW010000061.1:0-20917 GCA_964433135.1 uncultured Eubacteriales bacterium
GTGCCGGAAAAAATATACCGGTCCACCGGAATGGGAAAAAACCCATTACATCGTCGAAACGCTGAGAAAATCGTTCTGGCTGTATAATTACGGCTGTTCGGCGGATGACGAGGAAGTTCAGAAGCTGGTGGAGTTTCTCTTCTCCACTCAGTCTAAGGAAGGGGATTTTCGAGGCGCTTACCTCAATGAGTATGCACCGACCTATCATGCACTGACATTGGATGCCTTATGTCTTTTCGGATATCAGGATGATCCGAGAACGCAAAAAGCCTACCGATGGGTCATACGAAACCGCCAGGAGGATGGCGGCTGGGTGATTCCCTATCGAACCATAAAAAAAGACGAACTGCGGAAACGTTATAATTTCGACGCGCAGCTGAAGCTCAAACCCGTTAAATCCGATACTTCGCAACCCTACTCCCATCTGGTAACGGGCATGGTGCTGAGGGCCTTGGCGTCATCTTCCCATTGGAGAAACAGAAGGGAAACGCGCAGAGCGGGAGAACTTCTGGCAGCCAGATTCTTCAAAGCCGACAAATATGAAGATCGCCGTAGGCCTGATTTTTGGGCGGAGATCACGTATCCTTTTTGGGCGACCGATATCCTGAGCAGCCTGGATTCTCTCTCCAGGATCGGATTTTCTCCGGAATTGCCGCCTATCAAAAAAGCGCTGAACTGGTTATTGAAGCGTCAGAAGGCTCAGGGATACTGGGAAGCGGGTTATAACAAATCCACATTGGAAGATCACCTTTGGGTGACGTTGGTGGTTCTGCGTATATTAAAAAGGTTCGATCTGATCGATATTTAAGCCGCGGGAAGAGGATTCCCCTTAAGAAGGAGCTTCCGATGCGCTATTTTATAGGGCTTGGCGCCAATCTGGGGGACCGAGAAGAAAACCTGGCGCGGGCGCTCAGCTCTTTCATCTCTTCCGGAATGGAATTGAAAAAACAGTCGGCCTACTATGAGACGGAACCCGTTGGGCCGGTTGAACAACCCTGGTTTTTAAACCAAGTGATCGAGGTCGATTCGGACATGTCTCCCAGGGAAATGCTGTCCTTCCTTCATAAAATAGAAAATCGCATGGGAAGGCGCCGAGGGATACCACTGGGTCCGCGTTGTATCGATCTGGATATTCTGCTTGCCGGGGATGCGGTGATATCCGATGCGGATCTTACGATACCTCACCGTGGACTCAACCATCGAAAATTCGTTCTGGTGCCGATGCTTGAAATCGCCCCTGATGTTCGGCATCCGGTATCCGGTCTGACGATACGTGAGCTGGTCTCAATCTGTCGGGATACTTCGCGGGTCATCATGGTGAAATAAACCATAGGATAAAGCCGTTCACGGTTATCGTGCTTCCCCCGGGTGAGGCGCCCGCAGGCAGGCTGCTTTCCACGATCATGCATATTTATGCGTATGATCGGATCAAAAGCCGCTTGTCTCGTCAGCATCATGATGCTGACGCCCCTTGCCTCTCAAACCGCCATTCTCCGCGCATGATGACATCTCAATGGAAACCCGTCAGTATGTTAACAGGGAAGATTCAACTTTCCCCGCCGACGGGATCGCCGGATACGGGTTTTTATATGAAAGCGTGGTGGCGGGAGTGTATCATGTTGATAAAAGAAGCGAAAATCCCATGAGATTCCTCAGCGGTGGGGGAATGGATTTCGGGAAAGAAAACCTGTTTTCATCGCGGCGAATTCATTTTGACGTCATGTGAAAAGCTTGATTCAGCGCTGCCAATTGATGGATAATCTCTATGCGTACGGTAATGTGGACAGCGGCCGAATTCACGGTTGGGAGTTGGAAATGGACCTCACGCCGATTTTGGGATGGAGCAAATTCGGAAACGCTTTTACCTTCAATGGGAAGAGCGCGCGAAGCTTTATCTTGGGATTGCGATATGAATTTTAGGGATGAGATTTGAAATGAATGAATCTGCAACCAACCGAGCCGAGAAAGGTATCCGTTGGATGATGACGTTCACGCTTTTGATGTTGTTGGGCTCCGGAGTTTGGGCGCAGGAACGTCCCAAAGTGGGCTTGGTGCTTTCAGGCGGGGGGGCCAAAGGCTTGGCGGAAATAGCGACCCTGAAGCTTTTGGAAGAACTGGGGATTCCGGTCGACTGCATCGCGGGGACCAGTATGGGGGGGATCGTGGGCGGACTGCATGCGGTCGGATACTCCGGTTGGGATCTGGAACACTTGGTGCTGGCGACCGATTGGAATGAAACCCTTACCGATAGACCACCAAGAAATTATAAACCGTATTTTGAAAAAAAGGAGGACGGTAAATTCCAACTGGAATTCGGGTTTGAAAACCGTGAAATCTGGATGCCGCGGGGATTGATCATGGGGCGCAAAGTTTCACTGCTGTTTTCCAGCTTGATCTTCCCTTACGCAGGAGTGATGGAATTTGACGACTTGCCGATCCCTTTCCGTTGTGTCGCCGTCGATCTGCTGACGGGAAGAGAAGTCGTATTGAAGAAAGGTTCGCTTGCGAAAGCGATAAGGGCCACCATGGCCATCCCTTCCGTATTCACCCCGGTCGAATGGGAAGACTACCTGCTTATAGACGGAGGATATGCCAACAATCTTCCCGTCGATGTCGCTCGGGAAATGGGAGCGGATATCATCATCGCCGTCGATGTCGGTCGCCCGTTGATGGAAAAAGCCAAGATCCGATCGGCATTGGATGTTCTGCAACAGTCGATTGCCATGCTGGGACTTGATAAGTGGAGAGAAAACTCCCAAAAGGCGGACATCGTGATCCGGCCGGATTTGTCCGGATATTCCGCTGTGGATTTCTATGATATGGATCGGTTGCTGCGAATAATGGAAATCGGTGAACAGGCGGCTGAAAAAGCCAGACCGAAATTGATTGAACTGCGGGATCGATTACAACTCGATTCCCGTCGCGAGGAAACATCCAAACTCACCGATTTTAGGGGAATGAGGATAAGCCGTATCAGCGTAACATGCCGGGATTCGGATGTGCCGGAAGAGATAAAAAATCGTCTCCAGGATATAATCTCCGCCGAATACGGATCGAACAAGGTGCGAAAATCCATTGCGGAAATCAAGTATGATTTCGATTTGGACGAGATCGTTTTCGAAGTCGTGAAAACCGGTCCCGACACCGTCGGACTAAACCTCCGTGTAAAGGAACAACAGCTTCCTTTTATCACGGAAATAGAGATCAGCGGGAACCGGAAGCTTTCCACGAAGTTCATTTTCCGCCTGTTGGGATTAAACACGGGGGAGGAACTCGATACCGAATTTCTCAACCACAAGGTCATGGAAATGTATGGGCTTGGATATTTCGAAGAGATCGAATATGAGATCCGCCCTTTGGGAAATAACAATATAAAGCTTTTCTTCAGGATAAAAGAGCTTCCTGAAAGGAAAATAAGGGTGGGACTCCGATATGATGACGAGCACAAACTGGTAGCGGTGGTAGGATCCAGCATTACGAATATACCGGTTACGGGGCTGCGAATCGAAAGCGCTTTTCAGTTCGCGGGACTGAACCAGATGGACTTGAGAATATTTTACCCTTCGAGAACCATGAATCTCCCTGTGTATCCTTTCCTCGATTTGAGCTATAAGGATATCAGCCGGAATCTGTATGGAGGGGATGGAACGCGCATTGTGCGTTACAACGACCGGTCCGGCTCCGCGGCTTTAGGCGTCGGTTTGCTGTTCACTCGGTGGTTGAATTCCGAGATTTCCTATGAACAGGAATACATGAATCTGCGGCCCACCATCATGGCAACCGATTTGGACCTGTTCCCCAGGAGGAAAGACCATCTCAAAAAAATTCATACCGAATTTACGATAGATACGCTCGATGACAAATTGATTCCACATAACGGGTTATGGCTGCGGGCTGAATTCGAAGGAAGCTTTTCGAGATTGAATTCAGATATAAATTATAACCGCAAAAGCCTTGCGGCGGATTTCTATACGACGTTTTCTGGAAGGCATACGATCAGGTTTTATGGTTATTGGGGATTCGGGTCCAAGGGATTGCCCGTATATAAATATCACAATCAGGGAAATCCTTTGAGTTTTGTAGGTATGCATTATAATCAGCTGTTCGGGAACCGCCTTTCCCTGCTTCGATTCGATTATCGCTTCGCCTTGAAGAGTTATCTGCATCTTAAGTTTATGGCGAATATCACACTCGATTTCGAATGCCGGCTGCCTGAGAGGACCTATCGACCGGACAACCTGAAGGGGGCGGGAGTGGGGCTCATGTTTTCTTCACCCTTCGGTCCCTTGGAACTTACGTTCAGCAGGGGCAACAAAAATTTCACCCAACCCGGCAAGGGGCGGAGCCTGATCACATTCACGGCGGGAACCAGGTTTTAGAGACGGATACCGGGATTCGCCGCCTCCCGTTTATCATTCATGGTTCAGTGAAAGGAGTCATATGAAAACCAAACCGGTACAACCTGTATTCGATATTCGGAAATGGAGAAGAGAATTTCCACTGCTGGAGACGCATGTCCATCTTGGGAATTGTTCTCAGTCTCCCCAGTCTCACCGTGTCCGGGAAGCGGTGGAAGGGTATTTGAATCATTGGAACAGCGTAGGAATGGATTGGGATGAGTGGATGGAGGCGATTTATCGGTCCAAGTTGGAATTCGCACGTTTGATCGGGGCGGAAGCGTCGGATATATCCATGCACGGATCGGTATCCCAGGTGACCTATGCCGTAGCCAGCGCGCTTGACTACGGTGGGAAACGGAATCGAGTGGTGATTACGGATGCCGATTTTCCTACAGTCGTGCACATTTGGAAGGCTTGTCGGCGTATGGGATATGAACTGGATACCGTTCCGGTCCGGGACGGAGCGATCGATATGGAAGACTACGAACGTATCGTAAACGAAAGGACGCTGCTGGCATGTATTCCCGCCGTATATTACCTCAACGGTTTCAAACAGAATATCTCCGCCGTTGCTGAGATCGTTCATCGGAAGGGAGCGAAGCTGTACGTAGATGCCTATCAGAGTTTGGGAACGGAATTGTTAGATGTCCGTGAGGTACCCGTGGACTTGCTGTCATCAGGAAATCTGAAATACCTGTTGGGTGTACCCGGTTCCGCTTATCTGTATGTTCGACCGGAGCTGATATCATCCATGCGTCCCATGGCGACAGGGTGGTTCGGGCAGGAAGATCCATTCGCTTTTGACATCGCTCGCTTTGAATATGCTGCGGATGGCCGGCGCTTCGACACCGGAACGCCCTCCGTCATCACGGCCTATGCGGCTCAGGCCGGGATGAGCATCGTCAACGAGGTCGGCATCGATAACATCAAAGCTTGGATCGATGAACTTTCCCGATTCGCATTGGATGAAACGGCGCGGCGGGGGATGCATACCGTGTCTCCGAAGGATATTCGATGCAAAGGCCCGATAACGGCGGTTAGGGTACATGATTCGCACGCCGTGGAAGCGGAATTGAAAAGACGGAATATTATTGCGTCCGCCCGGGGACCCGTGATCCGATTGGCTCCGCATTTCTTCAGTACCCGGGAAGATATAGCAGGCGCGCTGGAAGTCCTCGCCGATATCATGAACGGGTTTCATGACGGCACGAGCCAAAGAGGTTAGGCATGCCCGAAGCTCATAAACGAGAAACCTTTTCTTCGTTTTTTGGGCTTCTTATGTCCATGATCGGAGTCGCGGTCGGCCTGGGGGCTGTATGGCGGTTTCCTTACATGGTGGGCAGGTTCGGCGGCTCCGCTTTCGTGCTGTTTTATCTTGCGGTTGTTATTTTTGTCGGGATCCCCGGATTGATGGCGGAATGGTCGCTGGGTCGAACCACTCTGCGCGGGACCTGGGGTGCTTTTGACCGAGGCGGATTGCCGGGCGGTAAAATAGTCGGCGTCTTCCTGTTTTTTATCGTATTCTGGGCGACAGGTTACTATTCCAATGCGGTCGGCTGGGTCGGGATCCACGCACTGGGAGAGCTGGCGCGAGCCCTGCACATCCCCATGGATGCGTCCGCGATACTCCCGCCGGAACATGGATGCAGCATCACGTCATTTCTGATGCAGTTCGGTATGACCGGATTCATCATTCTGATGTGCGGAATGGTTTTGCGGAAAGGGCTGCGGAAAGGAATCGAGAGGATAAGCAAAGTTATCGTGCCCGCACTTTTTATAATCCTTGCCTTGCTTATCCTGCGTTCGGTTACGCTATCCGGCGCGGGGGCGGGGATGCGATGGTATATCGGAGGATTTCATTGGCATGAGTTAACCCCATCGGTGATGGCGGCGGCCTTGGGAATGGCCTTTTTTTCTATGTCTCTGGGTGGAACCTTCATGGTGATATACGGATCTTATCTGGATAAAAGGCAGAGTATTCCACGCAATGCATTGCTTACGGGATTCGGCGCCATGTTGGCGGGAATTTTATCCGGATTCGTGATATTTCCTGCGATTTTCTCTTTTGGAATGAAACCCGACTCCGGGCCGAGCTTAATATTTTCCACGTTGCCGGGCGTATTTTCCCGAATGCCGGCAGGCTGGTTGTTCGGCCTTTTGTTTTTTCTGGGACTCTTCGGCGCGGCTTTTCTGTCTGACGTCGCCGCGTTCGAAGTACTCGTGGGGGGGATCGTGGACAACACCGCAATCCCGCGCCCGAAGGCCGTCATGCTCGTTTGTAGTTTGGTCATGTTGCTGGCGGTGCCTCCCATGATCAATATGAAAATATTTTTTGTTTGGGATCTGACATTCGGTTCCGGTATGCAGGCCTTCGGGTCGCTGCTGGCCGTAATCACGCTGGGGTGGTGCATAAAAAGCTCTGATGGAATCCACGACCTCGGTCATGGAACCAGCCGGAATTTTACACGCTTGCTGTACTGGTGGATAAGGCTGATCGTTCCGGCTGCCATCCTTTTCGTGGGAATCAATTGGCTTCTGGATTCGGTCTTCGGGATAAAGCTGATTGGGACCGGATAGAGTTTTACGCGCGGTTCCGGTTCCCTAGAGGGAAATTATCCGATCAGGATCAAGAGTGCCGCGCGGGCGGCACTCCCTTATTGAGATCCCGCGTAGAATATCGAATTGAACAGGAGCTTAAACGTTGCGTAGGGCTGACCGCGAAACTGGATCGGAAATCCTAAAAGGATAATTCGTCCTTTTCCCAGAGGGACATCGAGGATCGAAGACTTTTGCCGGATGGCCTTGCCTCCGTACATCCATCCGCTCATTAAGAGGTTGTTTGCGGCGTATCGAGCCACGCTGACGGGCTCTTTTTTGGATATGAATGAGGGCATAATCTGAAAGGCGAAGCTGCCTGAAAAAACAGCGGGGGCTTGTTTCGGCATCCCGTACGCAACGGGATGGGTGTTGTCGAAATCCATCCGGAGAAGAGATCCGGTGCAGATGAAATCCTCCTTTCCGGCGTTTTCAAGCACGCTTCGGACGGGAAGATCGAAATGCTTCAACGCCATGGAACAGGATCCGTTGATAAAGATCAGCGTACCTCCGTTTGTGACGAAGTTTTTAAGATTACGAACACCCTGAGCCGTCAATCCTCCTACGTAGGCAGGAGGCATCGTGCCTTTCGTGTGACCATCGACGAGGGATTCCGTTCTGCGGGCATGGGGGATGATGATGGCATCGAAGTTGTTTTTCAGATCTCCTGCTCGGACATCGGCATCGTGAAGGCTTTTGTAGGTGAAATGATGATTGTCCAGGACAAGCCGGGTCCAGCCTTCTTCTGCGGAGGAAATCCAGGATTGGTACATGCCCAGCCGGGTGGGTTTCAATGAGGCGAGCTCGGTATCGGGCTTTCGGGGGAGCCCGTTAATATTGACGCCGTTTTCTCCGGCCAGGCGCTGAATCAGCGATCGGCTGATTTCGCGGGAGGGAACGATCAGGGTGCCTGGAGAAAATGTGTGATCCGCAATGGAAAATGCCTTTTTGGATCGAAATACTTTTCCTCCGGCTTTGAAAACATCGTTAACGACGGAATAACTGGCGTTTTCTCTCGGAGAAAAAGCATATCCGTATCCGGAGCCGCCGGATATTCGGCCGGAGGGCACATCGAAGGTTTCAAGGCGCGTCATCGGGACATCGATCGGGGTGTTGGCGACATGCGTTTCAAGACCGAATTGATACGGAAGCGTCCATCCCATCATATCGTAGGACTCCAGGGGGGCGCCTTCAAATGTTTTGGGACGGATGAGCCCTTGCCACAGCTGGGGGTACTGGCGTAGGTCGGGATATGCTTGCTCCTCGAAGACATTTTTTAGAAACAATCCGAAAGGCTGTGAAACCGGAAGGATCGTGGTGCCTTCGGGATAGGAAATTCCGTCGCTGGTAAACGATTCGTTGCTCCGATAAACATCGATGCCTAATAAATGCATCCGGCTGAGCAGGAGAGCGGATGCGGAGGGATCGAGCTGTCGATCGGGGACGATCCAGGCATAAGGAGGTTCATTACGAAACCGCTCGATAACGTCCCTGGCCATTCGGTATTTATTGAGCAGCATTTCCTGGCGGTATTTGGACGCGATGTCAAGAACGGATTTTGACGCGGTGAGGCAGTAGTCCACAGCGTCTTTCAGGCGCCACCAGCCGCCTTTCCAGGGATTGGGATAGAAAGCGGACATCGTCAGATCCTGATACTGCTTGGGAAAATCATTGAGCGTATAGAAATGAGGTGTGGCATAGCGGTAGAGGGCGGTCTCCGTCAGAATGGAGATGATGTTGTGAGAGTCGACGGCTTGAGTTACGTATCCGGGGTACCAGGTATCGAAGATGATGCGTGAGATAGCGCCTTCCTTATTCTCAGCATCGAAAGCGGCTCCCATGGCCGAACCGATCATGTTTTGCCAGCGGACGACCAGGGGATGAATATTGGGATTGGTCGGCTCGGAGTTGGGCGGCGTCCAGATCCGTGCGGGAAATGGCGCGGTTTGATGGTGATTGTACAGAATAACTGGGAACCATTCTTTATGCAGCAGGCGAGAGATGTTCCGGGTCTCCACGAGATTTGCAAGATAGGAATCGCGATTGTTGTCATGCCCGGCATAGATATGATAAAGGCGGGGGAGAGGAGAAACCTCATAGGGAGTTCCGAGATTTCCATGATACCACTCCGCCAACATATTCATGCCGTCCGGATTGGCGAAAACCAGAATAAGAATAACATCATCCAGAATACGGAGGGTTTTGGCGTCTTGGGCCGTTGCCAGGTCGTAGGCAAGTTGAATGTTATGTTGAGCGGGCGCGCATTCGGAAGCGTGCAAGCCCCCGTCGATGTAGACGACGGCTTTTCCTTCCCGGGACATCGCTTCGGCTTCTTCGGGAGTCAGATTTTCCGCGAGGCTCAGGCGGCGTTCCATATCCTTGAATTTATCCAATTGAGATAAATTGCTTTGGGATGAGATAACGGCATACGTCATGGTCTGGCCCATGGAGGTCTGCCCCATATCGAAAAGACGGATTCTGTCCGAAGCCGACTCCAATGCGTGGAAATATTCGACGGCTTGGGTATAGGTCGCCAGATGATAATCCGCTCCGACGGGAAATCCGAGGATTTCCTCCGGTGAGGGGATATCCTGCGTGATTCCAGGAACGCAAAGTAAAAATCCGAGCACCATGAGTGCGGTGAAGCCTCGCAACGATTTCATGCCATTCTCCTTTATTAAATATGATTTATTCAAAGGCATTACGAAATTGCGTTATCGTCCAGCCCTTATCGGGAAGACGTTCAAGTGTAAGCACGTCAAACCGGCAGGGCGAGTCTTCGAGATCGTGCTGGGCGCAATATTTTTCCGCCAACCTGCGGATCTGTTTCTGTTTTGTAAAGGTGACCGATTCTTCCGGGGTGCCGAATCTGCGGCTGCGTCTGGTCTTGACCTCGATAAAAACCAATGTTTGTTTATCGTAAGCAATGATGTCGATCTCGCCGCGGCCGACCTTGCAACGCCTTGCGATGATCTTATAACCTTGGCGGCGAAGATAACGGAGGGCTGTGATTTCACCGGACTTTCCAAGTTGGTGCGGAGATTGGTGCGGATGTGAGATCCGGAAGTTCGCGTCGCTTTTTTTCAAGCCATATCCTGTTCGTAGATTTTTCGATCGATTTGGCGGCGGTCGCCGTCGAAATACCCATCGTTTCAGTGTTACCTGTCTGGGTTACCTGAAGGATCGGTGAGCCGATCCGAATCGACGATCTTATAACGAACACCTTCTTTGGTATCTTCGAGTTGGACTCCATGTTTGAGCAGCTCGTCACGGAGTTCATCGGCTAAACGGAAATCTCTATTTTCTCGCGCCTTTTGACGGGCGTCGATCTTGGCCGAAAGAAAAGCGGGCAGTTCCATTCCGGATTGTTCATGCAGAATTCCAAAAACACGGTCCATATCCATAAGCGCCGTGATCAAATCCTCCGCGTCTGATTGGAACAAGGCACCCGCCGCATGCTGAATGTGGCATTTTTTTACCATCTCGAAGACGGCGGTCAGTGCGGTGGATATGTTGAGATCATTACTGAGGCCTTTGATGAATCGGTTGCGTGTTTCACGGATCAAAGTCGCAATATCAGAATTTTCCCCTGGAGGGAATTCCGTGGTTCTCAGCTCGTGTAAAAAATCTCTTAAACGCTTCAGAGAAGATCGGGCTTGTTCCAAGGCCTTGAAACTGAAATTGAGATTTTTACGATAATGTGTGGAAAGCAGAAGAAAGCGAAGTGCGATCGGATCGATGCTGCGGTTGCGAAGTTCCTGCAGCGTGTAGCAATTGCCCCTGGATTTTGACATTTTTTCGCCGTCGACGATCAGGTGATGGCAGTGAAGCCAATACCTGACGAACGGCCGGCCGTTATAGGCCTCGGATTGAGCGATTTCGTTCTCATGATGAGGGAATATATTATCGACTCCTCCGCAGTGAATATCGAAAGTGGGGCCCAGATAGAGAGAACTCATGACGGAACACTCCAGGTGCCACCCCGGACGTCCCGAGCCGGCTTCGGTATCCCAAAACGGTTCGCCTGCTTTCTTGTTCTTCCATAAGGCGAAATCATGGGCGTTGTCCTTCTCGTATTCGTCATTGTCGATTCGATTCCCTGCTATAAGGCTGTCGGGATCGATTTTGGAGAGTTTTCCATATGCGGGAAAGCGGGTGATGTCGAAATAGATGGAACCATCCTTTGTATATGCGAATCCTTTATCAACCAGGCCCTTCGCCATGCGGGCCATCTCCGGAATATGTTCTGTTGCTCGGGGATAGTGGTCGGCTTTAAGGATGTTCAATGCTTTGATGTCCTGAAAGAAGGCTTCGGTATATTCACGGGTATATTCATGAAGACTGACGCCGCGGTCGCTGGCGCCCTGGATGGTTTTATCGTCGATATCCGTGATGTTCATCACGTGTTCGACCTCATAGCCGCTGAACAAGAGAAATCTTTTCAAAAGGTCTTCGAAAATGTAGGTTCGGAAGTTCCCGATATGGGCGAAATCATAAACGGTGGGGCCGCATGTATATAACTTCACCTTCTTGGGAAGGATTGAGTTGAACTCTTGCAATCGGCCGCCTAGAGTGTTGAAAAACTGTATCATGATTGATATTATCAAAGTTCTCATTACCGGAGTCAACCTCTCTATAAGGTTTAGGTAGGATTTTTACCGTCAAGGAGTACACGGCTTGACAAACGAGAGGGAGCATTCTATTTTTGAAAAGGTGCCGAACCCGGGTATAGATGGAAATAGCCCCGATCATATTTTTGAATACCTGAAAGGAAAATCATGAATAAAATTCGAATTGGAATTCGAAAAGAAGACAAAAATCCTTGGGAACGACGATCCCCCTTGATTCCGACGCACGTAAGAGAACTGATTCAAAAGCACCAGCTTGAGATATTCGTACAACCCTCACCAACCCGAGTTTTCACGGATGAAGAGTTTCGACGGGAAGGAGCCGTGATCACGGAAGATCTATCCCCTTGTTCCTTAATCTTCGCGATCAAAGAAATACCCATAAAGTTGCTTTTAAAAAACAGTGTTTATCTATTCTTTTCCCATACCATCAAGGGGCAGTCCTCCAACATGCCCATGCTCAAGACAATAATCGATAAAGAATGCACGCTGATCGATTATGAGAAGATCGTGGATGAGCAGGGGAGAAGGCTGGTTTTTTTTGGGACGCAAGCCGGTTACGCCGGAATGATAGACACGCTCTGGGCTCTGGGCAGGCGTCTCAAAGTGGAAGGGATCGAATCGTCGCTGAGCGCCGTGAAGCCGGCGCATGCGTATGCCGGTCTTACCGATGCCAAGGAATCTCTTGCACGCATTAGCCGGGATATACGTGAAAACGGACTGCCGTCTGAAATGAAGCCCTTGATTGTCGGATTTGCCGGTTATGGGAGGGTTTCTCAGGGAGCTCAGGAAATATTCGATATTTTTCCGTTTGAGAGCATCGAGCCCGCGGATCTGAAACGGTTTTACCGCGAGGGGAATTATTCCTCGCATCGGTTGTACAAAACCGTTTTTAAGGAAGAACATATGGTCGAACCCATTTCAGCTCAGGCGGGATTCGATCTGCAGGATTATTATGACAATCCCGCGCGCTATCGTTCTGTTTTCGAAGAATATCTTCCTTATCTGACGGTTTTTGTCAACTGCATATACTGGACCCCCAGCTTTCCGCGCTTCGTCACATGCGATTATTTGAAGAGAAGCTGGGATAAAAGCGGGCCGCGGATTCCACTACGGGTGATCGGGGATATTTCCTGCGACATCAACGGATCCATTGAATGCACGTATCGGGCCACGGATACGGGCAACCCCGTTTTTATTTATGACCCTGTAACAAACACATATCATGATGGATTCGAAGGTAACGGCGTGGTCGTCATGTCCATCGACAACCTGCCGGCTGAGATACCCCTCGAATCATCCGTTTTCTTCAGCCGCTCACTGATTCCTTTTATCCCCCGGATCGCCGCTGCGGATTTTAATGGGGGATTTGAAGACTGCCTTTTGCCGGATCCCATAAAAAAGGCCGTTGTCGTCTATAAAGGTCGATTAACGCCGGATTATCAATATCTGAAAGAATTTCTCGATCGCTTCGGATCAGAGATGACCTGACGGATAGATCGAATTAATAACATAGAAATAGAGAAGGAATCAAAATGAATAAAATATTGGTTTTGGGGGCGGGGCTGGTTGCGGGTCCGCTTGTGGATTATTTGCTTGAACAACCTGCGTTCAGTCTTACGATCGCTGATTTAGTTCTTGAAAAAGCACGAAAACTGGTCGGGGATCATCCACGTGCCGTCGCTCGATCACTGGACCTGTCGGAAGAAAGCTTGCTTAAGGCACAAATTGATAATGCCGACCTGGTCATCAGCATGGTTCCATACACATACCATCCATTAGTCGCGAGACTTTGCCTCGCGGCTAAAACGAATCTGGTTACCGCCTCTTATGTCAGCGAAAAGATGAAATCTCTGGACAGCGCCGCCCGAAATGCTGGGATACTATTTCTGAACGAATTGGGATTGGATCCTGGAATCGATCATATGGAGGCCATGAGGATCATCGATGAAGTCAAACAGGAAGGGGGAGACGTTACGAGCTTCACTTCTTTTTGCGGTGGACTTCCGGCTCCCGAAGCCAATGATAATCCCATGGGCTATAAGTTCTCTTGGAGTCCGGCCGGGGTTCTTTTGGCGGGAAAAAATTCCGCGAAGTACCTTGAAAACGGAAAGGAAGTGTCGATTTCTCCCAAAGATCTCTTCGACAGCACGAGGAAAATCGATATCGAAGGGTTGGGAGTTTTCGAAGGCTATCCCAACCGCAATTCGCTGCCCTATATAGATCTCTACGGAATCCCCAAGGTGGAAACCATGCTTAGAGGAACTTTGCGGTATGAAGGCTGGTGTCCCACACTTAAAAAATTCGTCGATCTCGGTTTGCTTGATCAAGAAGTCAAGAAGTGGAAGGGGATCACTTACAGGGATTTTATCCGAGGATTGATGGAGGATGTGAGGCTTCCCGGAACCAAGGAAGCATTAGCCGCGCACTGGAAGATCGATACGGATTCCGATATCCTGAAGCGAATGGAGTGGCTGGATCTTTTGAGCGAGAAGAGCATCGAAATGGAGAAGGGATCCGCCCTCGATGTCCTGGCGGAGCGGATGGAAGCGAAAATGCAGTTCGGCCCCGGGGAAAGAGACATGATCGTGATGCAGCATGTTTTCCATTCCAAGGAATCTTCGGGACGGAAGAACCGGATTACATCGACGCTGATCGATTTCGGCGTTCCCTTCGGGTATTCCGCGATGGCTCGGACGGTCGGATTGCCCGCAGCCATCGGAGCCCGGCTCATTCTGGAGGGGAAAATCAACCTGACCGGTGTCCATATACCGGTTATCAAAGAGATTTACTCGCCTATTCTTGAGGAATTAAAAACGCTGGGGATACGATTTGATTTTAAAAAAGAAAATCTGTGAACCGGATTGGATTATCAGCTCCGACTGAAGAGTCGGTTTTATAGAGCCTGAGCGCGCCGCTACGCCTGAGCGCATTTTTTGTGAGGGAGGCGGGTATGAAAAGAAAAGCAGCGGTGGCGGGAATATTTTATCCCGCGAATCCCCATGAACTCCGGAAGATGGTGAGCCGGATGGTTCCTCAACAGATCCGGAAGGAGTCGGCCGTATGCATCGTTTCTCCACACGCCGGCTTTGTTTATTCCGGTTCCGTGGCCGGGGCGGTCATTTCAACGGTGAATATTCCGGAAACGTGTATTCTGATCGGGCCCGGTCACCGTCATCATGAATCCCATTTTCCTCTGATGTCGCACGGAATATGGGAAACGCCCATGGGAGATGTTCCCGTGGCCAGCGGATTGGCCGGTTCCATTCTGAAAGATTCGTCGCTTGTCGTTGAAGATGCGGCGGCTCATGCTTCGGAGCATTCATTGGAGGTTCAGCTTCCGTTTCTCCTTTATTTTCAGGGGAAACTCAGGATCGTACCCCTTTTGGTCGCGTATCACGCGGATTATGAAGAGCTGGAAGAGATTGGCACGACGTTGGCTCACGCCGTAAAGCGGAGTGGAGAGAACGTTCTCATCGTAGCCAGTACGGATATGAGCCATTATGTCACGGCCGAAGTTGCAAAGTTCAAGGATTCCATGGCGATTGATCGCATACTGGATTTGGATCCCCGTGGACTTCATGATGTCGTTCGCGCCGAAGATATCAGTATGTGCGGTTATCAAGCGACAACCGCCGCCCTATGTGCCGCCAAGATGTTGGGTGCGCGGCGGGGGGATCTGATTAAATATCAAAATTCAGGCGACATCACCGGCGACAACCGGGAAGTCGTCGGCTATGCCGGGATAAAGATCGCAAGAGAATAGGATAGCCCCATCATGCCGTTTTAAGTCGGCGCAACCATCAAATAAAACGGCTGTGTTTCTCGGATGATTTAGACTGTTTCCAGGCTGCTTGAATTTGATATTTTACCCGTTTAGTGCTATATATTTTCATGGAGAAAAAAATCATGTCCAGGACCATTTTAAGGGAGAAAGATACGCGTATTCTCAATATCGCTGTTGAGCAGTATCTACGGATCGGGCAGCCCGTCAGCTCGGGAACCATTGCTCGGCAGACTTCCTTCAGCGTGTCTTCGGCCACCGTCCGTAACGTCATGGTCAAACTAGAATCCCAGGGATATTTGCATCAGCTGCACACCTCTTCAGGGCGCATCCCCACGGATAAAGGGCTGCGTTTTTATGTGAATGCGTTGCAAGAGGAAGCTCACGCCGTTCCCGATAACATTAATCTTCCTCCGCAGGATATTTTGCCGGGAGGATGCGATTTGAACACCATGCTTGTTCAGGCTTCACGGCTTCTTTCGGAATATTCGGATAATCTGGGGTTCGTCATATCCCCCAAAATATCCAGAATCAATCTCAATAGCATCCGGTTCATAAAAATCGCCGAAAACCGCATCTTTATCATACTGATAACGCTAAAGAATCTGGTACTGACCGGAGCCGTCGATACTTCGGAATATTTTTCTCAAAACACCCTTGACGAAGCCGCTCGTTTCATCAACCGGAATTTCAGCGGTAAGAACCTGATATTTATCCGTAATTATCTATTGGAACAGATGCCGAAATACCGCGTTCAATTTTCAGATGCATTCCACAAAGTGGCCTTGATGCTGCGCCGCTATATAAGCCAGGAAGAAAAAGAGAGCCAGATTTTTGTCGAGGGGACATCCAAGCTTCTGGGCAAGCCGGAATTAGTCAAGGAAGGCGGCTTGATAAAATTGTTTGAAAAGCTTGAACAAAAAGAGAAACTCGCAAAACTGCTCGCGGATTTCATCAGCCTTCAGCATGTTAAGGTGTTGATCGGTTCCGAGTTGGATCTTCCGGATGTCTTAGGATGCGCGCTGGTTCTTTCCCACTACGGACATAACCGGCAGGTCCTGGGCTCTCTGGGGATCCTGGGGCCGAAAAGGATTCCATACAGAAAAATAATCCCCGTTGTGGATTGTGTCGCAAAAAAACTGAGCCGAAGTCTAAGTCTATATGAGTCTTAAGGAGGAATGATGGCGGAAAAAAACCAAAAGAAAGATAAAGATCAATCTTCGAATCCTGAAGTTGAAATAGAATATATAACGCCGAAGAAGCGGGAGACAAAATCCGAAGCGGCCCCTGAGGAAAAAGACGTCCGATCGGAGGCGGGGCTTCGGAAGAAGGATACCGAGATCAGGAAGCTGAAGAAAGAGTACAAGGAATTGAAGGAAACCTATTTGCGGGAACTGGCGGAAAAAGAGAACCTGCGAAAAAGACTCGAAAAAGAAAAAAGCGAATTCTATCAATACGCCTTGAGCGATTGCCTGACGGAGTTGCTTTCGGTAGTGGACAATTTTGAAAGGGCCCTTGACAGCTCCCAGGAAGGCGATGAACCTAATTTACAGGAAGGTTTGCGGATGATATATCGGCAGCTGCAGGACGTGATTTCCAAACAAGGAGTAAAGCCCATCGAAATCAACGATGGGGTTTTCGATCCTCAATTCCAACAAGCCCTATTGACCGAGGAATCGGAGGATGTCTCGGAAGTAGAGGTCGCCGAGGAACTCCAACGCGGTTACACGCTGCATGAACGTTTGCTGCGCCCCACTCTCGTAAAGGTGCGTGTTCCCAAAAAAGTGAATTAGAATGGGACACATCATCGGCATCGACCTCGGAACGACTTATTCCTGTGTGGCTTATATCGAAGGGACCGAACCTCGAATCATTCCCAATCTTGAGGGACTTCCAACAACCCCTTCCGTCGTCAGCTTTACGGACAGCGGTGATATCCTGATCGGGAACCTGGCCCTGCGGCAGGCGATAACAAATCCCGATAAAACCATCTTTGCGGTCAAACGGTTGATGGGAAAAAAATTTGATTCCGATGAAGTTCAAGATCTTATGGGAAGGATGCCGTACAAGTTGGCTCAAGCTCCCAATGGCGACGTGTTGATTGAAGCCAAATCCGATAAGATCAGCCCACAGGAATTATCGGCGATCATTCTGAAATACTTGCGAAAAAGCGCGGAATCGTATTTCGGCGAAGAAGTCACAAATACGATCATAACCGTGCCCGCCCATTTCAATGATCACCAGAGACAGGCCACGAAAGACGCGGCGAAAATCGCCGGCCTGAATGTGATGCGGGTCATCAATGAACCTACCGCCGCCAGCTTGGCATACGGGCTGGAAAGGCAAGAGGATTCGATCATCGCCGTTTACGACATGGGAGGCGGAACTTTCGACATCACGCTGATGGAAATCAGTAACGGCATATTTCATGTTCTGGCTACCAACGGCAGCACCTATCTCGGTGGAATAGACTTCGATGCCCGGATCATGGATTGGATGTTGAAAAAATTCGAAATGGAATGCGGAATCGACTTGAGGGAGGATAAATATGCTTTGCAGCGGGTCCACGAAGCCGCCGAAAAAGCGAAACGCGAACTGTCATTTTCCATGGAAAGTGAAATTCATCTTCCTTTTATTACGGCGGACGACAAAAGCTCAAAGCATCTGCGAGCCAGCCTGACTCGAGGAAAGCTGGAGTCGCTGACCAAGGACCTCATCGATCAAACATTTCCTCTGATCGACCAGGCTCTCGGTGACTGCAGGTTGGGTGTGGATAAAATCGACGACATCATTCTCGTTGGCGGTCAAACACGGATGCCGCTTATCAGAAAAACAATATCCGAATTTTTTCGCAAACCGCCGGTGGAGCATCTGAATCCAGATGAAATCGTGGCCATGGGAGCTGCGGTGCAATCCGCTGTTTTCAATGACCGTCTGAAAGATCTTGTGCTGTTGCTGGATGTAACGCCGCTTTCGCTGGGTATAGAAACCGAGCATGGACGGTTTGTCAGGATCATCGAAAAGAACACCACGATTCCAACCCGAAAGACCATGGCTTTTACCACGGTCGAAAATAACCAGCGCCGGGTTCGGGTGCATGTTTTACAGGGAGAGAATGAAACCGTGACGGAAAACATATCGCTGGCCCATTTCGACCTGGTCGGCATAGGGGCGGCGCCCGCGGGAGTTCCGCAAATCGACGTCACGTTTGAGATAAACGCGGATGGGATTGTAACGGTTTCAGCTAAGGATATAGATAGCGGAAGGGAGCAGGAAATCGAAGTCAAACCGGCATCCGGACTGAGCAAGCAAGAAGTGGATAACATCATATTGAAATCTCACAAGAAAGCGACAGAGGAAATCAATGACGACAAAAGCGGACTATTATGAAATTCTGGAGGTGCCGAGGAGCGCTTCCCCCGAAAAGATAAAAAAAGCCTATCGCAGGATGGCGCTTAAATATCACCCCGATAGAAACCCTGGGAACAGTGAAGCCGAGGAAAGGTTTAAACTTGCGGCGGAGGCTTACAGCGTCCTCATAGACGATGAGAAAAGGTCCGTCTATGATCGATATGGACATGACGGCCTGAGGGGAGAGGGCTTCGGAGGATTCTCCGGTTTTAACTCTTCCGTATTCGAAGGATTTGAAGACATCCTGGGCAGCTTTTTCGGATTTGGATTGGGCGATATCTTCGGCGCCCGCGGGGGAAGCGGAAGGAATTATCCGGAAAGGGGTCGGGATCTGGTTCTCGATATGCGTATTACTCTGGAGGAAGCCGCGGTCGGAGTGGAAAGAGAAATCACGATCAATCGTAAAGAAACCTGCGACGAGTGCGGTGGGAGCAAAATGAAACCGGGGACCGAAAAATCCACCTGTCCCAAATGCCAAGGGAGGGGACAGGTGCGCTATCAGCAGGGATTTTTCACGATCGCTCGTCCTTGTCTGCATTGCCAGGGAAGCGGTGAAATCATCAATGAGCCCTGCGAGAAATGCGGGGGGAAAGGAAAAATCCGGCTGAAGAAAAAGATAAAGGTGAAAATACCGGCGGGTATCGATGAAGGGATGAAACTGCGTATGAGCGGAGAGGGGGACGCCGGAGATACCGGTGCGGCCGCCGGTGATCTCTATATTGTCGTCAATGTAAAAAAACACAAGTATTTCGATCGCGACGGACGTAATCTACACTGCGTCGCAAAAATATCCTTTACGCAAGCCGCTTTGGGATCCGTTATGGAGATTCCCACTTTGGAAGGAAAAGAATCGGTGAAGATACCTCCCGGAACGCAACCGGGAGAAGTGTTTCGCATTAAGAACGAGGGCGTTAAAGACGTGCATTCGCATAGAAAAGGCGACCTTTTCGTTTCGCTGACGGTGGAAACCCCGCAAAACCTTTCGCGGGAGCAAAAGGATATCTTGCAGCAGTTCGCAAAATCAAGGGAGGAAGATCTCGACGGAGTGCATGCGAACATCGTCGCCAAGATGAAAAACATATTCAATTAGAGCCCTATTTTGTCATCCAAACGATTTTTTATAAACAGCGCGGAAATTGAGGGGGAGGTTATCCAATTGACGGGAGAAGAACATTATCACCTCAGCCGCGTTGTCCGAATTCGCCGGGGCGCCATGGTGGACCTTTTCGATGAAAAAGGGTGTTGTTACCGGGCATGCGTCGAACACACGGGCAGGGAACGGACACGCCTTCGATTGATCGAAGAAAACGAGCCGGAGATTCCTCGCCTCAGAATCGTTCTGGCTCAATCAATCATTAAATCACGTAAGATGGAGACGGCTCTGCAGAAGGGCACGGAATTAGGTGTAACGACGTTCATTCCGATCGTCACTCATCGAAGCGTCATAGAGCCCGGATTGAATTCCGGGAAAATAGCGAGGTGGCAGAGGATTTTGAGAGAAGCCATGAAGCAGAGCGGACGAAGCGATCCGCCGGAAATCAAGCCGGTGGTTCAGCTATCCGATTTTCTGGAAACAGGGGGATACGGAGATAAGATATTATTGTGGGAGAGGAAGGGGAAGCCCCTGAAAGAGATCCTGCAGGCTCGTTCGGAAGCGGGAGAGAAAACCACCGATGACCCGGATTCCGTCGTGGTTCTGGTCGGCCCGGAGGGAGGCTGGACAGAGGAAGAATATCAGCGTATTATGAATCACGGCTATACAGCGGTGACTCTGGGACGGAATGTACTGAGATCGGAAACCGCCGCCATCGCGGGAGTGGCGATGATCGCTCATTTTTGGAACCTGTGACATGTTTCTCCAAGGCCAACAAGTTGGAAAATATAAAATTATAAAATCGTTGGGAAGCGGCGGCTTCGGCAGTGTGTACCTGGCAAAAGATACGTGGCTGAATATCAATGTCGCTATCAAGGTTCCTCACAAACAATCCATGGAGCTTTTCAAGCTCTTGAAAGAATCGCGGTTGCAGGCCGCGTTGAACCACCCCAATATCGTGCGCATGATTGCCGCGGATAAGGAAAACAAGGTTTTTTTCATGGTA
>CAYSQW010000062.1:0-20785 GCA_964433135.1 uncultured Eubacteriales bacterium
CGGTTAATCCGGGATGGGGAGGTCAGGAGTTTATTCCGGCTTGTCACGAAAAGATGAATGGGAGTGGCGGGATTGAGAGCGATGCCGGCTTTGCGTCCGAACTCCTTGATCAGACTGATATCCTTGTGAAGATGGACGGAGGCTTCCAGGTGAATGGATATCCAATCGGCGCCGGCTTCATGGAAAAGAGGAATGAAGTCGCGCGGATTTTCCACCATCAAATGGACGTCGAGCGGCAGGGATGTCTTTTTCTTCAAATCGGCTACCAGCTGAGGCCCGATCGTAAGATTGGGAACGAAATGCCCGTCCATCACATCGACATGAATGACATCCGCACCCGCTTGTTCCACCATTGAAACCGCTCCGCCGATATCCGTGAAATCGGCGGAAAGGATGGAAGGAGCGATCCTTTTTATCATTTACTGACCTCCAGCGTGATGAGGTTACGTTTTTGAACTCGAAATCCATGAGGAGGGAATTGTTTGATGATAATTCCGGCCTCGAGACCGGGGTAATAAGAACGCCGCACATCGCCAACGCGAAATCCGAGCTCACGGAGGCGCGTGATCACGGAAGGGCCGAATTTTCCGATAAGATCAGGCATGAGATATTGTTCTTCCCTCTCTCCCTGACTGACCAGCATGCTCAATCGAGAATTCTTCGCCACTTCCGACATGGGAAGAGGGTACTGAGCAATGATCCTTCCAGCGGAATATCGGGGAGTGTGTACATGCGATATTTTGCCTTTCAGGAGACCGACATCCTTGAGCTCCTGGGTTACTGCCTGGAGACTGCGTCCTACGACACGTGGAACGATCGTTTTCTCCTTGCCCGAACTGACGATGACCTTTACGACCTTATTTATTTTGATTCGGGAAGCGGCAGGCGGATCCTGAGATATGATGAGGCCTTGTTCGAGACTGTCATGCAGCTCGAATCCGCTTTGAACCAAGCTGAGTTTCTTGTCCGTCAGCGCCGTTCTGGCTTCTTCGACCGACATGCCGCGGAGTTCGGGCAGGGTGACCATTTCGCCTTTGAGAGTGATACGGTATGAAGTGAATGCTGAAAGAAAAAGAAGGTTGAAAAGAATAAGGATATAGAGAATGACGTCGGAGGCTTTTTTTTGCGGCATTGTTCAAAATCACAGTAAGAAAAATCGATTTATTAATACCATAGTTTACAAACCAAGTAAACCGCAAAAAAGTTCCAACCGGCTGATTTTCAGGGGAAATATTTGATGTTTCCCGCTGCATCTCATATAATGACCACGATGATTTTGGAGGTTCCCTCATGAAAGAATATTCCGATTTTCGCAGCGATACCGTAACAAAACCGACTCCGGAAATGCGCCGTGCCATGGCTGATGCCGAGGTCGGCGATGACGTCTTCGGGGACGATCCCAGCATCAATAAACTTGAAGACCAGGCCGCCGCCATTCTGGGTAAAGAGGCCGCTCTCTTCGTCCCCTCGGGTACCATGGGAAACGCCATCGCCATTAAGACATGGACGCAGGAACTCGACGAAGTCATCCTGGAAGAACGGTCTCATATCTACAACATGGAATCCACGCAAATGACATTCATCGCACGTGTCACACCGAGGCCGCTTTCGAGCGACCGGGGCGCTATGCGCCCTGATGAGGTGGAGAGGAACATCCGGAAACCATCGGTTCACACCCCCCGGACTTCATTGATATGCGTGGAAAACACGCACAACAACTGGAGCGGCGCCGTATTACCTCTGGAAAACCTGCGGGCGATCAAGGAGATCTCCGACGATCATGGGATCAGACTCCATATCGACGGAGCGCGGATATTCAATGCCAGCGTGGCTTCGGGGGTTCCGGTAAAGACCTACGCCGCATATGCCGACTCCGTCACGTTTTGCTTATCCAAAGGACTTTCCGCACCCGTCGGATCCGTGCTGGTCGGACCTCGGGATTTTATCGATCACGGGAGGCGTTTGCGGAAAGCCTTGGGCGGCGGTATGCGCCAGGCGGGGATTCTTGCGGCGCCGGGACTTCTCGCGCTGACATGCATGGTGGACCGCTTGGCTGATGATCACCGGCGGGCCAAACGGTTGGCGGAGGCCCTTGCCGATATGCCGGGGATCCGACTCGATCCGGAAAACATTCAAACCGACATCATTATTTTCGGGTTCGATCATCCTCGATTGACGATAAGCGGAATTCTGGAGGAACTGCACCGGAGAGGCATTTTGGCTCTGGCCGTTGCCGGCGGCATACGCTTCGTCACCAATAAAGATATCGATGACGAGGATATCGATAAAGCGATCGACGCCTTCAGAGAAATCCTGAGTTAGACCGATATCTAAGAGCGGTGGTCCCCCGTCGTCATCTCTCGAGGGAATCCGCCACGATTTCTGCGATATCCCAGACTTTGATGTCGTTCTCCAGATTCTTATCCTTAACGGCATCACTGAACATGGTGACGCAAAAAGGGCAGGCCGTAGCAACCGCATCGCTTCCGGTGGCGAGAACATCCTTCATCCGTTCGAGATTGATCCGTTCGCCCGTATTCTCATCCATCCACATCCATCCGCCGCCGGCGCCGCAGCAAAACGAATCGGAACGCGACCTCCGCATCTCTCGAATGTCCCCGTCCACGACGGACTGAAGCACCCGGCGCGGAGCCTCGTATATATTATTGTATCGGCCTAAATAACAAGGATCGTGGTAGGTGAGCTTCCCTTTCAGCGGCACATCGGATTTCAATCGTCCGTTTTCAAAACATTCTTGAAGAAAAGTGGTGTGATGGAGCACTTCACAAGAAAATCCCATTTGAGGATATTCGTTTTTGATCGTATTGAAGCAGTGCGGACACGTGGTGAGTATTCGCTTGATTCCATAGCGCTTGAAGTTTTCAATATTCGTTTGAGCCAGGATCTGGTAAAGGTATTCGTTGCCGACACGACGTGCGGGATCACCACAGCACCCTTCTTCCATCCCCAATATGGCGAAGCGGACACCGAGATGTTTGAGGATCTTGACCATGGCCGTGGAGACTTTTTTGTTGCGGTCATCGAAAGATCGGATGCATCCGATGAAAAGCAGGTAATCGATTTCTTTATCCTCGAGTTCCGCCATGACCGGGACGTCTAATCCCTTCGCCCAATCCGCGCGTGTGTCGAATCCCAATCCCCAAGGATTGGAGTTGTTCTCCAGGCCCCGGAATGCGGCTGTGAGTTCATCGGGAAATTTGCTTTCCATCAGGACTTGATACCGTCTCATATCGATGATCTTGTCCACGTGTTCGACGAATACCGGGCAGTGTTCCATGCAGGAACGACAGGTTGTGCAGGCCCAGAGAACTTCTTCCCGGATAACGTTGTCAACCAGGGGAGAAGGTTCCGGGGAATCCTCGTTATCCGGCTTCGGCGGGCGAAGCCGGGGACCGTGCTCATGCAGATGGTTTCGCAGATCGAGGATCAGTTTTTTGGGAGACAGGGGTTTTTCCGTCAGATAAGCCGGACAGTGATCCTGACATCTCCCGCACTGCGTGCAACCGTCCAGATCCATCAAGTGTTTCCATGTGAATTCCTGAATTTCGGTCACGCCGAAGCTTTCCGCCGCTTCATCTTCGAGATCCAGGTGCCCGAGGGCGCCGGCAGGTTCGAATGAACGATTCCAGATGGTGAGAGGAGAGCTGATGACATGAAAGAGCTTGGAGAAAGGGATATAGGCGATCGTGCCGAGAACCAGAAAAAAATGTATCCTGAAGATTACGGCGGACAGGTCGCCCTTGGCGGAAATGCTCAAATCCGTTGCGTCCCAGAAAGAGGCGAATAAATAGCCCACGGGCGCCAGGGCGCGTATGTCTTTTCCTATTACCGACAAACGTAAACCTTCCAGCATGAATCCGGTTGTCACGATAAACAAGAGAAGAAGCAGGGCGATAAGATCATCCGGTTTATTGGTCAATCGATCCGGGCGCGAGATATAACGACGGTGAAGCGCCAGCAGCAGAGCCAGAAACGCCGCCAGACCGATAATGTCCAATATCAGGGAGAACGCCGCGGCAATCGGTTTTGGGAGAGTGAACATGACCTGGGTGACGGTCATAAAAAAAAGCGGGATCGCGAAGCCGAGAAAAAGCGCCAGATGAATGCTTCCGATGTAAGGTTCGCGGTATATTGAACGGTGGGCGATGCCGTCGAAAAGCAGGGCTTTGACACGCCGTCGAGTGGCCCCTTTCCGTTTTTCAGGTGATCCGAGCCGCCATAGGCGCATGCGTTTGTTCAAACCCCATAGGAATATCCCCGCGGCAAGGAGAAGAAAGAAGACATCTATCGTCTTGATCATCGTTTAATACCCGTTGTACCCTGTTTTCACGGCATCGCCTTTCCCGGCACCAACATGACATCATGACAGCTGAGGCACTTCCGGTTTTTAGGCGGCCCGGTGAAATCTTTAATATGACAATCGACGCATTCGTTGATCGTCGGTCGGTTGGTGCTTTCATCCATCGTATGATGTCCCGAGGTGCGGTGACAATCGATGCATTCCAAAGCTTCTTCGATATGGATGCGGTGGGTGAAGTTGATAACCTTCTTTTTTATTTCATATCCGATTTCGAGAACCTCTTCATGACAATCCAGGCAGCGCTGTGTGGTGAGCGTGTCGTCGGCCGAATACTCCGGAGGAGCGATCTGGTCCCGTACATGCCTGAATACGTTCCAATCGGAAGGAATCACCCTGCGGCCTTCGGAATGGCACTCATGACAGGAGGTCGACTCGGAAGGATGTCCGTTTGAGTTTTCCCATAGTTCGATGTGCTCGGGATGACATTGCCTGCATACGGCGCGCCCGGTAGCGGAATATCGTACGAGGTAGATGCCGAAACCGCCGCCGCCCAGCAAAAGCAGCAGCACCGCCGGTACGGCGATGAACCAAAATTGTTTTCTATATCCGAATACGGTCATTTCATTTCGAATCATAAGAACAAAGGTATATTTCGGAAGCGGCTTTGCCGCGCGGAATGCCTTCGATCAGCATGAGCCTTCCATCCAGGCTGACGATGCGCGGCATCCAAAAAGACGGGAACTGAGGAAAATCAAGAGGCGCCGTCTCCGAAAAGGAATCCGATGCCGACTCCGACAGGATCATCGTTTCCTCGGCGTTTCCAATCCGAAGACGCATGATGCGGTATACATCTTTATAGAAAACAAAACGCCCGTCATCAGAGAATTCACAAAACTCGATCCTCGGCAGGGTTTGGGATTTCAAATATTTCAATCCGGTTCCATCCCGGCTGATGATATACGTACCGATGCCCTGCTGTTTTTTCCCCGCATAGAAGAAGACGATCGTCTTTCCTTCCTGATCGATGTCGGCGAGACTGAACCAACGATCGTTGAAGTTCGTAAGCTTTTGAATGGCTTTATCTTTCCAGTCGGCAAGATAAAGGTCGTAATCATCGGAGTCATCGGAGTTCTGTGCGCCGAAGACGATCGTGCCGCCGTCCGCGCTCATGCCGAACGCCCAACCCCCTCCACTCAACGGACGCCGGGGAGAAGAATCCCATTTCCATTCCTCTTCCCGGAAACAAGGAGCGATCAAGGTCTCATGACGTTTCGTCTCCACGTCGAGCAAAACGATCCCGCTGGCGCTTCCGAATCTTCTGGGACCAAGGTGACCCTTGAGAAGGCATGCGATGCGTTTTCCGCTTCGATCCACCGCATAATTTGCGATCCTTTCCCAATCGCCGTTTTCAAATCCCATCTCTGCGGGATCCTTTCCGTTCAAATCGGAGATAGGAAAGGAGGTGATCCATGATGCGGATCCGTCGGTCGGGACGACGGCCAGATAATGGTCGATAATGCCGACGGGTTCATCGATGCTGAGAGAAAACACCGCGATCTCTCCATTCCCGCTCAACAACGGCGGTTTTGACCCGATCAGCAGGGATGCCCCTTCAAAGGGTGCGGGAGCGGTTTGCATTCCATCGCGAAAAAGGTCCCGATCCGTTCCGTTTTCGAGGTTCATGATTTTGACGCGGCGGACAGGTGTCCCGTTTTCCACTGTTTCTACGATATAGAGCATGATGCGACCATCGAGACTCAAACAGGGATGCTGCGCCGAACCGCTTCCGGAAAACGTCAACCTTTTGACCTGAGCCTGGGAATCGGGGAGAGCCGGATGATGCGCTTCCACGGAAACCCATAAAGAAATAAGGGCGAGCGTCACGGACAGCATTCGTTTCCTCATGTCTTTCACATCTTCCTTTTCAGCGCGGGGCGCTGTTTTTCATTGAATCCAAACGATTTCAACGACATGTTCAGACCTTCTCCACTCTGACCAGAGTATCTTTCAGAGCGCCGCCCCCGCCGATGGGATCATGCTTGTTTTCGATGATGACTTTGGGGTTGGCTCCGCAGCCCGCCTTTGACCACCAGATGAGTTCCGTATCCGGGTCCGAGCTCTTGAACCTTTTTGCCGCGGCAACCCGTCCGACGGCCTTATGCCCAAGGCCTTCCACCAGGGCGACGGAACGCGGATGGATCCTATCCGTCGGCAAAGCGCGTACGGTCAGGCTTCCCGCCGCCGATGTGATCTTCAGTTTGTCGCCGTTATGGATTTTCATCCTTTCCGCGGTTTCCCGGTGGATCCACAATCGGTTTTCATGTTCTATCTCCCGAATCCATTTGCTGTTGGCCGTACTATCCAGCCCAAGATTTGATTTGAACGAAGTCAGCACGAATTCATTGTCCTCATTCGGATGGATACCGGAGGTATAACAGGGTAGGGGAGCATGCCCTCTTGCTTCAAAATCTTTTGAATAGATACGAACCTGAGACGAAACCGGGGGCTTTCTTTCGGGAGACGCATCATCGATCCAAAAGCCCTTCTGCTTCAGTTCTTCGAAATTGCAGCCGGAAAAGGAAGCCACCGCGGCGGAAACGAAATCCTTCGTATTTTTGAAGGCGAGTTTCTTGCCGCCGATGCCTCCCATTCTTTTCGCGAGTTCAAGACACATCTGACCGATGTCCTTGGATTCGCCGCGCGGTCGATATGAGGCTTCAAGCAGTTTGCCCGTTTCAAAGTCGGGCATCCTGAGTGTTTGCGCCGTGCTCAGAAGCGAAACCGCGGGTTGGATCAGATTCAAAAGGAGGCCGCCTTCCCGCAGAGGCGTCAATTTAATCCCCCAGTTTTCCAGGAATGTGGCGGCGGGAAGCACAATATCGGCCAACTCGGCGGTCTCCGTCATGTGCGTGTCCATCACGACCAGGAAGGGAACGCGGTTTTCATCCGAAAGCAGTTCCTGAACCGAAGTGCATTCGGGATCCGAGTACGCGGGATTGGATCGGCAAACCATGTAGGTGTCGATACCGCCGCGGCTTTCCATGGCTTCGAGGCCGCGCCAAAACTCGTTTATCCCCCGCGTATTGAGCGAAAGGGCGTCGGAAGACGTGCGGGAAATCGAAGGAGCGAATAAACCGCCCGGCTTGTCGAGAGAACCGATGATCCAGTTGAGAAGAGCGATGCAGCGCACGCTTTGGGTGCCGTGTATATGATCGCTGATTCCACCTCCGCTGATGGCCAGGGATGGTTTGCGGGATGCGAATTCAAGTGCCAAATCAACGATCTTTGATGATTTTACTCCGGATTCCATTTCCGCCTTCTGCGGTGTATATTCGCTGAGATGACGTTTAAGCCGCGCAAGGGATATATCGGTGGATCTCTCGATGAAGGCGCGATCCGCAAGGCCTTTTTCCACGATGACGTGCGCCATGGCGAGTGCGATCAAGCCGTCTGTTCCGGCGCGCACCGGAATCCAATCATCACTGTGAGCCGCGGTTTCCGAAAGGCGCACGTCAAAGGTGATGAGGCGAGCGCCCTTTTCGAGTCGGGCTCGGACAAGTCCGCGGGCCATACTCAGGAACCGATCATGATTGGCATAAGGATTGGCGCCGAAATTAAGAATTGTACGGCTTCTCTCCACATCGCCGATCACGGCGGGAGATGCGAGCATCGAGCTAAAGGCCGTTTCACGGTTCGAATTTTTCAAGCGGTGCCGATCTATGTGATTTTCAATGCCTGCGGCATCCACAAAAGCTTCCAGAAGAATATCGGACCGTCCGGAATCCAGGATGAATTCACGAATTCGGTTTTCACGGCGCAAAGTGCGTATCCGTTCGACGAGAGATAAGTAAGCTTCGTCCCAGGTGATTCGGGTCCATTCGCCGCCGCCGCGAACTCCGATCCTCCTCATGGGATAAAGCAGTCTTTCCGGATCGGCGGCGAGATTGATTCCGGCGATACCCTTGGCGCATATGCCCCCCCGGTTGTGGGGGTGATCCGGATTTCCATAAATACTCACGAGCCGGTTTCCATTCAAACATGCGACGATCCCGCAGCCTGCGGGACACTGCTCACATGTGGTGGCAATGGTCGTAAGCGATTTCAACGAGGTTCGTGAAACGGCTTTGAAATTGGCTTGCGGGTGCAGAAGCGCTCGTCCCCCCACCGTCATTCCCAATGAGAAAGCAGCACTGGATTTCATGAATCTTCGTCGCGAATATTTTTTGTTCAGCATGTTTTATATCCAGTCATAATAGGGGAATGGACTCGCCGCCCAAAACAACGACATAACGCATGAAAAAAATGCCTACGACCACCAGAAGCGATGCTATGATCACCGTGACCTTGGTTCTGAATCGAGGCACCGTGAGCAGGATGAAAGGCACGATCTTGCCGAGAAGATTCTCAACCACAAGAAAGAGAATGCTGAAGGCCCCACCCCCGAGAAGCATATGAGCGGCAGCCTGCGCCTCGGTGTGTGAAATCGACAAAACCAGAATATCGCTGAAAACAAGAAAAAGATCGAATACGATCACCCATGCCAACATGCGGCCCAGTTTGAAAATCAGATCCTGGTCGATCTTTTTTTCTTTGCTGAAAAACCGGTCTTTGATAACGCAGACAAGGATCATCAGGGCGATTCCGGAAACTACGGCGGAAGCCAGAAATAGGATCGGCATGATGGCGCTGTTCCAGAGAGCTCGGGCCTTGCCGAACGCCAGAATGAAACCTGTATATCCGTGAACGGAGATTGCCAACGGGATGCCGATGAAGGCGAAGATGCGTGTGAACTTGAGGTTCTCCTTGAACATGAAATAACCATAGACCATGCAGTTCAACGGATAAAGAATGAGGAGGAAACAGCCCCAGGTTATCGGAGAATGTAGATTGAGATATGCAAAGAGATGCCAGGCCCGATAGGGGGCGCCGATATGGAGAAGCAGAAAAAGCGGGGCTACGATCAAAAGCGCCGTCGCCAGAACGATGCCTACTCTTCCCAGAGACTTGAACTGAACCATTCCGAATCCATAAGACAATGTGGACAAGATAAAGGAACCGGCGCTCAATCCGGTAAGATAAAAATATATTGCGATAAAAAGACCGAACGCTTCTTGATGGTTGATGTTGTAAAGGACTTGTGTCTCCATCAGTCTTTTTCTTCCTTGACCGCTTCAACCGTCTCGATGTCCAGACCGATGTAATATACAAGGGGTTGAGTTCCCATTTCAGGCTTGATGACCTGAATCGCATTGGCGGCGGCCACTTGAGCGATCTCGCTTTCCGGATCGGTGATATCTCCGAAGAGAATGGCTCCCGTGGGACATGCCGCCGCACATGCGGGCGGAAGCCCGGAATCCACCCGGTGGTGACACCAGAAGCATTTCTCGGCGATTCCTTTATGGGGATTTATGTATCTGACCCCATAGGGACAGGAAGCCATGCAGTAGCGGCATCCGATGCATCGATGCGGATCGATATATACGATCCCGTCCGAACGTATGATGCCGGCGTTTACCGGACACACCGTAACGCATATCGGGTTTTCACAGTTGTTGCACACGATGGGCAGCGAGAATACATTGGCATGCGGATAGTTTCCCTTCTCCACTTTTTTGACCCAGCTTCGAAATACTCCCAGCGGAACATCGTTTTCGCTTTTGCAGGCAACGACGCATGCATTGCATCCGATGCATTTTCGCAAATCGAAGAGCATGGCTAAGCGTTTGGATTTATCATTCATGGTTTTCGGCCTGAGGCTCTCTAGCTTCATCCTCCGCATTTTTTCGTTTTTCGCTATTCATGGGAATCCGCATATTCTTATGCCATAACAGAATATGCTGAAATACGCACGCGTGTTTTTTATATCCCCAAAATACTCCCGCTCCAATGACGAGGATAAAAACGAGCCCCGCCGCGGTGTAATTGAAAGCCGTCCATTTCATCGAGTTCAAGTGCGTCGGTCCCATCACGGGGCCGGTATCAGCGTTCACATCGTGACAACGGGAGCAGAAATCATCGACCACCCTTTTGGCCCCGTGAGCCGAATCCTGATAGTGACAGCTTGTGCAAACCATCATATCGAATTTTTCCGACAGATCGCCTTTGCGGTGTCCGGAAATCTTCCCCAATGAAGTTCCTTTGAGAATTCCCTCAACCATGACCTCGGGATGGCATTCCACGCAGGTGGCGCCGATGTTTTTCTCATGAATGGAGGACGCGGGATCATCATATCGGAGGATGTGATGCCTGGTATGGCAGTGATAGCATTGGGGAAGCTCCCTGCCGGGCAGGACAGGTTGATAATCAAAATGCACGTTCTTCAGGTATTCTTCCTCTTCCTGTCTATGGCATTGAGCGCAATCCACATCGATCTGCCCTTCCCGGAAATGGAAAGCGGGGTCGGCGTTGACATGACAATCCACGCATGTCATACGGCCTCTGTGATGGACATCCGCATCCCATTCGTCTGGGTTCACATATAGGGAACGGGTTTTTCCGTCGGAGAGAATCTGGTGGATATTGGGTTCTCCATGACAGATCAAGCAGTCCTGATCCTTATATTCCCCCTGATGCGCCTGCAACAGGAGAGAGGCTGTAAAAAAGAGAAGGAAGATGGGGGCTCTGTTTGCCTTCATGTCGGTCGAATGGTTCCTAAACGCAATCCATCTGAATATGCGGGATTCAAACGGCCTCCTGCACGTTATCACTCGTTGCAGGGCTCTTGTTAACATATTGGCCATACGATGTCAAGGTGCGGGCGTTCCTTCCATTCCCCGGACAGGATTTTGCATAAATTCCGAAAAACAACGTGCAGCCACAGTCCCGGGTTTGCCGAAATCCGATCTTCCCGGCTAAAATGGGACCACGATTCCCCATGTGAATTTATAAAATCTATTTTTTTCGCCGAAGCGGTTTTCCTGCATGTCTTTCCATGTGTGCGCGCCGAAGGAAAGGTGAAAATAATCGAGGAGCTTGACCCGGACGATCATTTCGGCCAGTATGCTTTGCCCCAAGGAAAAATAGGTCTCCGATTGGGTCAGAAGCTGAAGATTGAGACCAACCCTGTCTTCGATCCAGGCTCCGATTCTGATCCCATACTCCTGTTTGAGTTGTTCTCCAGA
This sequence comes from uncultured Eubacteriales bacterium, assembly GCA_964433135.1. Lineage (GTDB taxonomy): Bacteria > Acidobacteriota > Aminicenantia > Aminicenantales > Aminicenantaceae > CAYSQW01. The sequence goes on from CAYSQW010000062.1 coordinate 11,443, forward strand.
ATAATCCAGGTGCCCTCTCTGATTCGTATGATGAAAAAACCATGTGAACGGTTCGATATAGACGGAACCCGCCAAGAAGGGGATTCCGAATCCGATATAATTGCGGTTGAGATAAAAGTCCTTATCATTCAAATGACTTTGATTTTCGGAATCATGATTGCTGTCGTGACCGAGGATGACCACAAGATTATCCAGGGGATTATAACGGAATGAAAAATGCCAGTCGAATTTGGTGCGCACGCCTCCCTTGTCGTGGGTCACCAACTGAGCCAGGAAACTCGTTGTGTCTCCCAGAAAAATAAGGTTCTGAAAACCGTAGGACCACTTGTCGTCGGGTCCGGAGAGGTCGTTATAACTGGGGAAAGTACTGGGTGCCTGCAGTTGTCCGAACCATTCTCCGTGAATCGAAACCTTCCCGGTTTGACTTACGGGTTTTTTATCGAGCCAGGGGCGGTAGATAAAATAATCCTGCGAAAACAGATTCGACGTGCCGATAAGAAAGGTGAGGATAGAATAAAAAGCAATGACGACATTTTTATTTGCTTTAGAATTCATAGGAGATTCCTATCCGATATACGGAGGGAGACTGAATCTCGGTGGCGAAACGGAGCGGGTAATCGGGACCGGTCCATTCATTCTCTTCCGTTGCTTGGGCGAGATTGCTGATGTTGAATCCATCCATCATGATCCGCAGTGCTCTATGCCCCAAAGTGAATCTTTTTTCAATATGGATGTCGAAATTCCGGTTGTATTCGTAACGCGCAACACCCCTGGGGTGAGCCTGGATGTAAAAAGGGCCTTGATTCAATCCGGTAACGATAATCTTGCGTGTAAAAGGCTGGCCGTCATAATACTTGATTAAAAAACCGATCTTGATCCCCCAAGGGGCTCGGTAGGTCATTCCCAATCTTCCCGTATACGCCCGATCGAAACGGACACGACCGCGTGCGTTGATCAACGTGTTTGGATTATCGAACAGGGTTCCGACAACCCCGTCATCATTTTCCCACTCGGTATTGCCGGGATTGGTCATGCCTTCCGCTTGAGTCGCCGTCAGCGAGAGAAAGAACGTGAAACGGCGGCCCCACTTCCTCATGAGATTAAGATCGAAACCGAAGTAATGCGTTGCTTTGCTTCCCGACTCGACATTAGAAAGCAGAAAAAGATCCCGCCCCAGTGTTTCCGCACGCTGCTCATAGACGGTAAACAGCAGGTCGTCATAGCTGTATTTGATACGATCGTCGCCGTCATCCAATAAATAGACCGGGTCGTACTCCGAAAACGGAACCCCGATGTTGTAGGTCTTGATCAGATCGCTGGTGGTGCGAAAAAAACCCGCCAGGTAAAACGACCAGGTTCTGCCGAAGGCATTGGAATAAGCGATCATGAACTCGTCTGTAAAAGGGCGTTTGAGTTCGGGATCGATACGTGAATAAAAAGGGCCTGTACGACGGAGCAGGGCGCCACGTTCTTCCGGTTGAAACATCCCGTCGCTGTTTCCATCGTTCCATTCGTACACGAGCCCTCCCGGGGCTTCAGGGTTGCCGTAAGTCATGTACTGAAGAGGAAGGGTGAAATAGTATCTGGCGTAAGTCACCTTGAGAACCGATGATTGATCACGCGACATGGGGATGATAACACCGAGTCTTGGGGAAAGATGGATCCACTGCAACGCGTCGCGCCGCGGATAGCCCAATCCACCGGCGTCTTCGGAAGAGAGGAAAGCGTCACCCGCGAGATGTCGGACCCGGCTGGATTCAAGGTGGAGCCCCAGGTAAACGGAAAAGAGGCCGGGAAACGTGGCGGTGTCCTGAACGTATGCGTTGAGGTTGAGACCGGATTCCCGGTGGTCCTCAGACGGCTTGAATAGAGTCACTTGAAGGGGGGCGTTCTCAAAAAAACCGAGATGCAGGTTGGAGGCGATGTCGTCCTGCGTCCGCGCGGTTGAAGATTTCGCACGGAAGCCGTAATCGAGGCGGTGCCAGACCCCGAAGATTCGTGGAAGCAGAGACTGTCCTTCCAGGAAAAACTGCAGCGTGCTCCGGGATTCTTGTGATGCGAAAGCCGCGGTTCCTAGAGGAGTGCCGAGAAAGAGGTCCTTTCCGTGCTGAGCTTCCGCTTCTTCCTGAAAATCGAATTTTCGCTCCGCTGAAGTCCAACCAAAGCCGGCTTTAAGAGCGTGTCGGGTTTGGATGCGCGCTTTCCAGATCGCCTGAAATATATGACTGAAATCCCCTCGGTCATTGGTCGCGGAAAATGGCACCCCGCGGTCCGCTCCGAAAGAGGGCGATCTTAACTTCCGTCCCGTCCACAGTAATTGCAGGCTTCCTGTTTTCATCCGGTACTGGAGGCTGAAAAGCCCCGAAAGCAGTGTGGAGCGGTCGTCGCGGGCATATTCGGCGATATCACGCACGGTATCGTTGGCCGAGGCCGAGGTAAAAAAGGTCAGCCTATCCGATCCCAGAGGGCCTGAAAGACGGAAATTTCCGTCAAGTCCGTAATTAAATGCGTGGCTTTCATTGATGCCTTCGGCCTGGAGAGCCGGAGATATATTAGAGCCCTGAAGGACGTGTGGGATATAAAAAGCCGAGATGCTTCCTCCAATTCGCCCGCTTCCTTCAAACGTACTCATATTAAAAACTCCACCGGGTGTCGCATAAGCCGCCGGGTGGGCCGCGTCCGACATCCGGGTCGATTCAATGGAAAAGAAATCGGGAACGGCCAGCGGAAGACCCGGCATATAGGGATCCGTGATGTCCATCCCGTTGAGCAGGTATGTGCTTTGCGTCCATGATCCTCCGCCGCGTGCGCTGAACAAAGCCGGGAGATTTCCCCTGAGTCCTGCCACGTCGATACGATTGGTGGTGGCGGAAAGATCCTGATTTTCAATCAAAGACCATATATTGTGCGCCGTGGGAAGATCGTTGATTTGACGGCTTGAAATGATCGTTTGATGCTGCGCCTGGAACAGATCGAGCCGCACCGGCCTTCCCTGGGAAAGCCGTTCTTCTTCGGAAGGTGCGAGCGTCACTTCCCAATAAAAGGTACGCGAAGGCTCCAACCTGAAGGCCGGGCTCGCAAAAGAATGAAATCCCTTCTTATCCACGCGGAGCGTATAAATGCCGGGATCAAGTCCGGCGAAGTGGAAATCGTCATCCGTGATTTCGAAAACAGTCGGAATGTCATCACCCTCTCCCCGGAAGAGCGAAACCGAAATCCCGCCGAGCGGTTGTTTTTGAACATTCAGGACGCGTCCGCGCAGGGATGCGCTTTCATCCGCTTGCAGGGGAATGAAGGTCTTTAGAATAAAGGCTGAAAATAAAATGACGGTACGGATTTTCGGAGCTTTAATATTCAGTGAAATGAATCTCCTTTCGATTGATGCGACTCCCATTTTTACTTTTAAACCGAGGACTGTCAAGAACAAATGTCCGGGGTGGAAGGGATGATCTCAGCGGCTCGGTTCTCCACTGTTCCTATGGTCTGTAAATACGATGATATCCGGAAACGCACTTCGTTTTTCACCCCTTCTGCGGTATAATCAATATTTATTTTTACGAAAGAAGGAAAGCATGGAAAAACATTATGATTTAGCCGTTATAGGCGGAGGTCCGGGAGGATACGTCGCAGCGATCCGAGGAGCTCAGTTAAACAAAAAAGTCATTCTCTTCGAGAAAGAAAAAGTCGGCGGCACCTGCATGAACTGGGGCTGTATTCCGACAAAATATCTGCTGCATGAAACACAAATATATCAGCAGGCGAAGAAGCACAAGCATCTCGAAGGCCCTCTTTCAGAGATTGCGTGCAGCTGGACAAAAGTCCAGAAACAGCGTGAAAGGATCGTAGGACGGCTGGTCAGAGGTGTCGAGTTCCTATTAGAAAAAAACGGGGTGACGTTGGTAAAGCAGGAAGTGCGCCTGCAGAACGGAGGGGAAATCGTTTCCGCCGAAGGGGAAGAGGACTTTCGTGTTTCCGCCGGCAAGATCATCCTGGCCACGGGCAGCGAATCAGCCTGCCTGCCTTTTTTGAAGCCCGACGGAGAAAGGATCATCACCAGCCGGGAAGGATTGGAGCTGAATCGGATTCCGGACAGGATGTTGATCATCGGTGCCGGAGCCATCGGTTTGGAAATGGGAACCATTTATCGGAGACTGGGAAGCCAGGTCACGATACTGGAAATACTGCCGGGGATCATGCCCGGGTGCGAAGCTGAATTGGGCGCTCGACTGGAAAGATCGCTCAAAGCCAAGGGATTGAAGATTTTGACGCAGATGCGTGTCGAAAAAAAAGTTGTCGGGCCCGACGGAATTACGCTTGCAGGGACCTGCCTGCGCGATCAAACCCCTTTTGCATACGAAGGAGACGTTGTGCTGCTGGCTGCGGGACGAAAACCCCTGTCACAGGATCTTTTGGATGAAAATCCCGGATTGAAGTCGGGGAAAGGCGGATTTATTACGGTAAACAAAAGACTCGAGACCAGCCTTCCCGACGTCTACGCCATCGGTGATCTCAACGGGGGGCAGCTGCTCGCTCACAAAGCCTCTCACGAAGGCGTTATCGCTGCTGAAAACGCCGCCGGCGCCGAACGCGACATGTCCGCCCAAGCGATGCCGGCCGCCGTTTTCACGGATCCGGAATATGCTTCCGTCGGAATGACGGAAGAACAGGCCCGGGCCGAAACGGGTGAAGTCAAAATCGGACAATTTCCGCTTTCGGCCAGCGGCCGCGCCCTGACCATGGGGAGCCAGGACGGCATGGTTAAGATCATCGCCGACGGGTCGGAACGCGTGCTGGGAGCGCACATCGTTGCGCCTCATGCATCGGAGTTTATAGGTGAACTGACTTTGGCCGTCACAAAGCGACTGAAGCTGAGCGATGTCGCCGAAACCATACATATCCATCCCACATTGGCGGAATCCGTCATGGAAGCGGCTCTGCACGCTCAAGGCGGAGCCATACACATATTGAATTGATCGGAGATCGGAGGACGTAAAGAAGCTGCGGCCGAATGCGTTGACAAAGCGGATGCACCGCGCTTAGAATGAACGATCATCATGAGCAAACCGAGTGTCGTTTTTGAGAAAGGCTGGTATCCGTCCGAAAAGGATTCCTTGGGTTCGTATCGATGGATGGGTGAGAACGCCGTTATTCGATGCCGGAATTTGATCTCCGGACCGACACATCTTAAACTGATCGCGGGACACTCCTTTTCCGATCAGCCGCCGCCGGTTATGCGGTGTTTCGCAGGCGGGCGATGTCTCGGCGCGATCACAATCGAATCCGCGTTTTCCACGTATGCGATCGCGTTCGATGCCGCTGAAGGCGAGCTTCTGATCGAATGCAAACTGGACGGAACATTCCGTGTCCCCGGGGATCCGCGGTCATTGGGCATCATGGTGAGAGACATTGAAATCATAGACTCCGAAGCTGAAGACCCTTTTCTTTCGGGTTGGTATCCTGAGGAGATCGCTTCCGTGTCGATACAGGAGCCGCGAATGCGGTGGATGAAGATCGGCGCCTCCGGTTTGATCGCCCCCCCCTCCACAAAAGAAGGCGGCTATTTGAAACTGGTGGCCGGTCACTCCTATCATGGTGAGAGAAATCCTGAATTGACGCTGCGCGCCAATGGTGAAATCATAGGGGAAACCACCATCTATCCCGGAGAACGGGATTACGTTTTCCCCGTCCGGGGAGAAAAAAGAATCCGAGTCGACTTGGAAGTAAAAAAACCGTTCCCACGTACTCTCACCGATGACGATCGTCCTCTGGGAATCATGGTGAAGCAGATCACCTGTATTTCCCATCTCGAGGAAAAGCTTCGTTATGAGGACGGATGGTACGCTCGTGAATATGGGGAATTCTTTCCCTTTCGCTGGCTGTCTGAACGAGGATCCATCAATGCACCGCATTCACTGCTGAATAAAAACCGTTTCCTCGGAGGCTTCATGTTTTCGGAATACGCCGATTTCAGCCAGGAACTTGAAGTGAGCGTGGACGGAGCCCGGGTTGAACGGATTGCTCTCCAACACAAGTGGAATTTTGTCAGCATCCCGCTCCGCGGATATGAAAACCATGAAAAGGACGATACGAGGGGGGCGCTTTCCGAGCATGATCATGAAATCGTTTTAAAGCTGAATAAGCTTTTTCCGGCACGATACCACAAGGGGGATATGCGTGATTTGGGAGTGAGGGTCGGGAAGCTCGAATGCTATGATGATGAGGAGCTGCATAACCTCGCCATTGAATACCATCGAAACAGCCATCTCAATTATCGGGAAATGATCTCGGGAAAGTGCACATTGGAATCCTACCCCCTGACATTGGGAATCGATCTCTACAGCCGCTGCAATATCAATCCTCCTTGTGTCTACTGCCTGTGGCACAGCATGAAGGAACTGGAAGGCGAATACCGCGATGCAGTGGTGGACGAGAAGACGCTGAAAGAATACGGGCCGTTCTTTCGGTCGGCGCGAACCCTGGTGAACTGCTCTTTCGGAGAGCCGATGCTTCATCCCCGGTTGAAAGAAATACTGGAATTTTGCGATAAGGGAAAGAAGATCATGGAGTTGTCGTCGAACGGACAGGCGATTACTCCGAAAACCATTAAATCGCTGGTCGGAAAACCCCTTTACCTTTATATCTCGCTGGACGCGGCATGCAAGGAAACCTATGCCAAAATAAGGAACGACCGCTGGGACTCCATCATACCCAATCTGAAACTTCTCAATCAGGAAAGGAAAAAGCACGATAACCTGCCGAAAATATATATGGTTTTCATGCCCATGAAAGTCAATAGGGCCGATCTCGAGGAATATTTTAGGTTGTGCCGGGAAATCGACGCGGACGCCTTGGTTCTGCGACCGCTTCTCTATCTTGTCGACTCCAAGATTGAGGTGACGCGCGGCGGCTACACCTTTCGTTACAGGGATGAGCTTTTGGACCGGAAAGAACAGGAAGAGATTTTCCGGCTGTGCGATATTTTTTCGGAGAAATATGGAGTGCCGGTCGCCAACCAATTTGAATTCGGGGAAACCGAAGATCCCGATAAAGGAGCCGGAAAACCGCATTTGGAGTTTCAAAGATCATGAACGAGAAAGAGAATAAGCGGCATATCTCCGAAATCGACGCCCCCCCGTCTCCGGAGAAGATGCAGGAGGACGACCTGGGATTTTCGGGGGTCCCGCTCTGCCGGGAACCCTGGGAGAGCTATTACATCCTTCGGAGAGGAATTCTTCCCTGCTGCTACGGCAATCCGATCGTCGCTCCCATGACGGATTGGAAAAAGGCATGGAATTCACCTCAGATCCAGGAAATACGACGTTATCTCAGCCGGGGAAGACTAAGCCCGTACTGCCTTGAGAGCCTGGGTTGCCCCATCGTTCAGCGCATCCTTGCCGAAAAAAAGACAGCGGGTTATTCGAGTGAAATGCCCACAACCGGAAGACCAGCCTGGATGCGTACCGTCAATCGTATCTTTTTAGGGATCCCATCCAAAATACACCGGCGTTTAACCACCCGAAAGTAAAGCTCTGCCCCGCATGGGCATAAGAATCGTGCGTGTGGCCGGGTGCGCCCTACTTGATGTATCCGAGCGCCCGCAGCATTTCCTTGGTATCGCCGTCGATCTTGATCTCTTGTTTGCTTTTCAATATCTCGCGCACGGTTTCGTCCAGCTTCTTTTTCAAGGGAACGGCCGCTTCGGGCATCTCGCCGTCCACGAAAAGATTTTTCTTTTCCATGGCGTCCTCAGCGAGATTATACAATTCATAATGTCTTTGTTCCGGTGTGAAAATCAGATGCCACGGATATAGGCGGATCCCGAACTTGTTTCGCAGGGCCTCCGGCTTGTATGTCGCCTGCATGACGGCGCGATTTTCACCTCCCGGGAGCTTGCCGAGGTCACGGCCTTGAAAATGAGGGAAATGTTTGAAGCCCATATGCCCGGTAATCGTAGGCGCGATATCGAGCAGAGAAACCGGTTCGGTGCGTCGAACGCCCCGGTTTGGTGCTTTGGGATCGTATACGATAAGAGGCACTTTCAAATAGATGTCGTAAAGGAAATGAATGTGTCCGATATGATTTTGACGAAAATACCCGGTGTATTCGCCCAGACCTTCACCGTGATCTCCCACCATGACGATCATGGTTTTGTCGAAAAGATGCAGCTCTTTCAGATGCTCCCAAAGTTCGCCTATATGCTCGTCCATGTATTCTACTTCGCTGCGATAGAGTTCTCGTGTTCCGTATGTGGGGAGGACGATTCGGCCCCTCCAGGTCATTCTGATCTTGTCGGGAGAAGTCTTTTGGTTGGTGATATCGATCCAAGCATCGTTCTTGGCAAAAAATATGGTGTCCTTTCTTCGCAGCATCCATCCTCTGGCAAAATCGATGTTGAAATCGGGATCGTCTGGCGAAACCGAAAATTCGAGCTTGTCCAGCCGGGCATGAAAACTGTCGTTTTTTTCGGCATACTCATTCTTTATCTCCCAGCGAAGTCGATTTCGGCCGGGTTCCAGTTCCAGGTCGATCTCATTTATCTTATATTTATTGAGGCCGAATTCACCGATCAGTTGTTCGTTTAGATAGAGCTTGAGGTCGGATGGAAGGTAGGGAGGGGCATAAGGATCATGTGGATCGGAATAATGGAGCCAGAGAAAAAATTTATCATGCCGATTCTCCTTTATCCAGGGAAACGCCTTTTCATTAACGCGCGCGGCGGGAATATACCATTTTCCCTTGGGAAAGGAATCTTCATAAAAATCGAATCCCTCGGATAAACCGAAATGCGATTTTAGAACTCCCAACGATACGAAAGCTCCGGTCTTGAATCCCGCTTTTTTGAAAAGATTGACGAAGGAGGGGCGTTTCTTTTTGGTTCGGATGTTATGGCCGTTGTTGTAAGATTTCAAATCACTCGGGGTTTGAGAAAAGAAGATCGATCCGTGTGAGGGAAGGGTGATGGGGATCAGCGAGAAGGCGTTTTCATACAACGTTCCTTGTTCCGCGAGGAAGTCGATGTTCGGGGTTGATGCTTTATCGGACCGGTAGGCGCTTATGTAATCGGCCCGCTGCGTGTCCAGCGTGATCAAAATGACGTTGTCTTCATGTTTTCCGTTTCGGCATCCGGTGCTTAGTGCGAATGTCAATATGAAAAACAACAGCGAGAATCCTGATATTCCTTTCTTGAAATAGGGAAATAAACAATGATGTATCATATTTTAATTACCTTTGATTTCCTCTGTTAAATCGTTTATTAATGAAAGATGCACAAAAGGGTATTATAAAAATGTAAAAAAAAATGTCAAAACGTTTGCATCTTTGCAAAGATTTTTATAAAATCATT
>CAYSQW010000063.1:0-20167 GCA_964433135.1 uncultured Eubacteriales bacterium
GGAAGAAGAACTGCCGGTAGGCGAAAAGCTCATGTGGATGCTTTTCCGTTCGCACGGAAAGGTCAAAGTGGTTGAGGACCTGGAATGGGCGGGTAAAAAGCCCCTGCCCGTGTTTACCTTTAAAGTCGAAAAAGATTACAAACACTACGAAATCATCATTCCGCGGCCCTGCGGAAATATTTCTCTGCGCCGAGTCGAGAAGTTCATCCCCGATGCCGTGTGCGATATCCAAGTAAGTCCCGTGAAAGCCAACATCAATGATCCCATAACCGTCGATATGAGCGCGACCCAACATGCCAAGTCCATGGAAATCGATGTGATTGATCCGGACGGCGCCAAGCTCACCACCAAATCTCTGACCCCGGAATCGGCGAAATGGCAGACGAAATTCGATCGCCCCGGCGAATACGCGTTCAAGGCGAAAGCTCTTAACATGGAGGGAAAGGCTTCGTCCAATCCCTGTGAAGCCAAAACGTACATCAATTTCCCGCCTGTCTGCAAATTGTGGACTTCATGCCTTCCCTGTGAAGACTATGTCGGGAGGCCGATCACGCTCGACGTATCGAATTCAACCGATCCGGATGGAGAGGTCGTTAAAGGCGATTTTGAGATTACAGATGAAGCAGGAAATATCGTTGCCACATATACGTATACCGAAAAACCGTTTGCATGGGAAAAAATATTCGATAAACCCGGGATGTACACCGTAACGGCTGTGGTGACAGACGATTTCGGCGCCATGTCCCAACCGGCTAAGCTCGATCTGGAAGTGACTCAGGAACGACTGCATTTTCTTGCCGATATCGGGCCGCTTTACGCACGAGGGAGCCATGGTCCATACGCTGCTGCGCGTTTGGGATTGGGCTATGAGATTGTTCCCGATATCCTCGACTTTATCATCGAAGCCGGCGGTGGCTTGGCATTGAAAGGTGAGCCTTGGAAATCCATTTTCATGGCCAACGTCCTGGTTAACGCCCATGCGGGGCCCGCTTTCATCGGTGTCGGCGCCGGCTTCGCGACCAAAGTAAAAGAAGAGCGTAACGCCGATGCCGTATTGATCGGAAACGTCGGTTTTGACATCTTCGACAACTATACGACCAAGGGCTCCATTTTCTTCGAAACTCATGCTCCGGTAGGCGAAGGCCGAACCTTTTCCAAACACCACAAGCTCCTGCTCGGATTCCGGTTGATGTTTTAGGTCGATAGTCTTCCTAAGTTGTGTCTACAAAGGCCGGGGGGAATTTCCCCGGCCTTTTTTTTTGTAATCGGCGTATAAAAAGAAAGGTGACATGAAAATAGCATTGATTGGAGCCGACGGGCAATTGGGATCCGACCTGCTCGACTGCCTGACAGGGAAGATCACTGCCTTGACGTATCCTGAATTCGACATCACGAAAACAGGAGCCTCAAGAGAGCGCTTAGCCGCAGTCGATCCGGATGTGGTTATCAATACGGCGGCTTTTCACCGTGTGGATGAATGCGAGGATAAGCCCGAACTTTCTTTCCGAGTGAACAGCATCGCGGTTCGCGAGCTGGCCCTGATCTGCAGGGAATTGGGCGCCGTTCTCGTTCATTTCAGTACGGACTACGTCTTTAACGGAGAAAAAAAAGCTCCCTACACGGAACGGGATGCGCCGGATCCGCTCAGCGTTTATGCCTCATCCAAACTTGCAGGCGAGTATTTCGTCCGTCATATCCTTGAAAAACATTTCATCATCAGAACATGCGGATTGTATGGAAAGGCCGGGTGCTGGGGGAAAGGCGCGAATTTCGTCGACAGCATGGTCGCGTTTCAGAGGGAAGGACGAGCGTTTCAAGTTGTCGACGATCAAAGGATAACACCCACGGCCACTTCCGAGCTGGCACAAAAGATCCGGGAATTGATCTCAACCACAGAGTACGGGCTCTATCACATGACCAATGAAGGTGACTGTACGTGGTATGAATTCGCCAGCGCCATTTTCGATATATTGGGCGGAAAGGCGGATATGCGGCCGGTTGATTCAGCCGGATATGGAGCTCGAGCGAGAAGACCGGCGTATTCCGTGTTGGAGAACGAACAGGCCGCTCGGATCGGAATGAAGCCATTCCGGCAATGGAGGGAAGCGCTTTCGGAATATTTAAGCGATAAGCGATAATCGGGCGCGTAGATTCAGAGCTCTTCTTCCTCAGCCCCGAACAGCATGTTGAGAATGTCCTCGGGAAGCGAACAGACTTCCGCACGCGCGTTGGTCGTGATATGAACGGTGTATCCGGAAGCGATCAACTGCTCGTCCGCAACTTTCAGAAGCTCATATCCGAAGACGATTTTTTTGGGAGAGGCCTCGCGAAGTGAAACACGGATGATGAATTCCTCATCATAATGAAGAGGTTTTTTATAACGGCATGACGCCTCGGCGACAACCATGTAAAAACCACGTTCTTCAATCTCTTTGTAGGAGATGCCCTTAAGACGGCAGTATTCCGTGCGGCCGATCTCAAACCACTCCAGATAGTTCTTATTATGGGCGATTCCCATCCTGTCGGTATCCGAGTAACGAACCCGTTCACGGGTGTCGATGGAGGGGCGGGGAGGGTGTTCAGAAGTGAGTCGACTAGAAAAATTTCCCGAGCTTGGTGATTTCGTCATTGTAATATTTTCGGTAAAGAATCTCCCACTCCCGGCTGCCTTCTTTGATAGATTTTTTTTGGGCCGCGATCTTATCGATGGCCTTCTTATCGATGTCTTCGTAAAGTTTGAGCTCTTCTTCGATACTTTTGACGATAACAAGACGAATCTCGTTCGATTCATCCAAGAATTCGATTTCATCGTTTTCAAAAAGATAGTTCAATATTTGACGTGCGAGATAATTAATCTTTTCTCTTGAAAATCGAATGCTCACAGCACAATATCCTTTTCTTTTGCCAGCTTAATCTTGATCATTCTGAACATCGTCTGATATTCGATATTCTCTTTGCGGATTTTTTCCATATGCTGATTGAGAATCTCCCGAACTTCATGGTCGAGTTTGTCTTCTTTGAGAAATTCTTCCATGATGAGATTATTAATGTCTTCAAGAATTTCGTTCCGGTTCTCAACCAGTATTTTATTTTCTTTGAGCAGATTTCTGGTAATGGAAAAAGCCAAGTGTTCGATCTGGTGTTTGTTTAATCTCATTTCCAAATAAAATACACCAGTTTACATTAAATATCAAGGACAGATTCAATTGTACGGGAAACGATCCCGAGATGGAAAACGACATGAATAATTAAGCTCGGAATCGATAAATACGCTGATTTAGGAGGAACCGGCGGCTATTTCCCTTTATAAGTAATATAAAGAGAATACAGAAATCCACCCGTACAGATCCCAAGAATCAGCAGCATGCAAATGATCGCTTCAATCGACATTTTCTATAATATCCATTTTTCTGTTTAAAAATCTATTGAGTATCAGAAAAACACCCAGCCCGATGCTCCATTGAAAAAGCACGGTTCCCACGGATCCCTGTGCGAAAGGATTGAGCCAATGCTTCGGAGACATCCCGGCCTCGACCGCGGTTCTCCACGAAGAGTAGCTGTCGAAGAACCACCAACCCAGCATCGCAAGGATCTGAACGGGCATCAGGAATCTGATCAGGAAATCGAAGGCCTTTCCCAAGCGGAACTTTCTGTTGAAGGAGGGGGCGATTTCCTCACGGAATTTTCGAGGGCCCAATTTAAGAACCAGGAGAATGAAGAACAATCCGCTGATCATCAGTCCCATGCCCCACACCCAATCCTGATTGTTGAAGAATCCCAGGCTAAGTGCGGAAGGGAGCCCCATAACCAGACAGGCCGAACCTACGATAACAATGGCTTTTTTGCGCGAGTGGCCGCTGTCCATGAAAATACGTGTGATCAGTTCGAGCTGTGATATAAGGGATGAGAATGCGGCGAAGCAGAGGGCGAGAAAAAACAACGCCAGGAAAAACGCGCCTCCCGGGATCTTAGAAAAAAGAGTAGGAATCCAGGTGAACGTCAAGCCGAGGTTCCCTTCGTTCATGACGTTGAGAACCTGCCCTTCAACCACCTGCCTGGAAGCACCCGCGGAAGCCCCGATATAGAAAGAAAAAACAGCGGGAATAACGGTGATCGCCGCCATAAGAGAAGCAACATAGTCCCCGAATCCCAGCGTGGCAGAGGTGATAACCGGGTTCTCGCGTTTGTGCGAATAGACGGCGTAGGTAAGCATCAAACCCCAGCCGGCGCCCGTTGACCAAGCCGCCTGGCTCAGCGCATTGAGCCACATCTTCAGGTTTCCGAATTGGGACCAATTAGGCGAAAACAAGAAATTCAATCCCATTCCGGCTCCGGGTAAAGTAATGGACCGAACACAGGCAACGATAAGCATGAGGAAAAGTGAAGGAATGAGAAATTTATTGGCGCGTTCGATTCCCTTGACGACTCCGGCATAGATGATGGAGCAGCCGATAAGGATAGCGATGACATGGAACAGAACCGGCTCCCAGGAAGAAGTGAAACCGTTCCAGAAATCCTGGGGGGTTTTGGAAATGAGATTTTGACAGCAGGTTGCGTAGAAATATTTCAGGCACCATCCTGTGACAACCGTGTAGTAAAAGGTGATTGCGGATGTGACAAATGCGACAAATGCTCCCATCCACGTAAATTTGGGCCCCATGAGCTTGCCGAACGAGGCGACGACGCCTCGGCCAGTTTTCTTACCGATGGACATTTCAATAATAAGGAGCGGCAAAGCCCAAAGAAAGAGAAACAGCAGCCAGACGGCCATGAAAGCGCCGCCGCCGTATTGGGCGGCGATCCTGGGAAATCTCCAGAGGTTGCCGGTACCGACAGCCATGCCCAAACCGGCAAAGATGATTCCCCAACGGGATGCGAACTGTTCTTTTTTTACCATCGTGTCTCCAATCTATTGTATGTCGTTTTCCGGTGCCATTACCAGGAAGGGATGAAGCGCTTGATGATCTTGGGCCCTTTTTCCGAATGCGAATAATTGGCCCTGTTCCGAGAATAAACGGAACGTTTCTCCGGCGCCGACGGCCTGAGGTCGTCTTCCTTTGAGGTGGGGAGGGAATATTTTAATGATATGTTCCGGGAGGATCAAGTTGCCGTTTCCGGCGCGTTGCGATCCCGTTTCGTTGAGAATGATCTTAGGAAATTCAGGCAGAAGGTTTTCAAGGGGAATGATGATCTCAGGAATACGGCCTGCTTCGTTATATCGTTTCAAAGCATCCATGTCGTGAGCCTCATCCAGATGGAATTCTCCGATCTCCGTACGGCGGAGTTCCGATAAATGGGCCCCGCACCCGAGATCTTTGCCGAGATCGTGAGCCAAGGATCGGATATAGGTTCCTGATGAGCAGCTTGTTTCAAAATCCAGATCAGGCGGTTGATAGTCCGTCATGCGGAAACGGTGCACACGTATGCGGCAGGGAGGCAACGAGACGGGATGGTCGGCGCGCGCCATGGCATATAAAGGCTTTCCATTGAGCTTTTTTGCTGAATAGGGAGGCGGCACCTGGTCTATGTCGCCTTCGAACCCGGACATGACCGCTCTAAGTCGGGAGGAGTCGGGGAATTCATCGCAGGAAGTCGAGATCGGTTTGCCTTCCGCATCATAGGTGTCCGTTGCCAGGCCCAAACGAATGCGTCCGGTATAGGTTTTATCACGTTTGGAATAGAAAGGGAACAGCCGCGTGGTGTGACCCAGAGCGATGATGATGAGGCCTGTGGCCATGGGATCCAGAGTTCCGAAGTGACCGGCCTTCCGAATGCTCAGAAGAGCCCGGGTATGCGCAACGACATCATGAGATGTCCAATGCCGAGGTTTGTCTACAAGTAGGAGACCATCCATGCTATTGATTCGAACAGCGGTTTCGCTCTGTTTATTCCGCCTCGTCGACACATTCCCGCAGCAGTCGTTCGACCGATGCGGGAATCTCCCGTATAACCTCCTGATAAGGGCCCATGGCGGTAAAACCGGCCGCATGGAGGTGACCGCCCCCGCCGAAATATTCAGCGATGGCAGCGGAGTTGGCGGCGCCTTTTGACCGTATGCTCACGCGATAGGTGTCCGGCGCCATTTCTTTAAAGAACAAGACGACTTGCAGCCCTTTAATCGATCGAGCCAATGTCGTAATATCTTCCGTATCGATCTCTTTCAAATGGAGATCGTCCAGATCTTTTTTGAACATGCTGATAATGCCGATCGTGCCGTTGTCGTTGAGTTGAATGGTTGAAAGCACACGACCCAGAAGACGAATTTTATCCGGAGAATAATTATGGAATATCAACTCTGAGACCCGGGCCGGTTCCGCACCGTTGCGTATTAAACGCGAGCACAGATCCAGGGAACGGGCGTCGGTGTTGGAGAATTGGAAGGAACCCGTATCTGAAACAACGGCGGAATAAAGAAGGGTGGAAAGTTTAGGCGTGAAGGGAATATTCAGGTTCTCCGCCAAGTCATAGATCAAACAGGCTACCGCAGCGGCTTCGGGCTGCACCCAATTGATATCGGCGTAATAATCATTTGAATGATGATGGTCGATATTTATGGTGAAATATCCATCAAGGTTTTCCTGGCCCGAACGGGTCACATTGGCACACTCCAACAGGATAACCGCATCGTAACGATCCGGCATGATCTGTCCGATTCGTATCTTATCGCTATCCGGAAAACCGTCAAATGGGAATGGTGTTTTATCCCGATTGATAAACGATACGTTGATGCCCAGCGATTCGCCGATAAAATAGAGCGCCAGCCCGGTGCAAATGGAATCGCCGTCAGGTCGCAGGTGAGAGGTCACGGCTAAATTCCGGCATGAAAGCAGCTTGCGCTTAACCAAATCGAGCGGATCACTTTTCATTTGTCTTTGTCCGGCTTATCAATTCATCGATCCTCTCGCTCACAACGACAAGCGGATCTAATTCGAAAATAAGCAAAGGATTATACTTCAATTTCGAACCGGAGGCAACAGCTTTTCTAAAGGAACCGGCTTGCGATCGCAGAAGCCTTATCACATCTTCTTCATCCCCGTTTCCGAAAAAACTGATGAAGACTTGGGCGGTTTTTAGGTCTTTGCTCATATCCACCCGGGTAACCGTGACCAATCCGGTAGAATCGGGTATCGTTTGATATACTCGTTCCGCAATGAGGGTTTTGATCAGGTGAGCGACTTTTTTTTGTCTGCGCGATTCATTCATTTCCGCATGCTTTCAGAAACCACAATTCGATACAAGCCTGCCGTAGGCTCTTTGCTTGGAAGGTGATGCGTATTCATTTTAATATGATCAGAAAAAAATTATTTCATGATCGAGGACTTCGCCTTCTATATGTTCTTCCGCTTCCCGAATGATATTGTTCAGCATCTTCTCGACAACCTTGCGGCTGCTGTTCAGGGTCGTAAATCCCAACCGTGTTCGCTGCCACTTGTCCTGGAATTCCAGCTCCGCCGTGGCGACGTTGTACTTGTTTTTGATGCGGTCCTTGAAACCTGAAATACGCTGTCGCTTTTCTTTAAGCGAGTGAGCATAGGGGAGATGGATATCAAGTGATAGAAATCCAATAATCATTTTCGCCAGGCCGGATTTCGGTTATTTCTGAATTATTTCTTCGAGGGTGAACGCTTCGATCCGATCGCCCGGTTGGATATCTTTGAAATTCGCCAGGCCGATTCCACATTCCAGATCTTTTTTGACCTCTGTGACATTATTTTTAAGATGTTTCAACGAAGATATCTTTCCGGTGTGAACGACTTTATCACTACGGATAACCTTAACGGTGGCGTTACGCGATATCACTCCGTCGGAAACATAACATCCGGCGATGGTTCCTGCTTTCGGAACACGGAATAGTTTTCGAACTTCGGCACGTCCCATGTAGGATTCGCGGATCTCGGGATCGAGCATTCCCGTCTGGGCTTTCTTAATATCGTCCGTGAGCTGATAGATCACATTGTAAGATCGTATCTCGACTTTCTCTTCCCGGGCCAGATCGAGTACGGCTTGTGAAGGTTTTACGTTATAACCGAGAATAATGGAATTAGAAGTAGAGGCCAACAGGACGTCGGAATCGGTGATCTTGCCGCATGCGGAATGGAGAATCTCGATTTTGACTTTATCCGTGCTCAAATTGGACAACGTATCGCGGAGGACTTCCACGGAACCATGAACATCCGCTTTTACGATGAGGGATAGTTCCTTAACGGAATCATCTTCGATCTGCTCGAAAAGCTGATCGAGCGTCATCCGACCGGAGCGGCTCTTTTCCGGTTTGTTCATTTTGTTAAGCCGGTACTCGGCGATCCGTTTAGCGGTATCCAGATCATCGACGACATGGAAAAAGTCTCCCGCCTGAGGGACTTCGGAAAAGCCCAAAACCTCAACCGGCATAGACAATCCCGCTTCTTTGAGGGATCGACCGTTTTCATCGAAGAGCGCTCGGCTTCGTCCAAACGCGGTTCCCGATATGTACGCCTGGTTGGCCTGTAGGATTCCGTTCTGAATGATCACGGTGGCGACGGCGCCTTTACGAGGATCGAGTCGTGCTTCCAGGATAACTCCCTGAGCATTGACGTGAGGATTCCCCATGATCTCGGTCACATCGGTCAGAAGCAACAGCATTTCAAGAAGCTCTCCGATGTTTTTTTTCTTTTTTGCCGAGATATCGATACTGACGATATCTCCACCCCAATCTTCGACCAGCAGGCCTTCCTGGGAAAGCTGTTGTTTGGTGCGTTCGATGTCGGCTTCCGGTTTGTCGATCTTGTTGATGGCAACTAAAATTGGAACCTCGGCGGCTTTGGCGTGAGCGATGGCTTCCTTGGTTTGAGGCATAACGCCGTCGTCCGCCGCGACGATAAGGATGACGATATCCGTGACCATGGCGCCGCGAGCCCGAAGCTTGGTAAACGCCTCATGGCCCGGCGTGTCGACGAATGTGATGGAGCGTTCTTTGTATTCTACCTGATAGGCGCCTATATGCTGCGTGATTCCGCCCGATTCACGATTGACAAGATTGGATTCCCGGATTGCGTCCAGCAGGGTTGTTTTTCCGTGGTCGACATGGCCCATAATCGTGACGACCGGAGGGCGAATGACCAGCTGCTTGGGATTCTCCAGGCTTTTTTCCCGGGCATACGTTTCCAGGGAAATGACTTCAAGGTTTATCTGGAATATATTAGAGATGGTTTCGGCGATCGTTTCAGTGAGAAGATCATTGACGTTGACGGCATAACGTTTCATCTGCAGTTGTTCAATGAGAACTCTGGCTTTAATACCTAGATTGTCCGCAACGTTTTTTAAATTCAAGCCCTCCCGAAGGCGAAGGTTCTTGACGCTGACATCGGGGATTTTTGCGGCGGCTTGGACGGGCCTCTTATTGCTCTTTTTTTTCATGTTAAATGTTTTCTCCAAACAATCCTTGATTATTTCATGTGCTCATTAGCTTTTTATTTCTATCTTCCAGCCCACAAGTTTTGAGGCCAATCTGACATTGATGCCTTTCTTTCCAATTGCCAGTGAAAATTGATCTTTCGCCACAACAGCCTGCAGATATTTATTGTGCTTATCCCGGACCAGGACATCTTCAACCCGTGCCGGGCTCAATGCGGATTTGGCGAGTTGGATAGGATTATCAGACCATTCGATGATATCTACTTTCTCGCCTTGAAGTTCTTTGCTGATGGACAGGATCCGGTTGCCTTTAACGCCGATGCAGGCTCCGATGGGATCGATATCCTTTTCAGTAGTGATAACGGCGACCTTAGCGCGTTCGCCGGGCTGGCGGACGATGTTTTTGATGACGATGTTGCCGTTGGCGATTTCCGGGGTTTCCATTTCCAGCAATCTACCCAAAAACCTGTTGTCCGTTCGAGATACGATCACCTGGGGACCTTTGGCATCTTTGAATACATGCGTGATAACGGCTTTGACGCGGTCTCCGCGGATGAAATGATCGTTCGGCAGGGTCTCCCTCAAGGGAAGGAGGATTTCGGTTTTATTGTTTTCAAGAATGATGTTGCGGTTGGTTTCAAGCCTCCGGAGCACTCCGGTAATGATTTTTCCCATAAGGGGGTAGAAAAAATCAAACACTTTTCCTTGTTCGGCGTCTCTGACTTTTTGAAATATGACTTGTTTGGCGGCTTGAGCGGCGATACGTCCCAGGGTTTCAGAAGGCAAATCGATTTCAATATAGTTGCCGATCCTGGCGGCGGCATCGATCTTCTTGGCATCTTCCAGGCTGATCTCGGCGGCGGGATTATCGGGTTCCTCGCTGACTTGTTTTACGGAATATACCCGCAGCTCTCCTTTCTCAGGCTTGAAAACGACATGAATCTTTTCATTGTGAGAGAAATACTTCAATGAGGCGACGCGCAGCGATTCTTCTATGGCGCCGACGATCACGGAGCTGTCCACACCTCTCTCTTTGCTTAGCTGCTGGATAGTATTCCAGACGTTTACTTTCATTTGGCTTGCCCTAAATCTAAATATAAGAGGACGATAAAAGAAGCGTGAATTATAACTGAAATAATAAAGAATATCAATATCAGGGGCGGCAAAATAAAAAAACCTCATGTCGCCGCGCCCTGCGACGGCTGATTTAAATATAATATCGAAAACCTTTATTCGTACGGGCCGGCGTGCTCCTCCGGCTATTTGAAAAGCGGAGCGAAAACCAGACTCACGACAGCCATAAGTTTGATCAAAATATTCATCGAAGGACCGGATGTGTCTTTCAGCGGGTCGCCGACGGTATCTCCGATAACGGCGGCGGCATGAACGGCGGTTCCCTTGCCGCCAAGATTTCCTTCCTCGATCCACTTCTTCGCATTATCCCAGGCGGCGCCTGCATTGGCCATGAAAATCCCCATCAGGACGCCGCTCGCCGTGGCTCCGGCAAGAAAGCCGCCGAGGGCCTCCGCACCGATGATGAAGCCGACAAGAAGCGGTGAAACCACGGCTACGATGCCTGGAAGCACCATTTCCATGAGAGCGCTCCGCGTAACGATATCGACACACCTGTTGGAATCGGGCTTGGCTTTGCCTTCCATGAGGCCCTTGATCTCTTTGAACTGGCGGCGGATTTCAATCACCATTTTATCCGCGGCCCGGCCGACGGCTTTAAGCGTCATGGAAGCGATGGCAAACGGAAGCAATGCCCCCAGCAGGAGACCGACGATGGTTTCGGAATTGATGAGATTGATGGAAGAAAGCCCCGCCGTTTTCTGGAATGCAGAAAACAGAGCCAGAGCCGTTAATGCACCGGATCCGATCGCGAATCCCTTTCCTATGGCCGCGGTGGTGTTTCCGCAGGCATCCAGCTTATCCGTTATCTGCCGGATCTCCTTGCCGGCGCCTGACATCTCTGTGATTCCACCGGCATTGTCGGCGATGGGTCCGTAGGAATCCGTCGTCATCACGATGCCGATCGTCGCCAGCATGCCGACGGCCGAAAGAGCGATTCCGTAAAGTCCCGCCAGTCTGTATGAAAGAAAAATCGTAAACGCGATTGTCAGCAGGGGAAGGATCGTGCTTTGAAAACCGATCGCCAGTCCCGTGATAATGGTGTTCGCGCTCCCGGTTTCCGCCGTACGGGCGAGAGATTTGATAGGAGGCCCGGAAGTGAAATATTCGCTTTCCAGTCCGATCAAGACACCGGAAATCATGCCTCCCAAAACCACCCAGAACACATTGATGTCGGAAAGAATGATCCGAATGATAAAAAAGGCTCCTATCAGGAAAATCGCCGCACTGACATAGGTGGAATTTCTCAACGCGGATTGGGGACTGAAATTTTTCAAGACTTTTATGGAAAGAACGCCGATTATCGAGCAGATAAGGCCGAAAGAGATCAGAATAAGCGGGAGAGCCATATGATTTATGGCGGGAGAGAGGGTCGCGCCCAACGCCATGGAAGCGATAACCGAACCGACGTAGGATTCAAAAAGGTCGGCGCCCATACCTGCCGTATCCCCGACGTTGTCTCCGACATTGTCGGCGATAACTCCCGGATTGCGAGGATCATCTTCCGGTATTCCCGCTTCGACTTTGCCCACAAGGTCGGCGCCCACATCGGCGCTTTTGGTAAAGATTCCTCCCCCGACGCGGGCAAAGAACGCTACGGAACTGGCCCCCATGGCGAATCCATTGATGATGATGGAATCCCTGGTGAAGAAGTAGACAAGGCCCAAGCCCGCAAGTCCGAGCGCGGCCACGGAAATCCCCATCACGGCACCGCCTTGGAAAGCGATGGTCAAAGCGCGGCCGATGCCTCCGCTTATGGCCCCCTGAGTCGTACGAACCGCGGCGCGCGTGGAGGCTTGCATCCCGATATATCCGGCAAGCAGCGAACAGAAAGCGCCAAGGAGAAAAGCCAGACTGGTGTTTATGGAGAACAATCTCCACAAGGCGAGAAAAACGATCACGATGAAAACAGAAATATAGGAGTATTCACGTTTAAGAAAAACCATGGCGCCGGAATGAACGGCCTCCGCGATTTCCTGCATGATGGGGCTGCCCTTGGGGTACTTCATGGTGATGAAATATAAGGCCAGAGCAAACAACAAACCCAGAAAACCCAGGATGAACAAATAGGGCGTCGTATTAAGTAGTGTCATGAAATGATCCTCACAGCAATAATTTGTTTTATGTGTCTGTGTATAACACAATTCCACCGCCAAATCAATTCAGGAAGCCTGTGAAATCCTTGATTCGGACTGGGAGGTGGGAGGGCGGAGGCTTCGGTTTTTCAGTCAGCCGAAGCGGTCATTTCACCTTTCAGGCTGTATGCTCCGCAGTCCGTAATGGAAACCATGACGAATCTGCCGACAACATCCTTCTCCGCAATGAAATTGACCACTTGATACCCTTCATTTCGGCCGGAATAAATGCCGGTATTTTTTTTGCTCTTCCCCATGCAGAGGACCTTCATCTCTTTTCCGATGAGCTTCGCATTGTTTTGCATTTGAATCCGCTTTTGGGTTTCCTGCAGCATACTCAAACGCCGCCGTTTGGTCTCAAGAGGAACGGAATCCTTGAATGTGGCCGCCTTGGTATGCGGTCGGGCCGAATAGCGGAAAGAGAACAGGCTCTGATAGCGGACTTCATGCAGAAGGTTGAGCGTATCTTCGAAGTCGACTTCGGTTTCCCCGGGAAAACCGACAATGATATCCGCGCTCAAACTGATCTCCGGCATTTCACGGCGGAGCAGATCGATTTTATTCAGATATTCTTCACGGGTGTAGCCGCGCTTCATGCGTTTCAGAACCGCATTCGATCCGGATTGAACCGGGAGATGAAGTTGACGGCATATCTTATGAAAACCGGCCATCGCCTGAATGATGCGGCGATCGAAATCCCGGGGATGTGATGTGATGAACCGTATCCATTCAGGCCCTTCGATGCGGGTGATGGTTTCAAGAAGAGAAGCGAAATCGATGCCGGATTCGGGATCCCGATAGGAATTGACGTTCTGGCCTAAAAGCTGAATTTCCTTGAAGCCCTTGTCGGCCAGATCTTTCACTTCCCTGACAATATGCTGAAGGGGACGGAATTTTTCCCTGCCTCGCGTATAGGGTACGATGCAGTAAGTGCAGAAATTATTGCATCCTTCCATGATCGTGACATAGCCGGATATGATGCTTTTACGGATGATTTGATCCCCGGGGAATTCATGCCAGCGGCGGCTCCAGGCCGTCGAGACCGATTTCTCATTTTCAACGTCGCGGATGACGTCGGGAAGCCGGAGGTAATTATCGGGCCCCATAACAAAATCCACATAGGGCGCACGTTCCATAATACGCCCCCGGTAAAGCTGCGCGACACAGCCGGCGACCCCAATCAGGAGAGGGCGCTTCTTCTTCATGAGGGCAAGGCGGCCTAGCAGGGAAAAGAGCTTTTCGGACGATTTTTCTCTTACGGCGCATGTATTGACGATGATCAAATCGCATTCTTCCGGCGTTGCGGCCGGACTCCATCCTCTTGCATGCAATGAGCCGGCCAGGCGCTCCGAGTCGTTTTCGTTCATCTGGCAGCCGAATGTGTGGATATAATAGCTGCGGGGTGCGTTACTTGTCATGATCTTATCCTTGATGAATTAAAATTAACTATAAACGATTCGCTGAAATCGGTCCATAGAGGAGAATCCCGAATCAATAAAAAAGAAACATCGACACTCTCATGGGCAGAACGGTTGATACATTTCAGAATCAGAAGAGGATTACCGGCGAATGTCCAGATTGTGTTCCAGCATCTCACGTGCGTTCTGCAGAGCGGCCGACGTGATCCGGCTTCCGGTTGAAAGTCTGGCGATCTCGGTGATGCGTTCCTCGAATTCGAGTTCCCGCACGGTCGTGAAGGTTCTGTTTCCGGAAACTTCTTTTTCGATCTTGTAATGACGGGAGGCGAAAGAGGCGATCTGCGGAAGATGCGTTATACAGATAACCTGATGTTCGGCGGCCAAGGCTTTTAACTTGCGCGCAACGAATTCAGCCGTTTTTCCTCCGATCCCGGAATCGATCTCATCGAAAATAAGCGCGGAGGCGGTATTCACGGAGTGTCCGATCGATTTGAGCGCCAGCATGATCCGGGACAGTTCGCCTCCGGAAGCGATTCGACGAAGAGGCTTCGGCGTTTCTCCCGGATTGGGGCTGATGAGAAACTCGACCTCGTCGATCCCGCTGTCCTTTAGATGCTCGGGGGCTTCCATCTCGGGGGATCGGGATTCGATCCGGATGTGGATCTTCGCCTTTTTCATACCGAGTTGCGCGATTTCATCTTCCAGCCTTTGTTCCAGTTCCCGGGCGTGTTTCCGGCGGAGAGTGCTGAGATTTTGAGCCGTTTTCAGGTAAAGGTCATATTGCTTTTCCGCTTCACGAGAGATCTGTTCCAGTTTATCACGGCTGTCGGATAGCAGATCCTGTTCCTTTCGGGCCTTTTCTAAAAAAGCCAGAATGTCGACGATGCTGTTTCCGTATTTCCGCTTCAGCTGTTCGATTTGACTCAAACGGTTTTCCACCTGTTCCAGATTTCCGGGGGAGGCAAGGTCGCGATCTTGATATCCGATCAAAAAATCCGATAATTCACGAATGAAAATGCCGGATTCACCGGCTGTCTTTCCATATTCACCAAAAGCCTTATCAAAGCCCGCCAAATCGTTCAGAACATGTTGAAGTTGCGTCAATCCGGATAACAGAGAAGACTCCTTATCATAAGCGATATCCAGGGCTTCCTTGATATGCAGGGAGATCTTTTCGGCATTCCTCAGAATGTTTCTCTCCTGGCGCAGGCGGCTCTCTTCATCCGCACTCAACTGAGCTTCTTCGATTTCATTTATCTGATAAGCGAGAAAATCCAGTCGCTGGGCCCGATCTCTTTCACGGGATTCGAGGACATGTTTTTCCTTGATAAGGCGGCGGAGCGTTCGTGCCGCTTGGGCCGTTTCCTTGCACAGCTTATCGGTTCCGGCGAATTCATCCAGGTAATCACGTTGATTATCGACTTGCCTTAAGAAAACATGATCGTTTTGACCGTAGATATCGACCAGTTTCCTTCCCATGTCCTTAAGAGATTTCATGGGAACCAGGACTCCGTTTATATATCCTTTGCTGGACGAGCGATCCGGAATCCTCCGCTGAAGCAAAAGATTTCCCGTCGAATCGGAAGGGTATGCCTTAAGCCACTTCTCTTCCAGTGCGTCCGCGTGGAAAACCGCTTCCAGCGAAGTTTCATTTTCGCCCGTGCGAATCATGTCCGGGCTGCCCTTTTCTCCGAGAATCAACATGACGCCGCCGATAATGATGGATTTACCGACTCCGGTTTCCCCAGTCAAAATAGAAAAACCGGTATGAAAATCGATTTCCAGATCTTCGATGGTGGCCAGGTTCCTGATGCGCAGAGATTTAATCATATCCGAAATATATTCTTGATGCGCAGGATCAATAAATTCCCGTGTTTCAATTTCCGTTGCTTATCTTGATGGGAACCAGCGATTTATCCAGGTTGATGCGTCCGTATCCGATCTCATCATCCCGGCCGGGAAGGGTGTCCGCGTTCACATCGTCGGCCGTATAACGGATGATATTCATGATTTCAGAAGGGGAGAGCCATGGTTTTATGGATATGATCAGCGCCGCCTGTCCGGCGACGAAGGGAGCGGAAAAAGAAGTGCCGAAGCCCCAGGCGTAAGGCAAGGAATTCGGCCCCCAGAACCATGTCGGGACGCAGGATATAATCCGCTCTCCGGGAGCGGCGACATCGACCTGCGGACCGGGATTTGACCAATTCGGGCGTAAATCATTATAATCCGTCGCCGCAACGGCCAAGCAATAGGAGTCATAAGCCGCGGGATAAAGAACGGAATCTCCATCGTTTCCTGCGGACGCAACGATCACGACGCCGCGTTCATTGGCGTAGCGCAAGGCATCTTCCATGGCGGGGTCCGATTCGTCGCCTCCCAAGCTGAGATTGATCACATGCGCGCCGTTGTCGGCGGCCCAGCGAATGCCTTCGATGATCCAACTGTAGTAGCCGGATCCTTCTTCGTCCATAACCTTGACCGGAAGAATCATGCAGTCCCAGGCAACTCCGGCTATGCCCTCGTTGTTGTCCGTATCGGCCGCCGCGATGCCCGCAGCCATGGTTCCATGACCGTTGTCATCGGTGGCATCATCATCCTCATTAACGAAATCATACCCCCCGGGAGCGATCTTGCCGGCGAGGTCGGGATGGAGCATGTCCACGCCCGTATCCAAAACGGCGATAACAATGTCGGAGCTGCCGCGTGTTTCCTCCCAGCCGGCCGTGGCTTTGATGTCGGCGGAGAGCTGTCCGCGCGGGCTTCCGGGCGCTCCGATGCTCTGGCCCTGGTTGTAGAGAGCGTATTGCGCATCGAACAAGGTGTCGCGGGGTGTTCTGGCGACCGAGGCGCGGTGATTGGGAACGGCATACGCGATATCGGGATTGAGACGCATGACGGCCAGCGTCTCCGAAACGGATTGTCCTTGGGGGATACGTATCTGATGGATATCGAGTCCGGGAATATGCTTCATGCGCTGGGCCCTGTAGGCGGAGATGGCCGCGTTGACATACGCAGCCGTCACCCCTTTTCGGAATTTCACCAGAACTTGATCGGGGGCGTAGTCTTTGGATATCGGCTTCCGGCTGAGGCCTTCCTCAAAAGCGCGGATCTTCATCAACTGCCGATTAACGGCGGCACTTCGGCCGTCGTGACGGATCTGGCCGAAACCAAGAGGAACGACAAGCAGGATTCCCAGAGAGGCCGTTAACAGAGAATGAATTTTCCCGTTCATGATATATCCCCCTAAAATTGGAATGAATATTGGAATTTGATGAATAAATTCCAATCCACGCCACCGCTATACGGCATGACGGCGGCTTCTGCTTTGAGATTAAGAGCATCGGTCAGGGAGTAATCGGCTCCGATACCGGTGCCGATAACGCTCTTTCCGGAAATCGATTTTTCCTCCGTGCCCGTTAGTTCGAGAACGTTTTCTTCCAGCTGGAACGTCCCCCAAAGGCGATTATACTGAATATAGGCGTACGGACGAAAACCGGAGAATCCTTCATAGACGACCATGGGACCTATCTGCCCCTGCATCCAGTTCGTTTTTCCGGTGAGAGAACCTTCAACATTGAGGCCCGGGATCGTCCAGCTGCTCTCGCTTCCAAAGTATGAGAGAAAGCGGCCTTTTCCGAAAACCGTGAAATCACGCCAAAAAAACAAGGATTTTTCCGCTTCCGCGCCCAATACGATACCGCCAATGTTGCCGACTTCGAGGTCGACGGAAATAGGGAGCTCACGAAAGACGAGGGATTCGAAATTGCTCATGGAATAGCCGGCCAAGGCGGCTACGGAAAAACCATCTTGAAGTTCAACTTCCGCATTGAATAGAACAAGAAGAGACTTCATGGCGGAAGATGTCTCCTCGTCCCATTCGATGGTGCGAGGGTTGTATTCAACACTCAAGCCGGGCTTGAAGGTCGGACCGCCCAATCCGGGAATCTTTCCCTGGGCGGAAATGAAGCCCGCCGTCAAGGGAACCAGAATAAGTATAAAAAGAACACGGTGCACTCTCGTCATATCAAACCTCCCATCAATGATGATTCCGTTCGTCTGCGTATTATTTCCCGCTCGGTATTTCCTGCGCTTCGGCTTGGATGAGCTCCATACGTTTGGTCGCCTTTTTTATGAATTTGCTTTGAGGATAATCGGAGAGCAGTTTGGTGAAGTAGGGGACGGCTTCTTCAGGTTTTTCCCAGCCGTAGTATGAGTCGCCCAGGTAAAAATAGACATGATCCATTTTGGTGAAATTGGGATAGGCGGTCAAAACTTCAGCCAGTCGGCTGGTTGCGGCTTTATAAGCATGAACTTTGTAGTAATGGCGTCCGATCGCAAGCGTGTGCTCCGCCAGGTTCTCTTCACAGGCTATTATTTTGTCTTGAGCAAGTTGGGCTTCGTCGCTGGTAGGGTAGTTCTTTACGACTTTCCTGAACTCTTCCAAAGCCTGACGAGTTTTGGATTGATCACGTCCGGGCGCGAGCAGCTTCTTATAAAAAGTCATGGCGATCTTATACTGTGCCGTGGGCGCCGTCGGACTGTAGGGGTAGAGGGAAATAAATTCGCGATACTCCGAAGCGGCGATAATCATGGAGCCTTCATCCTGTTCTTCGAAATACGAATCCGCGATGGCGATTTTGGCACGTTGAGCGTAAAAACTTTTGGGGAAGGAATCGATGACCTGGCGAAAATAAAGCCGGGCCTTTTCCGGATCCTTTTCGGCAAATTGTTCTCCACGGAGAAACAAGGCCTCATCCGAGGAAGCGATCGCGGGATCGATGGTCATTGCCTTCTTTCCACAGCCGACGAGACAGAGAGACACGATAAATATCGAAACGGGGATGATTTTCTTATTCATATCAAGCCTTATAGGTGGATTTGTTTTCATCGGAGGCATAGAGCTTTCGGACCCATTTCCATTCGAGCTCCAAGCCCTCTTGCAAAGATGTTTGGGGGGCGAATCCAAGATGTTCTCGGGATTTTCGAATATCCGCATAGGTGTCCGTAACGTCTCCCTTTTGTCGCGGCTGAGATTGAAGACGTAATTCCTTTTTACAGATTTTCTCCAATATCGGGAAAACATCGAAGAGTTTTTTTCTGTTTCCACCGCCCAAGTTGTAGATTTCTCCGGGACGGGAACGGGATACGGCGGAGATAAGTCCTTCGACGATATCGTCGATATAGGTGAAGTCGCGGGTTTGAGATCCGTCTCCGAATACCGTTAAAGGGCGTTCTTCGAGAACGGACTTGAGAAACTTGTGAAACGCCATATCCGGCCGCTGGCCGGGACCGTAAACGGTGAAAAAACGAAATGAAGAGGTGGGCACGCCGTAGTTTCTGAAATAGAGGGAGCAGAGATGCTCGGCGGCCAATTTGGATACCCCGTAGGGAGAATACGGATACAGGCGGCTTTGTTCGGACATGGGCAGATCGGGGCAGGACCCGTAAACGGATGATGAGGAGGCGTAGAGGAATTTTTTAAGAGGAGCGCTTTTCGCCGCTTCCAATAAACGCTGGGTGGCTTCGATGTTATATCGCGTATACGCCGTGAAGCTCGAGCCCCAACTTCCCCGCACTCCAGCTTGGGCGGCGAGATGGAATACGATGTCATGCCGTTCGAGGAGCCGTCGGCAGTCGGTTTCGTTGATGTCTTGTTCGAGAAGCTGAAATCTTTCTCGGCCTTTCAGGTCATCGAGGTTTTTATCCTTTACCCAGCGTGGATAATAGTCGGTGAAACTGTCAAGGCCCGTTACGGAATTACCGTCCCGCAACAGACGTCGGCAAAGATTCGATCCGATGAATCCGGCCGCCCCCGTAACCAAATAACGTTGTTCCGTCATGAAAACGTTTCCAGGGTGGTTTTTATTTCAGACAGCATGGAGACGGGATCCGGAGCTTTGTAAATACCGGAGCCGATAACGACGATATCGGCGCCGTCGCGGAGCACCTCTTCCAGATTTTCTCGTTTGACGCCGCCGTCGATCTCGATGGGAACATCCAGTTTCCTTCCCGAAATCCAACTCTTGAGATGAGAGATCTTTTCGTGACAAGCCGGAATAAACTCCTGACCTCCCCATCCCGGATTAACCG
>CAYSQW010000064.1:0-19855 GCA_964433135.1 uncultured Eubacteriales bacterium
TATCGTGATCGACAGAGAATCTTTGAACGAATATTTTTATACCGGTGCCAACAATATTGAAATCGACCTGCTGCGGCATGAACTTTTTTCCTTTAAAATTAAGTTGTTGCAATGATCAGCATTGATTGACAGCGCCTGTCGGGAACGTATATCCTATACTCGCAAAACAGGGGATATGGCATATGAAATGCCCGAAATGTCAAACCGAAAATCCTGACGATTCCAAGTTCTGCAGGGAGTGCGCGGCTTCTTTGACCGCATCCGAAGATGTCCCGTCCCCCCTCACCCAAACCCTAGAAACACATCCCAAGGGATTGATCCGCGGTGCTTTGTTTGCGGGCCGTTATAAAATCATAGATGAACTCGGCAAAGGAGGGATGGGGGCGGTGTACCGCGTTGAAGACATCACAGTCGAGGAAGAGATCGCCCTCAAACTCATCAAATGGGAGATTGCGGCCGATAAAAGGGTCATAGAAAGATTCAGAAATGAATTGACCACGGCGCGTAAGATAAGGCACAAAAATATCTGTGGGATGTATGATCTCAATGAGGATAATGGGGCTTATTTTATCACTATGGAATATGTCCGTGGAGAGGATCTAAAAAGCTTCATCCGGAGATCGATTCGCCTTTCGATACCAACGGCATTATCCATAGCCAAGCAGATCTGTGACGGATTGATCGAGGCCCACAAGCGGGGCGTCGTTCACCGCGACCTGAAGCCGGCAAACATCATGATCGATATGAGAGGGGATGTCCGGATTATGGATTTCGGTATCGCTCGTTCCCCGGAGTCCATGGGGAAGACGATCCCCGGAGCGCTGATCGGTACGCCGGCCTATATGAGTCCGGAACAGGCGGCGGGAAGGGATGTCGATCATCGAACGGATATCTATTCATTCGGCATGATATGGCACGAGATGCTGACGGGCAAGCTCTATACGTCGAAGAAAGAGAAGGGGATTCCCAATGATATCGAATCCATCATATTGAGATGCCTGAAAGAAGATCGGGAGGAGAGATTCCAGACCGTGCGAGAGATTTTAGATCGGGTCGATGAGGCGGAAGTCGGATTTGAGCCGAGGGCTGCATCCCCAAAAAATTTGATGAAATCAATCGCGGTGCTTCCATTTGCCGATATGAGCGCCCGGAAGGACCAGGAATATTTCTGCGACGGTCTGTCAGAGTCCATAATCAATTCACTGACGCAGATCGGCGGATGTCGGGTAGTGGCCCGGACCTCCGCGTTCGCGTTCAAAGGCAAAGAAGCGGATATCCGTGAGATCGGGAAAAAACTGAATGTCAGCCACATCCTGGAAGGGAGCGTTCAAAAGGCATCCAAACGCTTGCGCATAACCGCGCAGCTTATCAGCGTGAAAGACGGCTACCATTTGTGGTCGGAACGCTACGACAGCACTCTGGACGATGTTTTCGCCATCCAGGATGAGATCTCTCTCAAGATAGTTGAAAATCTGAAGATCAAACTCGAAATCTCCAAGACGAAAAGGTTGGTAAAACGCACTACCGAAGACACGGAAGCATACAACCTCTACCTTAAAGGGCGCTACCACTGGAGCAAAGTCACCAAACAGGGGTGTGAGAAAGCCCTCGGTTATTTTCAGCAAGTCATAGAAAAAGATCCATCTTACGCTCTGGCATACGCGGGGATCGCTCACTGCCACCTCCGGAATGCTTGGTACTATTTTCTTCCCCCCAAGGAGGAACTGCCGCAAGCGAAATTGTTTGCCGAAAAAGCCTTGAAGATCGATAGAAACCTTTCCGAAGCACATTCCGCGCTGGCTACGATGAAAATGACATATGAGCGGGATTGGGAGGGCGCGGGGAGAGAGTTCAGGCAGGCGGCTGCGCTGAGTTTAAGTCATTCCGTCGACAGTCTCTATTACTCCGTCTATTTTTCTGCTCAAGGGAGACATGAGGAGGCCATTCATCAGGCGCAGAAAGCCTTGGAGTCGGATCCGATCTCTCTCATGATTACCACCAATCTGGGGATGCGGTATTTTTATAACCGTCAGTTCGATAAATCCCTCGAAACCATTCAGAAAGCCATTGATTTGAATCCGAACAGTTATGTGAGCCACTGGTACAGTTTCTATCCCTTGATCTATTTGGGAAAGCATCAAGAAGCGCTTCAGGCGATTCGGAGAGCGGAGGAAATAGAGGGACGGCTCCTTCCTCATTTTATAATGGGACGGGGGTTTGTCAATGCGATTTCCGGGGAATTCAACGAGGCTGAGAAATCGCTTGAAGCCTTAATCCGATTTGCCGAGAACAAACAGTATTCCATGGCTTTAATCGCGATAATTTTGATATTCATGGATCGATACGAAGAGGCGTTTGAATATCTGGAGAAAGCCTACGAAGAATTTGATGTCATGATGATCTGGATAAAATCGGATCCTGCTTTTGAACGCGTTGCATCGGATCCGCGATATATATCCTTACTCGAAAAAGTGGGATTGGATTAGTTGATCTTCTCCCTCGCCCGAATCAGGGCTTGATCCTGGAGTGTTTGTCCTCGACTTCCTCGATAACTGAGCTATTTAACGGGCTAAGCACTTCAATCGGACTGATGTATTCCTTCTCCGCCGTATCGCCGCTTTCCGTCTTGCAGCGGACGCTCCAACGGGACGCCGGATTGCGGGCAAAATACTCTATCCGTCTTTTAAAATGAACTTATTCCTTAATCCTCCACAACTTGGCGGTGTTGTCCATGCTGGTCGTAGCCAGACAGGCGCCGTCGGGACTGAAAACCAGCGATGTCAAGCCCTGGGTATGGGCGGTGACGGTCTGCAGCTTTTCCCCGGTTTCCGTATTCCACAGGGTGAAACCATCGGTGCTTCCCGAGGCCAGAAACCGCCCGTCAGGACTGAAGGCTAGCTTTGAAACCCAGTACTTGTGACCTTCGAAGGTGCGGACGCGTTTTCCGGAAGCGACCTCCCATAAGCTGGCTTTGGCTCCGATTTGGCTCCGTTCCCCGGTCGCGAGATGTTTGCCGTCCGGTGTGAAAGCGATGGGTTCGAGGCCGTTGTCAAAGCCCTCGATTTTTGTGGCAAGCTTGCCGGTTTCGACCTCCCACAGAGTGACAACGGCGGGTTTGAGGAAACTGCCGGGATCTTCTCCACTAATGACAGCCAAGTATCGTCCATCAGGACTGAATGCGAATAATCCGGTTTTGCCTTCGATCTCTATCGCCCGGATCAAACCACATGATTTTCCATCCCACAACTTCAGGGACCCATCCTCACCGGAGGAGGCCAGCATGCTTCCATCCGGGCTCCAGGTTATTTGAGTGATCCTTTTCTCATGGGCCGACTCCGCCAATGTCTCCAGCTCTCCGGAAGGGAAAGCCCACAGCTTGAGCTGAGATTTTTCTCTAAAAGGCTTGTAATTAGTGGCCAAATGCTCACCATCGGGGCTGAAGGCAAAGAGAGCCCCGGCTTCTTCAATGACGGAGAAAGCTTCGCCTGTGGGGACCTTCCATATTCTGATTTTCCCATAGTCGCCCGCCGCCAGAAATTGGCTGTCGGGACTAAAGGCCACACAGCCGGGCCATTGGTTGAATCCTTCCATCTGCGCCAGCGATTTTCCGGAAGCGACATCCCAGATGTTCGCATGGAAATCCTGATTCCCCAACGTCAGATGTTTTCCATCCGGGCTGAAAACAGCCGATACGATTCCCTGTTTGTGACCTTCCAGCACGGCGTATTCCACCGCTCCCTTACTCCAGTCCGGGCCGGCCTGTGGAGCTGCATGCAGCTCCGTTTGCATCAGGAAGCAAATCGGCAGTGCCGCCAAGACCAGAATAGATGCCGCTTGTTTTGTTTTGTTTAATGACATGTCCCCCCCCCTCAAGTTTTTACCGAATCCGGCCGCGGTATCAAAGCCCTCGGGATACGACATAGAGGCCGGTTATACACGATAGTAAATTAAATGTGACACGGCGATTTTCCCCGATCGCTTTGAATGTATTTTTATATTATTCGAGGGCCGTTTACATGTCAAGAATGGGATAGAGATGTTTCATGTCTATACAAAGGATGCGGCTTCGACGGCACGTCTTCCTATGCCTGCTTTCCGGCTCGAAGAGTCGTATCTGCTTATCCCGGCCCGTGTGCGATTTCCTTGCCTTTTACCGCCGTTCCCATCTCCCCAATTTATGTTGCCCTGCCGTCGCTTATTCGAATCGCAGTGAATCGGCCGGATTCCTGCTTGCGGCCCGGATGGCCTGAGTGCTTACCGTGAGAAGAGCGATGAAAAAGGTCAGCAGTGCGGCCGAGATAAAGGGAAGAGGTCCGATGTCGATCTTGTAGGCGAATCCCTGAAGCCATTTTCCCACCGCGAAATAGGCGATCGGCCAGGCGATGATGTTGGCCGCCAGCACCCACTTCGTCATTTCCTTGGAGAGCAAAAAAACCAGCTTTGGGGTGGATGCACCCAGGATTTTTCGTACACCGATCTCATTGGTTCTCCGTTCGGCCATATAAGAGGCCAGCCCGAATAACCCCAGGCATGACAGCAGGATGGCCAGCAGAGAAAAAGCCCCGCTGATTCTTCCGATCCTTTGTTCTGTCCGGTAGAGCCGATCAAGAGCTTGATCGAGAAACGTGAAGTGGAAATTGTATTCCGGAGCGAATTTGCCCCAGACTTTTTCTATATGTCCCATTGAGGAGGGGAGGTTTCCCGCACGGATTTTGGCGAACAGAATCCTGCTTTGAGGGGGGTGATAGATGATGATCAAGGGTTCGATTTTTGTGCGCAGTGGAGCGAAATGATAGTCTTTGACGACGCCCAGGATGGTTCCTCGACTTTTTCCAGAGGCCAGCCACTGCCCGACCGGATTTTCAAGGCCCATAACCCGAGCCGCCTCCTCATTAATGACGGTGAAAAACTCATCCTCCATCGGTAGATCTCGCGTAAATCCTTCTCCTTCAAGGATTTCCATTCCAAGAACCTTGAAATAATCGATATCGGCGAATACGGCCCGGATCAGAATTTCTTCATCCGGTCCCTGGCCTTCCCATCTCCAAAGGCTGTTGGAAAAGAAGTAGCCGTATGTCGGAGGATTGGAAGCGGCCGTGACTCCCAGAATGTTCGGATCCGCAAGCAGCTCGGCCTTGACCGCGCTCAGCTGTTTGCGCATGTCGCCCCTCATATCCATATATACCAACTGGTCCTTGTCATAGCCGAGTTTCCGGTTTCGCATAAAATCGATCTGTTTTCCGATCAGAATCGTTCCGATTATCAGAAGCGTGGTCAGCGTAAACTGGGTAACCACAAGAAGTTTCCTGAAGCCCCCTCCGCTTGATCCGGCGGCCGCATTGCCTTTGAGAACCCTGGCCGGATGGAAGGAGGAGAGAAAAAAGGCGGGATAGCTTCCGGCGATCATTCCGGTCAGGAGCGTAATCGCGGCCAGGCCCAATCCTATCCAG
This sequence comes from uncultured Eubacteriales bacterium, assembly GCA_964433135.1. Lineage (GTDB taxonomy): Bacteria > Acidobacteriota > Aminicenantia > Aminicenantales > Aminicenantaceae > CAYSQW01. Next base: position 5,451 of record CAYSQW010000064.1, read on the forward strand.
GAACGGCTCAGGAGATCGAAGGCCAGTTCTTTACCCGAAAGCTGATTGAAGAGGGGAATGAGCAGCTTGACGAGAGCAACGGCCAAAATCAGCGAAAAAAAAGCGAACAGGATGGATTCGCCGAAGAACTGCTTGATAATATCGAATCGGTAGGCTCCGGACACCTTGCGCATTCCAACCTCCTTGGCTCGATTGGCGGAACGCGCCGTGGTCAGATTCATAAAATTGATGCAGGCGATCAAGAGGATCAAAAAGGCGATTATAGAAAAAATCCGTACATATATGATATCGCCATGGGGGCTGTCATACTCGAAGTCGGAGAATAGGTGGATCCTTTTCAGCGGCTGCAGATTGAGTCTGGCATCCTTCTCGAGCGTCGGTTTGTCGAAAAGATGTTCCGATATTTTTTTTATGACATCTTCGGCCGGCGTGCCCCTTCGCAGTTGGATGTAGGTGTTGAAAGAGCTGTTTTTCCAGCTGTCTACGGTATATCCCCATTTTCTGCCGAAAACGAAAGGGATGATAAAATCATAGCGGAAATGGGAGTTTAAAGGCATGTCTTCCATGACCCCGGTGATAACAAAGTCGAAGCGGTTGTCGATCCTGACGGTTTTTCCGAGAGGATCTTGGTCCTCAAAGTATTTTTGTGCCATTTCCTTGGAAAAAACGATCGACTGCGGATCGGACAGCGCCGTATCCGGATTACCGCTTATAAGCGGGAAGCTGAACATGGAAAAGATGGAACCGTCGATCATCCCCAGGATTTCGTCGAACCGCTTATCCCCATAGGTCATCGTCACACCTCTCCCGGTCATCCGGCAGGAATCGATGATCTCGGGATAATCGTTTTCGAGGGAAGGGCCGAGGGGGCCCTGGTTTATCGCCCAGGAGGTGCTGTGATCCGTAAAATTGATGTCCTGAATTACGCGGTAGATATCATCCGCATTTTCGTGGAATCGGTCAAAATTAATCTCATCCTGAACCCAAAGCAGGATCAATATGCAGCAGGCCATGCCGATCGCCAGGCCTGTGATATTAATCAAGGAGTACCCCCTGTGCTTTCTCAGGTTGCGCAGGGCGATTTTGATATAATTGGTTAACATCTGTCCGCTCCAATAGATAATTTGTTTACACATGAAAGGCAAGGATTTGAAAACCTGCAGCCGAAACCAGATCCGGGCGGCTCCGGTCCCTTTCTCGTCGCGAATCCATTGATATTCTTCCTCCAGATCCCCCACGAGAGCCGCATCCGTGTAAGGAAAGAGGAAGCGTCTGAATATCCAGAAGACGAGACGGGGAGGTCTTTCCTTTTGGTTCACGGTCTGCCGGCTTCCTTTCAGGGAAACATGAGAAATTGTCACAGCCTATGCTCCCGGTTGGAATTGGGGCAGTCGCACCCCTTCCCAAAGTCTGTCTCTCACGTCTTTGTGGTCCGTCAACGCCTTGAGCCCTTTCTCACGAACCTTGAAAATTCGGCGGCTTCGGCCTCCGCGTTCCTGGATCGGCGGCGACATGAATGATTCAATCAATCCTTTTTTTTCGATCCGATAGAGATGGTCGTATATAGCTCCCAGCGACCAGTCTTTTCCCGTTTCATCGGAAAGCTTCCTGCGGATGGTCACTCCGTAGGCGTTTTCCTCAAGCTTGAGAATAATAAGTAAAAAAATCTCCTCGTATCCCGTCAGCATCGGCATCTCCGTCATTAGTCATGGTTTCCATAACATATACGTAAAAGCAGCTAAAAAGGTTTATTGACGAGATGTTATAGAGATTCGGTCTCATCCTCGGCACTGCCGCCGCCGGTCCTGAAACCGCGAATACTCCCATTCTCAAATCAGGGGATGTCGTCATTCCCATTGAGCGTTAAAAAGGGAGAAAACGACAAAAAAATGATGATGGGTGAATTGCCTCCCACCAACTTTGCCATTAATTTATTTTGAGTATGGAGCCGTCCAATTTAATCGATCACACTCTCCAAAGGTGTTGTCAGTGTCTTCGATGAGTTCAAAGGCGGCGGAGACTCTGAGGGCGGTATATTCCGTGGGCCTCTTATGTTTCGGCTTCGGTTTTATCTCCCGGCAATTCGTTTTTCAACGCTTCCGCAATCTTAGCGGCCCAAGCGGCGATCGCATCCCAGTCACGAAAGTCTCCGAGCGGGGCTTTGACTTTTTTGAGCGCCCATTTTTCGAGGGTGCTCAGCTTCTCTTCATCCAGATCGCCGTGAAAGACGACGACACCCCGCGGCTGGATGTAGTCGGCGACGGGCAGCAGGGACTTGGGGAAACTCCAGCCTTTCGTCAATTTTACGGGATCGCCTTCACCCGTGGGGCCGCTGGAGAAAAACCATACCGGACGTTCCGCCAATTCTTTCTTGAAGAGTTTTATAAACGCTCCGGCCTCTTTGCGCCACTGACCGATGTATACCCCGCTGCCGAGGACAACGGCTTCATAGGATTTTAGATCGCTTACCTGTTTGACCGGACTTATGTCTACAGTGTGACCGGATTGACGAAGTATCTCTCCGATCTTCTCCGCGATTTCCTTCGTAGCTCCGTGTTTTGTGGCGTAAGCCACCAGAATTTTCGAGTTCATGATCCTCTCCCTTTTTATTCAGATATTGATCTTATATGTGTTTTATGTGCTTGCATGGGAACCTGTTCAATATTCCCACCACGAGGTCTCGACATCGCTGGGGAAATGAGTGGCGATATGGGTTGCGATGAATTTCAAGCGTCCTGCTTCATCCCAGGGGCCCGCCCAGCAGTGAGGCTTCCTCGGAGCATACCAGAAGAATCCCTTGTAGTGAGGATTTTGGGTTTTCGCCAGGAACTCTTCCATCAGGTGGACGGCGTTGTTCTGGTAGTAGGAATCCATGTCTCCGGTGAAGAAATAAAGCTTACCGACCAGCTTCGGGCCGACCGTCGACCAGTTCCGTTCAAGGTAGTAGCGGAGGTCATAATGCTCTTTCCAGTATTGGGCGACCGTGGGATCGATCTTCCCCGTGACCTTGTCGAACAGCGGTTTGGTGTAGCCGTCTTCGCCCACCGGGCCGTAAACCGCCTGCCAGGCATCGGACTGCTCTCCGCCGCGGCCGCGGGTGCCGCGGACCAGCTCCCAGGTGTTCTTCTGTTTCGATGTGTATACCAGTGAGCCATCGGGATTGCGGCGGTTGGGAGTGACGACTTTTCTCCACTCGTATTGCCGGTAATAGGCGTTTTTATCCTCATAGATGTTGATGGCCTCGACATCGCGGAAATCGATCGGATCGGGGCAGTAGGAAAAGCATCCGCCGAAAAAATCGGGGTGGAAGATCTGCAGCGCGGCGCATTCCCAACCCCCGGTCGATCCGCCTTCCACCACGCGGGCGTAGGGTTCGCGTATGATCCGGAACCGCTCTTCGATCTCGGGGATGAGTTCGTTCATGATGGCGTCGCCGTAGGGCCCACAGTTGGCGGAATTGACCGCATAGGAATCATCGAAGTAAGGGCAGGGGTGCTGGAAGGTGACCAGGATCATCCGTGGAAAATGATCCGATATCCATGCCTTATAAAGCTCGTAGCCTCGTCTTCCCCTGGGATCGTTTGCGCCCGGGTCGTCGGTGCGAAAACGATAAGGGGCGTTGAGAGAAAAATGCCCCTGTACGTAATCGACGGGATAGTAGAGTCCGGGATTGTCCTCATAGCCTTTCGGCAGCAGAATGGTCGCTCCCAGGTAGATCGGTTGCCCCCAGAATTCGCTCAAAAGCTTGCTTTCGAACTTGATCCGCTTGACCCATTTGGTGTCGGGAGGAACCTTGACCGGCGGAAGGACGTTCTTTGTGTCGAGCTTGATCGTATAGCCTTCATCACTGTCGAGATGGACCTTCATCACTTTGCTCACCAGGTTGCCTGGGGACCGGTTGAACTGCTGGCCTTCCCATTGGTCGTTGTGAAGCCATACCACATGTCCGTCGCTGCGGTGAAACCGGGTGTATACGGATATGAGAGCTTGGACGAAATAATCACCCGGAGGGACATCCTTGAGGCTGTTGACAGGGGCGCCCAGCGTCGTTTCATCGATGATCGCGGTTTCACCGGGCGCCAGTCCTTCGATATCGAGGCCGAAGAGAGGAATTCCCGTCCGGCCGATCTGCAGCCTTACTTCCCGGTTGTTGGTCCTCGAGATCATGATGAAAACCCGGCCCGTGATCGGGCCTTCGTGAGCGCCGGGCGGAAAAGAGATTTCAAATCGGCATCCCGGTGTCTCATGGGCCGCGGAATCTTCGGCTGAGAGGCTGTTCCATGAACAAAGGATTAAAATAAGCAAAAAAATAAGGGGTTTCAAAACCTTCATCACAGTCTCCTTTATGTCTTTATCACCTGATGATCCGGGATTTCCCGGTCATTTTTCTTTGGTGGAATTCGAATTCTCTTTCGAGAAGATGCGGGATTTGATTTTCAGCTTGCTCCTGAGCGTCATTCCAGATCCGGCCAGGACAAGCAAGGCGGCTTCGATTCTTTTCAACGTTTTCCATGTCGAGGTCTTAACGAACATATCACACGGAAAATGCTACCGTCAATGATGAGGTCGCTCCGTTTTGCAGAAAGGCGGCATCTTTGGTGATGTGTGAATTATTGGATTAATCTGGAGGCGGAGAGAAGGGGATCTTTTCCGTACGGGGTGCGATGAAAGAATAGAATCCTTGGGTAGATACCAGCTGTTACTATCGTTTCTCCGCTACATTGCGTTTTTTTTCCACCAGCTTTCCCATGCGTCGGGGTCTTTTCCGAAGTCCTCTCCCGTTATGTTTTTCAAGTATTGGAGAGCGTTCGGGAAGGTGATCACGCCTTCGATCAGATAGGGGATGGCGCGTTTGTCTCCCGTTTTTCCCAAAGCTTCCAAAATCTGATTTTTATAGCGCTCATCGAAGGCTGCTTTCAATTCTTTAATCAAGGGATCGATAATGCGCGGATCTTTGATTTTCCCCAAGGCTTCAACGATGTGGCCTCTGATTTCTTTGTCTTTTAGGGGGGAGAGGGTCGAGAGTTTATTCAACAGGGGGTCCAGCGCCGGCTCTCCCATTTTTCCCAAGGCCTTTGCGATCCGGGGCCCGGCGTTGTGTTTGTCTTCGAATTTTTGATCCAGAAGCATGATCATCGATCCGATCGATTTCCGATCCCTCAGTTTTCCCAGAGTTTCCGCGGTCTCGATCCTGAGTTTTTCGTCTTTGATATCCAGGCATTTCCGGATGCTTTCCATGGTCTCTTCTCCGGGTTTTGGGGAGTGCTGTTTCCACTTGAAATTGCAGGCGCGGCATGTGCAGTACAGAAGCCCCTTTTTAATAAAGGCCAGGTAGCGAAAAACAAATCCCACTCCGGCCGGAAAAGCGAAGATGGGAACGATCAATATGTTGTGCGGATTGTTCCGGCTCGCGATCGGATCATTGATCATGAACAGCCAAAAAACAATGGCGGCGGCGCTTATGATGATAAGCAGGACGCCCAAAAAAAGATTCCCGATACTTGCCAGATACTTTTTGTTGATATCGGTCTTGCCGCAAATCGGGCAGCTTAATACTGCTTCCATCCAATCCTCCTTCATCAAAATATATGAAAATATGTTGTCCCGGCCCGGAATCATCGGGGGATAGCTATTTTGCGAAGGTTTTCACCCCCCACAGCATGACCAGGACGATCCCCCAGCAGAGGAGCACCATAGCAACACCCATGGCGATCCTATGACCTATCGGAATTTGAGGATCCCCCGCGAATCTGACGCATACATAGGCGCCTAATATGGCGGCTCCGACGGGGATGGCCCCCCCTTTGGTAAAGACGGGGATGACAAGGCATGCTGCGCCCAAGAAAAGTCCCCAAATACTGATGTTTAATTTTTTACTCATGTCGAAGTTCCAAAAATCCGATCCGGGACTTCGGGGTTTTCAGCTCTTTTCAGTTGGATGAATTCACTGGAAATGAATTGAATTTTGCACGAAAAGTTGAAAGATGCGTGGGTGTGATTCGGTGAAGAGGATAGATGTTAAGGTATCCTTGTAACAAGCGGATGGAAGACTGTCTGTGCTTAAGAACTTTTCTCTGATAAAAAAGATGTATATTTCCTATTTAACCCTGTAAAAGAATATGACCCGATTAAAAGAAGATTATCCTTCCTTCATTTACGCTATCATATGAAAAATAATGCTGTCAAGGGATGGAGAATACTCAGGGTCGCGGATGGACCGGGGTGTCTTAATGAGTTATTCTCAGATGATGTGAAGGTCCGTAATCCGGCATGCTTCCCGAAAAAGCCTCGGGAAGCATGCCGGAACGGGGCGGGCTTAATATCTCCAGCTGGTTATATCCGCGCCCGGAGGTGCCGATTCGAGCATGCGCTTCATCATTTCGGGGGCGAAACGCTGATTGATGGTCAATCTTCCTACGGAGTTGGGTGTGTCGTGGTCGCCTGTCCAGCAGTGCTCCCGCCGGTCGCCGTAATCGACGAAGCCGTCGTAGTAGGGATCGGTCGTGCTCTCGAGAAATTCTTCGACCAGGTAGACGGCGTTGCCGAGATAGTAGTTGTCCATATCCCCGCAGTAGATGTGGAGCTTTCCTTTGAGTTTGTGGCCGATCTTGTCCCAGTCGCGCCGCAGGATATAACCCAGGTCATAGTTTTCGCGCCAGTATTCCGCGACGGACTTGTCGATTTTCCCTGATTCGGGATCCCAGAGCGGTTTGGGGTAACCGTCGTCGCCGACGGGACCGAAAACCGCCTGCCAGATCGCCCATTGATCGCCCGACCGGCAGTTGGGGCCGATGACGTTCTCGGCCTGGTTGATTTCCTGAAGGGTGGTGCCGACGTGGCCCAGCCAGTTCCGGGTTCCTGCTCTCGGGGTGCGTTTCCAGGGCCCCTTGAGAAAGTAGAGGTTGTCATCTTCGTAGATGTTGACGACCGTGAAGGCGCGGAAATCGATCGGATCGGGGCAGAAGGTCCAGGTGCCGTTGTATTCGTCGGGGTATTTGATCTGCACCGCCAGCGATTCCCAACCTCCGGTCGATCCTCCGTATACGACGCGGGCCCAGCCTTCCCCGATACCGCGATAAGTTTTTTCGATATAAGGGATGAGCTCATAAGTGATGGCATCGCCGTAGGGCCCCAGGTTCTCGGTATTGACGGCGTAGGAGTCGTCGAAGTAGGGATTGGCGTGCTGGATGGTCACGATGATCATGCGGGGGAAATCGGGTCCCGTCCAATCCTGATAGAATTTATAGGCCATCTCTTCATTGAGCTGCCGGTATCCCGCTCCGTCCGAACGGTCGGCGCTCGAATGGCCGGGTTCCGGCGGCGTCTCCCGGAACATAACCGGTGTGTAGAACATGCGGTGATGGTGGCCGTGATAGACCATCAGGGGATACCGGGCTTCGGGGTGTTCGTCGAAGCCGTGGGGGAGAAGGATGATCGCTCCCAGGTACATAGGGCGCCCCCAAAACTCCGTCAGCAGCTTGCTCTGGATCTTGATGTGCCTGATGTATTTGGTGTCTTCCGGCTCTGGAAAAGGGGCGATCTCGTTATCGAGCGAGAGGGAAATTTGTTTGTTCGAGCGGGGATCGATGCGTAATTTTTGGGGGGTGCTGTAGAGGTTGCCGGGTTTGATATTCCATTTCTGCCCCTCTCCCTTATCGGGCGGCAGCTTGACGACATGGCCGTCCGCGCGGTTGAAGGTTTCATAGCGGTTGAGCACCGCCTGCACCCAGTACTCTCCGGCGGGGATATCGGCGATGCTTTTTAGAGGATATCCGTCGGCGCCGGTGTCGATAACGGCTTTCTCTCCGGGTTTGAGCTTGTCGACGGTCAGACCGAAAACCAGCTGGGAGTCTTTCCCGCGGTTCTGGATCTGAAGTCGGGGTTCGCGGCTGTCGTCGTTGGAAATAAGCAGGAGCATGCGCCCGTCAAGGGCTTCCGAACTCAGCTCCTCGGGAAATGAGATGCCGAATTTGAGTGCGGCCGCGGAATCGGTCCCGCCGGTTTGACAGCTCATGGATGCCAATACCCAGATTAAAACGATTAATAAACCAGACAAACGCTTATTCATGACTTGATCTTCCTTTCATTTGAAAATATCACGTGTTTCATTATCCGAGATCTCCGTTCCGCCAGGGAACGTGAAATCGGCTCATCCAAACGCGAAACAGATTGTACCCTCATTGAAAACAGCTTATCAAGTCGATTGTGCTGGTGGGGGGGTTTTATCTTGATCTCTTCCTCCCATTTAAATATGCTTTTTACTAAACGATAAGCAAGGATTGCAGTGCTAGGAGATACGCAGATGATAAGAATGCGCGCTTCTGAATTCAGGCTGATGCTGGCCGTTGGGATCTGCGTTGTGCTTTTCGTGGCAACCCCCTCATCACCGACGTCGTCGGACAGCTGCTATGAACATAAGGATCATGGAAGTATCATTGTCGATAATCCCAACGGATTTCCGATAAAAATCGCGATCGGTGGTAAAGGCGAATTCACAATTCCCATGCAAGACTCCCGTAAAATTGTCGATTTCGAGCCCAAGGAATACCTCTGGTCAGCTTATGGCGAGTGCTATTATGCTTCTGCAAATGAATATGTAAAAGAGTTTTTTTACGGCAAAATCAAAGTTAAAAAAGATGAGACCAGCCGAATTAACATTCCTAGACGAGGTCCTAATTGATATTTTGATTCAAAGTGTTGTATTTTTATCCGTTTTTATTTCAAGCTTCTTTCAGATGCCTTCATCATCTAAGAAGCGCAATCCCATTACGGTATCCTTTACGATGTGACTTGTAATACCGGTTTAAAGCAGGGGGGGTATAAAAGGGATGCTGGAATCGAGCCGCATTCGTCTCATGGAAATGGCCCGGAAATTGCATTATCATATCACCGGGCGGCTCAACCGATTCAGGGATAATGTTATGAGGTTTCGTTTTGCCTTCGGCATCATGCTGATCTTTTTCAGCCTCGGTCTTTTCGGGCGGGATTTCAGCTGCCGATGGGAACCGGGGCTGGTTCTGGATTATCGGCTTCGGCTTGAAACACGTGTGCATTTTGATCTTGATCACCGGGAAAAGTATATCGAAACCGCATCCAGATATTTTTTGAGATTTTATGTCGTTCAGAACACTCCCCGAGGTGAGGCCCTGGTTGCTTCGGTCTGCCGGCTCGAGGAGGCCGCCGTCGCCGCCGCGGGCGCTGCTGCCTACCCTCGGGAAGCTGCGGAACTTCAGTCACGGATCGATTCCTTTTCCCGGAAAGAAGATTTCTCTTTTCTCCTGCTTGACCGGCGGGGACGCATCCTAAAGGGCCGGATGCCCTGGCCGGATTCCGTTGGGTATTATGTCCCCCAGATACTGGAAGGCATCGCTATTGATAACAGCGGTTCACTCAAGGGAAGCTGCCTTATAAAGGGGTCGGAATTTCAGGGGATGGGAGAACATTCCGGCCGTTCCTGCAGGATCTATTCGGCCGAGGAGAAAGCGCTGGACCTCAGGCTGTATGTGGATTCCGTTGAGGGGATACCTTGCTTGTTGACGATTCATTTCGCTCATATGTCTCATTTTACGATCTATGATGAGGTTGCCTCCCTGGAAATCCTTCAAACACGACGTTCGGTGAGCATCAAAGACTTCTCCTCCGATCCCTTGATGAGAGCGGCGCTTATCCAGTGCGCCGTGGTTGATGAAGACTTGAGTCTCGATCCCGAAATGATCCGAGCCTCGCTGGCGCATGAAAACCCACGGGTGAGGAAAACCGCCGCGGGCTATTTCGCCGTGACCGGGAAACCGGCTGATCCGGGGCTGGGAGCTTTGATTGAAGATGCCGATGATGTCGTCCGTTTTAATATCGCAAAGGGGATTCACCGATACCGCGGAGATTCGGATCCCTTGCGGTCGTTTCTCAAATCGCGGGACCCGGAACTGCGCGTGCGCGCCCGAAATCTGCTGGAAACGCTGCCCCGGAATCACCGTGCGTTTCACGATTTCGACCACCTGCTGGAAGAATACCAAAATTCGTCTGAAAATTCCCGAGAGCGGGATATCTACCGGGCGGCGGTTGCTAAACTGTCTGTTCCTCCGCCGGTTGGGCATTTCGGACCAAAGAGTTTCACCCTCAATGGGGGAAAGCCCGGAGAAAAGTGCTTTCACTACAATGTGTGGATTCCCGAAGATTATGATCCAAGAGAAAGGTATCCCGTTATCATCGGTCTCAGCGGAGGGAACGGATTCTCGGAGTGGTATTTCCGGGAGACGGTGAAGAGGCTGCCCGATCATTACATCCTCGTCAGTCCCGATGCGGGAAATGCACCCTGGTGGGAGCCTGAGAAATGCCGGATGATCGGAGTCTTGATTCAATCCCTGGGAAAGAGCTTTTCCGTGGATTGGGACAGGATCTATCTCCAGGGATTTTCCAACGGCGGGATCGCCACGTATCTTTACAGCTATCTGTACCCCGACCGTTTTGCGGCCGCGGCATGCATGATGGGATTTGCGCCGCGCTCCGACGACCGGACAAGGGTGGAAACCGAAATGTTCCGCAATCTGCGGAACCTGCCGCTGCTCATCATCCACGGAGCGCGGGATAGAACGATCTCCGTGACTCTGGACCGTATCCTGGCTGCCTACCTGAAAAAGAACGATCTGCCCCATCGCTATATCGAACTTGAAAACAAGGGTCATGAAATCACGCTGCTTACAAATTGCCGTGACATCCTGGGCTTTTTCAGAAAGATCCGAAGGAATCCCGCGCCGCGACAAATCGAGTTGATCGTGGATGATCCCCGATTCAACCGGAGTTTTTGGGTTCGCGTGGATGAAAAATCAAATCCCGCGCGGCGGGCCCGGGTCAATGCGAGGATCACCGGGAAGCGCATCATCGTAAATACCCGGAATGTGAAAAGCCTGAGCCTGCTGCTCAACGACCGTCATTATGAGGAAGGAACCGTCACCGAAGTGGTCATCAACGGGAAACGGGCTTACCGGGAGAGGCTCCGGCTGGATCGCCGGACGCTTGTCAATTCCATGCTTGACGAGAATGACGGCGCCCTTATCTACGGCGTTCGTCTGGTCTTTGATGTGGAAAGATAAATTCGCCCACACAGCTCCAGAAACGGTCCCTCTTATCCTTTTCAAATAGGCGTATCGATGCGATCACTCCGTCCGGATCGCGTCCACGGGATTTGAGAGAGCGGCTTTGACCGATTGAAAGGCGATGGTTGCGTATCCGATGACAAAGACGATCGCGGCGGAATACAGAAAGCTCAAGGGATTGATGTCGGTTCGGTAGGCGAATCCCGCCAACCAACGGTTGAGGGTGTAATACGCGATGGGGAAAGCGATCAGTGCGGCGATGAGGATCAATTTGACCACGTCTTTGCTGATCAGCACGATGATATTGGGAACGGAAGCGCCGAGGGTTTTGCGAATGCCGATTTCCTTGGACCGCTTCTCCGCCATGAACGATGCCATACCGTAAAGCCCGAGGCAGGCGACAAAGATAGCGAAAAGAGTAAAGTATCCGATGATCGTGCTGAGCCTTGCATCTTTTTGGTAAAGCTGTGAGAATTTGCTGTCCAGCATATAATAGTTAAAAGGGCGGTTGGGATCGATCGTCATCCATTTCTCCTTTAGAAAATCCAGGGTGCCGGATAGCGCACCCGCTTTAATACGGACGCCGATATCATCGAAGTAATCGTTTTGATTCGACAGGACCAGAGGCAGGATCTTGTCGTGCAGGGACCTGACGTGAAAATCCCGGACAACGCCGACCACGGTGCGGTCGATGACCTCGTGCATTTCGTTGTCGGTGTAAAATCCGATTTTTTTTCCGACGGGATCTTCCCATCCGTAGGTTCTGGCGGCGGTCTCATTGATAATGACCGCCCCCTGGGGGTCGGTGGAGAATTCATTTGAAAAATTTCTGCCGGTAATAATTTCCATCTCCATTGCGGGAATCATTTCGGCATCGGCATTGATGCGGTGCATGAGCTGAGTCTCTTCCTTCGTATACCCTTCGGGGACAAAGGCCGAGTAATCGGGATTGCCGCCGGGAAGATCCGAAGCGGCACATACGGCCAGGACATCGCTGTGGGAGGCGATTTCGCTTTTTATTTCCGGAAGTCTCTCGCGGAGCTTTCGATCCATGATCGGGATAACAATGACATTTTCTTTGTCGAATCCCAAGTCCTTGTCCTTTATAAAATTGAGCTGACCGAGCATGATGCCGGTTCCGGCCACAAGGGCAATCGAAATGATGAACTGGGTGACGACAAGCACGCTCCGGAAGCGGGAACTCGAGGCTCCGGATTTGAGGGGTCCACGCATGATATTGGCCGGTTGGAAGGCGGAGAGGAAGAAAGCGGGATAGCTTCCCGCCAGCAGGCTGGTGAGAAGGGTGAAGCCGACGAACGCCGCGATCAGCCAGGGCATATCGGCCAATGGGAAAATGAGTTTGATACCGAGAGTTGAACGGAACAAGGGAAGTGCCAGCCGGACCAAGGCTACGGCAAGGATGAGTGAAAGGAAACAGAAAAACATGGATTCGAAAAGGAACTGTTTGATCAACATATGTTTCTCGGCTCCCATCACTTTTCGCAACCCCACTTCCTTGGCTCTGCCGGCCGAGCGGGCTGTCGCCAAATTCATGAAGTTGATGCATGCGATCAAGAGGATAAAAAAGGCGATTGCGGAGAAGACATACACATAGGCGATGTCACTGTTTCCGGGCATTTCATACCCCAACTTGGAGCGCAGATGGATATCCGTTATCGGCTGAATGAAAAAATTCAGACTTTCCCCCAACATCTTTTTCATTTCGGCCAGGTATTTATCGACGAATCCCGGGAGTTTATTTGAAAAAACGACGGGATCGACGTTTTCCCGCAGAAGAATATAAGTGTAGCCATTGAAATTGTTCCATTCCTCCAGCTTTCGATTATTCATGACGTAAAAGCTTTCAATGGAACAGAGCGCGTCTACGCGGAGGTGAGAATTCTCGGGGAAATTTTCAATGACGCCGGTCACGCGGTAATGGTGCGAGTTATTAAGCCGCAGCTCTTTTCCGAGCGGATCCTCGCCGCTGAAATATTTATCGGCCATATCGCGCGTCATCACCATGGAATAAGGGGCTTCGAGAGCTTTTTCAGGATCTCCCTGGATCAGGGGAAAAGAGAAGACATCGAAGAAGCCGGGATCGGCAAAAACCATATTCTCCTCGAAAAAGGTTTTTTCTTTGTATTTGAGCGGCCACTTGGGGACAGACTGCAGCCGGGTGTAGCTCTGGACTTCCGGGTAGTCATTCATCATCGCCGGGCCCGTCCCGAGATTGCTCAGAGGGTATTTGACATCATCGCCTCCCAAGTTCCCCTGAATCCCTATCCTGTATATCCGGTCGGCGTTTGCGTGGAACTTGTCGTAGCTCAGCTCATGGATCACATACATGAAAATCAGGATGCAGGCTGCCAGGCCGACGGCGAGTCCGGTGATGTTGATAAATGTATATGCTTTTTGTTTGGTGATGTTTCTCAGCGTGACCTTTAAATAATTTTTGAACATGAGGCCCTCCTGCCCACGCTGCCAAGAATCCCATCCTTCCTTTTTTTATTGACGAGTTCTTATCGTGCGGCATGTTCTTTTTAATCTTTACGAAATTTCAATGTGAAAAGATCATTTTTCCAGCACTTTAACGATTCCCTTTTTACGGAAGTATCGTTGACGTCCGCTTAAGAACAAGCTTTCTTCTGTTTCGGGCAATCCGAAATACGGCATAAGGATTTTTCAGGAGGGGAGGGGATTGGCACATATTAGGCGCACCTAATAAGCATTTAATAGGGTGAGGCAAAAGATGATATCCAAGACACTCGTTTCCGCATCGAACAAGCCTCTTGTCCTTCTCATCCTGCGAGGCGGTGAAAACTACGGCTACCGGATCATCCAATACATACGGCAGATCTCCGGCGGCCGCCTGGAATGGTCGGCACCCATGCTTTATGCTCTGCTGCAGCGGATGGAGCGGGACGGCCTGGTCCAGTCGAGCTGGAAATTCACCGACAGGAACAGGCCCCGCAAATGTTATCGTTTAACGGACAAGAGATTAAATAAACAGGAAAAGGTTCAATGGATGATGGTCACCAAGGCGATTCAAAAGCTGCTCGATACGGTGTCTCCCGTCGAATCGCAATCGTAATGTCAACGCCGAAGCGATTTGGCCGCCGCCGGCGGTAATTTCAAGATCGCGTCGCTCACGCCGGGCTGAGCCATCAGTTCCTCGATATCGTCGATTTCAATGGGAACGAATTCGGAAAGATTTTCGACCCCGTCCTCGGTGACGAGAAGGATGTCTTCCAAACGGATCCCCAGGTGCTCGTCTTCGAGCCGCAGCGCGGGTTCGATGGTGAAGACCAT
>CAYSQW010000065.1:0-19453 GCA_964433135.1 uncultured Eubacteriales bacterium
GGGAAGGAAGCCGAACGGTCGGCGCAGGAACCATCACCGAAATCATCGAATAAGAGATAAGTGAACAGATCCGTCGGATACAATATGAGATAAGGTGGAAATTCCGAGGAAAGACGAGGAACACGAAAATGGAGAAAATAAGAATCCGATTACAGTCATTTGACAACAGGCTTCTGGATCAGTCTGTCAAGGATATCGTCATCAAAGCCAAACGAACAGGTGCCGAAATTTCCGGTCCCATTCCCCTGCCGACACGCATTCACCGCTTTTGCGTTCTTCGCTCTCCTCATGTGGATAAAAGATCGCGAGAACATTTTGAAATGCGTATCCACAAGCGGTTGATCGATATCAGTGAATACAACAATGAAACGATCGAGGAACTTCAGAAGCTCGATCTTCCGGCCGGGATAGATGTTGAAATCCAGGCCTTCGGAGCGGCGGGAGAATAACAATGGTTGAAGGGTTGATAGGAATCAAGGTCGGTATGCTTCAGCGGTTTGACGAAGATGGAAAGGTCAACCCGGCCACGATCGTTAAAGTCGGGCCCTGCACCGTCATCCAGAAAAAAGACCGCGAGCGGGATGGATATGAAGCCGTTCAGTTGGGCATGCTCGAAGAGAAAGGTCTTCGAAATCCCAATAAATCCATGATCGGTCATTATAAGGCATCCGGAGTTCCCCCCGTAAAAACGCTGAAAGAATTCCGGTTTTCCGGGAAAGAGGAAATCAAGCCGGGCGATGAGTTTTCCGTCGACATTTTTCAGGTCGGTGAAAAGGTCAATGTAGTCGGAATCAGCAAGGGGAAAGGATTCGCGGGTGTTATCAAACGATGGGGCTTTCATGGGGGCAAGAAAACCCACGGTTCCATGTTCCACCGCCGTCCGGGATCGACAGGGTGTTCGGCTTATCCCTCTCGAGTTATGAAGGGAAAGAAACTCCCGGGACAAATGGGGAATAAGCGGATTACGGTAAAAAATCTGATCATTATAGAATCTGATAAGGAAAACAACCTCCTGGTGCTCAGAGGGGCTGTCCCCGGGGCCAATGGAGGATATTTGTTGATCAAAAAAGCCAACTTTCAAGTTCAGCCCTCTCAAGGGTCGAAAAAAGAGTAAAAAATGCTTAAGCTGCAAGTATTAGACCAAAGCGGAAAAAAATTAACGGAGATATCTGCTCCCAAAGAGGTCTTGTCCGCGCCTGTCAAGGAATCACTTCTGTATGATGCGGTTGTCAATTACCGTGCCAATCAGAGGCGGGGGACCGCTTCGACCAAGACGCGTGCTGATGTCAGAGGCGGAGGGAAAAAACCCTGGCGGCAGAAAGGAACAGGCAGAGCCCGGGCGGGCAGCAATCGTTCGCCTCTCTGGAGAAAAGGCGGTACGACGTTCGGTCCGAGACCGCGGGATTACAGCTACAGTCTCAACAAGAAAGAGAGACGAACCGCGCTGCTTTCGGCATTGTCGCAAAGGTTTTCTGAGGAACATTTGCTGGTAGTGGATAAATTGGAATTCAACGCTCCTAAAACCAAGGAAGGTCTCAAGCTGTTGGATCTGCTGAAAATCGATTCGGCTCTGATTGTCGATCGGCATGACAACACCAACCTTTTTCTGTCCATGCGCAATATCCCCAAAGTAAAGGCCGTCGATTTCAATCAGGTCAACACCTATGATGTTTTGAATCACGGTTGGCTCGTTATCACCAAACCGGCATTCGAATCTTTGATGGAGAAGTTAAAGTGAACAAGGATCCGTACAAGATAATATTGAAGCCCATCATCACGGAAAAAAGCACGCTGATGAAGGAACAAAATCACGAGATCTGTTTTGAAGTGGATCGTCGTGCGAACAAGATAGAGATCAGGGAAGCGGTAGAAAAGCTTTTCAATATCAAGGTCGACAGGGTGCGGATCGTTAAAAAGCATGGAAAAACGCGCAGGGTCGGACGGAATATGGGGCGGAAGAAGGACTGGAAGAAAGCCTATGTGAAGCTGAAAGAAGGCGAGAAAATGATCGAATACTTTGAGGCAGTCTAAAATGGGTATCAAAACATATAGACCGACGACATCGAGCTTGCGGCACCGGACCGGTTTGACCTATGAGGAGTTGACCACCAACAAGCCGTATAAGCCTTTAATGGAGTCATTGAAGAAATCGGGCGGCCGCAATGCCAAGGGGCGGATTTCCATGCGCCACCGGGGCGGCGGCCATAAACGGGCTTACCGTATCATCGATTTCAAGCGTGATAAGATCGATATTCCGGGTGAGGTGGAAACCATCGAATACGATCCGAACCGTTCGGCGTTTATTTCCCTGATCAAATATCGGGATGGAGAGCGCCGTTACGTGCTGACGCCCATGAACATGAAAGTGGGACAGATCATAGTCTCTTCCAATAAACAGGTGGATATTCTTCCGGGAAATTCCATGCCGCTCAGAGTCCTTCCGCTCGGTACGATCGTTCATAATATCGAGCTGCGCATCGGCAAGGGCGGACAGATTGTGAAATCGGCCGGAACGGGTGCTCAAATCCTAGCCAAGGAAGGCGATTACGCGCAGCTGCGGCTGCCCTCCTCCGAGATCAGAAGGGTCCATCTCGACTGCAGAGCAACGATCGGTCAAGTTGGAAATCCGGATCACCAGAACGTTTCCATAGGAAAAGCGGGAAGAAACCGCTGGAAAGGAAAACGCCCCCACGTTCGAGGAACCGCCATGAATCCGATCGATCACCCGCACGGCGGCGGTGAAGGAAAAGCCAAGGGAGGGCGCCATCCCGTGTCCCCGACGGGACAGCCGACAAAAGGCTATAAAACCAGACGGAACAAAAGAACACAACAGTTTATCGTGCGCAGAAGGAGTAAATAATCATGGGCAGGTCGATAAAAAAGGGTCCTTTCTTAGATGAAAAACTTTTGAAGAAAGTGAGTGCTCTGGGAACACAGCGAGAAAAGAGGCATGTGATAAAGACCTGGTCAAGACGTTCCACGGTGATTCCGGAAATGGTTGGATTGACCATCGCTGTTCACAACGGTCGTAAGTTCATCCCGGTATTCATCACCGAAAACATGGTCGGACACAAGCTGGGAGAGTTTTCCCCCACCCGGACTTTTAAGGGGCACACTTCCAAAACGGCACGAACTATCAGGGTGAAAAAATAAAATGAACAAAGAAAATAGACTCTCTCACGCAAGCGGCAAGCATATCAGGATCTCAGCTCAGAAGTGCCGATTGGTCGCTGATTTGGTTCGGGACAGATATGTGGGAGAAGCGTTGACCATTCTTCGTTTTTCACGTAAGAAAAAGGCCAGCGCCATTGTGGAAAAGGTTCTTCGCTCAGCGATTGCCAATGCTCAGGTGAAAAGTCCTGATACGGATGTGGACAATCTGTATGTTTCTGAGATTTTTGTGAATCAAGGTCCACAGTGGAAAAGATTTCGCGCGGCGCCGATGGGAAGGGCCGCGAAAATCTTGAAACGGACATGTCATGTCCATATATCTTTAGAAGAAAAGAAAGGGAGATAAAAGTGGGCCAGAAGACGCATCCCCATGGGTTTAGGTTAGGGTTTAACAAGCAGTGGAGCTCTCTTTGGTTTTCTAAAGGGAGAGAATACAGCAGGCTGATACACGAAGATCTGCGGATGAAAAAGCTGATCAGAAATAGGTACCGCCACGCCGGAATATCCGAAGTCAATGTCGAGCGCGTGGGCCCTAAGGTTAAAATCATCATTCATACCGCACGGCCGGGGATTGTTATCGGTCGAGGCGGGAAAGAGATCGAAAGCCTGAAAAAATATCTTCAGGATATCGTCCAGCGTGATGTCTATATCGATATTCGGGAAGTGGATAAACCCGAGTTGACGGCAATCCTGGTTGCCCAGGGGATCGCCATCCAGCTTGAGAAACGGATCGCCTACCGACGGGCTATGCGCCGGGCCGTGGAAATGGCCATGAAGATGGGTGCCAAAGGCGTCAAGGTCATGTGTTCCGGTCGCTTGGGAGGCGTTGAGATCGCTCGCTCAGAATGGTATCTGCGGGGCCGCCTGCCTTTGCAGACGCTGCGTGCGGCTATCGATTACGGTTTTACGGAAGCGTTCACAACCTATGGGCAGATCGGAATCAAAGTCTGGCTCTATAATACCGATGCCGAAAAAGAGAAAATGAGCTCACAGAGTGCGGAGGTTGAGGAGATTTAGCCATGTTAATGCCAAAAAAAGTTAAGCACCGTAAGCAGCATAGGGGCCGGATGAGAGGCAAGGCGCTTCGGGGCGGGACGTTGACTTTCGGTGAGTACGGCCTGCAGGCCATGGAACCCTGCTGGATGACGGCGAGGCAGATCG
The DNA here is from genome assembly GCA_964433135.1 of uncultured Eubacteriales bacterium. Classification (GTDB taxonomy): domain Bacteria; phylum Acidobacteriota; class Aminicenantia; order Aminicenantales; family Aminicenantaceae; genus CAYSQW01. The sequence continues at coordinate 4,333 of CAYSQW010000065.1, forward strand.
AAGCCGGTCGTATCACCATTACCCGCCATGCTAAGAGAAAAGGAAAACTCTGGATCCGTGTCTTCCCATGGAAACCGATAACGAAGAAACCGACTGAGGTGAGGATGGGAAAAGGCAAGGGGGATCCCGAGTTTTGGGTCGAGGTTATCAAACCGGGTCGCATCATCTATGAACTCGATGGTGTTTCTGAAGAATTGGCGAGAGAAGCGATGTGGCTTGCCTCACAGAAGCTTCCCATCCGAACCCGGTTTGTTTCAAGAGCGACAAGGGAATTACGATGAAAGCAAGCGAACTTAGAGAACTCTCCGATGAAGAACTCCAAAATCGGGAATCCGATCTCAAGGACCAGCTTTTCAAACTTAAATTTCAACATGCCCTGGGGCAATTGGAAAACGCCATGAAAATGAAGAGTGTGAAACGGGAAATTGCTGCCATCAAGACCATTCTCGTTGAGAAAACTAAAGGGATGGGATGACAATGAATACGAAAAAGATTCGGAAAACAGCCAAGATCGGCCGAGTCGTCGGGAATAAAATGCAGAAAACCGTCACGGTCGAAGTGGAACGGCAGGTTCGACACCCCCTCTACAAAAAAATTGTCAAGCAGCGCAAGAAGTTTCTGGTTCATGATGAGTATGAGAAGTGTAAGCCGGGGGATGTGGTAAAGATAGTTGAAACCCGGCCCTTAAGCAAAAAGAAGCGGTGGCGAGTTAAAGAGATCGTGGGTTTGACCCCCGCCGATGCGGCGAGAGAGAATGAAGGTAAGAAAAAATGATCCATTCAGAGACGATGTTGAAAGTGGCCGATAATTCAGGCGCGCGCCGCATCCTGTGTATCACTCCCCTTGGCGGCGGCGTCGGAAATACGGCCGGAATCGGGGATGTTATATCGGCGTCCGTTAAAGAAGCGGATCCTGAGAGTAAAATCCCCAAGGGGAAAGTCGTGCAGGCCGTTATCATAAGAACGCGCAAGGAAACGCGCCGGAGGGACGGATCCTATATCCGGTTTGACGACAATGCCGCGGTCGTCATAAACCCGGGCGGCGAACCGATCGGAACCCGTGTCTTCGGACCGGTCGGGAGAGAACTGCGCGAGAAAAAGTTCATGAAGATCGTGTCTTTAGCTCCGGAGGTCCTGTGATGAACAATTTGCAGTTGAAAAAGGATGATGAAGTTATCGTCATAGCCGGAAAGGACAAAGGAAAAACAGGGAAAATCTTAAAGGTTATTCCCGAAAAAAATAAGGTCGTTGTCGAAAAGATCAATTTTATCAAGGAATTCATCCGGCGCGATCAAAGCAAAAATGTCCAGGGTGGGATCATGGAAAAAGAAGCGCCCATGCATGCATCCAACGTCATGCTCTACTGTTCGGAATGTGGGCGAGGCGTCAGAGTTCGGGTTGTCGAACTTAGAGACGGCAGCAGATCACGGGTGTGCAGCAAGTGCGAGTCCAGCCTTGAAAAGCAAAAATAAGGAATGAGGAATGAGTCGCCTTTTAGAACGTTATCGTAAAGAGATGGTTCCCGAAATCCAGAAGGAGCTGTCGATAAAAAACAAAATGGCCGTCCCGCGGCTCGAAAAAATCGTGGTGAATATCGGAGTCGGGGAAGCCATTCAAAACATCAAGCAGCTCGATATAGCAAAAAAGGAATTGAGCCTTATCACGGGACAATGGCCTGCCGTCGGCAGAGCCAGAAAGTCGATTTCGTCCTTCAAGCTGCGCCAGGGCAATCCCATCGGCTGCTACGTTACGTTGCGCGGGAAAAGAATGTATGAATTTTATGATCGCCTCGTCAACATCGTGCTCCCGCGTGTTCGGGATTTCCGAGGTGTATCCTCGCGCGCTTTTGACAAACGCGGGAATTATACGCTGGGAATGAAAGATCAACTGGTTTTTCCGGAAATCGATTACACGAAAGTCGATCGGGGAAGAGGGATGAATATCACCATCGTCACCACCGCAAAAACCGATCGTGAAGCCCGTACTCTTTTGAAGATGATGGGGATGCCTTTTAGCGAGTCTTTTTAAGGAAGGAAAAAGTGGCAAAGAAATCTAGTATCGCAAAGTATTTGAGGGAACCGAAGTATAAGGTGCGGCGAAGCAACCGCTGCCGCATCTGTGGTCGCTCTAAAGGCTACTACCGGAAATTCGATATGTGCCGCCTGTGTTTTCGCGAACTGGCCCTGAAAGGGGAAATTCCGGGCATCACCAAAGCTTCATGGTAAGAACAAGGAGAAAGTGAGTCATGACTTTAACAGATCCCATCGCTGATATGCTAACCAGGATTAGAAATGCCATGATGGTGCGTAAAAAAGATGTTCAAATCCCCTATTCTCGCATGAATGGCGAGATTGCGAAGGTCTTGAAGGAAGAAGGCTATATTCGCGGCTATCGGGTGATTGAAGGAAAAGTGCAGGGAGTGCTGAATGTCACCCTGAAATACGAGGAAGACCGGACATGCACGATTACCGGGCTGCGGAGGATCAGCAAACCCGGCTGCCGAATCTACTGCAAAGCGGATTCCGTTCCTAAGGTACTCAATGGCCTGGGAATCGTCATCGTTTCGACTTCTCGCGGTCTTCTCACCGGGAAAAAGTGTGAAGAGAACAGCCTGGGAGGCGAAGTGATCTGCCAAGTCTGGTAATTAAATGAAGAGAGGATAGGGAAAATGTCTAGAGTAGGCAAACAACCGATAACAGTCACAGACGGTATCAAAGTGAATATACATACGGACAAAATCGAGTTTGAAGGGCCGAAGGGAAAGTTGACATCCCCCCTGATGCCGGGAATCACGGCCGAGCTGAATGCCAATCTGCTGACGCTGACCCGGGTTGATGATTCGGATCAGATGAGGAGCAACCATGGACTTTGTCGGACATTGGCTTTCAATGCCGCGGTCGGAGTCCAAACCGGGTTTTCCAAGCAATTGGAGATTGTGGGAGTCGGTTATCGCGCCAAGCTCGATAAGGACAAATTGGAGCTCAATCTGGGTTATTCCAAGCCCGTCATCTATTCCATTCCGGAGGATATCGAGATCGCCGTGGAAAAGCCCACCCTGATCAAGGTTTCCGGAATCGACAAACAGCGTGTAGGACAGGAAGCGCATAAAATCCGCAGTTTTCGCAAGCCGGATCCTTATAAGCTCAAAGGGATACGCTACGCCGGTGAACGGTTGATCAAGAAAGAACGGAAAGCGGGGGTGGCAGGTGTATAAAACGAATGTAGATTTAAAGAAGAAAGCCAAGGATCGAATCCGCAAGCGGATACGCAAGAAAATTTCGGGCAACCAGGATAGACCGCGGGTTATCATTACCAAGAGCAACCGCTATCTATACCTCCAGGCCGTCGATGACGGTTCGGGACGGGTGTTGGCCGCGGCTTCGACGCTTGAAAAAGAATTTCAAACCAAGAACAAAAACACCAAGAACAGCGATGCGTCTCAGAAATTGGGTGAAATATTCGCCCGGAGATTAAAAGAGAAAAAGGTGAAAAGCATAGTTTTCGATAGAGGCGTGTCTCTCTATCATGGCCGTGTCAAGATCCTTGCCGAGGCGATGAGAAAAGGGGACCTGGACTTTTAGGCCGGACCGAGAGGAGGAGAACAAGTGGCACGTAATCGATTTAACAAAAGATATGACGAACCGGAAGATGGGCTCAAAGATCAGGTGATATCCATCCGTAGAACGACGAAGGTCGTCAAAGGTGGAAAGAATCTCAGCTTTTCGGCCTTGGTCGCCGTCGGTGACGGAAAGGGACAGGTCGGCATCGGAAAAGGCAAGGCCCGGGAAGTCCCCCCGGCTATACAAAAAGCTGTTCAGGACGCAAAGAAAAACCTGATCGAGGTGCCGATCAGAGGAACCACGATCCCTCATTACATCAAGGGTGTCAATGGGGGCGGTACCGTGGTGTTGCGCCCCGCTTCCCAAGGAACCGGAGTGATTGCCGGGGGAGCCGTTCGCGTTATCATGGAACTTGCCGGGGTCAAAGATATCCTGACAAAATCCTTGCGCAGCAGCAATCCCATCAGTGTCGCCAATGCAACCATCACCGCGTTGAAAAATCTGAAAGATCCGAAAAAGATCTCGGAACTCAGAGAGAAGGAAGAGGATTCAATATGGCAGTAAAAGATGAAAAGGCAAAAGCGGCGCCGGCTGAACCTCAGACTGCAGCCCGGCAGTCGAAAAAGCGGATGCTGAAGATCAAACTCGTCCGCAGCGTCATCGGACGACCGAGAACGCAACGGGAGGTCGTTAAGGGACTGGGCCTGCGCAAACTCAATTCAGAAGTCATACGCGAAGACCGCCCCGAGATAAGAGGGATGGTCAACAAAATATCGCATTTGTTGAAAGTGGAGGCTATAGATATAAAATGAATCTCAGTCAACTCCATCCGGCAAAAAATTCAAGAAAGAACGCCAAGCGTGTAGGGCGGGGACCCGGTTCGGGCTATGGAAAAACGTCCGGACGGGGAATGAAGGGACAGAAATCCGGATCCGGATTCTCCCGTAAACGCGGTTTTGAAGGCGGACAGATGCCTCTGAACCGACGTCTCCCCAAACGCGGCTTCACCAATATTTTCAGAACGGAATACAGCCCGGTGAATCTGGCCAGGCTGGAGAAGATAGCTGGAGAAGAAATCACTCCAAAAGATTTGGTGGAAGCCGGTATCATCAAGAAAGAAGACGAAAGGATCAAGATCTTAGGACAGGGAGATATTTCCCAGGCAAAAAAAATTCATGCGCATAAATTTTCCCGTTCCGCTCAGGAAAAGATCGAAAGTGCGGGGGGCAGCGCCGTAATAATTGGAAGTCGCTAATGCTAGACAGTATCCGAAACATCTTCAGTATTCCCGATCTTAGGAAACGCGTCATCTTCACGCTTTTGCTGCTGGCGGTTTACAGGATCGGAGCTCAGATCCCGAGTCCGGGTATCAGTGCGGCCGCGCTGGCTGAATTCTGGGAAGCTCAAAAAGGTACCATTTTTGGAATGATGGACCTGTTTACGGGAAGAAACATGTCGCGGATGACCATCTTCGCGCTGGGGATCATGCCCTATATCAGTTCTTCCATTATCCTTCAGCTTCTGCAGGTGGTCTGGCCCTATCTGGAAAGGCTTTCCAAGGAAGGTGAGCTGGGCCGGAAAAAAATCACCCAGTACACGCGTTATGGAACCCTGCTCATCTGCGTGATCCAGTCATTCGGGATCGGCTTGTTCCTCCAATCGCTGAAGAGCCCGGGTGGCGCTCCGGTCGTCATCAATCCGGGTTTTAGTTTCATGCTTATGACCATGCTGACAATGACGACGGGAACCGTCTTCATCATGTGGCTGGGAGAACAGATAAGCGAACGCGGTATCGGCAATGGAATCTCATTGATCATTTTTGCCGGCATCGTGGTGGATTTTCCCCGGGGTCTTCAAAGCGTCGTGACATCGCTGCGTTCGGGTGACATGAATCCGCTTCAGGTGATATTCCTCGGAGCCTTGATGGTGGGTGTCGTCGCCTTCATCGTGTTCGTGGAAAGAGGGCAGCGGCGCATCCCGGTTTCCTATGCGAAGCGCGTCGTAGGCCGAAAAATATATGGAGGGCAAAGCACGCATCTCCCGCTGCGGGTCAACACCGGCGGCGTTATCCCGATTATTTTTGCGGCATCAGTCATAACCATACCTTCCACGATCGCTCAGATGATTAAAATCCCATTCTTTCAGCGGCTGGCTGAACAATTCGGTATGGGCATGCCGTTGTATAATTTGGTTTATATCGCGGCCATTATCTTTTTTACCTATTTTTACGTATCCATTATTTTCAATCCGAGCGATGTCGCCGACAACCTCAGAAAATATGGAGGTTTCATTCCAGGCATCCGACCCGGGAAAAACACCGCCGATTTCATCGACGGAGTCCTTTCCCGTTTGACGCTTATCGGAGCCGTCTATCTGGCTGCGGTTGCGATCCTGCCGGAATTTCTGATTACGGGATTCAAAGTCCAATCCCTGCCGTTTATAGGGGTTTTTCTCGATCAGAACCTTCCCCGCTGGTTCACACAAGGCATGAATATCCAGTTCTACTTCGGTGGTACCTCCATCCTGATCGTGGTCGGTGTCGCCATGGATACGCTTCAACAGATTGAGGCTCAATTGGTAATGCGTCATTATGACGGATTCATGCGGCGCAGCCGCATGAAAGGACGGCGGGGGTGAGAATTATTCTGTACGGACCGCCCGGAAGCGGCAAAGGAACCCAGGGAGATCTGATCGGGGAAAAATATGGAGTCCCCAAGATATCGACCGGTGACCTGCTGCGCCGCGCCGTGAAGGACCGTACGGCATTGGGACGGAAAGCGGAAGCGATCATGAACGAGGGCGACTTGGTCAGCGATGAGATCGTCGGCGGGATCATTCGGGAGCGGATCGCGCTTCCCGACTGCCGCAGCGGCTACATCCTGGACGGATTCCCCCGAACGCTTCCCCAGGCGCGCATGCTGGAGGACCTGGATTCGGGTCGAAATGAAATCGTAGTCGAGATCTGTTTGAGCGATGAGATCGTCGTGAAGCGTTTAAATGCGCGGCGAAGCTGTGTAGGATGTGGTATGATCTATAACACTCAGGTGAAAAATCCTGAAGTGGCCGACGTTTGTGACGAATGTGGCGCTCGGCTTGTCCTGCGGGATGACGACCGGGAAGATGCCATACGACGGCGGCTGCACATTTACCATCAGCAGAGAGATCAGTTGGTTGATTATTATAAACGAAAAGATGTCTATCATGGGATCAACGGAGATGCGCCGATCGAGCGTATATTCGACGAGCTCAGTGATCTTATCGATAAGGAACGAGAGCTGTAAACGAGTGCGCGAATGATTATATATAAAACCGAGGAAGAGATCGATGCCATGCGCCGCAGCAACCGGATCGTGGGTCGGGTGCTGGCTGAGTTGAAAGACTTGGTCAATCCCGGAGTCCGAACCCGGGAGTTGGATGCCTATGCCGAGAGGCGGGCCCATGAATTGGGCGCCGTGCCGGCTTTTAAAGGCTATCGGGGCTATCCGGCTTCGCTTTGCACTTCCATCAATGAGGAGATCGTTCATGGAATCCCCTCTCGCCGAAAGCTGCGAGAAGGAGATATTATCAGCCTCGATTACGGAGTGGTCCTTGATGGATTCTACGGAGATGCGGCGGTGACGTATCCGGTGGGAGAGGTTTCTCCCGAGGCGCGTGAGCTGATTGCGGTCGTTCGGGAGTCCTTTTTCAAGGGCTTCGAACAAATGCACGAAGGGAATCGGATATCGGATGTATCGCATGCTGTACAGAAGCATGTGGAAAGCGCAAAATTTTCCGTAATCCGTTCTTTTGTGGGGCATGGAATCGGATTTTCGCTGCATGAAGAACCTCAAATCCCGAATTTCGGAGCGCCGGGGCATGGACCGAAGATCAAGAGCGGCATGGTTTTAGCCGTTGAACCCATGATCGCCGCGGGAGACTGGAACGTTAAAATCCTCTCGGACAACTGGACGGCCGTAACCAAGGACGGAACTCTTTCCGCACATTATGAACACACCGTGGCGGTGACGCGAAACGGAGCGGAAATCCTCAGTCAGTGGGACGGCGACTTGGGTCAAGGTTATGAAAAGGAGTCGCGGCATGCCTAAACAGGATGTATTCGAAGCGGAAGGAACAGTCCTGGAAACGCTTCCCAATGCCATGTTCCGAGTGGAATTGGCGAATAAGCATCATATCCTGGCGCATATTTCGGGCAAGATGCGAAAGCATTTCATCCGGATATTGCCCGGGGATCGGGTTTTGGTGGAACTTTCCCCTTATGACCTGACCAAAGGAAGAATTACGTATCGTTACAAATAGAGGGTGGACAATGAAAGTAAGAGCATCGGTAAAAAAAATGTGCCGCAACTGCCGGATCATTAAAAGAAGAGGAACTCTCAGAGTGATATGCAGCAATCCCAAGCATAAACAAAAACAAGGTTAAATGAGGTCAAAATGGCGAGAATAGCAGGAATCACGCTTCCAGAGGAAAAAAGAATAGAGATCGGATTGACGTATATTTTCGGTATCGGTCGCACCAAATCCATCAAGATTCTGGAAAAGGCCAAAATCGATAAAGACCGCAAGGTCAAAGAGCTGTCCGAAGATGAAATCAACAAGATCCGTCAGATCATCGAAAAAACCGAGAAGATCGAAGGAGACCTCCGTAAAGAGATCCAAATGGATATAAAACGCCTCATGGATATCGGTTCATATCGGGGACTTCGACATAAGCGGCGTCTGCCTGCACGGGGACAGCGGACAAAAACGAACGCCAGAACCCGGAAAGGACCGCGTGGACAGCGGATCAACAGATAATAAATGGAGTGATCGATGGCACGACCGAAACGGAAAGTCAAAAAGAAAAAAGTAAGAAAAGATATCGGATATGGAATCGCCCATATCCAATCGACTTTTAACAATACAATCATAACGATAACCGATCAAAAAGGAAGCGTTGTCTGCTGGACAAGCTCTGGGACCGCCGGATTCAAGGGCGCCCGAAAAGGGACTCCGTTTGCCGCTCAGTTGGCGGCCAAGGAAGTATCCCATCGAGCCAAGGACTATGGGGTGCGCTATGTGGATGTGAAAGTCAAGGGACCCGGAGCCGGTCGGGAATCGGCTATCCGAGCACTGCAGTCCGGGGGCCTGGAGATCAAATCCATACGGGACGTAACCCCGATTCCGCATAACGGATGCAGGGTTCGGAAAAGACGCCGAGTTTAACGAGATGAGCTTGATAGGAGAGAAGAATGTCTAAATCGAGTAATTCAGTATGCCGCCTCTGCCGGGTTGAGAAGATGAAGCTCTTCTTAAAAGGAAATAAATGCGAGACCGATAAATGTCCCATTGAACGGAGACCTTATCCTCCTGGAGAGCATGGACGAGCCCGTCGGAGAATCCTTGGATACGGCATCCAGCTGAGGGAAAAGCAAAAGCTCAAACGCTATTACGGGATGTCCGAAAAGCAGTTCAAGCTTTTCTTTCAACGCGCCGAGCGTCGCAAGGGGATCACGGGTGAAAATCTGCTCTCCATGCTGGAACAGCGTTTGGATAATGTCGTGTATCTGATCGGATTTGCGCATTCGAGGATACATGCCCGCCAGTTGATCACGCACGGTCATTTTGCGCTTAACGGGCGAAAAGCGTCATCCCCTTCGCAATTGATGAAACCGGGGGATGTTCTTTCCTACCGTGAGAAAGCCCGGAAAAATGAGGATTTCAAAGCGTTGGTTGAATTCCATCAAACCAAAAACGTACCGGGTTGGTTGGATGTCAATCGGGACAATATGGAAGTTCGGGTCGTATCTTCCCCCACGCGCGAAGATGTGGGAATTGACGTGGAAGAGCATTTGATCGTCGAGCTATATTCCAAGTGATATAAAATAGAGCCGGGGAGAGGGGAAAACCTTTTCTCAACTGCCCTGAGGGTTTTTCTGGAACTTATGGATCCGGAAAAGGAGGAAGAATGATCGAGACAGGATTTCAGAGACCGAGATATCTGGAATGCGATTATGAAACGCTGACGGCGAAATACGGAAAATTCACAGCCCAGCCGTTCGAAAGAGGATTTGGCATCACCATCGGTAATGCCCTGCGCAGGATATTGCTTTCATCCATCACGGGTGCGGGAATTACCAATGTTAGGATTCAAGGGGTGCTGCATGAGTTCTCCACCCTTCCCGGGGTAGTGGAGGATGTGACGGATATAAACCTTAATCTGAAAAGAATACCGCTGAAGCTGGAGGGCCGTGAGTCGAAGATGATGACTCTCAAGGTCAAGGGACCCGCGGAGGCCACCGCGGCAGATATCTCCGCCGATGCGGACATCGAGATTCTGGACGCGGATATCCACATCGCATCGCTGGATAAAGACGGCGAATTGGATATCGAAATGATCGTGGAAAACAGCCGGGGTTATGTCTCCGCCGATCAGAATTTCAAGGAAGATCTGAGCGTGGATTATATCCCCCTTGATTCTTCGCATTCACCGGTATTAAAAGTGAATTATCGGGTCGACCCCGCGCGTGTCGGAAAGCGGATCGATTATGAAAAACTGGCGCTTGAGATCTGGACGACCGGCGCCATCACTCCCCAGGACGCCTTGGCCCAAGCCAGCAAGATCCTGAGAGATCACCTGGCTATTTTCCTCAATATCGTTGATGAACCGGCGGATCGGGAGCCCGTTCCTTCCAGGACGGAGATCCCTTACATGTCTCAGATCGAGATCCTTTCTAAATCCATAGATCATCTCGAACTGTCCGTGCGATCCAACAATTGTCTGCGATCGGCGGGTATTGAAAAGATATACACCCTCGTGCAGAAGACCGAGGAAGAACTGTTAAAAACCAAGAACTTCGGACGCAAATCGCTGATGGAAATCAAAGAGACCCTGCAGGAATTGGGACTGGGATTGAACCTGGGACTTCATCCGAATTTGATCGAGAAGATCGAAGGGGAGAAAGCGGAAGAGACGGAGAATGAGGGAGCGGAAGAATGAGACACCTGGTCAACACCAAGAGACTGAGACGAGATTCGGCCCAGCGAAAGGCCTTGCTGCGCAGCTTGGTGACATCTTTTTTGGAAAAAGAGCGGATACAGACGACCCTTGCCAAGGCCAAGGCGACGCGGCCCATGGTGGAAAAATTGATAACCCTTTCGAAAAAGGACACGCTTCATGCCCGGCGGCGGGCTCTGCGAGTGGTTTACAAACGTGATGTGGTCAAGAAGATGTTCGAAGATCTCGGCCCGAGGTTCAGCGAGAGGCCGGGCGGCTATACCCGGATCGTAAAACTCGGTCCCCGCAAGGGGGACGGCGCGGAAATGGCGATTCTTGAGCTGGTCGACAGTGAATTCAAAAAGAAAGCCAAGAAGAAAGACCTGAAGGAAAAAGTCAAGGAACAGCGTTCGCGCAAGAGTTGATTACCCTGCGGTCTTTTTAGGCGTCTTTTTGCGAAGGCGCGCCGGAACACGGCCCTTAATACCGGAATAGATGCGGTTCTCTATTCGGGGACCCGTGTCTCCCTCCGAATCCCTCATCATTTGCATTTTATCCTTTTTTGCGTAATATCTATTTTATAGGGATTTTACGTCAATCGGGCGGCGAAAGCGCTTCCCGGGCAAAAGGAGGGTCGTCATGCGCGTGGGGATATTTCATTCTCGGAAGCTGGTTTATTTTTCATTGGCGTGTTTTTTTATTCTTATCCTGAATGGTGCTTATCTTGACGGCGTCGTTCCGGCGGCGCAAAAGGCCGATCAGGTATTTCAGCAGGGAGTAGAGCTCTACAACGAAGGAGAATACGTCAAGGCCATATCGAAATTGTCTCGTGTGCTGATTCTGACGGAATCTCAGCCCTTGCTGACGGATTCTTATTTTTACCTTTCACTCTGCAATTATTATCTGGAGAATCATAATATCGCCAAGGCCTGGATCAAGAAGCTGCTGGAACTCGATCCCCAAAGGGAAGCCACGGCGCTGTATCCCGAAGAATACATCGCACTTTTCAATCAGGCCAAGCGGGAGGCAGCCAGTGAATTGATGGAGCGCGAGCGCATGCGCCGCCGGCCGGCGCCGCCGCCCGCCGTCCAAGCGGTGCCCCCCCCCGCGAAAGAGCCGGCGAATCCGCCGGCGGTCGTATATCAGCAGGCCCCCCGGAGACGCGGCGGAGGCAAGTTTCTGCTCTATGCCTTGGGCGGCGCCCTTGTCGCGGGCGCGGCCCTCTATTTCTTCGTCTTTAAGGAGGAGAAGGAGACGACCGGCGGCATCCAGATCAATTCCAATCCCCCCGGCGCTCAGGTGTTTCTGGACGCGGTCGATACGGGAAATGTTTCCAACTGCACCTTGAGCGACATCGCTCCCGGCAGTCACGTCGTTCGCTTGGTCAAGGAAGGGTACATGGAGTTCGAACAGAGCGTCTCGGTCACCGCGGGAGAAACGGCGATGGTGAGTGGAAATTTGATGATGCACACCCTGACGGTGACGCAGCCGGCCTCGGGGGTGACATGGGGCACGGGACAGCAGGTCACGATCCGGTGGGAGTCGAACGCCGGTTCCGGGAGCTACGGAGGAGCGATCGCAAAGAACCGGGGAGTCCTTTCGACCGTCAATCCGTCCGGTCAGATAGCGCGTATGAACCGGCTCCGCATGTTTCGCAGGAGTCCGTCGCAGCGATCGATCGATCAGCAGGTACGAACGCTTCGTTCCCGGGAGGAACAAACCGTGAAATACGAAGCGAAAGCCGATACCGGAACGGCTGAAACCTCTGGATCAAGTCTGAACAACCCGCGCAGCCGGCATTTGAACACGCTCCATTTCCCGGGCGCGAATCTTTCTGGTCCGAACAATATTCAGCCCATGGTCCTGTCCAACGTTAAAATCGAGCTTTATAAGGGAGGGAGCGCGCTTCGCACCATTGTGGGCAGCACCCCCAACGACGGAAGCCACAACTGGACGGTTGCTTCCGACCTGGCTTTGGGATCGAATTACAAAGTGAGGATCTCCTGTCCCGGCGATGCCGCTGTGTATGCGGAAAGCGATAATTTCACCATCGCCAAGGTGGGATCGCTCAAGGTCGATTCGACCCCCCAGACGGCGTCCGTTTTTATCGACGGCGTGGACACCGGGAAAAAGACCAATTATCTGTTCAAGAATGTCGCAGTTGGAAACCGGGTGGTTAAGGTTGTCAAGGAAGGCTACGGCGATCAGCAGAAAACCGTTACCATAAAGTCGGGAGAGCGGACGACGGTCGCGTTCACGCTGAAGGAGATGAATCTCGAAGTCATACAGCCTAATTCGGTGTCGGTATGGGATTTCGGAGAGGATGTCACTATCCGCTGGACCACGACGGCCGTTACCGATCCGGGGAAACCGAACGCCGGCAAGCAGGACGTGACCACGGTGAAGATCGAGCTCTATAAAGGGGCTTCCCGGGTGCGTACCATCGTGTCAAGCACCGAAAACGACGGCATCTATTCCTGGACGGTCAGCAGCACGCTGGTGGATGGAGCGAATTACAAAGTCATGGTCTCGGCCGCGCAAAAACCCAGCGTTTTTGATTATTCCGATCTGTTCTGCATCACGCAGGAAAATTATGTCCTGGACACCACTTGGGGAGAATACGGCAGCGCAAGCAGCCAGTTCAACTACCCGCGTGCCATCGCACTCGGGAGGTACGGCCGGATCTATGTCGCGGATACGGGAAACCACCGGATCCAGAAATTCGGCCAAACCGGAAATTACGTCACCCAATGGGGCTCCCTGGGATCCGGAAACGGCCAATTGAATTCTCCGTGGGGAGTATGCGGAGATCCCAATTCCGGTTATATCTATGTGGCGGATACCTACAATCATAGGGTGCAGAAATTCAGCAACACGGGGACCTATATCCGAAAATGGGGTTCCAATGGAAGTGCGAATGGTCAGTTTCGTTACCCGGCCGGAATCGCCGTGGATCAATCTGGATATGTCTATGTCGTGGACAACAACAATCACCGGGTGCAGAAATTCACCTCCGCAGGAGTTTTCGTTTCCAGCTGGAGCGGATATCAATATCCTTTCGGCGCCGCTTTCGGGCCGCTGGACAACTATCTGTATGTCGTGGACAAGAACAACCAGCGTATCCGCGTCACCACCCCCTGGGGATCCTTCGTCGAACAGTGGGGGACAATGGGGAGCGGAGACGGCCAGTTCAATTATCCTTACGATATCGCTTTCGACAAAGCCGGCTTCAGCTATGTGGTCGAATGGGGAAACGATCGGATCCAGAAGTTCACGCCCCGGAAGAGGTTCGTCTCGAAATGGGGGCAGCTCGGCAGCGGATACGGAGAGTTCAACAATCCGCAGGGGGTCGAGGTGGATTCGCTGGGGAATGTTTATGTATTGGATTCGCAGAATCATCGCATCCAAAAATTCAAATAGGTTGAATGTGTCATAAAAAAGGCCGATACGGTTAGTTCTGTATCTTTCATGTTGTGATTTCGGTGAATCGTATTTTACTGTAAGATTTGTGGCGCTTCCTCAATGACCTCTTTATTATATCGGCCTTTTTTCCCCTTCGGGCGAACCAATCTCAGAACGTCGACTTCGTTGCGGCCCGATCGACGTACCTTAGTACGTCTCACGAGCTGCTTCCTCGCCGGCCGTCCTGATCTTGGCCCGTGACGCATTCAACCAGATTGCGCTGACGCCGTTTGTCTGGTTTTATTTTGCTGAAAGTAATACAGCGTCCCCGTCAGTTTTTTTGCATCCGGATCGACCTTCCTTAATACGAGGGCGGGTTGGCACGCCTCACCGCATGCCGTTTTGCCGCCACGGCGACCTTGACCCGTCCCCGATCCATTTTTCCTGCAAAGGCTATCAATTGTTGCCGTATTCCTTAATACGAGGGAGCGAAATGCTCTCCGTTGGATCTCCGATCCTTCGTTTCAACGGTACCGCTCCCTATCCTGCATTGTTGTCGACGGGGCGCCGAAATGAGACGTGTTTTCTGCTGGAATCTCTCATAAAAACACCTTTATCCCCCCTGTTGGAAAAGAGGATTTGATTTTCCTCTTTCGTTTTTTTATACTTTCTATCACTTCATGCAGGAAGAAATACATGAGATTTTTTGGGGAGGGAGTACATGTCTGTTCAATGTTTTCAATCCAAGGGAGGAGTGCGTTTTGCGATCGGGATCTTCATCCTGTTTATCCTGAACTCATCCTTCTCTCCGGCGGCCGTTGATTCCGGCCAGAGCGCGGCCGATGTCTATCGGCAGGGCGCCGAGCTCTATCAACAGGGCGAGTATATGGATGCCATCGAGCGGTTCTCGCAGGTTTTGATCCTTACCAAGGACAAGGCCATGCTGGTGGACACCTACTTCTATCTCTCGCTGTGCAACTTCTATCTGGGGGAATCAGAGAGCGCAAAGGACTGGATCCGGCGCATCGTGCAGGAGGATCCGGGCCGTGAAGTGACCTCGGATTATCCGGCGGGCTACCGGGATCTTTTCGATCAGGTGCGGCGTGAATCGGCGCCGCCTCCGCCCCCACCCCCGGCGGTCCGGCCGGCTCCGGCGCCCCAGGCCGCGCCCCCGGCTTATGCCTATC
>CAYSQW010000066.1:0-18014 GCA_964433135.1 uncultured Eubacteriales bacterium
AATCTCAGAATATCTTTCTCCCAATTTTTTGAAATAAAATAAAAGTAAATATTATCCGTCCTAACATAGGATGTGATCAAATTCGCTCCAGAATGTAGAGTGAGGGCATATTTGTCTTTTTTTAGAATAGACTTTATTTTTTTCAGTATATTTTTTTCCGGAGAATAATATAAATCGACTTCGTTCAATTCATATTTGTAATACTTCTGCCAGGCATTTATAAGCTCTTCCTTATTGGTGAGAACAGTAAAACTTTTAGGTCCTTTTTTTACTCTCTCCACAAAACCCCGCCTTGATAATTCTTCCAAAACCTCTTGGGCAAATCCTAAACTCACTTTATTTTCACCAACAAAATCTCTTGCTACCCATTTTTTATTTGGATCCTGAAGCATCATTCTTAATATTATGGACGCTTTATCTGCAAAAATATTCTTTCTTCTTTGCATATTTTTCATATTGTTCACCCCTTATCTTATGTTCACTAATTTGCGAACAATATACTACAGGCGAACATTCCTGTCAAGATAGAGGGATCAGACAGCGATATATTTCAGACCATTTCACTGATCAGAAGCGGTTTATGGTTAATTGACTCGGCCTTGTTAAGTTGATATGTTTTTATTGAAGCCATTAACCGGGGGGGAGAATATGGCGAATCAATGTCCCAAGTGCCGGCATGAAAATCCCGACGATACGGATTTTTGCGGAAAATGCGGTACACCTTTAAAATCGGGTGAAGGCGGCGACTTCACTCAAACCCTGATCACACCCAGCGGAAGCCTGCCCAAGGGCGCCACGATCTCTAGCCGATACACGATCATCGAGGAGCTGGGCCGAGGCGGCATGGGTGTCGTCTACAAGGCCGAAGACACCAAGCTCAAGCGGACCGTTGCGCTCAAGTTCCTTCCCGCCGAGCTCACCCACATCCCGGAGGTTAAAGCCCGTTTCATGCGGGAAGCTCAGGCGGCCGCGGCGCTCGACCACCCAAATATCTGCACGGTCCATGAGTTCGACGAGAGCGATGAGAGGACCTTCCTCTCCATGGCTTACATCGAAGGCCGGAGTCTTAAGGAACGGATCGAATCCGGGCCGCTCGAGCTGGAGGAAGCGCTTAAGATCGCCGCCCAGACGGCGGAGGGGCTGCAGGCCGCCTACAAGAAGGGCATCGTGCACCGGGATATCAAAAGCGGCAACATCATGGTCACAGACTCCGGCCAGGCCAAGATCATGGATTTCGGGCTGGCGAGAAAATCCGGAAGCACGCTCCTGACCCGGGAAGGCTCGACCATGGGGACGGTGGCCTACATGTCGCCCGAACAGGCCCAGGGTAAAGCAGTGGATCACCGGTCGGACATCTGGTCCTTCGGGGTGGTGCTGTATGAGATGCTCACCGGGAAACTGCCGTTTAAAGGCGAGCAGCAGCAAAGCGTCATCTATTCCATCCTGGAGCAGAAACCCGAGCCGATCATGGAATCGAATCCGGACGTCCCCGTTTCCCTTCAAGAGGTCGTCCACAAGGCGCTCGAGAAGGATCCGGACAAGCGCTATCAGACGGCCGAGGAGCTGCTGGATGACCTAAAATCCATCTCCGCCGGCATCGTGCCCGAAGAGATCAAAGCCCGGCTGAAGAAAGCCAAGCGGGCAAAAAGAAAGCGGGCCCTGGTCTATGCGGGATCCGCGGCCCTTGTCGTCGCCACGGTGGTGATATTTCTGACAGTGTTTACCGGACCTGCCAAGGCGATCGAAGCCATCGCCATCCTTCCTCTGGAGAACCTGACAGGAGATGCGGAACAGCAGTATTTTGTGGACGGCGTAACCGATGAACTGATCGGTCAGCTGAGTGAGGTCAGCGCGCTTCGGGTGATTTCGCGGCAATCCGTGATGCGGTACAGAGATTCGGACAAACTCCTGCCGGAAATCGCCCAAGAACTGAAGGTGGACGCCATCGTGGTAGGCTCCGTGCAGCAGGCCGGCGACACGGTGCGCATCCGGGTGCAGTTGGTCGATGCCCTCCCTGAGGAACGGAACCTCTGGGGGCAGATGTATGAGCAGCCCATGACCGACATCCTTTCCATGTACAACGAGGTGGCCCGGGCGATTGTGAACGAGGTCCAGATCACGCTGACCCCGACAGAGGCGTCGCGCCTTGCATCGGCCCACCAGGTCAATCCCCAGGCCTATGAGGCCTATCTCAAGGGCATGTCTCACCTCTACAGGTTTACTCCTCAGGAAATCGATGCCGCGCTGCACTACTTTGAACAGGCTCTGGAAGCGGATCCTGACTACGCTTTGGCCTATGTGGGGATTTCTCTGGTCTGGGGCTGCCGCGAACAATTTGGATTGCTCACACCCAGCGAGGCGGCGCCGAAAGCCAAGGCCGCGGCGCAGAAAGCCCTGGAATCGGATGACACGCTGCCGGAGGTCCATTATCAATGGGCCAACGTCAAAACATGGGTGGACTGGGACTGGGAGGAGGGAGAACAGGCTTACAAACGCGCCCTGGAACTCAAGCCCAACTTTGCGGAAGCGGTCGCCTACTATTCGAACCTGCTGTGTTATATGGATCGCATGGACGAAGCGCTGGCTATTTCCGAGCGAGCCATGCAGTTGGACCCTGTCAATTCCGTGATCCTGTCTATTTCCGCAACCCCCTACGAATATCTGCGGCGCTATGATGAGGCCATAGAGGTATACCAGAAAGTTCTTCAAATGTCCCCCAATGATTTAGTCGCGCTTGTTTCACTCTGGGGTGACTACTATATGAAGGGAATGTATGAGGAATCTCTGGAATCAGCCAAGGCGGCTTTTACGGTCATGGGCATGGCAGAAATCGCGGACGTCATGGCCCGGGGATATGAGAAAAACGGCTACCGGGGGGCGATGATGTCCGCGGCTGAGACCATGGCGGCGCTTTCGAAGCAGACCTATGTTTCTCCCTATTTCATCGCTGCGATGTATGTTTTCGCTACGGATAAAGATCATGCCATGGAATGGCTGGAGAAAGCCTATGAGATGAGAGATCCCAATATGCCTTATGTGGGGAGTCCCGGTTATGACCTCCTGGACGACGATCCCCGGTACCAGGACCTGCTCCGGCGAATGAACCTGCCTCTGGATCAGTAACACAATTGCGCTCCGACAAAGCCATCAGGCCCATTTTCCACAAGTTCCATGCTTAGAAGGGCATTAATTCCGGCTTAGAGCGTCACTTTCGCCCCCAAAATGGGCCTTCTAAGCCAATCTCCACATCCCGACTTGAAATCGATAAAAGACGGCAATATCATAAGTTATAGGTGTTTTGACTTCAACACAGGAGGGTTGAATATGAAACGGAGCCGAATAATTGTTGGATTTTGCTTTCTGGTCTTGTTTTTCCTTTGGTCTTCCTCTTTCGCCCTAGCTGATCAAAGCGAATTGCAAATCAAAAAGGATACGGAGAGGGGTTTATCGGAAATGATAGAATTTAACGAGAAAAAAATTAATACTCTGCAGGAAGATATAAAAAAATGGGAGTTTCAACTAACGGGGTTAAGAAGATTTTTATATCCCGAAGGTTACGTGCGCAATATAGTAAGAGGGTGGATCAGAGATTATAAAGCCGAGTTGTCAAGAAAGAAAAAAGAGCAGGCCGGGCTCAAGGAATCAAGAGAACGGCTGCTCGCAAGGATTGTCGAGCTGGAGACAGCGGAACTATCCGGGTTCCCGATCAGCCAGATTACAATAAAGGGATATGCGCCCGGGGCAGGCGCCAACAGCAAATCACTAACATGGAACGGAACATTCACGCGCGTGGGCACGGAAAATAAATATGACGCGGTGAGGACAGGGGGCAATTTGGGCGGCAAACAACACAAGGAACAAGGGCTCAGTATCACGACGTATAGACCTCGCGAGGAAATCGTGATTCACAGGCCAGGGTTGGGCGACTACACCGGCAAGTATGAAAACGGCAAGTGGAAAGGCGGCGCATCATGGTATGGAACGGGGCGGTATTGGACCGCAACCATATCTGAATAAGCGCCGTGCTTAACAGACCATATCAATATAAGTCTAATAAACATATTGCATTTGGAGAAGGGAAGGGATGAAAAAAGGACTATTGGTTATTCCTTCCGTCATTCTGTTTTGTCTTGTTTCCGGCTGCGAGCAGCAAGGCACAGAGCCTGTAGAGAACTCCGTGGTTGATATCCAGGCTGAAAAAGCGGAGGTGCAAGCCATTCTCACTCAATATGGTACAGCATTGGCAGCTCAAGATATAAACCTGCTTTCCGAAATCTTCTCCCAGGATGAAGACATCGTGATGTTAGATGGAAACACATCCAGAAGGCTTATCGGTTGGCACGAAATAAAAGAACGTTATCAGGAACATTTTGCGGTTTTAGAGAAACTCGATGTCACTTACAGGGATTTGATAATCAAGATCCATGATACGGGCGAAGCGGCTTGGCTCGCCTGTGTGTTTGATTGGACTTTGTTGAACCGGGGAAAAAAATTTCTACGGAAGGATTGAGAGCCACTTGGGTCCTTAAAAAGAAAGATGACGCATGGAAAATCGCTCAGCTCCACTTTTCATTTCCCAAAACGAAAGAAGAACAGCCCCAGGAATAAAATGAAACCTGCCCGGGGATTATGAGGATTCGGGCTCGGATTCCGGCTTGATAACGACATCCTCCCGGACGTACATGACGCCGGGCTCCCGCAGAACTTTCTGGAATTCCTGGTTCGAAAGGTCATCGCGCACCGCGGCCTTTACCGGTTTGCCGAAATACAGTTTTTTGTTCACCGCTTCGATCATGCTGTTGATCCTGAGATACAGTTTGGCCATGGCCTGATCCACGATCACCGTGATCTGATCCTCTTTCCGGCTGATGACCCGGACCTCAGGGAATTGAGAGACCTTCATCGTGAACTTTTTCAGCATCCGGCTCTTCCGGTTCCGGATGTAGCGGTAGATAAAGAGCAGGATCAGCGCGTAGGCGCCCAGAGCCCAGTAATTGACCTTGGCGAAAACCACGATCGCCGCCAGGATCAGGATCACGCCCAAGCCCGTGATCCCCTTGAATCCGAAGGGAAGGGAGAACTTCACCCAGTCGATCACCCTCTGGAAAATTCCAGAAACGGGATCGGACCGATGAATACCGGATTCTATCTCCCTTTTGAGCCGTTTGAGATCATCCGCAAGGGCTCCGGCTTCGGGATATCGGTCTTCAGGCCGCTTTCGCAGACAGCGCAAAAGGATCCTGTGTATCTCGGGAGGAAGGTTTTTGCGTATGACCGTTACCGGGCGTGCCTCCTCAAAGGTGATGGCATGCATGGTGTCGATCGGGGTATCTCCCTTAAAAGGCAGCTCGCCGGCGATCATCTCGTACAGGACGATCCCCAGCGAGAAAACATCGCTACTCTGATTGATCGGCATACCGCGGGCCTGCTCCGGGCTCATGTACGCGGTCGTTCCCAGGATCATACCGGCCCGGGTTTCCGACATGGTTTTGGTTGTCTTCAGATCACGGTAGATTTCCGACTCGCCGTTATCCGGCATCGGCTCCAGAAGCTTCGCCAGACCGAAATCGAGAAGTTTGGTATGGCCGTCACGGGTCAGCATGATGTTGTCGGATTTGATGTCCCGGTGGACGATATTGGCCTTATGGGCCTGGCTGAGGCCTTCCGCGACATGCAGGGCGATCTCCACGGCGCCGACCAGATCGAGTTCACGGTTGCCGATCAGCCGGCTGACGGTCTTCCCTTCAACGAACTCCATGGCGATGAAGGTTACGCCGTCGGCCTCGTCGACATCATAGATCTGAGCGATGGCGGGGTGATTCAACGCAGCGGCGGCGCGGGCTTCCTGCAGGAAACGGCGGCGGCGGTTCCGGTTTTCGGTCACATCCGGACGGAGGACCTTTACGGCGACCGGCCTGTCCAGGCGGGTGTCATGTCCCAGGTAAACAACCCCCATCCCTCCCTTGCCGAGCAGCTTCTCGATCTGGAAGTGTTTGAGTTTCTTTCCAACCAGGGAATTCATCTTTTCGACCTTTTATAATCTGTACCACAGGGTAATATCGAAGTCAATCGGATACGGCGCGGCTGCCGGGAAAGCATCGCTTGCCATAAACCGGCCGATAAGGTATACTACAGAAAAATTTGGTATAGATCGTCACCGCGAACATTCATCTCCCCTTCCAACGATAATTTCGCCTGACATTCATTCCCGTATTTTTTAATCGAACAATAAGGTGAAATTATGAAATTCAACGAATACAACCTCGATCCGCGCCTTCTCAAAGCGATCGCGAATCGAGGTTATAAAACCATGACGGACGTCCAGGAAAAGACCCTGGCCGTATCCCTCAAGGGAAGGGACGTAACCGTTCAATCCCAAACCGGAACCGGCAAAACCGCCGTTTTTCTCATTACCCTGATGGAGCACATGCTTCATTCAAAAAGATCCGAACGGAAACCGGCGCTTATCATCGTGCCGACCCGAGAACTGGCTGTCCAGGTGGAGAGCGAAGCCCGCCTCCTGAGCGGCGGACTGGATTTTTCGATCGGAGCTTTGTTCGGCGGCGTGGGCGTCTCACAGCACATCGCCAAGCTGCGCAAGGGATTGGACATCATCATCGGCACACCGGGACGTCTGATGGATCTGAGCGACAATGGCCATTTGAAACTGAATAAACTGGGAGCCCTGGTAATCGACGAAGCCGACCGCATGCTCGACATGGGATTCCTTCCCGACATCAAGAAGCTTCTGAGCCGAATGCCCGCTCGGAATGCAAGACAGAGCCTGCTCTTCAGTGCGACGCTGCCCAAGGCCTCCAGAAAAATCATCGCCGATCACCTGAACCGGCCGGTTGCGATCGAGATCACTCCGGAGCAGCTGACGGTGGACGCCGTTTCCCAGGAACTTTACCACGTGAAAAAACAGGTCAAGCTTAATCTCATGCTGGGCATCCTCAAGGAACAGGCCCCCCGCAACGCGCTCATCTTCACCAACATGAAGTATGTCGCTTCCCGGCTTTCAAAAAAGCTTAAATCCAACGGTTATCACAGCCGGCACCTGACCGGAGACCTCCCCCAGAACCGCAGGCTGCGGATCATCAATGATTTTATGGCAGGCAAGTTCGAATACCTGGTCGCGACCGACGTGGCGGCCCGGGGTCTTCAGATCGACGATCTGGACATGGTGATCAACTACGATCTTCCCCAGGACAGCGAAAATTACGTTCACCGCATCGGAAGAACCGCCCGTGCCGGCAACACCGGCAAGGCGATCTCATTCGCCTGCGAAAAGACCGCCGGCAACCTTCGCGGCATCGAATCCCTGATTGGCATGAAGATCCCGGTGAGAAAAGCGGATTATCGGCTTTACGCCCCGATCCCGCAGGAAGCCGTCCGGCCGGAGCAGAAGTTTCAGCATCACTCCCAAACAAAGAAACTCTCGGGTACGCGCATCCATAAGGGAGAGTACTCGCCCCGCTCAGGCAACTGATTCCTGTATTAGCAGCCAGGCTGAATTAACTGATCGATTAACTGATAGATACAAAATCCTTCCAGGGGGAGCTTTTTTCTTAAATTCGATTTTTCGGCCCTAAAACAGCTTTTAAGCATGATAAAAAATCAGTGGTGCTGCTTAGAATCGATTTTTGCCCCCCAAAATAATCTTTAAGAAATTGCTCTCTGGGAAAAGATATTTCTAACCATTATATTCTAAATGAGATAGCTCAGACTGGCTGGAAAAAGGGGAATTTATGGTAAAATGATCACGGCAGAAGAGAAAATTAGGGATGACCGGCAAACGAGCAGTTATCATCATCTTGGCGGTCCTGGCGGTCGGCAACGGAGTCTGGCCGCTGATTTCGGATCGATCGGCTCCTTTTATCGCTGCCATCGCCTACGCCGTTGCCGTCTTTCTGGTTCTTCGCCGCGGCGACTACAGCGCAGGACTGATCGTAGGTATCGCAGGTTTTTCCATTCATGTGCTTGAATGGGCCGCTCGCGGGATAATGGATCTCGGCCCCATCGAGCGCGTGTGGTTTTTTGCGAACATCCTTTTGCCGCTGGCGCTTGTCTGGTTAAATTGGACCCTCATTCGCCGGATTCGCTAAACCAAAACCATCCCCTCGCCCGGACCGGTTGACCAAGACCTTTTTCCGTCAAGTTCCCGCATTGACTTTGTTGAATTTCTTATATTAAAGCCGATAGGGACACGACATCTTATTTAATGGTAATGAGCTGGAGAAAACAGCCGGGATTGATTCAGCCCGAACCATTTTCCCGGGCCAAAAACATTCATTCGTAATGCAGAGCATCCACCGGATCGGCGACCGCGGCTTTGATCGCCTGGTAGCTTACCGTGAGCATCGCGATGACCAGCGCCAATCCGGAAGACAGGATGAACGGCACAGCACCGATGCCGGCCTTGTAGGCGAAGTTCCTCAGCCATCCGCCCATAATCCAATAGGCTACGGGCCAGGCAAACAGGTTGGCGATCAACACCCACTTGACAAACTCCATCGATAACAGAGTCATGATATTCGGCACCGTGGCGCCCAAAGCTTTTCGAATCCCGATCTCTTTCGTGCGCTGTTCAGCCGTAAACGATGCCAATCCGAACAGACCCAAACAACCGATAATAATGGCCAGAATACTGAAGTAACGGAACATCTGCAGCATTCTCTCCTCGTTGAAGTAAAGCCGGTTGATGCGGTCGCTGAGAAAATTGTATTGGAGTGGATAACCCGGGTGGAGCCGAGCCCAGACGCCTTCGATATGGTCGATCGTCTCCCTGATATTGCCCGCAGCCAATCGAACGGACAGCGTATTGACCTGCCGGGGAGCGATGTAAGTGACGACGGGTTTTATTTCATCGCGCATGGATTCGTAGTTAAAATCTTTAACGACCCCTATCACCCTTCCCGTCCAACCCGGAACACTAAAGGGAGCATCGATAACATCCTCGAGTTTCTCGATTCCCAGGCGGCGCACGGCCGTCTCGTTAAGGATGAAAGCCTCTTGGGCATCCGTCGCAAACTCCAGGGAAAAATCCCTTCCCGCGAGCAGCGTCATATCATACGTCTTGAAAAACTCATGGGAAACGCGGTTGTGAGGCATCCCGAAAGGAGATTTTCTCTGCTCGCCGTCGATCTCGATGGTAAACCCCGGAGAATCGACAAGGCGTCCCGTCGGTGCTCGTTTTGACAAACAAGCCGCCAGGACTTTTGGATTGCCGAGCAGTTCCTGCCTGAATTCCGGCCACCGATTTTTAACCTCCTGATCAGCCGGAATCATGAGAATATTTTCCTTTTCGTACCCGAGATCCGCATTCCGGAGAAAAAGCATCTGTTTATTGACCACGTACACGGAGAAAATAAGAGCGATGCTCATGGCGAACTGAAAAACAACCAGCGCTTTCCGCATTGACTGGCCTTTACGCCCTCTTCCGAGCTCTCCTTTAAGGATTGTCACGGGTTGGAAGGCCGAAATATATAGAGCGGGATAGATGCCGGCGGCCAGACCCGATGCAAGAAAAATTCCGGTCAGGATCAGCATGCCGATGGGAGAGAAAAGATGACCCAGAAAAATTTCATGCCCGGAAAACACTCTAAAATAAGGCAAGGCCGAAACAACCATCCCAA
Source organism: uncultured Eubacteriales bacterium (assembly GCA_964433135.1). GTDB lineage: Bacteria > Acidobacteriota > Aminicenantia > Aminicenantales > Aminicenantaceae > CAYSQW01. The sequence continues at coordinate 9,636 of CAYSQW010000066.1, forward strand.
TGGCGATAAGGATGGCGATCAAACAGATCAGCATCGACTCCCCAAGAAATTGGCGTGATAATCGTTTCCGGTCGGCGCCGACGACTTTGCGCAGTCCCACCTCTTTGGCTCGATTGGAAGCCCGTGCCGTACTGAGATTTAAAAAATTGATGCACGCGATGATGAGGATCAAAACCGCGACGGCCGTGAACAGGATCACATAGTTGATATTGCTGTTCGGCTCGACTTCCTTGGTGAGATGAGAAAAGAGGTGGATATCCTTAACCTTGCGAACATGGATGAACATTCTTTCGCTGGCTTTGAGTAGATTCCCATCCCCATCTTCCCGGGCTGGAATATGCCGGTCGAGAGATGCCGGGATTTTATCCTGCACAGCCTCGGCGGATGCGTTTTCCGCCAGCCGCGCATAGGCCAACGTGACATTATCCGAAAAATTCCTCGTTCCGAGAAAGTAATCGTTCTCTCCCTCGCCACTGAGCCCTTTGAGTGAGAGGTACGAAACCAGAAAGTTCATGTGGATGTGGGAGTTGGGAGGAGAATCTTTCATTACGCCGGTCACCTGGACAACCTGCCGGTTGTCGATTTCCATCTCGAGCCCCATGGGATCTTTGTCCCCAAAGTACTTTCGTGACATGGACTGAGAAAGAACGATTCCGTTCGGGTTTTTCAAAGCTGTTTCCGGATTCCCTTTAATGAGGGGAATGGTGAACACATCAAAGATGTCCTCCTCCGCAAAGAACAGCCGCTCTTCGCTGAAGCCGCTCTCGCCGACTTTAACAAGGGTGTTGTCCGGACCGAAAAGCCGGACGGCATGCTCGATCTCAGGCATCTCTTCTTCCAGGATCGGAACGAAAGAGGGCGCCAGCGTGCAGAAATAGGGCTGCACCGAACCGTCCGATTGGCGATAGGAACGTTCGAAACGGTAAATACGGTCGGCATGCTCATGATAACCGTCGAAGCTCAATTCGCTCTGCACGTAAAGCAAGATCAATATGCAAACAGCCATGCCGATCGCCAGGCCGACAATATTGATAAACGAATACCCTTTGTGTTTAATGATGTAGCGCAGAGCGATTTTTATGTAGCTCTTGATCATATCTCTTCCTCCCCTAAGTCGATATATATGAGATGCACGATACCCCCTCATTCCTATGACGCATCCACGAATCGAAAGGTTTCAGCGCACCCCACGTCGGAGCCGATATGTTTTATTCCGGCCGTCCCCATGCTATACTTTTTTTGTAAGCAAAAAGGAGGTTCATCATGAAACGCATATTGACATGTGTGGCTGTTTGTCTCTTTATCCTTGCGCCCCTTACGATCTCGGCCCAGGAAACCGCTGAGATGGAGGATCTTTCGGAGATGGTGGCTCCACCCGGGACCGTGGTCTCGATATCACCCACCGCATGTATTCCCTACAACCAATCTTATTACGATGATTTCATTTTTCATGCAGGGCCGACTGAAGCCTACTTCGAGTATGATATGTTTGCTTTCATGGTCGGCTTCGAGGTTCCCGTCTACCTCCCTCATGGAGTGACGGTCACCAAGATGGTGGTCTATTTCACCGACAACTCCGGCGGCGACGATGATTCGATGGATGTATCTCTCTACCGGCACCAGATGGCTACCGGCACCCTATCTAACATGGCGGGTGTCAGCAGCTATCCTTTTGCCAACTCTCCCGACCGCAGAACCATGCGCGATCGATCGATCAAATATCCGCTCATAAACAATCAATGGTTCAGCTACCATCTGATCGTAAGGTTCTGGCAGGGCCGGGAGGAGGTGAAATTTCACGGCGCCAAGATCTTCTACACGATGAATCCGTAATACAAGGGGAAAAATCCCGCGATCATTCCCAAGCGGTCCGCAGCCGGGTCAGTTCCTTTCCGGTATCGCGGTTGACGAGCTGGTGGGAGAAACGGGGCGACTCCCCGCCTCCTTCATTCTTGACGCGTGAGAGGATGGTCTCGCCGTAAAACGCTTCACCCCGGTAGTTGACTTCCACCTCCATCAAGCGCCTCTCTCGCAGCACTTCGGGGGGGACCGTCTCCACCGCCCAACGGATATAGACGGTGTTGTTGACGTGGAGGTTCCAATCGAGATCCTGATTGAAGACCTGCATGGAGAGCTCCCGGTCGGAGCCGTCAAAAGCCGGCAGCGGTTTAAAATCATCGTCGAGCGCCCGTTTCTCCAGCAAAGGGAAATCCGGGAGGACACCCTCCAGCGACACCGGCCGGCGGCGCTCGAGATCCATAACCAGCCAGGACGTCGTGGCCTGAAGGTAGACGCCGCCGTCCTCTCCCGTCATCTCGAAATCCCGGAGCGCAAATCTGCTTTTGCTGACGGACGGCCAGGTTTCCACCGTAACGGTCTCGCCGGCGTCGGGGTAGCGCCGGATCTTTACGTGATAGCGCGAGAGGATCCAAGTCAGATTATCCGCCTGGAGGTCGGTCACCGCCACACCCAGCTTGGCGGCATGCAGCCCGGCGGCGTCCTGAAGGTAATCGAGCAGCGGGATCAGTTTCGCCTTGCCCTGATGGTCCATTTCGTATAAACGAACCTGATATTCCTGTTTCAACGTCTTTTCCATGTTCTTTATTTAAACACCCGGCGATGATTTTCGCAAACAGCCTCTCCTCCGCCTCAGATGTTGCGATAGCCAGAGAGATGTGATACACATTGTTTCTCGGGCCGACCGCCAATCCCACAGGCGGTTTCGATAAGGGCATGAACAAGCTTTGCGCTATCACTCAACCGGCCGGACCGGAATACGCCCTTCATTACGCCCGCACAGGAAAGGACAATCATAATGAAAGATCCGCAGTGTGCGAAATGCAAAAACAAACCCTGTTACGAGGGCATCACGGACGAAAGCAAGCTTCCCCCTTACTGCCCCATCAGGAACCATAAGGATCTCATCGAATCCGTCAAACCCAAATACGCCTCCGAAGAGTGGAATCATTTCTTCCTCAGCGCCGCCGTCATCGAAAAGGAAGCCTATAACGCGAAAGCCGCCCGCGAGGAAAACAAGATCATTCCCGTGCGCCCCCGGGTCCGGGAGATCGCGGAGTTCGCCCACAAGATCGGCGCCAAAAAACTCGGGATCGCCTTCTGCAGCGGGCTCGCCGATGAAGCAAGCCGGGCCGTCCCCATCCTCGAAAGCCACGATCTCGAGATCTGCTCGGCGGTCTGCTGCTGCGGCGCCCTGGATAAGACGGACCTGGGAGTTCCCGCCGAAGAGAAGATCCGCAAACCCGAGATGTTCGAAGCCACCTGCAATCCGATCCTGCAGGCGGAGCTGCTGAACCGCGCCCGCACGGATTTCAATATCATCATCGGCCTGTGCGTCGGACACGACATGCTCTTCACGAAATTCTCGAAGGCCCCGGTCACAACCCTCGTGGTGAAAGACCGCATGACCGGACACAATCCCGTGATCTCGCTCTACACCCGCTACCACCGGTTTATCGTCTGAGACGAACTGCAGGATACTGGAAAACAGACCGAATTACGTGTAGAATGGTGTAAAGGAGGGGAAGATGAAAAAAACATGGCTTTTCATTCTGATTGTCCTCGTGTTCTCGGCCCCTGCATGGGCTCAAAAAATCGAGATCAAGGAGGTCGAACCCTTCGTCTATGTCAGCGTGGTTCACACCGGGCCCTACGCCGAGATGACCGATGCCATCGGCCTGCTCATGCAGTCCATGCGCAGCCAGAACATCATTCCGGCCGGATCCATGATTTCCATATACCACAACTCTCCCGACGACGTGGAAGAATCCGAGCTGAACTGGGAAGTGGGCTTTCCTTCCACCGAGCAGGTGATGGTCCAGGCTCCCCTGCAGAAAAAACCGTGGCCGCACACCCGGGTCGCCGCGACCCTCCACCAGGGGTCCTATGATACGACCGGAGACACGATCCTGGCGCTCTTCGAGTGGATTGAAAATCACGGCTACACGGCGGTCGGACCGATCCTGGCTACTTATCTCAATATGCCCGGATCCGGCACGCCCGAATCACAGCTTAAAACCGAGCTCTGGGTTCCGGTCAAAAAATAATCTTGCCCCGGTAACATCCGTGGACGCGGCCTGGTTCGTCCTTTTCATACCCGACACGATCGACTCCGACATAAGCTTTCTCTAAGCATACCGTCCCTCCGAGGCTAACCGCGAAGGGTGATGCGCCCCCCCTCTTCAGGCGACCGTACAGGGGGTGAAAACCGTTAATAAATCATCCCCGGAGGCGATTTACAGCCCATTGATTTTTCCTTATTATTCCAATACAAACCGCTAATGGAGAAGTATTAACACCAAAATGTCCAATCACCGAGAGATGACAAATCCCCTGGAAAACAGCACCGCCTCCTATTCACCCGGCCCCCGCCAACAGGAATACGAAAGAAGCTGCGCAGCCCTGATCGAAAGCGCGCCCGACATCATCTTCATCACCGACGCCAAGGGGCGCTTCCTGTTCCTCAACCAGGCCGCCCAAACCATAACCGGGCACACGCATTCCTTCCTCCTGGACAGCAGCCTGCAGGAAATCGCCGCTCCCGAATACGGTGAGTCCATCAGCAACAAACTGCTCAACCTTTCCCGGAGCCGGGATCTTCCCCTGCTTGAAATCGACATCCTCTCCTCCAATCAGATCCGCATTCCGCTCGAAGTTCACCTCCGTCCTTTTTTCGACCGTAAAGACCGCCTCACCGCTCTTTACGGGATCGCCCGCGACATCACCGAACGCCGCAAGCTGATGAATTCACTGCGCGGAACGGCCGAAACATATCTCTCCATCATCGAGCGCGCCGGCGAAAGCATCGCCATTATCCAGGACGGCATCATCCGCTTCGTCAACTCGGCTCTGATCGACCTATACGGCTACACCCGCGAGGAGATGGTGAATCATTCCATATTCGACCTGATGCCCGCCTCTTCGAAAGAGGACCTGTCCCAAACCTACAAACAGCGGATTCAAAGCAAAGGTAAAAATTCGACCTTCGAGATCCAACTCGAATGCAAGGACGGAACTTTCAAGGACATCGAGGTCTCAGGATTCCAGGTCGAATACGAAGGCCAGATGAGCGACCTGACCGTCATGCGTGACATAAGCGCCCGCAGAAAGGTCGAGAAAGCTCTGGAAAGCTCACAAAATCTGCACCAGACTCTGGTGGAAAACCTCAACCAGGTTATCTTTACGCTCGATCCGAATGGATATTTCGCTTATGTGAGCCCTTCGCTCGAACGCCACGGTTTTTATAAAATCGAGGACATCCTGGGACAGCCGTTTGAAAAGTTCGTCCACCCCGATGATCTGAAACTCGTCAGATCCATTACCCAAAAGATGAAGCCGGGGAAAAACAAATCGATCAAGATCCGGTTTCTCCTGCCGAACGGAGGCATTCGCCACCTCCGCGCTTCCATCTGCTCCCTCGCCAAGGAAAACGAAGCACAGGGGATCATGGGCATCCTCGCCGACATCACCGATCAGCATTCCGCCCAGGAAAAATTGAGCCTGGCATTCAATAAGGCACGAAATTCCGAAACCGAGCTCAAAGCGATCATCGACAACGCTCCCGGCATCGCCATTCAGGGTTACAAAGCTTCCGGCGAGATCGTTTTCTGGAATCCTTTTTCCCAGAAACTGTTCGGCATCGAAGAAAAAGACGCGGTCGGAAACAACATCAAGGACATCATGCCCATCAAACATGGGTCCTGGGATTTCGTGAACATCCTCGAAGAAGTCGTTGAAAGGAACAAACCTTCTCCCAACCTGGAATGGCCCGTCACTCTACCCAACGGAACCAGCAAACACATTCAGTGGTCCGTTTTCCCTGTCCTCCGCGGAAGCAAAGAGCCGATCGCCGTGGCCATGGCTCAGGATTTCACCTTCCGGAAACATTCGGAAGCCAAAATCCTCGAAATGGAAAAACAGCTGACTCAATTCGCAAAGATATCCGGCGACATCTTTCTTATCGAAGACGAAAAGGTCCTTTTCGATTACATCACTCGGGCGGTAGTGGAGATATCCGATTTCAACCGGGTCCTTATCTCCTATTTTATCGATGAGCCCCCTTACCGGGAGATCGTCGGCAGCAGAGGAGTCAGCCGCGAAGATGTGGAGCGGATAAAAAAGATCCCGATGTCCCGGGAAAAATATCTTTCCTATTTTGAAAAAGGGATCAAGATCGGGAATCAATCCTGTTACATTCCCCACGACATGAAGCACATCCTCGATAACAAGGCCGTACTTTCCGGAAAGCAGGATTACCCGAACAGGCCGGGCGGGTGGCATCGCGAAGACAATCTGCTGGTAGCCATGCGCGACACCAAGGGACAGATCATCGGCATGATTTCCGTCGACGATTCCAAAAGCGGCCTCGCTTCCACCGAAGAGACCGTCCGTCCCCTCGAGATTCTCGCCAACCTGATATCCGAGATCATCCACAAACGACGTCTGGCCCAAAAAGCCATGGAATCGGAAGAAAAATACCGGGACCTGATCAGCAACATCAAGGTAGGTATTTTCCGGGCCAATACGGAAGGAACCCTCATGGAAGTCAATCCGACCATGATGGAGGTTTTCGGATACACCGAAATTGACCGTATCATGAGCCTTAGAACCGTTGAACTGTTCCAAAATCCCAGCGACTACCAGCCCTTGATGCAGGAAATGGAGGTCAGCGGATTCCTGAGGAGAAAAGAGCTGCAGATGAAAAAACAGGACGGCACCATCTTCTGGGCTTCGCTCACATCTTCCGCCGTCAAAGACGAAAACGGAAAAATCCTTTATTTCGACACCGTGGTGGAAGATGTCACGGAAAGCAAACAGCTGCGGGAGCAGGTCAAACGCCACTCCATCACCGACGAACTTACCGGCCTCTACAACCGCCGCTATTACAACGAGAGCCTTCCCAAAGCCATCTACATCACTGAAAAAATGAAAAGTTCGCTTTCGCTCATCATGGTCGACATCGATGATTTCAAAAACTACAACGACAGCTTTCTCCATCTCAAAGGGGACGAAGTCATCAAAAAGATCGCTTTCATCATCTCCCAGAACGTTCGCCGCGACCGGGGACCCGGATGGGAAAACGGATTTACCGAGAATGAATTCGCCCTCAACGACTGGGGCGCACGCTACGGAGGTGACGAATTCGCGGTCATACTTCCCGGAACCGAAGCGGCGGAAGCCAAGGCCGTAGCGGAACGAATCCGAAAATCTTTTTCCGAAACGGCATTTTTCCCCCAAGGCAAGGAAGTCCACAAGAGCGTAAGCATAGGGATCAGCTGCTGCAGCTACGCTTCCCGAAAATCCCTCAAACCGGAACGCCGCAGCACTTCGCTCTCCGACTACGAGCGTATCGCCCATGACCTCACAACCCTGGCCGACAAGGCGCTCTACGGAGCCAAGCGCGCCGGGAAAAACCGGATCATGGTCAAACGTAAATTTCTCGAGCTGTCCCGCTGAGCCCCCCTTTATTTTATATCCGGACAGACTTCTTTCTCCGGCCTCTTTCGTGTGGAGATTGAACGTGGAAACGGACTCCCGGATAGACTGGAGTCAGCGCCTCTCCTTCTCCCGCCCCGGGCATGCCTTGATACACACGCCGCAGATGAACTGGCTGACATATCCCTGTTTGCGGAAAGCTTTGAGCTGCTCGTAGCACCCGATGTGATCGAAATCCTGCCGGCGTTCCTTGATCGCTCCGGCGGGACACGTTTTCAGGCACTGCATACATTCTCCGCAGTCTTCATCCAGGGGGTGATCCGGTTCCAACGGAAGATCGGTCAGTATGCTCACCAGCCGGAAGCGGGCTCCGTACCGGGGATTGACCAGCAGGTTGCTGCGCCCCATCCATCCCAGGCCCGCCAGCTCCCCGATTTTTTTATGCGGCACATGCGCCGTCTGCTTATCCCAGTCGAGGATCTGGGAGGCCGCGATCGGAAACGCCTGAAAACCCCACTCCTGGATGCGGTCGGCCAGGGTCAGCGCCTCGCGGTCGAGGAAGAAATTGATCTGCCGGTAGTGATGGAAATAGAGCTGTGTGGGATGGTCGGGGATATCGTCTATGACGGAATCCAGCAGCCGCTTACCCAGCGACACCGCCCTCGGGAAACGCGCCGTCGTCTCCGGATCAAGGTTGAATCCGCCCCGGATCCCCGTGATATCCGCCACCCCGAAAAGCGAGAAGCCCCGCTCTCTGGAAAGGGCGTCGAGCCGCGTTTTAAAATCCGAGGATGATGTCATCATGAGGTCTCATTGTACACAAATCTTTCTGAATCATCCATGGAATTGGCTGATGCAGTAAAAAGAAAACCTCCAGTGGAATAGAATCTTTTATATCATCAGCCTTTTCCACCCTCCGGGCGAAGC
>CAYSQW010000067.1:0-17856 GCA_964433135.1 uncultured Eubacteriales bacterium
CCCTACCCTCGTATTAAGAAGGAAAAGGCATGGTTCAAAAGACCCGGCACCGAGAGCTGGATGATCCACGGAGCAAGATTGCCGTGGCGGCAAGCCTGTATATGGTGAGGCGTACCGAGGTACGTCGATCGGGCTGCAACGAAGTCGACATGGTGAGATTGGTTCGGGGGCTAAACCAGATCAAATGATGAGGCGGATGATGATGGAGAGTATTATAGCCACCGAAACATTCAACGCCACCGAGATCAGCGCGATCCGCCGACCGATTTCCTTCCACATGATTGCCACCGTAGAAAGACAAGGGATGAAGAAACTCACGAAGACCGTAAAAACAATCAGCTGCTCCCGCGTAATCGCCGTCATCAAAGCTTGATAATTGACGCCGAGGGCTTGGAGCATCATGATCATCGATAATTCCTTGCGCAGAAATCCGAATACCAGTGTCACACCGAGTTCCTGAGGCAGCCCCAAGGCTTTTACGACCAGAGGTGAGAGAACGATATTTACGATACGGTCCAAATGAAAGAACTGCAGCAGGCCCAGTGCCACACTTCCTGCGATCAGGATGGGCCATGCAAATTTAAGGAAGGCTTTCAGCTGGATAACGACTTTATTGACAACATTCCGTAGTGAGGGGATCTTCAAAGAGGGGATTTCGAGAATCAGCCCGGGTGAAGGCGTTTTGAAAAACATGGATATAACACGACCCAGGATCCCTACCAGCAGCATATTGAAAAAATAAAATCCCACCGCCCAAAACGGTCCCATATAGAAAGCGACCAACGCCAGGATGATCGTGGTGCGTGCCGAACAGGGGATGAAAGGAATCAGCAGCGCCGTGATGATCCGGTCCCGTCTGGATTCCAGGATGCGGGTTGATATAATTGCCGGGACATTGCAGCCGAATCCCAGGATAAAGGGAGAAACCGATTTGCCGTGCAGTCCCATTCGGTGCATGAAAATATCCATAAGAAAACCCGCCCGCGCCAGGTAACCGACATCCTCCAGCAGCGCCATGAGGAACAACAGCGGCACAAAATACGGAAGAACGATCGCCACGCCTCCGCCGACTCCCTGCAACAAACCGTCCGTCAGATAAAAGAGCACTCCTTCACCGAACTGCTGGGAAAGAATTACGCGAAGCTGCTCAAACGGCTGCAGCAGCAATGTTTCCAGCGGATTTCCTACTTTAAAAATGATCCAGAAAAATCCCAGGAAAACCGCCAGCAGGATGATATACCCGAAAAGCGGGTGCATGATCAAATCGTCCAGCTTCTCCAGGGTTCCAGAAACCCTCCCCCGTTTTACTTTTGCGTTTTCTTCAAATATTTTCATGGCCAGGTGATGCCGTTCCGCGGCGATCACCTCATATGCGGGCACATTGTGCATACGCTCCAAATCCTGTTTAACCTGGGACAGGGCTCGTGTAAGTTCCGGACTGATGAATCCCAGCATCTTATGAAAGAAACTCTTCTCGAGTTCAATCATTTTCACGGCGGTGAAACGCCGGTTAGCCACCACGGGAAAATCTTCAGGGATGCTTTCCATCAGATCCGAGACCGCTTCTTCGACATCCCTGGACCATGTCAACACAGGGGGAACCTGCTTCACTTCCAGGATTCGAACCACCGTTTCCAACAGTTCTTTGATCCCTCGACCATGGGATGCGATGGTGGGGATTACAGGAATGCCCAATCGATTGGACAATTTTTGCGCATCGATGACGATTCCCTTTTTTTCCGCCAAATCAACCATATTCAACGCCACCACCATGGGAAATCGAAGCTCCATGAGTTCGAAAGTCATTTCAAGGGAACGCCCCAGCGTCGAGGCGTCGACGACATTGATCATGATATCGGGTTTTTCCTGAAACAGGTGCGAAAGAGCTACCTTTTCCGCGTCGTCGGTCGGATTCAGAGAATACGTTCCGGGAAGATCGATGATGTTGAGGATTTTTCCATTGACATTGACTTTACTGTGAGTGTGGGAAACGGTGGTGCCCGGGAAATTGGAAGTTTCGGCTCTCAGACCCGCCGCGGCATTAAATAAAGTGCTTTTTCCGCAGTTAGGCTGTCCGATAAAAATGACATCCGGGTGTTTATTGTTCGTCGTCAATGATCTCAACCATAATCTTCTGAGCAATACCCCGGCCTACGGCGACTGACGTATCGGAAGTAAGGTTCTTGATCAGAATCGGTCCCCGCAAAATCGACCGGGAATCCAGGACAATCTCATCATCTTTATGAAACCCTAAAGACAGTAATCGACGGCGGATGCCGTGTCCCCCCAAAACATCGAAGATCCTGAGCCTCTTGCTGCGAGGCGCTTCTATTAAACTCATCATCGGATATTGCCAACGATCCTTTCATTCAAAACCGTTCAATCAGAGAAAATTGAAATGAATAGATTAACAAGAGATGATAATGAAAACCACAAAAAAAAGCAAGCGAACTCAGCTCTAAGATACGTAAAGCGACAGCATACCCCCCAGCCGCCACAATGAAAAACGGGCAGGATCAATGAAGCCGTCCCCCTGAGTGATTCTCTTCTCGGCGATCTGGATCCCGCATATTGCCACGATCCGCCTCTTTACGATTAATCGCCTTCCAAATTGACAATGTTCAGGGTTTCCGTTTACAATGGTGCACAAATGTACAAATGGATTCTTCAAAAGATTTTTGGGACAAAAACCGAGCGTGATCTCAAGAAAATCCAGCCCTTTGTGGCCGCAATAAACCAACTTGAATCGGAGATGAAAGCACTCTCCGACAGTCGGCTGCGCGCAAAAACCGGAGAGTTCAAGGAAAAACTCTCACGCGGAGCTTCGCTCGACGATGTTCTGATCGAGAGTTTTGCCGTCGTCCGTGAAGCTTCACGCCGTACCCTCAAGATGCGGCATTTCGACGTACAGCTTGTCGGCGGAATCGTCCTGCATCAAGGTAAAATCTCCGAGATGAAAACCGGAGAAGGAAAAACCTTGGTCGCCACCTTGCCGACATATTTGAACGCCCTGGAAGGAAAGGGGGTTCACCTGGTAACGGTCAATGATTACCTGGCTCGGCGTGATGCGGAATGGATGGGCCCTATTTATGATTTTTTGGGACTTTCCGTCGGGGTCATTCAACATGACATCCCGGAATCCGAGAGATACGACGCCTACCGCCGCGATATCACCTACGGCACCAACAACGAGTTCGGATTCGACTACCTCCGCGACAACATGAAGTTCCGCCTCACCGATCTGGTTCAAAGAGATTATAACTATGCAATCGTCGATGAAGTGGACAGCATCCTCATCGACGAGGCCCGAACCCCATTGATCATATCGGGCCCAACGGACGAATCGACCGCCATCTACTATAAAGTGGACACACTGGTGCGCCGCCTGCGCAAGGAAAAGCATTTCACAATGGATGAAAAGGCTCGAACCGTTGCTCTCAGTGAGGAAGGCGTAGCCGAGGCGGAGAAGCAGCTGAAGGTCAGCAACCTTTATGACCTTTCCCATATGGATACCATCCATGCCATCAACCAGGCCTTGAAAGCTCACCAGCTCTTTCGCAAAGATGTCGATTACATGGTAAAAGAAGGCAAAGTGATCATCGTCGATGAGTTCACCGGACGCTTGATGCCGGGACGACGCTACAGCGATGGACTCCACCAGGCTTTGGAAGCAAAGGAAAAAGTCAGGATTGAACAGGAATACCAGACGCTGGCTTCGGTCACCTTCCAAAACTACTTCCGCATGTACGACAAACTGGCAGGGATGACAGGGACGGCCGTCACCGAAGCCCCGGAATTTCAATCGATTTACAAACTCGACGTCGTCGAGATCCCCACCAATAGACCTCTCATCCGGCTCGAACATCCCGACGTCATATACCGGACCGAAAAAGAAAAATGGGCCGCCGTCGTCGAGGAGATCGTCGCGAACAATAAAAAAGGCCGCCCGGTCCTGGTCGGAACCATCTCCATCGAAAATTCGGAACACCTCAGTAAACTGCTTCGAAAACAAGGGATCAAGCACGTCGTCCTCAACGCCAAGTACCACGAGCAGGAAGCCACGATCATCGCTCAAGCGGGTCGTATAGGCGGCACCACGATCGCCACCAACATGGCGGGACGTGGAGTCGACATTCTGCTGGGAGGGAATCCGGATTACCTTACTCTCGAGATGGTCAAGAAGCAGGGCAAGAATGTAAAGGATCTTCCTCCCGAGGAGTTGGAAAAACTTCGCCTGAAAGCGGTATCCCAGACAGCCAGCGATCACGACCGTGTCATAGAAATGGGCGGACTGCACATCATAGGCACCGAACGACACGAAGCCCGCCGCATCGACAATCAGCTTCGCGGACGAGCCGGCCGACAGGGAGACCCCGGTTCCTCGCGCTTCTACCTCTCCATGGAAGACGACCTGATGCGCATCTTCGGGAGCGAACGGATTTCCGGAATGATGTCCCGCATCGGCATGGAGGACGGCATTCCCATCGAACACAATCTGGTAACCAAGGCCATCGAACGAGCTCAGAAACAAGTGGAAGGCCAGAATTTCTCCATACGGAAACACCTGCTCGAATACGACGATGTGATGAACAAGCAGCGGGAATCCATATATAAGCTGCGTCGGGAAATCCTTTCCGGTAAAAACCTGCGGGATAACGTACGTAAATTGATCGAAACCCTCTGCGAATGGTTTCTTGAAAACAACACGCCTAAAGAGAAGTCGCCTGAAGATTGGGATGTTTCCGGCCTCGCCAAATCCATCGGGACACAGTTCGGGTTCGATCTCGAGACCCTGGGGATCGATTGGGAATCCATCCATTTCGACGAACTCAGAACCCAGCTGATAACCACGCTCAATGATGAATATGACAAAAAAGCCGCTCTCATCGGCGAGGATCGCCTGCGCGAATTCGAACGCATGATTGAACTGCAGATCATCGACAATCAGTGGAAAGACCATCTCCTCGCCATGGACTATCTCAAGGAAGGGATCGGTCTACGGGGCTACGGGCAGCGGGATCCGCTGGTGGAATATAAGAAAGAAAGCTACGAGATGTTTCAATCGATGATGGACAGGATCGAAGAAGAAGTCATTCGGTACCTGTTCCTGCTGCAACCGGTCGAAGAAACGGATATTCCCAAGCGGAAAGAGCAGCCGATGTTCTATCAACAGCCCGGGGGCGCTCCCGCACGCGGGCAAAAAAAGGCACGCTCCATGATCCCTAAGAAAAGAAAGAAGAAAAAGAGATGAGGAGGGAATATGTTGGATGAAAAGATCAAGCAAGGTTTGACATTCGACGATGTTCTGGTCCTGCCTGCAAAATCGGATGTTCTTCCCGTCAATGCCGACGTATCGACACGCCTCAGCCGCAACATATCTCTCAATATCCCTATCATCAGCTCCGCCATGGATACGGTAACGGAATCCAGGATGGCTATCGCCTTGGCTCAGCACGGCGGGATCGGGATCATCCATAAAAACATGCCTGTCGAAAAACAGGCCGAAGAAGTCGACAGGGTCAAGCGTCACGAAAGCGGAATGATCGTCAATCCCATCACCATGAATCCCCGGAACAAAATCTTCGAAGCTCAGGAAGTCATGCGCAAGTACGGGATATCCGGCCTGCCGATTACGGATGACGACGACAAACTCAGGGGGATTCTGACCAACCGCGACATCCGCTTCGAAACGCGCCTGAACATCGCCATCGAAGAAGTCATGACAAAAGACCTGATCACGGTTCCGGTGGGGACATCGCTCGAAGAGGCTGAAAAATTATTTCACAAACACAAAATCGAAAAGATTCTGATGGTCGATGATCAGTACCGTTTGAAAGGTTTGATCACCTATAAAGACATCCTCAAACGCATCCAATACCCCAACGCCTGTAAGGATAAGCTGGGCCAGCTCCGGGTGGGCGCCGCGCTGGGTGTCAGCGCCGACACTTTGGAAAGAGCCGCGGCACTGGTGGCCGCCAAAGTCGATATTTTGGTCGTCGACACGGCGCACGGCCATACCCAAAAAGTCAAGGAAGTCATCCAAATGATCAGGAATCGATTCCCCGATCAGGAACTTATAGCCGGGAACATCGCCACCGCCGAAGCAGCCGAGGATCTCATCGACCTCGGAGTCGATGCGGTCAAGGTCGGAGTGGGCCCCGGATCCATCTGCACAACCCGCATCATCAGCGGAGCCGGGATCCCCCAGATAACGGCCATCGCGGATGTTTACAAAATCACCAAAACCCGAAACATCCCCCTGATCGCCGACGGCGGCATCAAATATTCAGGCGATATCACCAAAGCCATCGTCGCCGGGGCCGACTCGGTGATGATGGGAAGCCTGCTTGCCGGCGCCGATGAATCCCCTGGAGAAGTCGTGATCTATCAAGGACGCTCTTACAAAACCTACCGCGGGATGGGATCGATCGAGGCCATGCGGGGAGGCAGCCGGGATCGATACTTCCAGGACGGTCTTCCCAGCAGCAGCAAGCTCGTTCCCGAAGGGATCGAGGGACGCGTTCCCTATAAAGGCTCGGTAGGACATATCATCCATATGATGGTGGGAGGGCTGAAAAGCGGGATGGGCTATGCCGGGTGCCTCAGCATACCGGATCTTCAGAAAAGAGCCCATTTTATCCGCATAACGCCGTCCGGAATCCGTGAGAGCCACGTACACGACGTCATCATTACCAAGGAAGCCCCGAATTACCGGTTGGACTGACCGCGGCTTTTTCTGGATCACAACATGTATTTAATCCTATAAGGAAGTCCGTAAAAACATATCCGCTCCTCCGGCAGCCATTTGCCCTTTTCTGCTCCCGTCATTATAATGGTACGGTGTAATTTTCGGGAAGGAGGTTTCGGGTGTCTATTTATCTCTGGCAGTCGCTGCTTGCGATAGCGTTTTTTATCTTCGCCTTGGCGGCTTTCTTTACCATGTTCGCCGTGATGGGAAAAATGGAATTGAAAGCATCAACGCAGCGGCTCCGCAGCCGGCACAAGATTTTCGGCGGTTTATTCGTTTTGATTTTGATCGTTCAGAGCTTGGTCAGCCTAAGACACGTCCAAATCATGGGAGATCAGCTTTCTCTGCGTGCCGTCCTCCATGCGGTACTGGCTTTGACCTTGATCGTCGTCTTTTCTCTTAAAATCCTCTCGGTAAAATACTTTAAAAAGTTCATGAAGTTTGCTCCGGCATTGGGCATGATCATCATATCTCTGGTTTTTCTGGTCACGGCCACCTCCGCCGGTTACTTTTTCCTGCGCATGAAACAGCCGATTTCCTCTTTAGAATCTCAGATTTCCGATTTCACCGACATTGCGGGCGTACCTGAAAACGGACAGCGTATATTCCGGAACCGGTGTGAAACCTGCCATGTCCCGGACAGCGACCGCCGGAAGACAGGCCCGGGAATGAAAGGGATCCTTGCCCGGGAAAAACTGCCTTCCAGCGAACGCCCGGCAACCGCAGCCAATATCATCGAGCAGCTGCACCGCCCCCTTCGCACCATGCCGGCCTTCCCCGGCCTTTCACAGCGGGAACTGGCCGACCTTCTCAGCTATCTGGAAACCCTGTAAGCGTCCGGAGGATTTGACTTTTTTCCAAAGATCAATAAATTTTATGACTAAGGAGGATGGACATGAAAAGAAGGGATTTCTTTGAAAAATCAGGCTGCGGTCTTTTCGGCTTGATGGCGGCCTATTTCGGTTTGAGCGCTTGCGCTCCCAAGGAAGAAACCGAAGCCGCCTCCACCGCGGCTCCTCAAGCCGCCCGGGAAGCAGCACCCGCTGACGCGGTGGACAGAAAAGAGATGGTCAAGAAGATATTGATGGAGGAAATGAGCAAAACGGCTGAAGAAGCCGATGCCATGATCGCGGAGTTCGAGGAAAAACTCCCCATGGTCAAGCAAATGTGCATCTGCAAAAACTGCCCCAGCTATATCAGCGAGGAATCGGAAACGGCTTTCTGCCATCCGCTGATCGGGAAAAGCGAGGCGATCACTGAAGAAAAAGGCTGCATCTGTCCCCAATGCCCGGTTTACGCTGAAATGAAGATGGAAAACGGCTATTACTGCACCCGTAAATCCGAGTTGGAACAGAAGCTGGCCCCGTGAAGTGAGCCTCGCATCCGGTTTTTCACCGGTTGCCTGACAATCGGCGGCTCCCCTCTCATACACATCGACAACGAAAGGAGAAAGGCTTCTGAGCATCGGAAAGAAATATTGGCGCTGTTTCGTTTGCAACGATATTCATTTGGGAGTTAAAGCTCCTGGTGTTTGTCCCACCTGCGGGGTCGATCACGCCTATGTCGAGATCGGCTCCCAGGAGGCCGGAGAAATCTGCGGCATGACCGCTTCAAGCTTGGGGCGGGATGAATTCCTCCGCGCCATCCATGCTTTCGCCCGTGACCAGGTTTTCATGGTTTCCCGGGACGAAAAAAAGGTAGCCATGCTGCTGGACGGGATTTTTCAAAACGAGAAAAACCACGGATTGAAATACTGCCCCTGTCGTATGATATGTAAAGAACCTGAAGAAGATCTGCGTCAGGTTTGTCCATGCAATTTTCTCATCCATGAAACCTATCAGGGATTGGAAAACGGAGAGTGCTGGTGCGGATTGTTTGTGAGGAGAAAAAAAGATGAATAAACGGATCATGTTTCATGGACGAGAATGTCCCCACTGCAAGAAGATGATGCCGGTCGTAGACCGTCTGGAAGAAGAGACGGGAATCCGTTTGGAACGGTTGGAGGTATGGCACAACGAGGAAAACGCCGACCTTATGCGATCTTTCAAGGATATCATCCGTCCCAAGTGCGGAGGGCAGCTTCGCACACCTACCTTTTTCAATACGGAAAATCAAGAAGTGCTTTGCGGAGAGGTGGAATTCGAGGTCCTCAAGACCTGGGCCGAAAAAACATAGCCCCCGGGAAAATCAAGCAATAAATCTGTTCTCACCGATCGATTGGATTTTTCATATGCGGCACTCCGCCGCACCCTGAGGAATAAATCGTATGCATCCCCTTGCTAGAGGATTTCCTTAATTTTATTATCCGGGCCGATCATAACCTTGAGAGGCCGATAGAATGAACACTCTTCATCGGACATGGATGAATAGGCGGCAATAATCAGCCGATCTCCCGGTTTCGCCTTATGGGCGGCGGCTCCATTGACACCGATGATTCCGGAATCACGCTCCCCTTTGATCAGATACGTGCTGAAGCGCTGTCCATTGGTTTTGTTATAGACCTGAATCTGCTCGTAGGGAAACATCTCACCCGCTTCCATCAACGCCGCGTCCATGGTGAGACTCCCTTCATATTCCAAATCGGATTGGGTCACGACGGCATTATGAATTTTAGCTCTGAGCATGATTCTTTTCATTTTATAATCTCCTTTGGGTAGACAATCGTATTATCGATCAGCCTGACATGCCCGATATAGACGGCCAGCGCGATCAAGGCCGGGAGCGCATCCAGGCTTGACAGCGGTTCCAAGGTGGAAAGATCCACCACGGCGATATAATCGATCCGGGCGGCTTTTTCATTCTGAATAATCCTTCTCATCTCCGCTCGGATTCTATCGGCATCGCTTTCCCCGCAAACGAGCAAATCCTCAGCCGCCAGCAGGCTCCTGCGCAGGCAAAGAGCAGCCCGGCGCTGCTCGGTATCTAAGTAAATATTCCTTGAGCTCATGGCAAGGCCGTCCGCTTCGCGAACGATGGGGCATACCTCGATTTCCACATCGCAATCGAGTTCCCGTACCATCTTTTGGAGGATAACCGCCTGCTGGGCATCCTTTTGGCCGAAAAAGGCCCGATCGGGATCGACGAGATGGAATAACTTCAAGACGATCGTGCATACTCCTCGAAAATGCCCCGGCCTCGTTTTCCCGCACAGCTTATCTTGAAGACCTACGACCTCCACATAAGTGGCATGATCCTCGGGATAGATGTCTTCGACGGAAGGGGCAAACACGATATCCACACCCTCATTGCGCAGAAGCTCGCAGTCCCTCTCAAGATCGCGGGGATAATCCTTGAAATCTTCCCGGGGGCCGAACTGTGCCGGATTGACGAAAATGCTCACAACGGTTTTATCGGTCTGTCCGAGAGACCGCCTGACCAAACTCATATGTCCTTCATGCAGAAATCCCATGGTCGGCACCAATCCGATACGACAGCCTTGCGATTTTAAGAAACGAACGGTTTCCCTTATCTCTTCCCGGGTTTTGAGGATCTGCATGATATCTTTATCCTTTCAGGTGCCGGAGATGTCGCAATCACCAACGATAACGTTGCTTCACGTTCCCCCTTTTTCTTCGTCCAGAATTCTTTTCAACACTTCCTTTGACTTTAGATGATAGGAATGGGCATCATCCGGGAAGGTTCCTTCATTCACGGCCTTTCGATACTCACCGACGGCATCCCGGATCGTATCGCCCAGATGAGCGAAACGGTGTACGAACTTGGGCAAATAACCATTGGAATATCCGGCCAGGTCATGAAAGACAAGGATCTGGCCGTCACAATCGGGACCGGCCCCGATTCCGATGGTGGGAATCCGCAGTCTCCCCGTGATGATACGTGCCAATTCCATGGGAATACACTCCAGCACAACGGCGAAGGCGCCGGCGTCTTCGATGCGCAGAGCCTCGTCGATGATACGCCGGGCTTCATCCGAAATCTTTCCCGCGACTTTGAAATGACCCAGATGATGAATCGATTGAGGAGTCAAACCGACATGCCCCATGACGGGGATTTCCGCTTCCACCAGAGCCGACATCAAACCGAGACGTTTTCGTCCGGCCCCCTCGATTTTGACGGCGCGCGCCCCCGCTTCTTTTAAAAAACGGGAGGCATTGGCCACCGATTTCTGACGGGACTGATGGAAAGAGAAATAGGGCATGTCCCCTACCACCAGAGCCCGTTTTACACCCCGGGTCACCGCCTTGGTGTGATGAAGCATCTCCTCCATGGTCACGGGAATGGTATTTTCATAACCCAGAACCACCATGCCCAGAGAATCCCCTACCAGGATGATATCGATTCCCGCCTGATCGACGATTTTCGCCGTTGGAAAATCATAAGCGGTCAGAGCGGAGATCTTCTCCCCGTCGGATTTCATGGTTTGGAGAACCGGAATGGTTACCCGCGGTAAATCTGACTTCGTCATGATCGATCCTTTCTCCCCATCTTGCCTTTAATCATCAAGATTGAGGTAAAGTCTGGCGACCTCGTTTATTCCATCCTCTTTATTATCCACACCGGATTCACTTCCGATCTTTTTTCGGGGACCGGCTCAAGGGAACATAAAAAAGAGGGCTTTTCTTCATCTGTCTGATTTTTTCCAACAGATCATTGATATCCTCTTCACAATTGAAATCCAATTCATCGGCCTTTACCACCAACAAGGGCGAGGCCTGATAATTGAAGAAGAAATAATTAAAGGCTTCAACGATGTCTTCCAGATATTTCTCCGATATATTTTTTTCGAGAGGAGTTCCCTCCCGGGATAATCGTTCCTGCAGCGTGGGCAGCGAAAGCTGCAGAAAAACCACGAGATCCGGTTTGGCCACCCTGTCGGAAAACACGCTGAATATCTTTTCATAAACCAAAAGCTCATCATCCGCCAGGGTTTGATACGCATAGATTTTGTCTTTCTCAAACAGATAATCGCAGATCACACGATCATCGAACAGGTTCCTCTGGAGAAGCTTGGCCTGCTGATGATAACGGTTGACGAGGTAGACCAGCTGCGTCAGAAAAGCAGCCCCTTCTTTTTCATCATAAAAATCTTTCAGATAGGGGTTTTCTTCCCTGTCCAGATAGGTTTTTCCACCCAATCGTTTGGCCATGATTCCAGCCAAACGTGTTTTACCTGAACGCAAAACGCCTTCGATGGCGATGTGTTTAAAAATGATATCGTCTTGTTCGGACATGGTTGCTCAAACAGGAATTACATGTGGAATGTGACACTATGTACAAACCGTCCTAAAAATACTCAATTATGCGTTATAAGTCAACCGAATCCGCTGCTTCCGGAGGATCTTGTCGCGAATCAACCGGAATGGACTTGAAGGAAGGTCCCTCGATATTATTCAGACTCGCTTTTAACAACCGGGGTTCGGAGATCCTTCACCGGCACCACGATCCATGCAATCACATAAAACAGAGCCATCGGAAACAGTGCCGTAACCAGCGCCACGGCGATAAAAAGCAACCGGACGATCGAAACATCGATATCGAAATACTCCGCGAATCCGCCGCAAATACCGGCGATCATTCTTTTTTCATATGAACGATTGAGCTTCTTTGCCATCCACCCGAACTCCTTATTCAAGGATGTATTCACTACTATATACGCGCCGTACATCGAGAAGGTTCTTTTCTCACCGTAATAACGGTCTACATCTTGCATTTTTACTTCTTAAAGACGATACTTAAATCTTCAATCCAGAGCTGAATAATCATGGGAGAAGAGATGAACAAACAACCGATTTTAATCAACGGGAAATGGACACATTCTCCTGAAGGAACAAAGTTTTTTTCCGCCATCGACCCTTCCACGGGAACGGCCTTGAACGATCAATACCCTATCTCCCGATTTTCGGAGATCGATGCTGCTGTCCAAGCCGCTCATATGGCGGCCGAGGAAATGAGAGAACTCTCCCCTGATACTCTTGCCGAATTTCTTGAAGCCTATGCCGATAACATCGAATCTCGCATGGATAGCCTTGTTTCCATGGCAGCCAAGGAAACAGCCCTTCCGGAATATCCTCGATTGAAATCCATCGAGCTCCCTCGAACAACCGATCAGCTCCGTCAGGCTGCATTCGCAGTAAGGGACAGGACATGGTGTCATGCCGTTTTGGATACTTCTTCGAATATCCGATCGAAGCACGGACCTCTAGGCGGTCCGATCGTCATATTCGGCCCCAATAATTTTCCGTTTGCCTTCAATCCGGCTGCGGGGGGTGATTTTGCAGCGGCTATCAGCGCCGGAAATCCGGTTATAGCCAAGGCCCATCCGGGTCATCCGGGAACCAGCCGGATGTTCGCGGAAGCCGCGCTGGAATCCCTAACGAAAACCGGTCTTCCCCAGGCCGCCCTCCAGATGTTTTATGACCTTTCCCCCGAAGACGGAATCAAGCTCATCACGCATCCTCAGGTCGGCGCCGTGGCTTTCACAGGCAGCCGACGGTCGGGAATGGCATTGAAAGCCGCGGCGGAAACCGTTGGAAAACCGATATACCTTGAGATGTCAAGCTCAAACCCCGTTTTCCTGCTTCCCGGCGCGCTCGGAGAGCGATGCGCCGTTATCGCCGGCGAACTTTTCAGCTCCTGCACACTGGCCTCCGGACAGTTCTGCACAAAACCCGGATTGGTGATTTTTGAACATAACAAAGCCGGAAAAGCATTCATCGAGGAAGCCGTGAATATTTTTCTGAAATCGGAACCCGGAACGCTGCTCGGGAGTAAGACCCGGAATGCGGCAGAGGCGGCGGTGAAGATGATGCGGCGGTATGGAGCCAAGGTCATTGCGGAGGGAAAACCTCCGGAAGATCCGGCATACAGCCTTCCCAACCGTCTCCTGATGATATCCGGAACTGATTTTCTGAAAAATCCTATTCCCTTTCAAGTCGAAGCGTTCGGACCGTCCTCACTCCTGGTCACCGCGGAATCCCAGAAGCAGATGCTCCGCATCACCGACGTGCTGGAAGGCAGCCTGACAGGCGCGATCTACAGCCACAGCGGCCGGGATGATGACGAAGAATACGAACGTTTAGCTCCTCGTGTAAGGAAGAAAGTGGGAAGATTGCTGAACGACAAGATGCCGACGGGAGTCGCCGTAACTCCTGCCATGAACCACGGGGGGCCGTTTCCGGCAGCGGGGCATCCCGGATTCACGTCGGTCGGTATTCCGGCCTCTTTTCTGCGGTTCACCGCGCTGCACTGTTACGACAGTGTGCGACCGCACCGCCTTCCCTCGGAATTAAGGGACAAAAATCCTACGGGGAAAATGTGGCGCTGGATCGATGGAGAGTGGACTCAACGCGACGTCTGAGAAAAGCCCTCCGGCAAGATCATCCGCTCTATCGATAGAGACACAGATAAGCCGTGTCGGTTTTAACGTTCACCTTGAATTTTTTGTCCGAATCCACTTCAAACGTCTCGCCCGGGCCATATTCACGCCATTCCCGGTTTTCCGGCAGCAGGACTTCAAGCCCTCCGCTGACAACCGTCATGATCTCATGCGTCGAGGTCCCAAATGTATATTCCCCGGGGGCCATAACCCCAAGGGTCGCCCGTCCCCCTTCGGCTTGAAAAGTGATCGATTTCACGCGTCCATCAAAATATTCATTCACATCAAACATGCATATTCTCCCTTTAAATTGGAATACCGGAAAACGTAGGATTCGTCACCCGCCGCTGATCAAGTGGATCACTTCGACGACCGCTCCCGGAGGAACGACGGTGGTGGCATATTCATTCTTTTTAATCAAGCGGCCGTCAACCTTGACAACCAGCATCCGAAAGGTATAGTGCATCACTTTCAGGATTCGTTCGATGGTCATATTCTCTTCCCAGGGAACAGGTTGGGTATTCACGGTAATCATTTTATCCACCGGCCGCCTCTCCTTCGATCAGAAGCTCCAACGCCAGGTTGGCCTGCATATTGGCGACGATACCGACTCGCGGCGCCATCGGGGAGATCCCGGGTCGAAGCTGGGTTTCCTCATCACCGCAGACATACAAGCTTCCGCTTTGCTTAACATGTATCTTTCCGGTTAATCCGACACCGGCCAGTCCGGAAGCCGCAATCACCGGTTTTTTCGGGAACAGGGATATCCAGGTTTCGATGAGCATCCGTTTCATCTCCGCTTCATCCAGCGCTTCGATCAGCACGGCGGCGGCGGAAAAAAGAGCCGCGACATTGCCGGCATGAATCCGCTTATGGTGCATTTCATACTCCACGAAGGGATTGATCCGCCTGAGGTTTTCATGCAGCGCTTCCACCTTGGGACGTCCGACCTGCTCAATAAAATACTGCTGACGGTTGAGATTTGACGGTTCGACGACATCGAAATCCGCGATGATCAGTCTGCCGACACCCGAACGGGCCAGGGAAATCGCCGCATTGGATCCCAAGCCGCCGGCCCCGGCGATCCCGACCGTGCTGCGTCTCAGCACGGCTAGGATCGCGGGATCGTGCTTCGAAAAATATTCTTTCTCCATTCCAACGTTCTATGGCGCTATGCGGGTAAGACCCGTTCCATAGGCTCAGGAACCGTAGTAAGCATTGAGAACTTCGAGGACTTCCGGGAAATCCATGCCCAGTTCCTTGATTTTGGCGATAGTGGGCACGCCGTTGTCGTCCCAGCCCCGACGCTTATACACGGCATCGCACAACTTCTGATAGTTGTCTTCTCGGATCTCGCGTAGTTTTTCCCTTTTTTCCGTGGTGGATTTTCCTTCGGTTTCAAAATGATACTCTTCCTTGAGCTGTTTGTCGTATCGATCGGCTCGGGACTCATACTCTTCGTTAGTCACGGGGCCGACCGAGCGGTAAGGGATCCGATCCCCTTCGCGGGTCCCGGAACCCATCCGCAGGTTGAAAACCCGCTGAAAATTATATATCCTTTCCGACATCAGGATCAGTTCTTCCTTGGTGTATTCTTTTCCGGTGACCGAGCTCAAAATGTCCACGTAATTCTGAACATGTTCCGGAACCTTGGCGGGTTCATCGGTTTCTCCGTTGTCGGCGGGTTCGACGTCATTCCAGGGCAGCTTGCAAAGGCCGACCAAACCAAACCAAGTCCTCCACATGGGAAAGTAGTGCAGGGCTTCCGCTTTGTCTTCAAAAGTAGGAATCTGTTTGTTGACCATATCCATGAAGATCAGCCAGGCTTCGTCATGCTGAGCTCCCTTGAGCGCCAATCCGTATCCACCTTGCATTGCCAAAGATTCCTTGGTCACGTATTCGGAATATTCCATGCCCTTGCATTCCATGCCGATATCGTTGACGAATCCCGGGTCAGCTCCATATTCATCCACAAACAGCTTTTTCAGCCGGCGGATCCCCAAGCCGATCACTTTTCCGAAGCCTTCCCCTCTGCCCAGCTGGTGCAGCATCTCCATGGCTTCTTCACCTCTTCCGAAGGAGAGGTCATAGCCGCCGGTGATTTCGGGGTTCAGGATGCCGTTCTCATAACACTCCATGACGAAAGACATGGTGGTCCCCCAGGAGATGGTGTCAAGTCCATAGGTATCGCAGTAGAAATTGGCTTCCGCAATGAAATTCGGATCAAAAACCCCCATGTTGGCTCCGAAAGCCGCCGCGGTTTCATACTCGGGACCGTCGACGGAAATGACATCGCCTTTATATGGACCCGTCTGGAGCTTGTAATCATCGATCACCTTGGCACAAGCCATCGAGCAGCCGTACCAGCATCCGTCGGGAATTCCCTGCGTGAACATTTCGCGGAAAACATGTGACGTTATATATTTTGTCTTTTCGTGCCGACCGAACTTGTAATTCAGTGTCGGGAGCAGGTCATATTCGTCCATCAGTTCCACGAGGTGAACCGTTCCCACATGCCGCATATCACACTGATGATCATCAAGTTCAAACAATTCCCGATTGAATTTGGCGCCGACTTCTTTGATCCGATCAAGATCCGCGACATTGTTGCTGTCTTCGTTCAGTCCGGAGAATTTGCAGACCAAGGCCTTGATTTTTTTGTGGGCCAGAACCGTACCGGTGCCTCCCCGACCGGCCTGTTTAATGCGGGCGACTTTGCGCCGCCGGTCATAAAAAGAGAAATTGAGGCATCCGTAGAAGGAATGTCTCGCCCCCTTCCCGGAGCTGACAGTACAGATCGCTTTCTTGCCCTTTTCGCTTTCCGCGAAAATCTCCACCATCTGCTCGGCGATCAAATGGGTATTGACGTCTTCTTCGGGAGCTTCGATGATCTGGATCTTGCCCTCATCACCATTGATGAAGACGATCACTTCCTTTTCGGCGATCCCACTGACTTCGATGGCATCCCAACCGGAAAACTTCAGATAAGGACCGAAATATCCTCCGACATTGGAATCGATGGGAATACCCGTGAGGGGAGAAATACTGGTGACGATCGACTTTCCCATTCCGGAATATTGGGTGACTCCACCCATGGGGCCGGCCGCGATACAGAGCGCGTTTTCCGGCGAATCCCATTTGGTTTCCGCGGTAACCGCGTCCCACAAAAGCTTCATGCAGAAGCCTCGGCCTCCGGTAAACTTCTGTTTCATCTCTTCATCGACCGGTTTGGCTTTGATGGTGTTGTCGCCGACGTTTATGGAGAGTGTACGGCCGACATAACCGCGTTCGACTTCTTTAAGGTCATAATCGAATTCGGCGATGACTTTGTGTCCGGCTTTGATGTTTTCTATGTCGTAGGGATTCTGATAGATATTCATTGGTGTCTCCTGTAAAAGATCTTCTCGATCGGTTCCGGCTGTTCTTCGATGGACAAAGCTCCCGTGGGACAAGCCTTCACGCAAATTCCGCATGCGATGCATTTAAAGGGCTTTCCAACTCCGGGAGCCGTAAACATGGAGAGGGAGGGACAAAATCCGACACAATTGAGACATCCGACGCAGACTTTTTCATTAAGACGAACGATGCCCAGTTTATCTCGTGAAAGGGCCTCCACGGGACACATATTAATGCATTCACCACATTGCGTACAGGCGTTCAGGGAATAGCCGTTCGTTTCCACCGTCATGCGGATACGCGATTTTTCACGGTTTTCTTCCTTGAACCAAGTCGAGGAGCAGGCACGCTCGCACGCTCCACACCCATCACAGAG
>CAYSQW010000068.1:0-17747 GCA_964433135.1 uncultured Eubacteriales bacterium
AAGAATTTTTAGGTTAAGAGGAGAAGCCGTCATACTGCTTTACTCTATCTCTATTTGTGCCTTTCTTTTTATATTTCATACCCCCTTCATTTCAACTATCGGCTTTTTCCGCAATCTGAAATTCAAAACAAAATAATTAAGGAGGTATATCTGTGAATGTGGAAACCCAAAAAGTGAAGTCCGTCATCGAAAAGCATCACGGTGAAAAGAAATCTCTCATCGCCATCCTCCAGGACATCCAATCCGAATACAACTATCTGCCGCGCAAAGCTCTCAACATCATCTCTCATTCCCTGCAGATTCCCATGATCGACATTTTCGGAGTCGCCACTTTCTACAGCGCATTCAGCCTCGAGCCCAGAGGAGAGCACACCGCTACCGTCTGCATGGGAACAGCCTGTCACGTTCGCGGAGGTCCAAAGATCCTGGACGAATTCGAGCGGAAACTCCAAGTTAAAGCCGGCCACACAACGGAAGACCGGCAGTTCAGCCTGGAAACAGTCGCTTGTCTGGGATGCTGCGCCATCGGTCCGGTGGTTGTCGTCGACGACAACTATCATGCCCAGACCTCAATGCGCAAAGTTGATTCGATCCTGAAAAAATACCGCAAAGAGAAAAACAATGACGAGTAAAAAATTAACATCGACCAAAGCCTTGAGAGAACTCATCGCGGATCGGGTCAAGAAAAGAAACGCCGATACGCACGCCGTCTTGACGGTTTCCGCCGGAACCTGCGGGCAGGCCAGAGGCTCCATGCAGGTCATCGAATCGCTGGAAAAAGTCATTCAGGAGAAAAACCTGCAGGCCAAGGTCAGGGTAAAAGTGACAGGATGCCACGGATTCTGTGAAGCAGAACCCAATATCATCATCCACCCCGGGAATACATTCTACCAGCACGTGGAACCCGGCGACGCTGAAGATATCATAGAAAAGACGATTCTCAAAGACGAGATTCTGGATCGGCTTCTCTATTCCGATCCGGCCACGGGAAAAACCGCCGCGAGAGAAAAAGATATCGCCTTCTATACCAAACAGAAAAGATTGGTTCTGGGTGATAACGCTTCGATCGATCCTACCCATATCGAAGATTACTTCTCCATCGGCGGTTATGCGTCTCTGGCCAAGATCCTTGACACGATGCAGCCTGACGATGTGATTGAAGAGGTGAAATCCTCAGGGCTGCGCGGGAGAGGAGGAGCGGGATTCAGCACCGGCTCCAAATGGCAGTTCGCACGGAGGGCCCCCGGCGATATCAAGTATATCATCTGCAACGCCGACGAGGGCGATCCCGGCGCATATATGGACCGGAGCCTCATGGAAGGCAATCCACACCGCGTTCTCGAAGGGATGATCATCGGCGCCTATGCGATCGGCGCCTCCGAGGGCTATATCTACATCCGGGACGAATACCCTGTGGCGCTTCATCACATCACTCTCGCGCTGGACGCGGCCGAGAAAGCCGGATTGCTCGGCGATAATATCCTGGGCAGCGGTTTCAGCTTCAAGGTTCGTATCGTCAAAGGCGCCGGAGCCTTTGTCTGCGGTGAAGAGACAGCATTGATGGCTTCGATCGAAGGACGCGTTGGTGAACCCCGGCAGCGGCCGCCGTTTCCGGCTGTGAAAGGACTCTGGAAAAGACCGACCAATAACAATAACGTGGAAACCTGGGCCAATATCCCGCTGATCATCGAAAAAGGCAGCGAGTGGTTTGCGGGGATAGGCACCGAGGGCAGCAAAGGGACAAAGATCTTTTCTCTTGTGGGAAAGATCAACAACACCGGTTTGGTGGAGGTTCCCATGGGCATCACGCTGCGCGAAGTCATCTTCGACATCGGCGGCGGGATTCCGAAAGGGAAGAAATTCAAAGCGGTTCAGACCGGCGGTCCTTCGGGAGGCTGTCTTACCAAAGACAAGCTCGAT
Source organism: uncultured Eubacteriales bacterium (assembly GCA_964433135.1). Classification (GTDB taxonomy): domain Bacteria; phylum Acidobacteriota; class Aminicenantia; order Aminicenantales; family Aminicenantaceae; genus CAYSQW01. The sequence continues at coordinate 1,921 of CAYSQW010000068.1, forward strand.
CTTCCCATCGACTACGAGAGTCTTGCCGCCGCCGGTTCCATCATGGGCTCAGGCGGCATGATCGTCATGGACGAAAACACCTGTATGGTGGACATCGCCAAATACTTCCTTAATTTCCTTCGCGACGAAAGCTGCGGCAAATGCATCTCCTGTCGGGAAGGAACCCAGAGGATGTGGGAGATCGTAAACAATATCACTCAAGGCAAAGGCAAAATGAAGGATCTGGAACTCCTCGAGGAGTTGGCCACGATCACTAAAGACGCCTCCATGTGCGGGCTGGGACAGACGGCCGCCAATCCGGTCCTCTCGACTCTGAAATACTTCAGAGAAGAATATGAAGAACACATCCTTCATAAAAAATGCCGCGCCATGGTTTGTAATGAACTGGTATCCGCTCCCTGTCAATCCATCTGCCCAATAGATCAGGAGGCATCCGTATACATCGCATTGATCGCTCAAGGAGAATACCAGGAAGCTCTGGATGTTATTAGAAAAGACAATCCGCTTCCCTCGGTCTGCGGAAAAGTCTGTGACCACAAATGCGAATCCGTCTGCCGAGCAGGAGAGATCGGAGAACCCATTTCCATTCGCGCTCTCAAACGTTTCGTTTTGGATTGGGCGGACAAGAATGGGAAAACAGCCGCGGGAGAGAAGAAAGCGGCACGCAAACAGAAAAAAGTGGCCGTCATCGGATCAGGTCCCGCCGGCCTGGCCGCCGGCCATTACCTGAACCTCAAAGGCTATAATGTCACCATTTTCGAATCTCAGCCGGTTGCCGGTGGAATGCTGGCGGTTGGGATCCCCGAGCATCGTCTTCCCAAAAACACATTAAACGCCGACATCGATTATATTCTCAAGTCGGGCGTCTCACTTAAAACCAATACGGCACTGGGGCGCGATTTCAATCTCGACGATCTTTTTGCAGACAACTTCGAGGCCGTTTTCATCGCCGTCGGAGCGCACAAGTCCATGCAGATGAAGATCCCGGGAGAGGATGCCGCGGGAGTCATTCCCTCGATGCATTTCCTGACCCGGGTGAATCTCGGCAATGAAGTCGATCTGGGACAAAAAGTAGCTATCGTCGGCGGTGGAAATGCGGCGATCGACGCAGCCCGGGTCGCGGTAAGGAACAAAAACACCACCGACGTCACGATCCTTTACAGAAGAACAAGAAAGGAAATGCCGGCCTACGAAGAAGAAATAGAAGAAGCTCTGGAAGAAGGGATCGATATTCAATTCCTGGTAGCACCGGTTCGCGTTGTGCAAAAAAACGGAAAGATCGTCGGTGCCGAGTGCATTCGCATGGAGCTTGGAGAAATGGACGCCAGCGGGCGAAGAAGCCCCGTGCCGATTGAAGGCTCTGAATTTACGATCGAGTTGGATTCGCTTATCACGGCAATCGGCGAAAGGCCCGACATATCTTTCGTCAACGAAAACGACAAGCTGGAAGTCACCAAATGGGACACCATCGTAGCTGATGAGGAACTCCTCGTCACAAACAGGAAAGGCGTATTCGCCGGAGGTGACGCCGTGACCGGGCCGAGTTCGGTCGTCAAAGCCATCGCCGCCGGAAAGAATGCGGCGAATTCCATCGATCTTTATCTGCAAGGAGCCCCTCTCAAAAAGGAATACACGCTCAGCCGCCCCTCTCGTTACATCAAACCCGTTGAACTGAATGAAGAGGAGATTGAAAACGCACAAAGGCCGGAAACGCCTAAGCTGACCGTCGAACAGAGAAGGAAAAACTTCAAGGAGGTCAACATCGGCCTGGATGAAATGGCGACCGTCAAGGAAGCCAGGCGATGTTTACGCTGCGAATTGGAAACGGAAGATGGAAAATCCGCATTAGGAAGGGAGACATGATCACCTTAATCATCAACAACCTGGAAGTACAGGCCGAGGAGCACTGGACCGTGCTCGAAGCCGCCCAATTCTACGGCATCGAGATCCCGACCCTCTGCCATGATCCGGGGCTCAGCAACTTCGGAGGCTGCCGTCTCTGTTTGGTCGAGATCGGAGTCAAACCGAGAACAAAGCTCGTCAGCTCCTGCACCTACCCCGTACAAGAGGGATTGAATGTTCATACGGATACAAAGAGAGTCCTGGCAGCACGCAGGATGATGATCGAACTCATGCTGTCTACGGCCCCCGGATCCAAAGTCATTCAGGATCTGGCCTCTAAATTCGGCGTCACGCAGTGCAGATTTACGCTGCGCAATGAAGAATGCATCTACTGCGGACTCTGTGTACGGATGTGCGCGGAACAGATGGACGGCAAGGCGATCGGGTTTCAAAACCGAGGCCACAACCGCAAAATATCAACGCCTTTCGACATCAAATCCGATGTCTGCCGGCTATGCGGTGGGTGCATGTACATCTGCCCGGCTTGTCAGCTGCGCTGTCAAGGGCCGGATGCGGAGGGCGCCGTCTGCAACGCCTGTCTGACCATGGACCCGACCTGCATCGATGTTTATGATGAACTGCAGTGCTGGATGTACGATGCCGGCCGCTGCGGAACCTGTGTCCGGGAAGACCCCAAAGAAAAAGAAGAGAACAATGCTTAGCATTATTTTCTCCCATAAAAGAGAATATTAAGGAGGATTTGAATGTCTTATACAAAACTCAATCGTAGTGCCGCCACCTTAACCAAGAACAGAACTGAAGGCTCGATCAGCCCCTTCAGCGGGATGTGTGTCACTTGTGTCGACGGCTGCATCGGCATGTGTGAAATCGGCAAATCTGCCTATCGCGGGCACGAAGTCATTTATCCGCAGCCGTTTGGAATCATCACGTCGGCTTCGGAAAAAGAATATCCCGTCGACCTCTCGGATTTCACCATCCTGGGAACCGCCGCCGGCGCCTATGGAGTCGAAGCCGACAGCGACAAGGCGACCTTTCCCAAAGTTTCCATAGAAACCGCGATCGGACACGATAAAGGCATCAAACTGAAAGTGCCTTTCGTCATCGCCGGTATGGGCTCGACGAACGTCGCCAAACAGAACTGGAAAGGCTTGGCCGCCGGCGCCGCCATTTCCGGAGCGATTCTCACCGTCGGTGAAAACGTATGCGGCATGGACGAGGAATCCGAGTTCAAGGACGGAAAGATCGTTCGCTCCGTCGATATGGAAAATCGCATCAATTGGTACCGGGAATGGCAGGACGGTTACGGAACCGTGGTCATTCAGGCCAACGTCGAGGACACGCGCCTGGGCGTCCAGGAATACGCCATCCAGAAGCTCGGCATCGAAGCCGTCGAGTTGAAATGGGGACAAGGCGCCAAGGATATCGGAGGAGAGGTCAAGATAAAAAACCTGGCCAAGGCCCAGGAACTGCAGCGCCGCGGCTATATCGTTCTCCCCAATCCGGAAGATCCCGATATCATCAAAGCCTTTGAAAAAGGAAGCTTCAAGGAATTCGAGCGCCATTCCCGCCTGGGAATGGTCGACGAAGAGAGCTTCATGGCGCGAGTCGAGGAACTGAGGAAAGCCGGCGCCAAGTATGTTTTCCTCAAGACCGGAGCATACCGCCCGGTTGATCTGGCCCGTGCCGTCAAGTTCGCTTCCAAGGCCAAACTGGACCTGCTGACGGTCGACGGAGCCGGTGGTGGGACGGGAATGAGCCCCTGGCGCATGATGAACGAATGGGGCGTCCCCAGTGTTGAACTGTGGTCTCTGTTGAACCAGTACTGCAAAAAGATTGACGATCGCGGCGAATACCTCCCCGCTATCGCAGCCGCGGGCGGCATCACGTTCGAAGATCAGATCTTCAAAGCCATGGCCCTTGGCGCACCTTATGTCAAGATCGTCGGCATGGCCCGGGGACCGGTCGCCGCCGCCATGGTGGGAAAAACCATCGGCAAACGTATCAACGAAGACCAGATCCCGGTTTATGTGGAGCGGTTCGGCAACAGCGTCGAAGAGATTTTCGTGACCGCCCCCGAATTGAAAAAACAATACGGTGACAGATTCTATGATCTGCCCACCGGTGGAATCGGGGTCTACAGCTATTTTGAGAGACTCAGCCAGGGACTCCGTCAGTTTATGGCCGGAAGCCGCAAGTTCGATCTCAGCTACATCACCCGCGACGACATCGCCGCGCTGACACCGGAAGCCGCCCGCATGAGTGGGATTCCGCTTGTCACTGACATGGATAAAGAAGAGGCCGAGAAGATCCTCAACGGCTGATAATATCCAACCGGTGGTTTTCGTTTGTTTCGAAAACCACAGCGAATCGTCTTTAACGAGGCCGGGCGCGGTCACATCGCGTCCGGCCTCATTCTTTTCCAACGCCATTCGGCGGGGGGGTGTCCTTTTCTGGTATTTTCCGATCCATTTCGTTAGAATGAGATTCGGATGAACAATACTCAGAATCAAGAACCGATGGAACCGCGCGGGAACTATTATAGAAAACTGACCCTTCGCAACACCCTCATCAACCTCATCCTCTTTGTAAGCCCTTTTCTGCTGCTTTTCTTCATCATCAATCTGCAGATGTCGAATCTATTAAAAACCCAGATCTACAACCATCTTTCCGAGACCGTGGAGGCCAATACCAAGACCATCAGCATTTTCCTCGAAGACCGGGAGACGGAATTGAAATCCCTTTCCCATCTGGATATAGAAAGTCTGGAAGAGGCGTCCCAATTCTTACCGGTATTCAATGCCCTCATCGAGGAGAGCCGATGGTATGATTTCATGCTGATCGCGGACCTGGAAGGAAACATTCGGCATTCGGTTCATTACGATATCAAGGGCAGTATCGCCGATCGGGAATACTTTAAAGTTTCAAAATCGGGCCGCTTTTTCAGCACCGGTATTTTTTACTCCGATCTGCTGGAAAAACCGGTCATGGTCCTTTCCCAGCCGCTTCTTGATAAACGAGGGGCCATATCGGGGATCCTGGCCGCTTCCATAAATCTGGAAAATTTCTACAATCTGCTCTTCGATTTGCGAAAGGCTGAAACCAGCGAACTCTTTTTAGTCGATGCCGCCGGGACACTGCTGTCTCCGACCAAACTTGGGGGACGCCCACTTGAAGACAAAGCTTTTTCCGAGGAGAGTCTGAATCCACATACCGGTGAAGAAGGCGTAAAAACGCATTACGATTATCGGGGCGTAAAGGTTCTGTGTGCTTACAAGAAGCTGGCCGACTCCCCGTTCTATCTTGTATCCGAGATGGACCTGGAGGAAGCCCTTCTGCCGGTGAAAAAAGTCAATCGATTCGTTTTTTTCGTTTTCACTCCTTTTTTCCTTCTACTCATCATCATGTCCAATTATCATTCACGCCGGGTTACCAATCTTCTGCAAAAACTCACTCACGACTTGGAATCGGCGCTCGCTGAGGCCCGTCGCAAACGGGAAGAGGCGGACACCTATAATCTCGAACTTCACGCGAAGATAAAGGAGAGCTCCAAGCTTACCGCAGATCTGAAGACATCCGAGGAGTATATCCGCAACCTGATGGACAGCATCTCCCTGGGTGTTCTGGGCCTGGATTGCGATGGAAGGATCTCTCATGTAAATAAGAAATTCCAGGATATGTTCGACAAGAACGACCTCAAAACAAGCGAGAATATTTTTACCGCACTCCCGATCCTGGCAGAAGATCCCATCCAGGCCGCCTTTGAACAGGCTGTTCTCACCCAGAAACCTCAACGCCTCGAGCAGAGCGAAATCGACCGGGGGAAAGGAAAGGAATATTTCAATCTGTCTTTCTTTCCCATACAGATCAGCGACGGTCCGGTAACCGGATTTACTCTCCTGATCGACAATATCACCGACAAAAAGAAACTCCGCGAGCAGCTGGCCGAATATGAAAAACTCTCGGCCCTAAGTCAGCTGGCCATGGGAGCGGCCCATGAGATCAATAATCCTCTGCTGGGAATCTCTTCGTTTTTGGAAATCCTCCGCGATGAAACAGACGATCAAAAGGAAAAAGACGAGCTTGAATTCGTACTTGAAAATGTTTACCGGATCTCGGAAACCATCCGGGGCCTCCTCAACTTCGCCCGTCCCACGCCTCCCCAATTCACCAAGACCAATATCAACACCCTGATCGAGGAAACCCTGTCTTTCCTGAGTCATCAGCCGATCTTCCGCAAAATCACCATGACTAAGCAGCTGCTGCCTTCCCTCTCTCACATCACAGCCGACCTTAATCAGATACGACAGGTGCTCATTAACATCTTCATCAACGCCGCGCAATCCATGCCTGATGGGGGCACCCTCACCGTGGAAACACAGAAAGTCAAGTTCAAGGATTTCATCCGGATCAACATCACGGATACCGGGGTAGGCATACCCGAAGAGAATCTCAACCAGCTGTTCACTCCGTTTTTCACGACCAAGAAACAAAAAGGCACCGGTCTTGGATTAAGCATCAGCCTGTCTTATATCAAGAACCATCATGGGATTATTTCAGTGCAAAGCGAGGAAGGGAAAGGCACGACGTTTTCCATTGTGCTTCCCTTGCGGCAGCGAGGACGAAAAGATGTAATCGATGAGGAAACCATAACATGAGCACTTTTTCAATTCTCCTGGTGGACGATGAGATCCTGACTCTCAATACGCTGAAACGCGCCTTGAATAAAAAAAATTACGAGGTCTATATAGCCGATTCGGGAGAAAAAGCCTTGGAACTCGTCGAAACCTACAAACCTCATCTCATCCTCCTGGATCTGATGCTTCCGGGAATCTCGGGACTGGAAGTTCTCAAGCGCGTCAAGGAGTCGGAGAGCGAAACCATCATCATTATGATGACCGCCTACGAGATCCTGGAAAAGGCCGTCGAAGCGATGAAGCTGGGAGCGTATGACTATCTTCTCAAACCCTTTAAGATCAGCACTCTGATCAATACCATCCAGCGGGCGCTTGAAACGCTTTCGCTTCGCATCCAGATTCAGGATCTGCTGAAGTCGGAGCGGGGAAGATATTATTTCGGCCGCCTGGTAGGCGAAAGCGCGGAAATGCGGGAAGTCATTGAAATGGCCCAGCGTATCGCCCTTTCAGACAAAACTACGGTTTTGCTTCAGGGCGAGAGCGGAACCGGAAAAGAGCTGATCGCTAAAGCGATCCACTATCACAGTCCCAGAACCGATAAGAAGATCATCGATATCAACTGCGCCGCCATTCCGGAGAACCTGTTGGAGAGCGAACTTTTCGGCTATGAAGCCGGGGCATTCACAGACGCAAAGAAACGAAAGATCGGCTTGCTGGAGCAGGGTGACGGAGGAACCATCTTCTTTGATGAGATCGGAGACATGTCCTTCAATCTTCAAGCCAAGCTGCTGCGTGTTCTTGAAGACGGAGCGTTCACACGATTGGGAGGAAATCAACAGATCGAGATCAACATCCGCGTCATCGCGGCCACCAACGTCCATCTGGCAAAGGCCACGGAAGAGGGGAAGTTTCGTTCCGACCTCTATTATCGTCTTAATGTCGTCCCCATAATCATCCCTCCGCTGCGGGACCGCAAGGACGACATTTTGCCTCTGGCCCTCCACTATATCCAGGAGTTCAACCGAGATTTGAAACGCTCCTATAAAGGGATATCCAAGGAAGCCGCGCAAGCCATGCTGAATTACCCATGGCCCGGCAACGTTCGGGAAGTAAAAAATATTATCGAGCGCATCATGTCGCTCCACATTGCGGATCAAATTCTTTACACTCATCTCCCCGCTGAAATCCGAAAATATAAAAAGATATCCGCGAACAACATCCTCGACGACATCCTCCCCGAAGAATCATTCATGACCCTTGAAGAGCTTGAAAAAAAATATATTGAAAAAGTGCTTGAGTATACAGGGGGAAACAAAACCCGCGCTTCGGGAATCCTCGGCATCCATGCCACTTCCCTCTTTCGAAAGCTGAAAAGCTGGCAGTAATACCCCCAAGCAAAAGCATACCGGCTTCAGCTGTCATTTCCATGTGACATGTGCAGTAAAATCGCCTTTCTATAGCATATTGCAGTACTGCAAATCGCTATATTCTCCAAATCATTATTCTTTATATTGCTCATTATAAATCATTTACATGTTGGCATGACAATTGCAGTGAAAATGGGTGCAGTAATTAATTCGTTGGAGGCATTCATAATGAAAACGTCAACCGCAATAAAAGAGAAAGAGAAAGAATACGGCCAGCCTGAAATCATTCCCTGGCCGTTGTTAAACGATGACGGCCGGGACGCCGCAAAAGCCAGAAGGGCCGCTGTAGACCAGAAGTTTCTTTATTATAAGGACCACCAGATTCCCATCGCACAATTCAAAAAATCCGGCTATGACAAACTTTTAAAACTTATCGTCAAGGAAATCGAGAGGTAACCGATGCAAGACCCCGCAAAAATTCATTACATTGAACCCATCATCAAGGAAAAAGGCGAATATGATCCTTTTATAGAAGCAACCCTCCAGTTTGAGCGGGCCGCCCGCCACCTGGATCTGGAGCCTTGGATTTACCAGCGACTGAAATATCCCGAACGTGAACTTCACGTCAACATCCCCATCACCCTCGACGACGGACGCGCCGTAACCTTCACCGGATTCCGCGTTCAACATTCCACCGTCAGAGGCCCCGCCAAAGGCGGTATCCGCTACAGCCCCATGGCTTCCTTGAGCGAGTGCAAAGCTCTCGCGACCTGGATGACATGGAAATGCTCCGTGGTCAATATCCCCTTCGGCGGCGGAAAAGGCGCGATCATCTGCGATCCTTTGAAGATGTCGGAAAACGAACTGAAAAAACTCACGAAATCCTACACCCTGGCCATCAAGGATATTATCGGTCCCTACAAAGACATTCCCGCGCCGGATATGTTCACCAATGCTCAAACCATGGCGTGGATCGCGGAAGCATACAGCCAAGGATCGCCTAACGTGGAACTGGCCTGCGTAACCGGAAAACCGGTGTTTCTCGGCGGTTCCCTCGGACGCGCCGATGCTACCGGCACCGGACTGTTCTATGTTCTCGAAGAAGCCGCAAAATACCTCGATTTCAAACTTGAAGGCCAGAAAGTCGCCATCCTCGGCTTTGGAAACGTCGGCGCCTCTATAGCCCGTCTCGTTCATAAAGCCGGCTGCAAGATCACCGCGATCACGGATATGTTCGGCGGCATTCACAACGATGACGGCATCGATCCTTTCGAGCTCCAGAAACAGGTCGACGAAACGGGATCCATCGTTAATTTCCCCGGAACCGAGCCTATCGACAATGACGGACTCATCGGACTCCCCATCGACATCCTGATTCCCGCCGCCATTGAAGGTCAAATCCATAAGGATAACGCGGACACCATAAAGGCCAAACTCATCCTCGAAGGAGCCAACGGCCCCACCACTCTGGAAGCCGAAGAGATGCTCACCAAGAAAGAGATCCTGGTCGCACCGGACATCCTGGCCAACGCCGGCGGCGTGACCGTATCCTACCTGGAGTGGGTTCAGGACCTGCAGCACTATTTCTTCTCGGAAGAAGAGGTCCTGCAGAAAACCGAGAAGATCATGAAATCGGCATTCTGGGATGTTGTCGCCAAGATGAAGCAGTACCAGGTAAATATGCGGGACGGCGCCTATATTCAGGCTGTCGGACGCGTCGCCGAGTCTCTTAGGGCTCTGGGCCGCGTTGCCTGATCCGCATTAATCATACTTCTCTTAACCTAATACTTAACCAAACCAAATTGAGGGAGGGGAGGCAGCTCCCCTCCTTCTCCTTTTAGACCCCTTTTGGTTTCCCCTTAATTCTCGGACATACCGGCAAACGACGGAACAGGATCAAGAAAAATAGCAATCCTCCCGTTTCTTTGATATCTTATTGTTAGGATATTCAACGAGGAGTCCCGAATTGTTTTTTCTGCCTATCTTAATTTTCATTCTCATCATCTATTTCGGCCTGCTCGCATTTCTTTTCCTGTTCCTTCAGATCGGCGTCTTCGCTTTCGAACAGATCGGCATCCCTCCGGGAATCATGTTCTTTCTCTTGTTTCTGACATTGATCGGCAGCGGCATAAACATCCCAGTAAAGCGATACACAACCGATATCACCATGACGGAAAAAATCGTCCGGTATTTCGGCCGCAGCTACCGGATTCCCCGCGCCTTCAACCGAAATACAGCCGTCATCGCCGTCAATATCGGAGGTGCGGTGATCCCCACCCTCTTGTCTCTATTCCTTCTAATACGATGGCCGCACCTGCTGCTTGCCAATGTCATCGCCGTCGTTTTCGTGTCGATCTTGGTTCACCGCATGGCCCGTCCGATCCGCGGCATCGGGATCGCAACGCCGGCTCTGCTGCCTCCCGTGCTTGCGGCATTGACCGCGCTGGTCCTTCAGGTTTTTTTCGGCCCGCATACGGCGCCCATCATTGCATATGTTTCCGGCACCCTGGGCACCCTCATAGGCGCCGATCTCCTGAATATAAGAAAAATTTCCCTTTTGGGCGCACCGGTGGCATCCATCGGCGGGGCGGGAACATTCGACGGCATTTTTTTAACCGGTCTGATTGCCGTCATCCTGACTTCGCTCTAACCGATGATTCGGAAATATCAACAACGGGGATAAGCCGTTTGAAACAAAAGGCTCGAGGCGAATGATCAAGGAGGAGCTAAATGAAAAAATTGCGCTTTTGGACGAGGCTTGGCTTATTGGCCTGGATGAGCTTCATGACCGGGCTTCATGCCCAGGAAATGAAGACTCCGGCTCTCAAGGACATCCTGGATCTGAAAACACCGGGCAGCCTGCAGATTTCGCCTGACGGAACCCGGGTTCTGTATACGGTTCGTGAAGCCGACTGGGAGGAAAACACCTACGGATCCCAGATATGGAGTGCGGATATCAAAACCCGGGAAATCCGCCAGCTGACTTTTATGAAGGAGCGCAGTTTCGGCCCGGCCTGGTCACCTGACGGCCGCTGGATTTCCTTCCTCTCGGCCCGTGAAGAAAAGACCCAGATCCACCTTATGTCGACCTCGGGAGGAGAAGCCAGATGCCTCACCAAGGCCGAAAACGGGGTTTCTTCGTATCGCTGGGCTCCCGACGGCGCCTCCATCGCATTCACCGCCGCGGATAAAAAAAGCAAGGAACAAGAGGCGGTCGAAAAAGAATTCGGTAAATTCGAGATCGTGGATGCGGAATTCAGCATCCGGCATCTCTGGATCATAGGCATCGATGGAGGCGACGCCAAAAAGCTCGTGGACCGTTCCGACCTGCATGTCGGAAGCATGGATTGGTCCCCGGACACCGCTCATATCGCCTTCAGCGCGACACCCGATTCTCGTATCGAATCCGGCTACGAATCCGACATCTATATCGTCTCTCTCGAGAACGGCACCATCCGCCTTCTGGTCGATCTAAAGGGTGCCGACGGATCTCCCTGCTGGTCGCCAAAAGGAGATCTTATCGCTTTTTCCAGCAAGCAGGGCGCAAGCCAATCGTTCGCCAACACCGAGATCTGCATCGTCCCGTCGGAGGGAGGGAAAATCGACAGCATCACTCCGTCGTTCGATGAAAATGCTTCTCCTCTGATCTGGAACCGGGACGGTATCTATTTCAACGCGTATCAGGGAATGTCATCTCACCTATTCCGAGCCGAGCCGCTTGGAAAATCCGTTTCCCGGATCACAGAAGGAGATGGATTTCTAAGAAACTTTTCTCTCTCGAAAGATGGGACCCGAATGGTTTTCACGGCCGTGGATGGCGATCATTTCATCGAGATCTTCACCTCCGCGGTCGACACGTATAATCCCCGCAGGATCACGAACTTCTCCGCGCAGATCTCGGATTGGAAGCTGGGAAGCAAGGAATCCATCCGCTGGAAAAGCCAAGATGGAGCCGAGATCACCGGAGTCCTCATGAAACCGCACGATTTCGATCCCAACAAGAAATATCCTCTGCTGTTGGTCATCCATGGAGGCCCCACGGGTATTTCTTATCCCCAGCTGATAGACGGACGCAGCAGCACCTACCCCCTGGAACAGTGGTTGGCGAAAGGCGCCGTCATCCTCCAGCCTAATTACCGCGGGAGTGCGGGATTCGGTGCGGATTTCCGCCGTTTGAACTTCAGAAATCTCGGCGTGGGAGATTACTGGGATGTCATATCAGGAGTGGACCATCTCATCGCTCAGGGATTCATCGATGAAAACCGCCTTGGAGCCATGGGTTGGAGCCAAGGCGGTTATATTTCCGCCTTCATCACCACCTTCAGCGATCGATTCAAAGCGGTCAGCGTGGGCGCGGGAATTTCGGATTGGGTTACCTATTACGTCAACACGGACATTCACCCGTTCACCCGGATTTATTTAGGCGCAACCCCATGGGATGATGAGGAAGTCTATCGTAAGACCAGTCCCATGACGCATATCCTGAACGCCAAAACGCCCACCCTGATCCAGCACGGCGAATTCGACCGCCGCGTTCCGATCCCCAACGCATTCAAGCTTTACCAGGGATTGAAGGATATGGGCGTCCCCGTCAAATTCATCATCTACAAAGGATTCGGCCACGGCATTACAAAACCCAAGGAAAAGCTGGCCGTACTCACCCACAACTGGGAATGGTTCAATCAATATCTTTGGGAGGAGCCGAAAAAATTCCCCCGTTGATCTCAAGGAACGGCCGCACATATCATATAATTCCTATTGATCATATTGATTTTATATGTTTTTCCGTGTATAATAAATTCAAGAATATGACCTGCTGAGCTGGCTGGGCAGGTGCGTTCCTCCTTCATCCCTCTTTTTGATTTTTCCCGAGACACAGCCAGCTTTTCCCCTTTATGTCCTCGTCGGACCGATTTCAGGTGAAAATTGTTGCGCCCGGAGGGGAAAAAAGGCCGAGCCTACCCGCTCCACCCGATGATCAAGGAAAAAGACAAGTGGTCCGTACCGCAACATAACCATGAAACCACATATTCAGGGCTTCCCGCTGCATTCCCCTATCGGCCGTTTTTATGAAAAGCAAAAAAGGAAACCTTTTCCTATTATGTATCGTCTATATCTATGAGATGAAAAAAACAAGGAGGCCGAGAGGAAACGCCCAAAACGGATGGAGTTTCCGTCCGCCGGAAGGGTATAAGTTCTCTATCTCGAGGCTTTGTCCCGTCCCGATCTCTTCCACGGATCGTTTCTCACGGCTTCATCCGGAAGGATTCGGCCGAACGGCAACACGCGGTATCACTCCGGTGATATCCTTCTACGATAGATTACACTTTTCAGCCAGGTCGAAGAAGGGACGCCCCCTTCTTCGACACCTCTTTTAACTATCAGAGTCCTCCTTTAACTCGACAGCCCTTCCTGCCCGGCTCGAAGGGCTGTCCTCTATTTCAGCCGCATCCGCCATCATTGCAGGGATAATTCCGACAACGGATTCCGGATGTATTTGACAACCGGAGAAAACTTTGATACTCCAAAGGTTATCATGGGCCGGACATACAAAAGAAACACACTCTTGAAGCGGGCCGCGAAACCTTTCGGTTTCCCCGTTCCCGAGCCCGGCAAATCTCTTCCAAGGAGTTCACCAGCATGAAAACCTTCAAACCGATACTCTGCTGTATCATGACAATCCTGATTTTCGGGTGGGCTTTGGCTCAAAACCCGGTAAAAGAAATCACGGTGAAGGATGTGTATAAAACCGGCCTGTTCGACGCCTCCGGCATGAGGATTCGGTCTATGAATGATGGAATCCACTATACCGTATTGGAAAAAGGCAGCGCTATTGTCAAGTACAGCTATCGCGACGGTAAAAAAATCGAAATAATTTTGGACGTTTCAAAAACCGATTTCGGTCGCATCTCCGGATATGCCTTCAGCGGGGATGAATCCAAGCTTCTGCTGACGACGGAATCCGAGCGGTATTTCCCTCGCGGCAGTCAGGCCCATTACTATGTCTGGGACAGCAAGACCAACACCATCAAGCCCGTTTCCCGAAACGGCAAGCTGCGATTGGCCGAATTCTCTCCTGATGGAAACAAGGTCGCGTTCGTCCGAGACAACGATCTCCACGTCAAGGATCTCGCAACAGGTCAGGAGAACGAGATCACCAACGACGGCAAATACAATGAGATCATCAATGGAGCGGCTGATTACACCTACTATGAGTTCGGGCTGGCTCCGGCCTTCGCCTGGTCCCCCGACAGCTCCAAGCTCGCCTACTGGCGTTTCGACGAGCGGGAGGTTCCTCTGGTCAACATCACCATGTTTTATGATCTCTATCCGGATAACTACACATATAAATTCACCAAACCGGGTGAAAACAACTCGGTCGTCGAAATCTTCACCTACAATTTCAAGACCGGAGCAGCCCGCAAGATGGACATCGGGCCGGAAAGAGACCAGTATATTCCCCGAATCAAGTGGACCCCCGATTCAAAAAACCTCTGCATCACCCGAATGAACCGCCACCAGAATCATCTGGAACTGCTTTTCGCCGATCCGACCACCGGAAAATCCCGGGTGGGATTTTCCGTAACCAATAAATACTGGATCGATATTCATGACAACCTGACATTCCTTCCCGACAATCAACATTTTATCTGGACCAGCGAACAAGATGGATTCAACCACATCTACCTCTACACGACTGGGGGAAAACAGGTGCGGCAGATTACCAAAGGACCCTGGGACGTGAAGCGCTATCTTGGCTATAATCCGATGACGCAAACTCTCTACTATACGACTTCCGAAACCACACCCCTTCAGTCCGATATCTTTTCGATAAAACTCAACGGAAAAAACAAGAAAAAGCTGTCCACGCTGGCCGGTCAAAACAATGCGGTTTTCAGCCGCAGCTTTGACTATTTCGTCAACACCTATTCCAACGCCAACACGCCTCCTACCACCGCCGTGTATGATGCTAAAGGAACCCGCCTCTACGTTTTGGAAGACAACGCCCAACTCAAAGTGCGCATGAAGGATTACGGTTTCGTCAAAAAAGAATTCCTGACCTTCACCACCTCGGACGGGGTCACGCTTAATGCCTGGATGATGAAACCCGCGGATTTCGATCCCGGAAAAAAATATCCCGTTCTCATGTATGAGTATGGCGGACCGGGAGCCGGCACGGTCAGTGACGGATGGGATCGAAGCTTCGGCTGGTACCAGCTGCTCTGCCAGAAAGGCATCATCGTTTTTTCTCTGGATGCCAGAGGCTCGGGAGGGCGAGGTCAGGAGTTCAAAAAAGCGACTTACCTTAATCTCGGAAAATGGGAAACGCACGACAACATCGAAGGCGCCAAGTATCTGGGAAATCTTCCTTATGTCGACGCTTCCCGAATCGGCATCTATGGCGGCAGCTACGGCGGATACATGGCCGCTATGTGCATCCTCAAGGGGGCCGATGTCTATAAGCTCGCCGTGTCCAGCAAACCGGTTACTCACTGGAAGTATTATGATTCCATCTATACCGAACGCTATATGCGCACCCCGCAGGAAAATCCCGAGGGCTACAAGGAAAGCGCACCCATCACCTGGGTGGACAAGCTCAAAGGCAAGCTGCTGCTGCTGCACGGTTCGGCGGATGACAACGTGCATATTCAACATTCCTGGATGTTCAATGAAGCCCTGGTCGAAGCCGACAAGCAGTTCGACATGCACTTCTATACCAATAAAAACCACGGATACAACCACAACCGGGCAGGCAATGCGCGGTATCACCTGCATGTCAAGATAACGGATTTCATCCTGAACAACCTCTAGACGGTTTGATTATCGGAGCGTTGTGAGATGAGAATTGCCATACGAGGCCAACCCACCCCGCCCTGATATTCAGGATAAAGCAGCTCTCACTGACTCCAAGAATCTGGAGGAGACATATAGACCTCTCACTAAGGTATTTTCAGACTAAATC
>CAYSQW010000069.1:0-14748 GCA_964433135.1 uncultured Eubacteriales bacterium
TGGTTAGAGCATCGGTCTCCAAAACCGAAGGTTGCGGGTTCGAGTCCTGTCTCACCTGCCAATTTTTTTTATAGACAGCGGCGGGCGGAAACTCTTGGAAAGGCAGTGACACCGCTCCATTTTATGAGAAGCGGAATTAAATATCGTCTTAAGGGCTGAGAATGAGTCAAAAAACAAAATGGTATAAGCGTATTCGTCCCTTTTTTAAAGAGGTTCGTGCTGAGGTCAAAAAGGTGACATGGCCTTCACGTGGCGAAATTTATAGTACAACTATCGTCGTTATCATTGCAACGATATTTTTCGGGTTCTATCTTTTTTTCATGGATATCATCTTTTCTTGGGTGATTACGCAAATTAAATCTATTTTTTCATAGTTGAGTCCAAAAATGGCAAAAAACTGGTATGTCGTTCACACGTATTCGGGATTTGAAAAATTTGTCGCTGAATCCATTGAGCAGCGGGCGATCGAACTCGATATTCAAGATCAGATCGGCAAAATCATCATTCCTACAGAAGGTGTGATTGAAATCAAGGGCGGAAAAAAAGTCGTATCCACTAAAAGATCGTACCCGGGATATATTCTGATAGAGATGGAGATGACGGACGAAAACTGGTTGATTATTCGGGAAACCCCGAAAGTGACGGGATTTGTCGGATCCGGAAGCTCACCCTCTCCTTTGAGTCGTGAGGAAGTCAATCAAATCGTTGATCATATGGAATCGACTTCGGAGAAGCCGAAGCCGAAACATTCGTTTGAAAAAGGGGAAGCCGTTCGCATAATCGATGGTCCTTTTTTCAATTTTAACGGAATTGTAGAAGAAGTGAATCACGAGAGAAGTACCCTGAAAGTACTTGTGACCATATTTGGACGGTCAACCCCTGTAGAGCTAGAATTTTTACAGGTAGAGAAAATTTAGGAGGAACTATGGCCAAAGAAGTCGTCGCGACAATCAAACTGCAAATCGAGGCTGGCCAAGCCAGTCCGGCTCCTCCTGTCGGTCCTGCGCTTGGACAGCATAATGTTCCCATCATGGATTTTGTGCGGCAGTTCAACGATAAGACCAACAAGATGGAAGTGGGCACGATCATTCCTGTGATCCTGAACGTATACAAGGACAGGAGTTTCAGCTTCGTGCTTAAATCCCCCCCCGCGTCTTATCTTCTGAAAAAAGCTTCGGGAATCGCCAAAGGTTCGGGCGAACCCAATAAAGAGAAGGTCGGCAAAGTGACGGAAAAACAGCTCGAAGAGATCGCAAAGGTCAAGATGGAAGATCTTAACGCTTACGATCTGGAAGCGGCCAAAAAAATCATCGCGGGAACCGCAAAAAACATGGGATTGGAGATAGTCAGTGGCTAAAAGAGGGAAAAATTACCAAAAAGCGAGGGAATTGAAAGCCAAGGAAGAATTCTCTTTAGATGAGGCCCTGGCGCTTTTGAATCAGATGAAATTCGCCAAATTCGACGAATCGATCGATATCGCATTGCGTCTGGGAGTTGATCCCAAGCATTCCGATCAGATGGTGCGGGGAACCGTGGTCCTTCCTCATGGAACGGGAAAATCCAAGCGGGTTTGTGTCATCGCTTCCGGTGAAAAAATCACGGAAGCGGAAGAGGCCGGTGCGGATTTCGTCGGTGGTGAAGAACTGATAGATAAGATTTCCCAGGGATGGTTCGATTTCGAAGTCGTGGTGTCGACTCCTGATATGATGCGGGGCGTTGGTAAGCTCGGGCGGGTTCTCGGCCCGAGAGGGCTCATGCCGAATCCCAAGTCGGGAACCGTGACCTTCAATATCAAAAAGGCTGTTGAGGAGATCAAAGCCGGTCGGGTGGAGTTCCGTGTGGATAAAACCGCGATCATTCATTCTCCGGTGGGGAAGTCTTCCTTCAGTGAGGACAAGCTGCGGGAAAACGTCCAGGCCTTTATACAGGCGGTTCTGCAGGCGAAGCCTCCCGCAGCCAAGGGTAAGTATATCCAGAACGTTTTCTTGTCATCGACCATGGGCCCTTCGCTCAAGATCTCCGAAGGCATCCTGGATAAATAGGAGAGAAGACAGTGAGTGTAAATCGTGAGTCCAAAGAAAAAACAGTAGCGGAAATCAGTGAGTTCATCGATACGCATGAAACATTTCTCTTGGTTGATTTCGAGAAGATGCCCGTATCCAAATCCGTGGAGTTGCGGAAAAAGCTGAAAGAAAACTCTTATTCTTTTCGAGTGGTGAAGAACCGGCTGGCCCTGCGGGCGATCAATCCGGATCTTCCCGAGGAACTACGTGAGCATTTCAAAGGAGCGACAGGGATCGCTTTCGCTCAGGAAGAACCCATTGGACTGGCTCGTTTGATTAAAGATTTTTCACTGCAGAACAAGCTGCTCAAGGTCAAAGGCGGCGTCGTGGAAGGCCGGTATCTCACCCCGGAAAAATTCAGCGAGATCGCCGCTTTGACTTCCAAGCGAGATCTGTTGGCTAAGGTCGGTTATTTGATGTCCGCTCCGCTGGCGAAATTTTTAAGGACTTGGCAGGCCCCCTTATCAGGCATGGGCAATTTGCTGAGTCAATTAAAATCCAAAAAATAGAGTTGGAGGAAATTATGCCCAATGCACAAACCAATGAGGCGAATGATAAACCTAAGGAGAAAAAAGTGAAAACAACCAAAATTAGCAAAGAGGATTTTTTTGAGCATCTCGATAATCTGACCGTCTTGGAACTCGCCGAATATATTAAGGAATTCGAAGAGAGATACGACATCAGCGCCGCCGCCGCTCCCGTTGCCATGGCAATGCCCGGAGCCGCCGCCCAAGGAGAAGCTCAGGCTGAAGAAGAAAAGACCGAATTTAATGTCATCTTGAAGGAAATCGGCGACAAAAAGATCAATGTGATCAAGACCGTTCGGGAAGTAACGAGTTTGGGCCTGCGGGAAGCCAAGGAAGTCGTGGACAATGCTCCCAAACCGGTAAAAGAAGGCGTGTCCAAGGAAGAAGCCGAAGAAATCAAGAAAAAATTCGAAGAAGTGGGAGCTGTCATCGAGCTTCAGTAATCGTGTACCATAAAAGCGAATTGTTTTTAAATTTATTTGTATAAAAAAGAAGAGAAAACCCTTCTGAGAGAGCAAACATGCTTAATGAATTGAAGAATATCTATCGAGAAAGAGTCGATTTCTCTAAAATCAAAGGGACTTTCCCGATGCCGGACATGTTGGCGATTCAGCGTCAGTCCTACGGAGAGTTTCTTCAGATGGAACTGCTGCCTGAGGAAAGACAGGAAACCGGTCTCCAGGCTGCTTTCAAAGATATTTTCCCGATATCCGATTTTAAGGAAACGACCCAGCTTGATTTTATCAGCTATTCCATCGGGAATTGGGAATGCAAATGCGGCCGCTTAAAGGGTGTTGAGAACGCGCGGCGTCGCTGTGAGGGATGCGGTACGCTGCTTCCTCCGGACGCGGAACTGACCGACAAAGAAATATGCCCCTACTGCGGTGCCATAAAGCAGATCGATGTTCCTCAATGCGATCATTGTGGTGACAATGTTTCTCTCAAATTGAAGTACAGTCCTACCGAATGTCTCCAGAAGGGATACACGTTTTCCGTCCCCCTGCGGATCAAGATCCGTTTGATATCCTGGGAGAAGGACCCGGCTACCAAGGCGAAACGCCTGAAACACATCAAGGAGCAGGAAGTCTATTTTGGCGACTTTCCCTTGATGACCGATAAGGGAACCTTTATTTTCAACGGAATCGAGCGGGTGGTGGTCAGCCAGCTGCAGCGTTCTCCCGGAGTGTTCTATCGGCCCGGCGAGAGCAAAGGATTTTTTATCGGCAAAATCATCCCATACCGCGGAGCTTGGGTGGAATTTGAATATGACAGCAAGAATATCCTGTACGTCCGGTTGGACAGAAAGAAAAAATTCCTGGCGACGGTTTTTTTGCGTGCTCTGGGATTCGGTTCCGATGAAGAAATACTGAAATTGTTCTATAAAACATATCGCATTCTTCCCAGCGAAGGGCGTATGTACTGGGCCGTTGATGAGAATTTAATCGGAAAAACGGTTGCCGAAGATGTTTTGGACCCATCCGGAAAAGAGGTTGTGATCCGGTCGCGGAAAAAGCTGACGGCCGAATTGATACAGAAGCTGAAGGACCTCAAGATCGAGAAAGTGGCCCTGACGTCAAAAATGCTCGACATGGCTTTTGCGGTGAATGCCGTGGATTCGATCGTATCTTCGAATGAGGCGATTGCGCCCGAACAGATGGTAAAGCTTTTGGAAAAAGGGGAGCCCTTCGAAATATTCTTTCCGGAGGATGATATGGGGGGCCCTCTCATCAGCAATACGTTGAAGAAAGATGCCGGCCATGATACGAATCATGCCCTGGGTGAGATATACAAAAAACTCAGGCCGGGAGAACCCCATACCATAGAGAGCGCGCACAATCTCTTTCAGAACTTGTTCTTCAATTCCCAGAAGTATAACTTTTCCCGCATCGGCCGTCTCAAGATGAACATCAAATTGAATCTGGATACCTCTCTGGAGGAACGGACGCTGAATCCCATGGATTTCGTAAGGGTTATCCAATATCTCTTGAAGCTGCGCAGCGGAGAGGGAGTGGTTGATGATATCGATCATCTGGGAAACCGGCGTGTGCGTTCGGTCGGTGAACTGGTGGAAAATGCTTTCCGTATCGGCTTGACCCGCATGGAAAGGACGGTCAAGGAAAAAATGACCGTTGCCCAGGACCTGGCTTCCGCCATGCCTCAGGATCTGATCAATTCGAAGCCCGTTATAGCGGCGTTGAAAGAATTCTTCGGAAGCTCTCAGCTTTCCCAGTTCATGGATCAAATCAACAGCCTGGCCGAAGTCACGCATAAGCGAAGATTAAGCGCACTGGGGCCTGGCGGATTGAGCCGAGAACGTGCGGGCTTTGAAGTGCGGGATATCCAATCTTCGCATTACGGCCGGATTTGTCCGATCGAAACGCCGGAAGGGCCGAACATCGGGCTGATCTCTTCCTTGAGCAGTTTCGCCAAGGTAAATGAATACGGTTTTGTGGAAACGCCCTACCGAAAGGTCAAGGACGGCCGCATCATCGATTATGTGAAGATCCTCCATCCCGGCGACAGTTCGTTTAAAGTCAATGACGTCATCGAAAAAGATATCCTGGACGCCGAGATCAAAAAGATAAAAAAGAAAGCCAAGGGACAGGAACCGGTTTATGAGCCGCACTGCTTTTATCTGACTGCCTGGGAAGAGGAACATTATAACATCGCGCAGGCGAATGCCCCCGTGGACGAGAATGGCTATTTCATCAATGACCTGATCAGTGCCCGACAGCTGGGAGACTTTAAGCGCATCCCCAGGGAAAAGATCGACTACATGGATGTTTCTCCCAAACAGCTGGTTTCCCTGTCGACTTCCTTGGTCCCTTTCCTCGAGCATGACGATGCCAACCGGGCGCTTATGGGATCCAATATGCAGCGGCAGGCCGTTCCTTTATTGCGGCCGGAAGCTCCTTTGGTCGGGACCGGCATTGAGCATCTGGTGGCAAAAGGTTCAGGAGATGTCATCCTGTGCCGGCGGTCGGGGGTTGTGGAGTTTGTCGATGCCGAACGTATCCTGGTGCGTGTAGACGAGAACGAGAACGAGAAAGGATATGATGTCGGAACCGACTTGTATCTTCTGACCAAGTTTCTGCGTACGAATCAGAACACCTGTCTGAATCACCGACCGATCGTTCGTAAAGGCGACCGTGTGGTCAAGGGACAGATCCTGGTGGACAGTTCCTGTACCGATCACGGAGAACTTTCTCTCGGACGGAATGTTCTGTGTGCGTTTATGCCCTGGAGAGGTTACAATTTTGAAGACGCCATCATCGTGAGTGAAAAGCTGATCAAGGATGATATTTTCACTTCGCTCCACGTCGTGGAACAAACCATAGAGGCGCGTGATACCAAGTTGGGCCCCGAAGAGATCACGCGGGATATTCCCAATGTTCCCGAAAATCTTCTGCGAAACCTGGATGAGAACGGGGTCGTCCGGATCGGTGCGCAGGTCAAGTCCGGTGATATTCTCGTCGGCAAAGTGGCGCCGAAAGGCGAAACCCAACTCTCTCCCGAGGAAAAACTGCTCAAAGCCATTTTCGGAGAGAAAGCGCTCGACGTGAAGGACGCATCGCTGTACTGTTCTCCCGGAATCGAGGGCACGGTCATCGATGTCCGGGTCTTTTCCCGCCGCGGGGTCGAGAAAGGGCCGCGGGCCAAATTGATCGAAAAAGATGAAATCATCAAGATGAAACGCAATCTGGATGATGAGATCCTCATCCTGGATAATGAAAAATGGCGAAAGATTAAAAGCTTGATGACAGGCAAGATCGTTGCCAAGGACCAGAAGGTATCCGGAAAGGACCTGAAAAAGAAAACCAAACTCACCGCCAAACTGCTGGAAACCATAAAATCCTCGGAGTGGAGCAAGATCAAGCTTCAAGGGGAAGCCGGTTTGGAAGAAAAGATCAAGGATATCGAGAAAAAAGTCAAACGACAGATCGAAGCATTGAAAAGCTCGCATAAAGAGAAGTGTGAATCCCTGCGCAAGGGGGATGAGCTGGCACCTGGAGTGATTCAGGTCATCAAAGTATACGTCGCCATGAAGCGGAAGCTTTCCGTCGGGGATAAGGTATCCGGCAGGCACGGCAATAAGGGCATTATCGCCCGCATCGTCCCGGAAGAAGACATGCCTCATCTTCCGGACGGTACCCCGGTCGAGATCGTCTTGAATCCCCTCGGAGTTCCTTCGCGAATGAACGTGGGGCAGATCCTTGAAACCCATCTGGGCTGGGCGGCTCGTAAACTTAACCGATGGTTCGCGACGCCGGTCTTTGACGGGATCTCGGAAGCGGAGATTAAAGAGCTGCTGAAAAGCGCCGGCCTTCCGGCCAGCGGAAAAACACACCTCTTTGACGGGATCAGCGGCGAGCAGCTGGATCATGAAGTTACGGTCGGCTACATCTACATCATGAAGTTGTATCATCTGGTCGATGATAAAATTCACGCGCGTTCGACCGGCCCCTACTCCCTGATCACACAGCAGCCCCTGGGTGGAAAGGCTCAGTTCGGAGGACAGCGGTTCGGAGAAATGGAGGTCTGGGCGCTGGAAGCGTACGGCGCCGCGTACACCCTGCAGGAAATCCTGACGGCCAAGTCCGATGATGTGGAAGGGCGGGCCAAGATTTACGAGGCAATCGTAAAAGGCGATCTGGATTTCTCCCCCGGTCTTCCCGAATCGGTGAACGTGCTTATCCGGGAATTGCAGAGCCTCTGCCTGAATTTCGAGTTGGAAAAAGCGGAAAAAGATGAAATCCTGCCTTGGGGGATCGATGTCCCTCAGATTTTAAAAGGAGAAGAATGATGGATTCGCGGCACATAATGGGTGGAAAACCTAAGATTGACTTCGATCAGGTGCGTATCAGCATTGCTTCTCCCGAGAAGATAAAAAGCTGGTCCTGGGGAGAGGTAACCAAACCTGAAACCATTAATTACCGCACCTTCAAACCCGAGAAGGACGGATTGTTCTGCGCCAAAATATTCGGTCCCATCAATGATTATGAGTGTCTGTGCGGCAAATATAAACGCATGAAATACCGGGGCATCATCTGCGAGCGATGCGGCGTCGAAGTCACGCGCTCCAAAGTCAGAAGGGAACGCATGGGACACATCCTGCTTGCCTCTCCGGTTGCGCATATATGGTTTTTCAAGGGAACGCCCAGCCGCATCGGCCTGGTCCTCGACCTGTCGATCAAAGAACTGGAAAAAGTCCTTTATTTCGAGTCTTATATCGTGACCGATCCCGGTGATACGCCCCTGAAAGAAAAACAGCTTCTTTCCGAAGAAGAGTATAAGGATGCCCAAGAAAACTTCGGAGAAAAATTTGAAGCATTGATCGGTGCCGAAGCGATCAAGCTGCTTTTGATGAAGATCGATATCAACAAGGAAGCCGAGCAGTTGAGAGAGCGGATGAAAACCGAAACGTCTCAGCAGCGGAAGCTTCGTCACGCTAAAAGACTGCGGGTCTTCAAAGCGTTGAAAAATTCAGGGAACCGGCCGGAATGGATGATCCTGGATGTTATCCCGGTGATTCCTCCGGATCTGCGGCCCTTGGTCAGGCTGGACGGCGGTCGATTCGCGACCAGCGATCTCAACGACCTTTACCGCAGGGTGATCAACCGGAATAATCGTTTAAAGAAATTGATCGAATTGAAGGCTCCCGAACTCATTATTCGCAATGAGAAACGGATGTTGCAGGAAGCCGTGGACGCGCTTTTCGATAACGGGAAACGCGGGCGGGTTCACCTGGGAGCAAACCGTCGGCCTTTGAAATCATTGAGTGAGGCTCTTCGAGGAAAACAGGGAAGGTTTCGGCAGAATCTGTTGGGCAAACGCGTTGATTATTCCGGCCGTTCGGTTATTGTCGTGGGACCGGAACTCAAGCTCAACCAATGCGGGCTGCCGAAGAAAATGGCCCTCGAACTGTTCAAGCCGTTCATCTTCCACAAGTTGGAAAAAGAAGGATTGGTCCCGAGCGTGAAGATCGCCCGGGAATGGCATGAACAGGAACGTCCGGAAGTTTGGGATTATTTGGAAGAGGTAGTCAAGGAGCACCCTATCCTCCTCAATCGGGCGCCGACCCTGCACCGTCTTGGTATCCAGGCTTTCGAACCTACCCTGGTGGAGGGAAAAGCTCTCCAGATCCATCCTCTGGTCTGTGCCGCGTTCAACGCCGATTTCGACGGAGACCAGATGGCCGTGCATGTCCCGCTTTCGGTGGAAGCGCAGATAGAGGCCAAGACCTTGATGCTTTCCACGGAAAACATCCTTTCACCTGCCAACGGCAGACCTCTGGCAATCCCGAGTCAGGATATGGTTCTGGGTTGTTATTACCTGACACTGGAACGGAAAGGGCGTGCAGGAGAAGGACGTGTTTTTGGCACCCCGGAAGAAGTCCTGCTGGCGATGGAAAACAAGGAGATCGACCTGCAGTCCGTGATCAAGTTACGCTTCACGGGACGGTTCATGAATCTCTCCGTTTTCTATGATGATCAAGCGGTTATGTCCTGTCCCGTATCCGAACGGGAAGGAGTCTTTATCGAAACCACTCCGGGTCGAATTATATTCAACAATATGCTGCCGGAAGGATTCCCCTTTGTTAATGGAAAACTCAAGAAAAAGGGATTGGAAAGTCTGGTCTATTACGCGTATCTGAATTTCGGCCATGCCGTAACCATCAAGATATTGGACCGGATGAAACGACTTGGCTTCACCTATGCCACCGTAGCCGGATTTTCTCTCGGCATCGATGATTTCATCATACCGAAAGAGAAAAAAACTCTGGTCGAGAAAGCTCAGAAAAAGGTCCAGAAGATAGAGGCCCTTTATCGAGAGGGTGTTATATCCTCGAGAGAGCGTTTCAACCGCGTAGTCGAGATCTGGGGGGTCGTTACCGATAAGGTCTCCGTTGCCATGATCGAGCAGATGCGCAAGGTCAGCTTCGAAGGAGATGAGTTGAATCCGCTGTATGTGATGGCGGATTCCGGATCCCGGGGCAATAAACAGCAGATCCGACAGTTGGCCGGGATGAGGGGATTGATGAGTAAACCCTCGGGGGAAATCATCGAAATGCCCATCATTTCCAACCTGCGTGAAGGTCTGAACGTGTCGCAGTATTTCATCTCGACCCACGGAGCGCGCAAGGGATTGGCGGATACGGCCTTGAAAACGGCCAATTCCGGATACCTGACTCGAAAATTAGTGGATGTTTCACAGGAAGTCATCGTGGATGAATACGACTGCGGAACCCTCAAGGGCGTTAATGTGTCGGCCATCGTGGAAAACGGAGAGCTGGTCGAGCCGTTTGTGGACCGGATCGTGGGAAGGATGTCTCTTGAAAAAATCATCCATCCGGATACCGATGAGGTCATTGTCGACATCAATGAGGAAATTTCCGAAGACACCGCCCAGCAGATTGAAAACCTGGGGATTGAAAGGATCAAGATCAGGTCCATCCTGACCTGTGAATCCATGAAAGGGGTTTGTCAGCTCTGCTACGGACGCAATATGTCCTCCGGGAAGATGATCGAGTTGGGAGAAGCGGTCGGTATCATGGCCGCGCAATCCATCGGTGAACCGGGAACGCAGCTGACCATGCGGACCTTCCACGTCGGCGGCATTGCGGTTTCCGGGGCGCAAAAATCCCGGTTGGAAGCCAAGAACGACGGTATTATCAAATTCAATCAGCTCAAACACGTTACCAGCAAGGATGGAACCGTTATCGTCGTCAATCGCAATGCCAATATTGCGGTAATGGACAGCCGGGGCCGTGAGATCGAGCATTATGAGGTTCCATACGGGGCCAAGGTCCTGGTTAATGATGGTCAGGAGGTTAAAACCCGACAGCAGTTTGCGGAATGGGATCCTTTCAACACCTTCATCATGAGTGAGGAAAGCGGTCAGGTGCAGTTTGAAGATGTCGTGTTGGGATTGACCATGGAAGAGGTTCAGGATGAATTTACGGGATTGATCACCCAAGTCATCATCGATCCCAAAGATGAGAAGATGCAGCCGCAGATTAAAATCGTGGCTCCAAAACGCTTGGACGATAACAATAAGCCGTACGTGCTGCGCAAATATTTTCTGCCCTCCGGAGCCAATCTCGAGGTCCGGGATCAGGATAAGGTCCATGCCGGCGCGGTGTTGGCCAAGATCCCGAGGGAGGCGGCCCGCACCAAGGATATCACTGGAGGTCTCCCCCGGGCCGAAGAGCTTTTCGAAGCACGTCGTCCCAAAGCCCCCGCCGTGATTTCCGAGATCGACGGTGTCGTCAAGTACGGCGGACTGGTGCGAGGGCATCGGAAGCTCACCGTCCATAATGACAGAGGCGGAGAAAAAGAATACTTCATTCCCAAGGGGGCGCATCTGAGTGCGGGTGACGGCGAACGCGTCAAGGCCGGTACGCCGCTGATGGACGGTCCCGTCAATCCACACGACATTCTGAGGGTTCTCGGAGAGAAGGAATTGGCCGAATACCTGCTGCGGGAAGTTCAGGAAGTGTACCGTCTCCAAGGCGTCGCGATCAACGACAAGCATGTCGAGACCATCATCCGGCAGATGCTGCGCTGGGTAAAGGTGGAGGAAGTGGGCGATACCGAATTCCTGGTTGACGAGCAGGTAGATAAGTTCGTTTTTCAGGTTGAAAATGAAAAAGTTGTCCAACAGGGAGGAAAGCCGGCCAAGGCGCGGCCGCTCCTGCTGGGAATCACGAAGAGCGCTCTAAGCACGGACAGTTTTATCGCCGCCGCCGCCTTCCAGGAAACCACCCGGGTCTTGACGGAAGCAAGCCTTTATGGAAAAGTGGACCATTTGCGCCGCCTGAAAGAAAATATTATTATGGGAAGACTGATTCCCGCCGGTACAGGATATCAATATTATCGTGATGTCGAGTTGAAGGAAGAAAAACAACAGAAAACAGAGGAAGATATAGACCTTCAGTTACCCAACTGACATTTAGCTCTAACTGTTGTAATTTCCTTGACATAGCAAAGGGTTTTTGCTATCATCCTGACATTCGTCCCTCAGGGGATTTTCCGCACGGGACGAATGACGTAAAAATAAGATAGATAGGAGCAATTGAAGTGCCGACTGTCAATCAATTAGTGAGAAAGGGCCGGACGCCGAAGAAGTACAAGAGCAAATCTCCTGCGCTGGATCGGTGCCCCCAGAAAAGAGGGGTCTGTACACGTGTTTTCACTACGACGCCCAAGAAGCCGAACTCGGCCATGAGAAAAGTTGCGAGAATACGATTGACGAATAACACTGAAGTGACGGGCTATATCCCCGGAGTCGGCCACAATCTTCAGGAGCACTCGATCGTCCTCATCAGGGGAGGTCGTGTAAAGGACCTTCCAGGTGTCCGCTATCATGTCGTGCGCGGAACTTTGGATTGCGAAGGAGTGCAAGATCGTAACCGCGGTCGCTCCAAGTATGGAAGCAAAAAGCCGAAAGAGAAAAAGGGAAGCAAGTAGAGGAGTGACAGATGCCCAGAAGAGGACATATCAAGAAGAAGAAAGTCAAACCGGATCACATGTACAACAGCATGCTCATCTCCACTTTTATAAATGCGGTTATGCAGGACGGAAAAAAGAGCCTTGCCGAGAAGATCGTATACGGATCCATGGATCAGATCAAGGAGAAGGCGAAGGAAGATCCGTTGAAAACATATGGAAAGGCGATCGAAAACGCCCGCCCTCTTCTGGAAACAAAATCGCGCCGCGTGGGAGGAGCCACATATCAGGTTCCCATCGAAGTGCCGATGAATCGGTCCGTCTCTCTGGCTGTGCGCTGGTTGCTGCGTTATGCCACCGCGAGGCCGGGAAAAAGCATGATCGACAAACTGGCTGCGGAAATATTGGACGCCGGGCATAATCGCGGCGGCTCCATCAAGAAAAAGGAAGATACGCATAAAATGGCGGAAGCGAACCGGGCTTTCGCTCACTATAAATGGTAGGCTCTCGAAGTTTGAATCGGTTACGGAAAAAAATGGAGAGGAGAGGTGGAGCGAAGACTTCCCATCGAACGAGTCAGGAACATTGGTATCATGGCTCATATAGATGCCGGGAAGACAACCACGACGGAACGTATCCTGTTCTATACGGGCATAACGTACAAGATAGGTGAAGTAGATGAAGGTACCGCGGTCATGGATTGGATGGCCCAGGAGCAGGAACGCGGTATAACGATTACATCGGCGGCAACGACGAGTAGTTGGAAAGAACATCGAATCAACATCATAGATACTCCGGGCCATGTTGATTTTACGGTAGAGGTTGAGCGGTCTCTGCGGGTTCTCGATGGCGCGATCGTCATCCTTTGTGCGGTTGGCGGTGTCGAGGCCCAGTCGGAGACGGTATGGCGTCAGGCGGACAAATACAAAGTCCCCAGGATAATATACATCAACAAAATGGATCGGATTGGGGCGGACCCGGAGAAGGCCGTCGCGGAAGTAAAAGAGGTTTTAGGTGCAAATCCCTTAGTCCTCCAGCTCCCGTTGTGGAAAGATGAGGAGTTTCGGGGTGTTATCGACCTGATCGATGAAAAAGAAATCGATTGGGGGGATGATATCCTGGACGCGAAGTTTGAAATGCGTGAGATTTCCGAAGAAAATCGAGAAATAGCGAAAAAAAAGAGAATGGAAATGTTGGAACAGTTGAGCGATATCGATGAAACTCTGATGGAGAAGTACATCGATGAAGCGGATATCTCCGCCGAAGAAATCCGGGCGGCTATCCGTAAAGGCACCATCGAGCTGGAAATCATTCCCACTCTTCTGGGAGCTTCTTTTAAAAACAAGGGGGTTCATCCCTTGATGGACGCCATTGTGGATTATCTTCCTTCCCCGGCCGATATTCCTCCGGTCACGGGGATTCATCCCCGCACCGAAAACCTGGAATCGCGCAAGGCTTCGGACGATGAGCCTTTTTCGGGGCTGGTTTTTAAGATCATGAACGATCCTTATGTGGGATCGCTGTCGTTTCTGAGAGTATATTCAGGAAAGCTCAAGACCGGAGCATCCGTCTTCAACTCGAATAAAGGTTCCGATGAACGTGTGACGCGTCTCTTGGAAATGCATTCCAACAAGCGCAAGGATCTTGAAGAAGTGTTCGCCGGCGATATCGCCGCTCTCGGTTCCATGAAGGATCTGACGACGGGGGATACGCTCTGCGCCCGTAATCATCCCATCGTGCTGGAATCCATAAAGTTTCCTGATCCCGTGGTCTCCGCGCATATCGAACCGAAATCGCGCAGCGAACATACCAAGCTGGCGGAGGCTCTGGCCAAGCTGGAAAAAGAGGACCCCACCTTCAAAGTGACGAGGGATCCCATGACCGGGCAGAACCTTGTTTGGGGCATGGGAGAGCTGCACCTGGAGATTTTGATCGACCGGATGCGGCGTGAATTCGGGGTTCGCGCCAACCTCGGCAAACCTCAGGTCGCGTACAAGGAAACCATCACGATCCCGGCCCGCGGAGAAGGGACGTATATGCGGACCGCCGGGGGGCCGAGTCAGTACGGTCACTGTGTTGTCGAGATCGAACCGCTTCCCGAAGGGAAGGTCTTTGAGTTCGAGAACCGGACCAAAAGCCGACATATTCCAAAAGAATTCATTCCTCAGATTCGCGACGGAATCCGGGAGGCCATGGAAACCGGTATCTTAGCGGGATTCCCGGTCACGGGTGTCAAAACCGCTCTCGTTGATGCAGCCTGGCATGAGGATGACTCAACGGCCATCGCTTTTAAAATCGCCGGGACGTTGGCTTTCCGTGATGCCGCCAAAAAAGCGGCACCGGTTCTCTTGGAGCCCATCATGAATCTGGTGGTGGTATCTCCTGAAGAATATATGGGTGAGATTGTCGGAGACATCAATTCCCGCCGAGGGAAAATCGAAGCGATCGACGCGTCGAGCGGCTCCCGGATCATCAAGGTGCATGTGCCCCTTTCGGAAATGTTCGATTATGTGACGACGCTACGGACGTTATCGCAGGGAAGAGGTGTCTTTTCGATGGAATTCAATAAATTCGGGCCGGCTCCGCCACCGGTCATGAACGCAGTCATCGCGCGTATCGAGGGGCGGATTACGGTATAGAAAGAGGGAAACTACAGGAGGCAAGAGCATGGCGAAGGAAAAGTTTGAGCGCACGAAGCCGCATTTAAAC
>CAYSQW010000070.1:0-14369 GCA_964433135.1 uncultured Eubacteriales bacterium
AGCAGCCGCTGAGTATGTCTGACCCACGAACGGGGGGAGTTACGGAAGCGCCGAGGAAAATCCGATATTCATGGCGTTTAAAATCGCGTCTAAACGACGATCTCACACCGCCGTTCCTCCCGGCCCCGCACTATTCTGGATTATTCACGGGCCGAGGTTGCGGTAGCAATGAGGAAACAGCGCGTGAGACGTACTCAGGTACGTCGATCGTGATGTAACGAAATTGATGCCGTAAGATCGGTTCGCCCCAAGGGTGGAGTAAGCTGATAAGATCCTGCGCTCAATCAAATCATCATCAAATAACGTAATATTCTATTGATACGGATATTCGCACAATTGAAAAAATGGTTTTTCTCCCTTGTATCAGCTTACTCCATGAATAATCCAGAATCAGGTGTCGAGGCAGTTCTGCCACACCCCATGAATATTACAATAACTCAGAGCGCAGAAAGCCTTGTAGTCATTCTCGATAACCTTGAAACGAACGCTGGGATTCGAAAGCGTGGCGCCGAAATCACAGCGCCCGATATCGACGACCTGGCCGTTCTGCTTAACGCCGAAAAGCTCGATCCAAACGATGTGATGTTCTATGGTATTCGGGTGAGCGACTTCCTTGCCCACCGTCACGCGAACGATATCGATCCCCTCTTGGCATCCCTTTTCGATTTCAATGACGGGGACATGTTTTTCCTTGCCCTCGGTTTCGGGGTTTTTTAAAACGTCACCAAACTTCATCTCTTCTCCTTTCTCGATGTGCGATCAATCCGCCCAAAAAAAGGCGATTAATCGATAATTTAATCCATCAAATCCGAAAGTCAATATCCTCCCGGAATCTATCCGGCAAAAATAGATTTTTCATCATGTCCCATGCGCTCCCGAGCCGTTCACCATGCGAAAGAGGAAACCGGAACGAAGCTCAACCGCTCCATGCGCGCACATTTCATGACAGCAGTAGCAGCGGATACAGCTGCGGGTGTCGATAACTGCGGACGCCCCCTTTTTCATCTTCACGGCGCCGACCGGGCAGGCATCGCGGCAGGCACCGCAGGATACGCATTTTTCTTTTATGATCCGTGGAGTCAGGGCCGCCCCTCTTCTTATGATCCGCATCGCGGATTCCTCGAGAAACCGGGGAATACGGGCAAACTCTCTATCGGAAAGAAAACCGACCGGAAGTTTGAAATCCGGAATCCTGATTTCTTCCCAGTCGGCGCCTTCAAGCCGCACGTCTTCCGGATGGAACGGGAAAAGCCCGCGTCGTTTCGCTTCCTTGAGCAATGGATTGTCACCGGGATCCAGTCCCATGACCCAACCCGAGGTCACATCCAGCGCCAGCGGACTTTCGGAGGCCAGCAGCCATCCGACACGTTTAGGCGTCCCCCCTCCGGGCCCGTTTCCTTCCATTCCCAAAATCCCATCCATAATGGAGAGCCGCGGCGCCGCCAGCTCAGCCAGGTCCAGCAGCATACCGCAAAAATCAAGCTTATCCCTCAGTTTGGAATGATAGCCGGTTTTAAGCCTTCCCGGGATAATGCCGAAAATATTTTTTACAGCCCCGGTCATGGCTGTCAGCGTATGGGTCTTGAGTTTGCAAAGGTTTATCATCCCCGCGCAATTCACAAAAGGCGAAATCACTTCGAACCGCTTGATCAACCCGCCCTGGGAAAAAGCCCGTGACTGATAAGTCGTATCCCAACTCAACTCGGCGTCGGATCCGTCGGCGGCATCCTTCATTCCGCATACCCGGTACAGGCGCAGCAGGGTTTTCCGGTTGAACGCGTATCCTGAACCCGGGCTGTCGGCGATGCAGATACTCCCACCAGCGGCCCTCACCTGCCGGCTCACGGCGGAAACCACGGAGGGATGGGTGGTGACGGCACGGGAAGGGTCGGCTGCCAGGAGCAGGTTCGGCTTTACCAGGATACGCTCATCTGGGCGAACGAATCGTTCCGGCCCTCCCATCATCGCAAACAGTTCATGGATTTTTTCCTCGGCTTCGGAATAATCCTCACAGCGAAGCGCAAAAACCCGGTTATTCCCGCTCAAAGCAGTTTCCGCTCCTTTGCCCGGGCGACAGCCTGCGTTCGGCTGTGAACACCGAGTTTTCCATGGATGTTTTTCGTGTGGGTTCTCACCGTGTTCAGGGAAATGAAAAGCTGATCGGCGATATCCTGGTTGGTCAGACCGACGGCGATCAGACTCAAAACCTCTAATTCTCGCTCGCTCAATGAATCCAATGCATCTTCGCCGGACGGCTTCAGGTTCCGCCTCTTGATCCGTCCCAGGATCTTTTTGATGTAAGACGCCGAAAATCCCGCGGTTTCACCTGGGCTCGAGCCGACTTTACGCCGCATGACTTCTTCCAAAAGCTCGACATATCCCGGAGCATCGTCAATGAAAGTCGTAAAAAATCCCCTGGACTCACCCAATTCCAGAGCGCCCGCCATCTCGCCCCACGCTTCATCGACATCATCCATCCTGAACAGAGCCAAAGCTTTGAGCATGCGGATAAGAATCAAAACTCCAATTCGATCACCGGACTCGGCGTTCCCTGCCATTCGGGTCAGCAGTACCTCCGCATCCTTGAACCTTTCCTTCGCCAGCAGCAGCCGCGCCCAAACCATGTATTCAAACTCATTCCGGTGCGGGATCTCATCCTCCGGACCGAACCCCTGCTTCATCGCCCATTCCTCAACGGCATCCCGGGCGCCCTCTTTCAACCATATAGCGGCCTTGAGACCGGAGACCGTATGCGGGATCCATGGCGGCAGATCGAAGCCCCCCGCCAGCTCTTCGATCCTTTCCAGAACCTTTCCGGCTTCCTCATGATTTTGTTTCGATACATGGCCCCATGTCAGGTTGATGAGATTGGCGGCCAATGCAATGACGTCATTATGGGCTTCGGCCATTTCAACGCCTTTTTCCAAGAGAGCAAAACCACGGTCGATGTCATCCTGTTCACACAAAACGGACCCCAGCAGAGCGTATATGGAGCTGGCCATTCCACTGTCATCGATCCCATATCTGCGGGCCGATTCCAGGGTGGATTCGCATTTCTTTTTCGCTTCATCGAGGGCGCCGCGTTTGGCGGCGACCGATGCCAGACACAGATCCACAAAAAGACTGTAGGGAGCATTCCCCAACATCCGGTTGATGGATTCGGCGTCTTCAAAAGCCTTTTGGGCGGCCGGGTAATCACCGTCTCCGGCCCAACTGTGAGCCATTCCCAGAAAACTGGCGGCCACGCTTCTCCACAGGAGATCGCTCATCGGCAGGTCGCGAAGAGCCTTTCGCCCGAACCGGATGATACGGGGAGTATCTCCTCTATACGTTGATAGCACGGTACGGATAGCGGCCACGCGGCCCCGCAATGCTTGAGTATAGAGTTTCATATCCCGACAGGTTCCATCGGGCAGTACTTTTATTTCCTCTTCCGCCGTCGCGGATATTTCTTTTTCCATCGACTCCAGCCAACTTTCCGCTTCGTCCATTTTCCCGGACATCACCAGTGCCCGCACATGGTAGATACCCAGTTGGGGACGCATCGACAGCATCGGACGCGGAAGCGTTTCCAACCACTGCAGCATTCGGGACTGCAGGCATCGATCCCAGGATTTCTCACACACCGATTCCAGAAGATCCGAAGCCCGGCTGTAGTCTCCGGCGGACAGGAAATATTCCAGAGCATCCTCCTCGAATCCATTCCCACAGCACCACTCGCCGGCGCGGCGGGAAAGGAGGGGGACGACAGCCCCATCATCCCTGAGGAGTTTTCTTCGGAGGAGATCGCCGAAAAGACGGTGGTACCGAAACCAGCGGCCTTCATGATCCAGAGAGAAAACAAACAGGTTGGACTTCTCCAGCCGTTTGAGCATCCCCGCACCTCCCTCCTCCTGCATGACGGCATCGCAAAGCGGTCCCGATAATCGATTGAGGATCGAAGTCCACAAGAGAAATTTCTGTATCCGCTCAGGCTGTTCAGCCAGGACCTCCTCGACCAGATAATCGGCTACAAAACGATTATCGCCCGAAAATGCCTCGATAAAACCCGAAACATCCTCACGCCCCTGCAGCGATGCGGCCGCCAGATGCAAACCGGCAGGCCAACCCTCGGTACGCAGAATTAACCGCTCGATCTCGGATTCCGACAGATTCAATTCCTGCCGTTCATTGAGAAAAATGCGGGTTTCATCAGCCTGGAAGGCGAGGTCCGCCGCCCGAATCTCGGACAGCCGATTCCGGCTGCGCATACGCGGCAAGGCCAGCGGCGGATCCGATCGCGTTGAAATGACCAGGCGCATCGAAGGAGGGATATGGACGGCGAGAAAGGAAAGGATCTTTTGGATCGGAGGAGATTCCACCATATGGAAATCATCAAGCACCAGCACAAACTCCTCCGGGTGCTTCTGTATGTCATTCAAAAGGTTGATCAACAGGTTTTCCACGTTTGGCGGTGCAAACGTTCTCATGAGTTGGAGAACGCCGGCCCCTACGTTTTCCATAATGCGCTGGAGAGCAGCGATCATATAACGGAGAAAAAGCATGGAGTCGTTGTCTCCGACATCGAGGGAGAGCCAGGCGGTCGGCAGCTCGCTCTGATGGACCCAATCCGCCAGCAGGGTCGTCTTGCCGAATCCCGGCGGTGCGGAGAGCAGGATCAAGCGCTTTTGCATCCCGGAATTCAACTGATCCAGCAGACGGCGTCGGGAAACCAGTGAGGCATGAAGCTGCGGGATATGCAGCTTGGTCTCCAGCAGAGGGATGAAAGTCTTTCCGATGGTATCCGGATTTCCGGTTTTTTCTTCCTTCAAGTGTTCTTAGTCTCCTCGCCCCCCTACCCTATCATTCTATTTTGTAGGAAATCATCCGCTCGAGGCCGCGGGCCGTATTCGCTGGATAAAGCCGAAAACACACCGTCACCATTTATATCATACGGACGACGCAAAAATCGAGAGTAAAATAAAGGAGAGAACGGGACGGCGGGAAATATTTTCATTTTCCCGCCGTCTCCGATAAAGGATTTAAAATGCTTTATACAGGATACAGGCTCAATGTTTTTTTTCGATCCATCCGATCAAGCCGGGAAGAATGACGATCGCCGTCAGAAAACAAGCCGCCACTCCCAGGAACAGCGATCCTCCGAACACTCCCCAGGCGGGAAAGACCGAGAAGATCATGGAACCGAAAGCGAACATGGTCGTCAACGAGGTCAGAAGGATCGCCTTCCCCGTACTGGAAAAGATGGTGTGAACTTTTCCCCGGCCTTCATGCTTCCAGCGGTGTATGATGTGGACACCGTCATCGATACCGATCCCGATGATCAGCGGCAAGCCCATGACGTTCATGATAGCCAATTTGATCCCGACCAAGTACATGAGGCCCACCATCCAAAAAACGCCCAGCGCAAGAGGAACCATGGCCATCAAGGAATAACGCGCGCTTTTGAAATCCACCCATAACAGGAGAAAAACGATCAGCAGGGTCAATATCATGGCATTGCGGCCGTCTTGACCGAGAACCTTCATCAAAGCCTGCGTCAGAGGAGCCGTTCCCGTGGATTTCGGGCTGATACGCGTCAGGTCATCCACGAAACGATTGAGAAAAGCGCCGTCATATATGCTGCCTGAAGGGTAAACGGTGATCAGAAACTGATCCCGGTCCCGGTTGCTGTATTGATCCAAAACAGACGGCGGCAAATCTTCAAGCTGAATAGGATCTGTGGAACACATGGTGTTGACGGATTCCTTGAAATAGGGTGCAAAAGATCGTTGAAATCCCCCCAAGCCGTTTAAAACCTTGTCTTCAACGGACAACCGATTTCGAAAACGGCTTATGAGGTTTGGAGAGTCCGGAGCTTCCGGATCACCTACGATCCGCTGACACTTCGCATCCACCTTATCCTGACCTCCGAGATAAGCCATATCCTGCATTTCAATGATATTCATCTCCAGCCGATCCACTTCCTGAAGAAAGATCGAAAGATCTTTCGCACTGAAGGATTCCTGTACATGTGCGGCGCGGATCCGATCCCTAATTTCAGACACATACGGTTTTCGATTTCGCTGCTGCTCCCGTGAGGGAAGGTAGAGAGAAATATCATTGGTGAGGGCCACCGTTGCCAGATCACGGTATTTTTCACCCAATTCCCTGGATTCGTCCACTCCGTCAGCCAATACCAGTGCATATTCCATACTCAGGTCGAATTTCTCTTCGATGGTATCCATCAATTCCATTGAAACCAGTCCTTCCGGCTCCATGTTGCGGAAATCATAATCCCATCGAATCTGAACCGCGGCCCATATCAAGAAAGCGCTGACCGCGACGGCGGAAGCCAAGGAAAACACATAATGTGATGCCATCCATTCACTGATACGCCCCAGGGATCTGATGGACAGGTCCCGTTGAATGAAGGCTTCCTTGGGATCTCCTTTTCGCGCCCTTTTCTTCTCGATCAAACGCTCCCGCAGAACCAGCAAAGTCGGAAGAAAAAGCAATGTCGCCAATAGGACGGAAAGCAGCCCCGCTCCGGTCACGACACCCAACTCTTTCATTCCACGGGCCCGGCTCACCACCAGTGTCAGGAATGCGCAGGCCGTGGTCAAAGCACCCGTGATGATGCCTTTTCCGTTTTTAAGAAAGGTCTTTTCCAGAGCCGCGGCGATATCATCCCCTGCGGCCCGCCACTCCGTAAAACCGGAGATCAAGTGGATGGAAAAATCGATACCCAATCCCAACAGCACCACGGACATCATGGAGGTGAACATATTGAGCTGGCCGACGACCAGCGCCGTTCCGCCCAATGCCCAGATCAAACCGACAAATAGATTCACAATCGCGAAAATCGGCGCCACCCACATCCGGAATGAAAACATCAACAGCAAAAGGATGAAGACCAGCGCGATCAGAGTCGTAAATCCGAACGATCTTTCGGCATAGACCTGTTCATCGTGTTCACGGGCGATCTGCCCCGTCATTCCGGCCTTCACATCGGGGAAATGGGGGGAATACGCATCAAGAAGATCTTGGACCTGAACGGCAGCGGTCATGATGTAATCACGGTCCATCAGCGAGAAATTGGGCACCGCATTCAAAACCAGGGTCGTCTTGTCGTATGAGAGAAAATACGGCTCCCCCAAAAGCAGTTTATCCACCGCCGCCCGGATCACGGGCTCTTCGGCGCTTTCCCCGGCGGCGGCCTGCTCCAGCCGAGCGACCAGATTTTCAATCCCGTCGAGGAATTCCACTGCACCATCCTCTTTTTCCCGGGTGGAGATCGATTCCTGCTGACCGATATATTCCTTTTCCATGGAATCGTTCAGATTGGTCAGCAGCCCTACCAGGTTGGGATCCCCGTAAATTCCCTTGATATTGGACAGGTCGTTTTCTTTAACCAGCATCAAGGCGTGATGTTTGAGAAAATCGATCTCCGATTTGTAATCGATCCGCTGAAAAAGCCGCATATCTATCCGTGCCTGCAGGGAACGGATCCGGGATTGAAGCTCCTTGATTTTTTCGTCCTTGCCTTCTTTCCGCTCTAATTTATCGATCTTTTGCGTTATCGCGGAAATCTGTTCACGCAGATCATCATTCCGGCTGGAATCGATCAGGGTCAGAATCTGCGGCGCCAATCCATCAGCGAAGGCTTTGATGCGGTCTTCTTCACCCTGCACCACCACGACCAGGTTGGTGGCCGTTACGAATTCATCAAGAATTTTATTGAACTGCACAACCTTTTCATCTTTGGAAGGCAGCAGATCGGAAGTACGCATATTGATCGTCAGCCGTCCGGCAAAAATCGCGAATACGATGGTGACGATCCCGATGTAGGCCAGTATCCGCCAGGGATGGGCCGCGTGATAGGCCGCTAGTTCTTTTAATATTTTTTCACGCATAACGGTTCTCTCCTGTAACTAGAAATAAATTCGAATACGAAACAATCCGCCGTTCCCCATGTTTTTAGCGTTCGCCTTGCCTTCCTCACCCAAGTTGAAGTTCAGGTAAGCCAACATCTCCACATTATCCGAAAAGCTGCAGGAGAACATCGGGGCCAGCACCAGGCTTCCGTCCGTGATGCTGACGATACTGGAAACACCGATCTGGATGAAATCTCCGGCGGGGTGTTGAGCCAGGACATAGATTTGATCCCGGCAGAGCGCTTTCTGTTCAAAACTCATCAGGCGCATCCAGTCATTGAGATCGTAATCCCGGTAGTCCGTTTTCGCGAGGGTGTTCCGATAGTATTCCGCCATGACATAGGTTTGAAAATCAAACGTGTAATCCATACCGGCCGCCAATTCATAAAAGTCTTTCGTGGATTCCATGTCGTTGAACGCCGCCTCCGCCCATACTCCAATCCCCAGGATCTCACCCGCCGTCGCGGCTCCGATGAGCCGACGGCGTTCGGGGAAAACCAAAAAATCCATGGCCGCGGGATCGAATTCCGTGTAATCGTGAAACAGCCAGCGCTTTTCAACGGCGATCAAGATCAGATCGAAACGAGAGATCCGGGTTTTCAACTGCACCATACGGGCGGAATCCTTCCAATCCTCTCCGGGGGCATAGAGAGCCGTCAGTGTGGCTGCGCCGCCGAGAGGGATATCGGCTCGGACCGCGTTGTGACCGGGTTGTTCGTAAGTAGGATCCAATAGATCCTTGGTATTGAAGACATCCGTCGGATTCCAGGCGTATCCCGTTCCCAAAGAGATCTGCTGCTTGCCGAAGGTCAGGTCACAGAATTTCAAGGCCAGTTTGATGTAAGCGTTGTCGAGGAATTTCCGGTCGTTGAAAGGCAAGATATAAAAAGCCCGCATTTCCTCCGGGATCTCTTCGGTTGCCGCCGCCGGCAGATAATCCAAAATGTTCCAGAGAGTTTTTCCGTGATAGGTGATGTAATCGAAATTGGCGGCAAAGGTGATGGTATCGGATGGGACAAATTTCAAATCCACGCGCAGCTTGTTGGAGTACAGCTGGATAAATTCATCCCGGATATCCGCGCCTAAAAACTGAGACTCGAAATATCCGAAGAGATCGACTTTTTCCTGCGCGGGCAGCAATCCGCACAGCACCGCCGTCAAGGCCAAAATGGTGATCTTTTTCATTTTTTCAGTTCTCTTTCCGTAAACATTTCATCTTTGATATCGACGTCGAATTTGACCTCAAGCATTTCCATTTCGGTCTGGGTGTTGTCGATCTTGTTGAGCATCACGACTTTCATGGCAGTCGGAATACCGTCGATGATGCGGATATTGCTCTGGATCAACCGTTTCAGCCGGAGTTCCCGATCGTCTTCATCGTAGTAATCGATAACGACGGGGACGAAATTGTCTTTGATGATCCACATCAACAGCCGGGAATAAGAAACATCTCCCTCCGGCTTCCGGTTCAATTCCAGCTTGTAGCAATCGAATCCTTCCATTTTTTCGTCCCCGAGCCTTTTCGGTTCGAAATCATCGATGAAGGAATCTCCTCCTCCCATGTCTTCATAGGAAAAATCACTTCCTTCCATCTTTTGCTTCTTGGCGTGACTGGCCAGCTTGCGCACCCGCTGGGTCCGTGGAAAGAACATCCAGATATCATCGGCATTGTTCAGCATCAAGGTGGCCTGCCCTTTCACTCGGGCCGGTTCCAGATAACGGATGAGATTTTTTTCTCCTTTGTTTTTACTCCAGGAATCGTAGATAAACGTACGGGTTTTCCCTGAGCTCGTAAGGATGGTCATTTTGGACTTGGCATAACTGGTATCGACGTTGATCTGGTCATTGGCACGCTCAATGATATCTTTTCCCGTCAATTCCTGGCCGAATATAAACCAGGAAAAAAGAATGAGCAATCCTCCGATGATACAAACGATTTTTTTCACTGTCATCTCTCCTTCTTCTTTATGAAGCATAATCGCCTCTCTCATTTTGGTCCTCGCACCGACTTGATCCGCTCCAATCCTATAAGGACCAGATTGAGGTCACGAATGCGATTGAGTAATCCATGCAAAGCCGACTGGTCCGTCACCGGCCCCGTAAGCCATGTCTCATCTCCCCGGTTCGTAATCTTCATGTCTTCGAACCATTCTCTCCACTGCGAACCGAGCTGTCCATGCAGCCGTATCCGATAGTGTTCCGGCGCCGAGTTTGCTTTTTCCCGTTGCGTCATGTTTGATCCTTTTTTCAAATTATTATTCAGCCGGCTTCACCGCCGGGCTTCTCCCGAAGACTCAAGGCACTTTCGTTCCGGAAGCTGCCTCATACGCTCGCTTTATCACCGCGCAGCATCCGATTCATAGCGGATCCTTGCCGTCTTCACTTGAAATATACGCTCTCGAGATAGGTTTTGTGATCACATGATCATGTGATTTTTTGGGGTGATTTTTCTTCTTCTTTTTTTCCACGCAGGGGATGCATCCGACTCGGATCATCAACTTGCATCCTGATCCGGATTGTGCCATAGTGATGATACTGATCGATATGGGGATTGTTCTTTCATCATAGTGATGTGTGGATTTACCCACCGGAAGGAGGGGAGTTTTTTCCATGCGGATGCATGCCGGTTTTATAGACTGCGGGGGCGGAAAATTATATTATCGCACGGCGGGAGAAGGCCCCAATCTGGTTCTGCTGCATTCAGGACTGGTAGACAGCCGGATGTGGGATTCCCAATTTCCCGTTTTCGCCCGGAAATATCAGGTTCTTTGTTACGATCTGCGGGGATGCGGCCATTCGAGTTCACCTGAAGCCCCATTTTCACCTTCCGAAGACCTGAATTTCCTGCTGGATCATCTAGACATAAAGAACGCCTCGCTGGTCGGGCTCTCACAGGGAGGAGGAATCGCCATAGATTTCACGCTGATCCATCCGGAGAGAGTGAACGCGCTGGTGCTTTCCAATCCATCCTTGGGAGGATTCCAATACAAGAAAGATCTGTTTCAGAGCGG
The DNA here is from genome assembly GCA_964433135.1 of uncultured Eubacteriales bacterium. Classification (GTDB taxonomy): domain Bacteria; phylum Acidobacteriota; class Aminicenantia; order Aminicenantales; family Aminicenantaceae; genus CAYSQW01. The sequence continues at coordinate 10,925 of CAYSQW010000070.1, forward strand.
AGAGAAGTTCCACCGTACCGGAAAGACGCGGAGCCCTCGGGCCGCTATCGAGATTCTTTTGACCGACCGTTTTTGGAGCCGCGCACTTCCTCTGAAATCGCATCCGGAAGCCCGAAGAAAATTCATCCGCATGGTCAAAGACAATCCCCAGGTATTTCTCTGGGATCCGGATCTCATCCAGAGCCTGGAACCGCCGGCCTTGGATCGATTGGGAGATATCAAGGTCCCCACTTTACTGATCGCCTCTCAAGACGACCTCTCCGAGAACCAAGACATCATCGATCTTCTGGAGATGAAGATCCCCTATTCGACCCGTGTCACCATCTCTGAATGCAGCCACATGGTCAACCTGGATCAACCGGAACGATTCAATCAATGCGTTCTGTATTTCCTTGAACGGGAACTGAAAGGATGATCTCCAAAAAAACCTCTTCTTAATCCCCGGGGCATCTTCAGGAGGATCCGGTCAGAACCATGGATATCGCCGTGGTGAAATATTTGAAACCATTCGTATTTATTGTTCGTATTAAAGGTTAAAGGTCGGGACTTGTATCAAGCCGCCGACTTAGGGCCGTCCTGATGCGCCCTCCCGGATTTAAAGGAGACTTTTCATGCTATCGAATTACTTGAAAATGGCCTGGAGAAACATCCGAAAACAGAAGGGCTATTCGATCATCAACCTTTCCGGTCTGGCGATCGGCATGACCTGCTGTCTGCTCATCCTTCTGTTCGTCATGGATGAAATAAGCTATGACCGCTACCATGCAAACGCAAACCGGATCTATCGCCTGGTCGTCGACGGTGAAGTCGCAGGATCCTTATCTCACTTCGCCTTAGCTCCGTTCGCAGCTCCGAAAGCCTTCACCGACGAGATTCCCGAAGTCGAATCGTTTGTTCGCATCCTGCGCATCGGACGCGCCATGATCTTCAAATATCAGGAGAGGTCATATGAAGAAGAAGGGTATCTCTTAGCCGATGAAACCTTTTTCTCTATCTTCTCGCATGTATTCCTCTCCGGTGATCCCGCAACAGCCCTCGAGGCTCCCAATTCGATGGTAATCACGGAATCGACAGCCCAAAGACTTTTCGGAGGGGAAGAGGCTCTCGGGAAAAGCATCATCGACGAAGAAGGCGACACGATTCATGTCACCGGAGTCATAAAGGATGTCCCCCGCAATTCTCATTTTTCCTTCAACGGCATCATCTCCATGAAAACCCTGACGGAACAACAACAGGTTCTGCTGCAGCAGTGGCTCTCCATCAACGGATGGAGTTATCTCCTGCTCCGTGAGGGGGCGGATCCCATGGCGGTACAGGATAAATTCGCGGGAATCGTCGAAAAACATACGGGGAAGGAATCCCGCGAGTTTGGATTATTCATGACCTTTTATCTTCAGAAACTGACCGACATCCATCTTCATTCCAAACTGCATGGCGAGATCGAGCCCACCGGCGATATCACATACGTCTATGTCTTTTCGGTGATCGCCCTTTTCATCCTTTTGATCGCCTGTATCAACTTCATGAACCTATCGACGGCGCGTTCCGCCGGACGCGCCCGGGAGGTCGGCCTCCGCAAGGTTTTCGGATCCTACCGTAAAAATCTTATCGCCCAATTTTTATCCGAATCCACTCTGCTTTCCCTTGCCGGACTGCTTGTTTCAGTAGGATTGGCTGTTCTCGCTCTACCGCTTTTCAACCTCTTCTCCGGCAAAGAAATGACGACGGCCGCTCTCTTTCAGATCCCTATCCTCATCGCCATGCTGGTCTTGATTGCACTCACCGGAATGTTGGCGGGCAGCTATCCGGCCTTCTTTCTTTCCGGATTTCAGCCGATCGCCGTCCTGCAGGGCCGCTTGAGCCGGGGATCAAAGAGCTCTATCCTGCGCAAAATCCTGGTCGTTTTCCAGTTTTCCATATCCATCGCACTGATCGTAGGAACAAGCATCGTTCTTCAGCAGATCAAATACATGAAAAACAAAAACCTCGGATTCGATAAAGAGCAGTTGATGGTGGTGCTTGTTCAGAACCGCGATACCGTGAAGAACTTTCAAACCATCAAGAGCGAATTGAAACGGAATCCAAACATCCGGGATGTTTCTTTTTCGTCCGTCGTACCGGGACAAGGAGGGGAACTCCGACTGATGATCCCGGAAGGAAGATCAAAAGCCGAAACCTATGACACATACGTTACGCGCTGCGATCATGATTTTCTGGACACCTTGGGTATGGAACTCATCGCAGGCAGAAATTTTTCCCGGGAATTCACGACGGACGCTACCGAAGCGTACATCGTGAATGAAACCGCCGCCGCCAAGTTTGGATGGAGCGCCGAAGAAGCCGTCGATAAAACCCTGGCTTTCGCCGAGGGCCGCCCTGGAAAAATTATCGGCGTAATCCGTGATTTTCATTTCCAGCCGCTGCGCCGGGCCATCGAACCGCTGGCGCTTATGATAGAAGAGCAGAGACTCGCCTTTGCATCCATCAGGCTCAATACCGTCAACGTATCCGATACCATCGAATTTGTGAAAGGGATATGGACGGCTCGTGAACCGGGACGTGAATTTTCATATTCCTTTATGGACGAGGATTTCGCCGCAGCCTATTCGGCGGAAGAACGCTTGAGCCAGATATTGTCCTCGTTCGCCCTTCTGGCAATATTCATCGCCTGCTTGGGACTTTTGGGACTTGCCTCCTTCACAGCCGAACAGCGCACCAAAGAAATCGGGATTCGAAAAGTCCTCGGAGCTTCAGTGAACAATATCGTTTTCCATCTTTCCAAGGAGTTCGCAAAATGGGTTCTTGTGGCAAACTTCATCGCTTGGCCCTCGATATACTGGCTGATGAGCCGGTTCTGGCTGGAGAATTTCCCTTATCGGACCAAGCCCGGTCTTTCCATATTCCTGATCGCTGGAGCCTCCTCCCTGGCGATTGCCCTGCTGAGCGTAAGCCTACAGGTAATCCGCGCTTCGATGGCAGATCCTGCAAAGAGCCTGAGATACGAGTAGTCCGACCACCGCAAACCCTCTTTCATGTTAAGGTATTTTTCAGGGCCAACCCACCCCTCCCTCGTATTCAGTTTAAAAACAAAGCGATGAAAAGACGTCTTTAAGCACCAAATCCAGGATAAGGCGGTGTGAGAGGAGGAGTGCCATACGCGATTTAGCCTGAAAATCGATGTTCGCGAAGGAAGACTCCGAAGGAGGCCGGCGAGTATGTCTGAGTCCCAAAGGGACGAGTTACGCAGACGCTGAGAGAACTGTGATTTTCACGGCGTTTAAAATCGCGTCTAAACGACGATCTCACACCGCCGTTCCTTCCGACCCGCCCACCGCCGACCCACCCCGCCCTTACATTAAGGAAAGGGCAACAAGCTGAATATCAGTGAGGCGTACTATAGTACGTCGAACTGATTTCAGTGCCGTCGATGCCGTGAGATTGCTTC
>CAYSQW010000071.1:0-14217 GCA_964433135.1 uncultured Eubacteriales bacterium
AGGGAAATCTTTTCCTTTTTATCCAAAGTGAAGATTCGCCCCCGATTTCCCGTACCGAAAACCAATTCATCTGAAGCTTGATCCCAAAACACGCTGTAGATGAGATCCTGCTGCGACTGCCAGAGTTTTTTTGCCGTCCCGTCCGGCCCGATCTTTACCAGAGAACCGGGCTGCGACGATTGGGAGACCGGAGCCGAGGATGAGATCGAAGCGGTTTGAGGGGTAACGGTAACCGTGACATCCGTGCCGGCCACAACCGGATTCTGGACCGCTGTCGCAGGCGGCTTGCTCGAAGATTTGGCTGAAGCTCCACCTGAAGCCACATAAATATTCCCTTTGGAGTCGAGGGTCAGGCTTTTAATCTCCTCATGGGGGGATTCGTAGAGCACATCGGGTTTCTTCCCTTTCCTGATACGGTAAAGCCTTCCCTTGCCTCCGCTTCCCGCATAAAGGATATCATCAGGCCCCTTGCGCATGCAAAGGATGTGGTTCTCTTCGGCTTCCAGGATCATGCCGCCGTTTCCCTGGTCGGAAATTTCGTAGATGCCGCCGCTTTCTCCGACCGCCGCCAGAAGCGATCCCTGCTCCGTGAAGAGGAGGTCCCAAATATATTTTTTTTGAGGATCAAAGAATATCTCCCCGTTATTCTTTCCCGTGATGCGATAGATTTTCCCATTGGGAGAAGTACCGGCATACAGATTGCCGCGGCGGTCCTGTGCCAGGCAATAGACGTCCATCTCCGGAACCTGGTAGTGAAGGTCGTACTTCCCTTCCCGGTCGATCCGGTATATCCTTCCGCTGTGGCCGGTTCCGAGATAAATAACCCCTTCCCCCGTAACAAGAATCGACAAATAAAATTCTTCCGGGGGCCCCTCGAAACCATCCTCCTTGGGTGAAAGGGAAAGGGTTCCATCTTCTGAAACCGATATCCCATGGAAAGTCCCTTTCAAGAATTCCTGGAGACTGTTCAATTCGATCTTCTGAGGTTGAACCGCCAACAACACAGCGGCCGTCAGGACGAGGCCGCTCATCACACCAGCCAAAGCTTTTCTCATTCGCAAAATCTCCTTATTCGTCGTCTGCTTTTCGCGACACGGGACCGCGGTTTCCCGGCAAGAACGATAGGGCGACACCTTTCTCATCTGATCTTAATAGGGATCAACGCCGATCCCTTGAACACGTACGGAACCCCCAACTGAGTATATCCCAATGTGGATTGCGTCATTTCCGTGGGGGTGGCTATGGCGACCCGGGATGACGTAAACATTTCTTTCATGGTGGGTGGAAGATTCGGCATCTCTTCTCCCTTGAGAAACAAGCCCGGCTTAGACGCGAGAATCTTCAAATAGATCCGATTATTTTTACGCTGGTTGTTCAAAACGCGGATCAGCTGTTCGAGACTGCGCGGGAGAAAACCCCGTGTTCTGTACTGTCCCATTTCCAAGCGCTGCAGAGACAAGGCATCCGCGACGATCAGGTAAAACTCCGACCCCGAAGGCAGATGGGGGACCGTCAGATAGCCGTCTTGCATCACCTGCTGACCTCGGAAGTTCCGAGTAAATATTTTGACATGGATCCTCTCGCCCGGATTCACGTCATATCTGTCCAGCCAGACCTTTTCCAGATACGAGAACCGAATCTCTTCCGAAGCATGAACATTCAGATCGATCCGATGGATGGAAAGATCTTCGAACTCGTTGTTGGTAAGAAAAAAAACCACGGCGGTCATGAGATTGGCGACTTCTCCCAACGTGCTGTCGAAAGCTCCGGAAAACAGATCCTCTACATGGATGCTCTTTCCATTTTCCAGATAGATATCTCCATCGACCTCGAGGGTCATATCGCCCAGGGAACGATCTTCGGAAGGCATGATGCTGGCGATCGCAAGGTTCACGAGAAAGGGAGTCAGCAGTTTATCTTCGGCAACTCTGATCTTAAATTCCTTCTTTTGACCGCGGGCGTTATTCCAATTGACATTTAAAGGGATATTTCGCGGCATCTTCCCCAGCTCTCCAAAGACCCCAACGCTTCTGTCCTGAGTGAACTTGCCGATCAATCGACCGGCGGTAGCCATCTTGAACGAGGTCTGAAAACTGGGAACGACGGTGATCACATCAGCCGTCGTCATTCCGTATTCGACGGCACCCAAATTATACATGGGGTGCCCGAAGGCCAAAACCTCCCCTCCCCTGGCGTAGGTCACCGTCCCGATCGCGGAGACGTTGACATCTCCGTCCAACAGCTGAACGCCTACCGCATCGCCTTCCCGCAGCGTATATGGTTTCAATGCGGCTTGCGTGGAAATCTGATCCGCGGGACCTCCATTAATCGGATTAAAGCCCAGCCGGGAAAAAACCGGACTCGCCTGATTGAAAACCCGCGCCGGGAATCCGCTGCAAACGAGGGGCAGATCCATCGGTTTAAGGGTTCGTCCCTCCAGCAGGTTCACACTCTCCTGCGGTAATCTCGACTCGTTTATTTGAAGCAATTCCTCAAGCGTCATGGAATTTCGGATCGGGATCCGAGGCGAAAAAGAAGATCTCGGCGGATCTTCCGCCGGGATCGCCATCATCTCCTCAATCGGCGTAATTCCCGCGATCGGTTCTTTTGCAAAGGGAAAACTGTAAGCGACCGCGCCGATCAGTTTTCCATCGATATACACCGGGCTTCCGCTCATCCCCTGCGCCACGCCCGAATTTTCCAGTCCTTGTCCGCTCAGCTTGGCGATAATCAAGTTTCTTTTGGGTTGGTAGTTGCGCAGAATCCCCAGAATCTCGACCTCGAATTCTTCGATCTCGCGACCGACGAAAACACTTCGGCCCTTCCCCTTCATTCCGGTTTGTATCTGCTCCAAAGAGAAGATGGAAGCCGCGGCTTCCGCTGAAAGCGCCACAGCTAGAACGACGGCGATGACCGGCAACCATGATTTTTGGATACTTCGCATATTCTTATTATACACTTCCTGGGATTGAGATGCATACCCTCCGTGCCCATAATGAACGGCTTCCGAAGAAAACCGCGGAAAAAACCTCTTTCCGTATCATAGACACATAAGACTGAGGGGCTGTCACACCACTATAACTCGTGATTCGAAGATCCGTTACATTTCACTTGAGAATTCCGACTATTTTACCGCACTTCTCAAATCCGGCCAGAATAAAATCCAATTCTTCATCGGAATGCGTCGCGGAATAGCTGGTTCGGATCAGCGCCTGTCCTTGGGGAACCGCGGGATATATAACGGGATTGGTAAAGATGCCTTCCTCATTCAGGGATTTCCACATCAGAAACGCCGACTCATCATCGCCGATGAGAACCGGGATAACCGGAGTTTCCGTCGGGCCCGTATCGAATCCCATCGCCTGAAAACCGCTCTTCATTTTTTCAGTAACCGCCCATAAACGTTCCCGTCTTTCAGGTTCATTCTCAATAATATCGAGTGTAGCCAATACGGTCGCGACCGAAGCGGGCGTGATGCTGGCGCTGAAGATCAGAGCGCGCGCATGGTGTTTGATGTAGGAAATCACTTTTTTCTTCCCCACCACAAAACCGCCGAGGGAAGCGAAGGATTTGCTGAATGTGCCCATGATCAGATCCACATCGGATTCAACGCCGAAGTGTTCGGAGGTTCCTCTTCCGTTTTTTCCCATGACGCCGATACCGTGGGCGTCATCGACCATGATATTGGCCCCATACTGTTTCCCCAGCCTCACGATCTCCGGAAGATTGACCAGATCTCCTTCCATGCTGAAAACGCCGTCCACGATGATCAGCTTGCCGATACCTTCCTCCAGTTCAGCCAGGATCCTCTCCAACGCCGACATGTCATTGTGTTTGAACTTATGTGCGGTTCCATAGGAAAGCCGGCAGGCATCGATGATGCTGGCATGATCCATACGATCCGTGATTACCGCATCTCCTCGGCCGACGACCGTCGAAATAATTCCCTGGTTGGTTTGAAATCCGGTACTGAAAGACAAGGCGGCTTCCTTGTGCATAAACCCCGCCAGCCTCTCTTCCAACTCGTCATGAATATCGAGAGTTCCATTCAGAAAACGTGATCCGCACGTGGACACTCCATATTTATCGACTGCGGCTTTGGCCGCCTGCATAACTTTCGGGTGATCGATCAAACCGAGATAGTTATTGGAACCGACCATAATCATCTCTTTTCCATGAATTACGACTTTGTTTCCTTTAACGGCTTCAATAGGAGCAAAGTAGGGGTAAAGACCCACTTGTTGGGCTTCCTCCGCACGTGTGAACTCGGCACATTTGTCAAAAATCATCTGTTTCTCCTTCTCGTTCGTTGATCTCTATATTCTGCCTCTCTGCCCTTTTTCGGAAACTGTTTTTCCTGATTGACGCTTCCATGGCTTTTTGGTTAAAATCTCATGGATCATGAACGCTTTCGTAACCGGAGGAACAGGATTTATCGGCAGTCATCTTATCGACCGCCTTCTTTCCCGCAAGACCCTCAACGTTTACGCCCTCGTTCGCGATCGAAATTCCCCAAAATGGCTGTCGGGAAAAGACGTCCAGCTGCTTGAAGGAGACCTCTTATCTCTTCCTGATCTGCCTTCAAAGATAGATTACGTTTTCCATATCGCCGGCGCAACCAGAGCCCGAAAATGGTCGGATTATTATACTGTAAATCAAGAGGGAACGGCAAGTCTTTTTCATGCTCTCAAGGAACGGAATATCAAACCGAGAAAATTCATCTACCTCTCCAGCATCGCGGCGGGAGGCCCGGGATCCGCCGAAAATCCCTTTAAGGAAAGCGATCCTTCCCATCCCGTATCCCGTTACGGGCACAGCAAACATTTAGGTGAAATCGAAGCTCTCTGCCATAAAAACCTTTTTCTGCTGGGGATTATTCGAGTGGGCGCCGTTTTCGGTGCAAGAGACAAAGATTTCGTCCCCTATTTCAAATTGATCCAGAAAGGGATACTGCCTTCTTTGGTTTCCAATTCCAAGGATATCAGCCTCTGCTACGTGGATGATCTGATTCAGGCCATGATATCGGCGATGGAAACCGACTATCCCAGCGGAGAGATATTCAACATCGCTTATCCTGAACCCTCCAGCTGGAACGACCTCGGACGCCTGGCCGGGAAGATCATGAAGAAAAAGCTCCTGACCGTAAAAGTCCCGCTCTGCGCGGTATATCCGGCGGCGCTCATCACGGATGCGGTCACCGAAATCACGAACAAACCCGGAATCATCGGACGAGACAAGTATCAGGAGATGCGCCAATCCGGATGGGTGGTGGATGTCGAAAAAGCCGCACGGATTTTAAATTTTCACCCCGCAGTTTCCATGTCCGAGGCTGTCGCCGAAACCATCGATTGGTATCGAAGGGAAGGCTGGCTTTAACCGCAGGACACCAGCTTCAGAAAAAAACACTCCCCATCAATTGGATTCCATCAAGTGATTACGGAGTATTTATTCCTTGGGGACGGTACGATTGCGGGTGTAGAAGGAAGCGGAAAACTTAGTGGTGTTTTTCAGGCACCAGTCTTTATCCTTGGAACAAGCGAAGTATTTGATCTTGCCCGCCAGGGAGTGGGTTCCGGGTTTGGCGTTCAGATCCACGGTGAATGGGATCTCAAGCGGATCCGTGATCGATAAATATTCTTTCCCTTCCTCTTCAATGATGTCGATATCCAAATCCGAGGCGGAATAGAAATTTTTCGGAAACACCAATGCTTCACAATTCTCAAATTCGATGGTGAAGGTCGGCTGCGGACTGATCAGAACCTCATCTCCAACCGAAAGCTGCAAAACGACCGTGCCTTCCTCCCCCCGAGACAGCCGCCGGGATCGGATGGAAACCGAAACCTGAAGAGGCTCCTCTTCCTGAAAAAAACGGCCGATGAGGAGCGGACATAGCACGATCACGGCAGCCGTAATCCCAAGGATCTTCCGCTTCCATCCGGCATTTATTTTTAGAACCGTCATCTTCTATCTCACAGGAGCATTATACCAGAAAGACGGATTTCGCAAAATCCTCAATCACCGCTTTAACAAAAGAGATACCTCCGGTCCGTTTGGAAAGGCATGGGGCTGCATTATTGAAGGATGAAAACATGAATTATGTCTTTATTTTTTTCAAGGCTTCAATTATTATTTACAGGCTGGGAAGTCATGAGAAGATCCATTATTACAGGAACGGGACATTTCGTGCCGGAGCGAACCGTAACCAATTTCGATCTGGAAAAGAATATCGACACCACAAATGAATGGATATTGCAGAGATCGGGGATTTCCCAACGACACTGGGTGGACGAAGGCGTGGGGACCTCGGACCTGGCCGTCAACGCCGCCCGCCGGGCGATCGAAGACGCGGACATCGACAAATCGGAAATCGACTTTTTGATTGCGGCCACTTTGTCTCCCGATCATTATTTTCCCGGCATCGGTGTCTTCGTCCAATCCAAGCTCGGCCTTCCTCCCATCGGGGCCTTGGATGTCAGAGACCAGTGCAGCGGATTCATATATGCTCTCTCGGTTGCCGACCAATATATAAAAACCGGAACCTATAAAAAGATCCTTTTGGTTGCGGCCGAAGTCCAATCCAATAATCTCGACACCTCCAAAGCAGGCCGGGACATAGCCGTACTATTCGGGGACGGCGCCGGAGCGGTCATTTTGGAACCGAATCCTGAGGAAGATGACCGGGGGATTCTCTCAACCCACCTTTTCTGCGATGGAAACCAGGCCGAACATCTTTGGATGGAAAAACCCAGCAGCAAAGATAAACCCACATTCTCAGAAGAAATACTCTCCGGGAAAGGATATTTCCCCCGTATGAACGGACGTCATGTCTTTATCAACGCTATCGACAAGATGCCGAAGGCCGTACGGAAAGGACTTGAACATAACAATATGACGATTGAAGATGTCGACCATCTTCTTCCCCACCAGGCCAACGACCGTATCAGCCTCATGGTGGCGAAAAGCTTGAGAATTCCCGTAGAAAAAGTCATCCGAAATATCGATCGCTTTGGAAACACCACCGCCGCTTCCATTCCGATCGCACTGGATGAATCGGTAAAAAGCGGGCGCGTCAAACGCGGCGACACGATTGTTCTAACGGCTTTCGGATCGGGTTTTACTTGGGCGTCGGCCGTGCTCAGGTGGTAATTCATGCTATACCGGGAATCATTTGCATATTTCAGATAAATTATGATAGGATTGCCATTCATCCTTAAATGGTATATAACACATTGAAACCGTTGAAAAAAAACCCAAATCTGAGGAGGATTCAATGAGGAAAACAATCATTCTGTTCTTAGTCGTGGCATTCGCTTTCTCGAGCACAGGCATGCTCATCGCGCAAGAAAATCCTGAAGATGCCAAATTCCAAAAAGCGACGGAAAAATATTTCGATGCTCTTTGGAAGTTTTTTCCGACACAGGCCACGCTTATGGGATTCCATAATTACGACGACGCCTTGGAAGACCTTAGCAGTAAAAACATTGAAAAACGACACGAGGCGCTGATTGAACTGAACCAGGAGTTCATCGCTAAGATCGACAGTCAGAAGCTGAGCCCGGAAATGCAGATCGACCACAGGATCATGGTTGACGGCATCGACCTCGAGCTCATTAAACATGAGAACCTTCTGCCCTGGGAATATAATCCGATTTTTTATAACACGGTTATTTTCAACAGCCTGCACAGTCTTACATCCGTTGAATTCGGCACTCCGGATGCCCGTGCCAAAGCCGCAACCGATCGACTGAAAGCGCTGCCGAAGTTCATCAAACAGGCAAAAGATAACCTGAAAACGCCCCCCGAGATTTTCACGCAAACCGCCGTCAATCAGTTCCCCGCCATCCTTGAATACTATAAAAACGAACTTCCTGCTTGGATCGACCAAGCACCCGCTTCCGCTAAATCCAAACTCCAGGAATATCTTGCCAAAGCCACCCCCGAATTAGACGGATATGCAAACTTCCTGAACAACGAGCTTCTTCCCCGTTCGACCGGAAATTTCCGGCTGGGAGAAGCGCACCGCCGCCTGATCCGGGGAACTTTTCAGAACAGAATCACCCTGGAAGAGCTGGTCGCCCGGGCCAGAGCCGATTCCAACAACATCATCCGGGAAATGTTTCTTGTCTGCATTCCCTTCTACCGCATCATGTATCCCAACATCAACCTCGAAGCTCTCACCACTCAGAGAGGCGAACAGGAAGTGCGCAATATCGTCATCAAAGGCGTGTTCGACAAGATCAAAAACGATCACGTCGAAGCCGATGGTTTCATGACTAAACTGCAAACGTGCAAAGACGAGCTGCAGAGCTTTTTTGAGGCATCTCAGCTGATCAACCTTCCCGATGCTGATTTTTCCATCGAAGAGATGCCCAATGAAAGTCGGGGAATGGAATGGATCCGTTTGGTCTCACCCGGAATCTATGAGACCGGAAACGCGTACAAGGCCCAGATAGATCCCTGGTGGAACGACCTGGAAGGTGACGCGCTCAATGCTTTTCTTGAAGAATACAACAACTTTTTCATCTACTTCGCGGTGATGCGCAACATCTACCCCGGCACTTTTATTCCTTCCGCCACGGCGAACCAGAACGCTTCTCTGGTTAAAAAGGTATACCCCAATCATCCTCTGCTTAAAGCCTGGCCCATATTCGTGGAAGAAATGATGATCAACGCCGGGTTCGGCAACTATGACTTACGACAGCGGCTCAACCAGTTGAAACTCCGCCTTAAAACCATCATGGATTTCAACCTCAATTTCAATATCCATGAAGGGGGAATGACCAAGGAGCAGGCGATCGCCTATATGACGAGAACCGGTTTCCAGACCCAAGCCGAAGCCGAGAAAACCTGGAACACCATCATCCTCAACCCCGCTCAGTCCGCCTATGCATATGTCGGATTGCAAACCCTTCTTGATGTACAGAAAGAATACAAACAGAAGAAAGGCGACGCCTACAGCGACAAGCAGTTCCTTCAGGACGTGCTCAGTTACGGTCCTCTCCCGCTTCGTGAATTAAAAAATCAGGTTATTCAATAATTCAACGGACCACCACACCAGCCCTGCTTTAAGCAATTAAGGCAGGGCTGGTGATAAACGCTTCATCTTTATCGTTTCATATTCCCTGTCGAGCGGTTCACCGCTCAAATGGTGATTTCATCATGCCGCAAGCAACATCGCAACCCATATTCGTGGATTCCCATGCTCATTTGGGCATGCCGGATTTCGATCAGGACCGCCACCAGATAGTCCTCAGAGCCCTCCGGGCGGGAATTGCCGCGATCCTTTGCCCTATAGAAATATCAGACATCCAAAATACCGACCAGACCCTTGAGTTGATAACCGAAAATCCGAACATCATCGCAGCTGCGGGAATCCATCCTCATCAGGCAAAGCTTTTCGAGGAAATCCATGCCGCAAGGATATCCGATCTATCCAAAGAGGGGTCCATTCACGCCGTGGGAGAAATCGGACTCGATTTCCACTACAATTATTCCTCACGCGATGAACAGATAAACGCCCTTAGAAAACAGCTTGTCCATGCTCAAAACCTCGACCTTCCGGTTATTCTACACAGCCGCTTGGCCGCGGAAGAAATCCTTTATTCCGTGCGCAGCGAGCATTACACGCGGGGAGGCGTGCTGCACTGTTTCACCGAAGATTACGACTTCGCGAAGAAAATGCTCGATCAGAATTTCTATATTTCTTTTTCCGGGATCCTGACGTTTCCCAGCGCCCATTCTCTTCGCGAAACCGCTCGGAAGCTTCCTTTGGACAGACTTATGATCGAAACCGATTCTCCCTTTCTCACCCCGGTTCCTTATCGAGGAAAAATCCGCCGCAACGAACCGTTTTATGTTCAGCAGATCGCGGTCACTCTTGCGGACCTGCTCAAATCCCCTCTCGATGAAATCGCCCGCCGCACGACACGCAACTTTGAATCTCTTTTTATGTTTGAAATAAAGAAACCTTGATGGTAAACTACATGCCGCATTATAGTGGAGGGAGACACTCGAAACCATAACATGAAATCTCTTGCCGCCACCGCCAAGGATTTATCTCTGACGTCCATCTACAACGACATCCGAAAAGACCTGGAAGACGTGGAATCGGAGATAAAGACATTCATCCGTTCCCCCAATTCTCTGATATCCGAGATCGGCGCTTATATGACGCGCAGCTCGGGCAAACGCATGCGACCCGCGCTTCTGATCCTTTGCTCCAAACTGCTCGGCTATCGGGGAAACAAATATATCCTGATGTCGACGCTGGTCGAGACCATCCATTCCGCCAGCCTCATTCATGACGACATCATCGACAACTCCAAGCTTCGGCGAGGCCAGGAGACGGTTCATCACCGATGGGGCCCAAATGTTACGGTTCTATTGGGCGATTTTCTTTATATTAAAACCATCGCCCGCTCGATGGAGAGTCATTACAGGGATATTTCTCACCTCATCATCGACTGTACATCCCAGATGATCGAAGGAGAACTCACGGAGTTTTCCAAGAGCGGCGATTTAGCCCTGACCGAAGCCGAGTATTTCAATATCCTGAAAAAAAAGACCGCATCACTGTTTGCGATATCATGCCGAATCGGAGGGATTCTGGCGGAAACGTCTCCTCAAAATCTAAACGCCCTAACGGAATTCGGAACAAATTTGGGGATGTCCTTTCAGATCATAGACGACCTCCTGGATTATACCGGGAATGAAAAGAAACTTGGAAAACCCGTCCTTTCCGACTTGAACGAGGGCCGAATCACCCTCCCGCTGATCAGCACCTACAATAACCTCGAGCGCCCGCTTCGACACAAGTTGAAAGATCTCATCCATCATGAGCCGCTGGAAAAAGGTCACCAGGAGGAGATCCTCGACCTCGTCAGGTCCAACGGAGCTCTGGATTACACGATAAAAAAAGCCGAGGAGTACTCCCTTCGCTCCAAAGAGATTCTGCAGCGTTTTCCGCCTTCAGACTACAGAAAAAGCCTGGAACATATACTGGACTTCATCCTCACCAGGAGCAAATGAGTCTCATCTGAAATCATCGATGGGAAGGACATTCCATCCGGGCATGATAAAAACATATATGCAATAGAAAGGTTTTGCAGTGATTGAAATCGAAGTTAAAATCAAGCTCTCCGATCCCACCCTTCTTCGTGAAAAGCTTCAACGCATGGGAGTCGAACTGATTCATCCGCGTCATTTTGAAAACAATATTCTTTATGATTTCAGGGATCAATCTCTTTTCCGAAAAAATCAGGCACTACGGCTCCGAACGGTCAATCGAAAAGCGAAACTGACTTTTAAAGGTCCCCTTAGGAAATCAAGAAAATTCAAGATCCGAGAAGAATTCGAAACGAGCGTTCAGGATGAGAGATCCATGAGGAACATCATGAAGGCTCTCGGTCTCATCCCGGTTTTTACTTACGAAAAACATCGTACAGTCTACCGCAAGAAAAAATTGAAGATATGTCTGGACGAGACAAAAGCAGGTGATTTCATCGAACTCGAAGGAGAACGGAATGAAATTGTCCGTTTCTCGGAAGCATTGGGTTTTCAAAAAAGCGACTTCATCATACAGGATTACATCCAACTTCTCAAAGCGAAGACGGAAGACAATAAAAAGGATGTGAAGATTTAATCTTTTGAAGGAGGCTTGGTTTTAGTCGCTTTCGGCGGATTTTCTTCAGTGGGATTCGGATCCGCTTCGACGTTCTTTTTCTCAACTTTTTCTTCTTTAGCCGTCATATCGAGAGCCCCTAATTCCTCGCCGATAAAAATTTCATCCTCGACCGGCGGAGTATCTTCCGAGGTGACGGGTACGATCTCGAAATCGATAACGCCCCTGAGAACCTCTTCCTGCGCCACGCGGATCAAATTTTTCGATTTGGATTTAATCTTGGGCTTGGAGCCTTGCAGAAGCTGTTTGGCTCTCTTGGAAGCTAAAATGATAAACCTGAATTTGCTTTCTAATTCGCCGTAAGTATTCAAACGAACCTATCTCCTGATTGAAACCGATTGGACCTTTAGACTATCAGAAAGCCCGGAGAATTTCAACCGGTTTGATAATGCCTCCTTTCCTTACTCTCGGTCCTGTGCTAGAATATTTTTTTTTGAGGGATATTCTTTTTGACGGAACGAAGGCATACACTCATAGAGGGGAAGGTCCCCGGATTGTCTCTGCATGACGACGGACGGAAAAGCATCTGGGCGGTCGGCGGCGGCAAAGGAGGCACGGGAAAGAGTTTTTTTTCCGCCAGCCTCGCCATCCAACTCGTCAGGAAAGAAAATGAAGTGATCCTGATCGACGCCGATCTGGGAGGACCCAATCTGCATACCTTCCTGGGCGTCCGAGAGTCTCAGAGAGATCTGGGACACTTCATCACAAACAAAGTCACGGATCTCAAGGACACGCTTTCCTATACATCTTTCGATGGGCTCAAGCTCGTTCGGGGCACCGATAACGTGCTGTTCATGTCCAACCTGAATTATTATAAAAAGCTCAAGCTCATGCGGCATATCAAGGCGTTCGAATCCAAGCGGGTCATCATCGATATCGGAACCGGATCCTCTTACAATAACGTGGATATCTTCCTGCTTTCCAATCCCGGCATCCTCATCGTCAACCCGGAGCCAACATCCATTGAAAACGCCTACTATTTCATCAAATCCTGCATCATCCGGCTGCTTAAGCTGTACATCGATCACTATAAGATCCAGGACTTGATCAAACGCATCGCCGTCCAGATCCAGGACACCTCCCGCTCCATCTACAGTTTTCTGAGCGAGATTATTTCCCAAGACAAATTTTACGCCGATCTTTTATACCAGGCCCTGCAGCAGTTCCAACCCTGCCTGGTTATTAATAAGGCGCGCGATGAGAAAGACTTTCTGCTGGGAAAATCCATCGTCAACGTCGTGCAAAAATACCTGGTTATCAACCTGAATTTTCTCGGAGTCATCCCCTTCGATGAGAAGGTCCACCTCAGCCTTAAAAACTTTACACCCTATATGCGCCAATTCCCTCAGGGAGAAGCGGCATCGGCCATTCGTTACATCACCGATAAACTCGTGGAGAAATCAAATATCGGAGAACCGGAGTAACGGCAAGCAGCCATGAAATTAAAAAAGATCGCGGAAATGAATCATTACGACATTCTGAATGTTTCCAGCCGGGCGTCCCAACAGGAAATCGAACGCGCTTACAGCCTTGAGAAAGCCACGTACAATTACGGCTCTCTTGCGCATTACAGCCTTCTCTCCGAAGAAGAGGTCCGCCTCTCCCGTGAAAAGATCGAGGAAGCGTACCGGGTATTGAGCAACCCGAAAAGGAGAAAGCAGTACGATGCCTTCCTTTTCCCTGAAAAATCATCGCAGGCCGAGACAACCTACTTCCGTCAAACCACGCAGAAACTTCTCATTGAAGACGCCGGTAACGATAAGGCCTGGTGGAAAAAAGTCAAAACGCTTTTTTCCCGCCGGGACTAGATCCACCTCTTCGGGCGCCGTCAATAATCCATCACGATATCATCCCGGGTCCGGAAAACACCGTCCGGCCCGGCCGATGTCAGGCGAAAGCGATCTTCGGTTATCATTTCGTAGCGAATGATCTTGCCCCAGCCGTCGACCTGGGCGGCCGCCATGGGCTGCATCCTTCTCAGATCCTGCAGCGTTTCCGGGTTTTTTCCCACTTGAGCGATATAGATATTCACGGCACGCTGCAGAGCCGCCATATTGGTTTTGGTCAAATCAGTTTTCACGGAAAGGAAGGCGTCGACCTGTCCTTCAATCCCCTCAACCTGTTTGGATTTGATCGTCATGATGAAATAGGCCCCCACGGCGATCAGAACCAGAACCGCCAGAAATCCCTTGATGCGCATTTTCCCTCTCTTTTAAGCGGTTTTATCTTAACGGAAAAGTCACCGGGTATTCAAGTCGATCCGCCGAACAAAAAAAAGGCCGGCTTATCAAAAAAGCCGGCCCTGAAGATTCCAATAAATATCCGCGGATAGATTACCGCCTCACGGGATAGTGACTCGTGTCGGGCAGCGGCTTGCGGGGCAGCATCTCGTCGCGCATGGCGGTATGATAAACGAACGCCGCCATAATGACCGACGACTGAATCAGGTCTTCCGGCACCAGGTGATCGTAGACATCCATGTTGGTATGGTGGATGCGGGTTCCGTAATCCAGGGGATCCTGGATCCATTGAAAACT
>CAYSQW010000072.1:0-13530 GCA_964433135.1 uncultured Eubacteriales bacterium
TGTTTGATTTTCTGTGTGCCGATGTTGAATTAGAAAATAAATGACATGAGGATTTTTGAAGAGATATTTTTCGGCATCTGCATCCTTTTAAAATCGAGTTTTTCGTGCCTTTTTGGGGCACATGTAATGGCTCCAGCTTTTCGATAGCTTTTTTCCCGGGAACACTCCTTGTTTGACAACGTATGCTCCAAAAAAAATATTTTTATGCAATAGAAATGGAGTGGGACTCAATCCTATTTGTTTTGATTACTGGAATATCGCTATGAATATGCATTATTCAGAAAGCCCTGATTTTCCTGTCCCTACGAGAGCAAATCAACCAAGGAAAAAATTGTAAAAATAATATTCTTGAGTTGTTTAAAGACAAAATTTGCAAATTAAAAGGAGGTATGTTATAGAAAAGGTTAATTTTTTTTGGGAGTATTTATGGACAAAGAAAAGAAACGGCGGATCAGGATAGCCGGAACGGGATTTTCCGTTCCGGAACGGATTCTCACCAACCAGGATTTGGAAAAGATGGTTGATACTTCGGATGAGTGGATCGTGTCACGTTCGGGGATCAAGGAAAGACGGATCGTCGATGAAACACAGGCCTCTTCCGATCTGGGAATCGAAGCCGGCCGCCTTGCCATCAAAAACGCCGGATTGAAGACGAAAGATATCGATGCCATTATCGTGGCGACCGCCACGCCCGATACTCTTTTCCCTTCAACGGCTTGTTGGATTCAGAAAGGACTCAAGATCGATCACGTCCCGGCGTTCGATATGTCGGCCGGGTGCACGGGCTTTATATACGGAATGATTCTCACCGAGAGCTTGATATTGAGCGGCACATTCAAACGCGTGCTGTTGATCGCGGCGGAAACCCTGACCCGGATCACCAATTGGAAAGATCGTTCGACCTGTGTGCTTTTCGGAGATGCCGCGGGAGCGGCGGTTTTTGAAGAGAGCCCGGACGATTCCGGGATACTTTCCCATTATTGGAAAGCGGATGGAGAGCTGGGAGAACTGCTGATCCAACCGGGAGGGGGATCCCGCAACCCGGCTACTGCGGAGACCGTGGCGAAAGACATGCATTATTTACAGATGCGGGGGAATGAAGTTTTCAAGCATGCCGTAAAGCGCATGACGGAAGCTGCGCTGGAAGCCTTGAAAAAAGTCGGGATGACGCATGAAGACGTGGATTATCTTCTGCCGCATCAGGCCAATATCCGGATCATCGAGGCCACCGGAAAGCGTCTCAAACTCCCTCGCGAACGGGTTTTTTCGAATATTCACAAATACGGCAATGTGTCGGCCGCGACGATACCCGTCGGGCTGCACGAAATCAGCGAACAAAAGATCTTGAAAAAAGGCGATATCCTGGTCATGGATGCTTTCGGAGCCGGATTTACCTGGGGGGCTGTCGTATACCGCTGGTAAGCAAAAATCTCTCAGGAGCTTCGAATTTGTCCTGTTGACGCGACACCCCGGAAGCGAATGATGTTGTGCCGCGTCCGATGAGACGTCGGTATATCGATCTCAGGCGGAAAGCAACGCGGAAAGGGATGTGAAATAGCCTGAGATCAAAAGGATCCCCACGATAATGAGCAGGATGCCGCCGATTGTGGTTATGAGTTTGAAATAGCGTTTTATGGTTTTGAAGTATTCAAAGAATTTGTGAAGCAGGATTCCCGCCAGTAGAAACGGCAGCCCCAGTCCCAGAGAATAGATGATCAACAGGCCGATCCCCTGGAAAACATTCTGGGTGGTGGCGGCCATCGTGAGTATTGCTCCCAGAATCGGCCCCACGCAGGGCGTCCACCCGGCTCCGAATGCCATGCCGACCAAGAGAGTGCCCAGGTTTCCCAGCGGCTTTTTTTTCATGTGGATGCGGCGTTCCCGCTCGAGAAATTTGAGCTTGAACACACCCGCGAAATGAAATCCGAGCATGATGACGACGCTTCCGCCCAGAATCTCGAATATACGGATGTTTCGGTATAAGAACTTTCCAATGAAAGTGGCGGAAGCTCCCAATGCTATGAATATGAGAGAGAAGCCCAAAATAAAGAACAGCGAATTGACGATCACGTGTTTTCTTACCTGCCGCCGGTTATCTTCGCGGGACAACTCTTCGATGGAAACCCCCGTGATGAAAGCCAGGTAGGAAGGGATCAAGGGAAGAATACAGGGTGACAGAAAAGAGATCAAGCCGGCCGTGAAGGCCACCAGGATGGAAACGTTCTCAGCGCCGGGCATGGTTTACATCTCGTTGAGGAATCCCATGAAGTATTTTTCCATGGTTGTCTTATTCAATACGCCGACATGCTTATGTCGGATACGGCCTTGAGCGTCGATCAAAATGGTTGAGGGGATGAACTGTCCGGGCTGATAATCGTTCACGAGATCCGGTGTCGCCATAATGATCGGATAATTGATTTTGTTTTTTTTCACCCATTGCTTCAGTTTGGCTTCGCTCATACGATCGAGAGAAATCCCGATTATCTCGAGGCCTTGTTCCTTATATTTATCGTAAATTTCAATGAAGTCGGGGATCTCCGCACGACAGGGAGGGCACCAGGTAGCCCAAAAGTTGAGGAAAACGATTTTTCCTTTATAGTCTTCCAGGGCGATGGTGTTTCCATTCAGGTCGCTGAGCGCGAAGTCGGGAGCCAAGGGGTCGTTTTGCGGGGATACCGCAAGTTCAGCCGTGACTGCGCCGCCTAATGATATCAGCGCCAGCAGGATCGCGGGTACGATCAATTTTCTCATCGCATACTCCAATTAATAACTTTGTGGATATTATATCCATTATAGAGAAAAGCAAGCAAAATAGCAATATGCGAATAAATTAATAAGCCGAGAGATGCCTCCGATGAATACTCCGGTTCTACTCCACGAGGCGCATCCCCATGTCGATGGCTTTTTCGTTAAGGGGAATCAGGTTGTGATAACGTACCGGCAGTGTTTCCTGCAGGGCGACGACGAGGGATTCCCTTTTTACCACCTGATTCATTTTAACGAGAGCGCCAAGGACCAGCATGTTCATGACCTTGAGGTTTTTAAGTTCGCTGGAAGCCTTCTCATAGGCGGGGAGCGCAAGGACACGTATATCATCCCGGGTGGGAGATTCCTTGATATTGGTGCTCTCCCAGATCAGTATCCCATCTTTTTTAACCTTGGGCTCAAATTTTCTCAAAGAGGGCAGGTTCAACACGACAGCAACATCGTACTCGTTAACGATCGGGGATGATATCTGTTGATCACTGATATTCACGATGCAGTTTGCCGTCCCTCCCCGCATCTCGGGGCCGTAGGACGGCATCCAGCTGATATTTTTTCCTTCTTTCATGGCTGCGTAAGCCAGGAGCTTTCCCATGGAAAGAACACCCTGACCGCCGAAGCCCGCGAAGATCATTTCCTGTAACATCTTATTTCCTCCGGTTTGCCTGGACTGATTGAAAAAGACAGTCCGCACAGCAGGGAAGCGGAAGAGAAGCACTCGGATTAATCCGTCCGATTCCTGCGCATTCCCTGCGATTATTCATTATCGATTCACGATCCCTTTTCTGGCGAGCCCGGCACTATTTGCCGGTGGAAGGAGATTTTTTCGGGGGTTCCTTAAACACGCCGAGGGGATAGTAAGAAAAAACTTCATTCTTCAACCAATCCAATGTTTCGACGGGATTCATTTTCCAATTGGAGGGACAGTTGGAGGCGACTTCGATAAAAGTCGTTCCCAGTCCTTCCATCTGGATCTCGATGGCCGTTTTGAGCGCTTTCTTCGCTTTTCTGGCATTGGCGGGAGTATTGCAGCTTACGCGTGCGACATAGGCCACGTTTTCGAGCTGAGAGACGATCTCCGCCATTTTCAGCGGGGGACCGACCTTGGACACATTCCTTCCGAAAGGACAGGTGGTGGTTTTTTGATCTTCCAGGGTCGTCGGAGCCATCTGTCCTCCGGTCATCCCGTAGATCCCGTTATTGATGAAAATAAAAGTGAAATTTTCACCGCGGTTGCAGGCATGCAGGGTTTCCGCGGTTCCGATGGCCGCCAAATCGCCGTCTCCCTGGTAGGAAAAAACGATACGGTCGGGCAGCACGCGTTTGATGCCGGTGGCGACGGCAGCGGCACGGCCGTGCGCCGCTTCCTGCATATCCACGTCCATGTAGTCATAAGCAAACACCGAACAGCCGACCGGGCACACACCTATGGTTTTTTCTTGTATGTCGAGCTCGTCCACCACCTCCATCAGGAGTTTGTGCATGGTGGAATGAAAACAGCCCGGGCAGTAATGCATGCGTGTATTCAAAAGGGCTTTCGGTCTCTGGTAAAGCACCTCGTAACCTTCTTTCATGGCTTTTCTCCTTATTTCATGAGAGCTGAATGCTGTATATGATATTTATTGATCAATGAGAATCCTTACGCCTTATCCTTGACTTGCTCGTAGATCTCTTCCGGCGTCGGGATGATGCCTCCCATGCGTCCGTAAAAGTGAACCGGTTTTTTGCCGCAGACGGCCAGTTTTATGTCTTCCACCATCTGGCCCGCGCTCATCTCGATAGACATCATGAATCGGACATCCTTCTTCTCAGCGAGAGACGCAAGTTTTTCACTGGGGAACGGCCACAGGGTTATGGGCCGGAGCAATCCGATCTTCAGGCCGTCGGCCCGACCCATATCCACTGTCTTTTTGCAGATACGTGAACTGAGTCCATAGGCAACCAGGATGATCTCGGCATCATCGACCTGGTAGTCTTCGAACATCACTTCATTCTTGCGGATTTCCTCGTATTTTTTCTGCAGACGCAAGTTCTTTTTTTCCATGTTCTCGGATTTGATGTAGAGCGATGTCAGATATTTTCGTTCTTCCCCAGGTCTCTTTCCGGTGGTGGCCCAAGGTTTATCGGGTTTGTAGGGCACGGGATCCGGAAGCACCAATTTTTCCATCATCTGTCCGATGGCTCCGTCGCTGAGGATGAGCGCCGGGATCCGGTATTTGTCCGCCAGGTCAAAGGCCAGGGCAACATGGTCGGCCATTTCCTGAACCGAATTCGGAGCCAGAACGAGGAGGTGGTAGTCTCCATGTCCGCCTCCCTTGGTCGCTTGAAAATAATCTCCCTGGCTGGGCTGGATGGTTCCGAGTCCCGGGCCTCCGCGCACGACATTCGCGAACAGACACGGGATTTCCGCACAGGCGATATAGGAGACCGCTTCCTGCATCAGTGAAAAACCGGGACCCGAGGTCGTTGTCATGACGCGGGCGCCCGCGCCTCCCGCACCGTATATCATGTTGGCGGCGGCGACTTCGCTTTCCGCTTGCAGCAGAACATAATCATGTTTTGGCTCTTCCTGAGCCAGGTATTCGATAACCTCGGATTGCGGGGTTATCGGGTAGCCGAAATAGCCTTGCAGACCGGCACGGATCGCCGCTTCGGCAATGGCTTCGTTTCCTTTCATGAATTTAACTTCACCCAATGGTTCCTCCATCTAATAATCACGCGGTTTTTTTGTAGACCGTAATTGCGGCGTCGGGGCAGATCACCGCGCAGTTTTGATAGGCGATGCATTTATCTTCCTTCGCCTGATATGCATAATGTAGACCGAAACTGTTGGTGTCCGACGTGTTGAGCGCCAGGCATTCCGTCGGACAATTGATCACACACAGGCCGCATCCTTTGCAGCCTTCAACAGAAATTTCAACATAACCCTTTGATGCCATTAATACCTCCGTTTCGACAGTCTTGATCCTTTGTATCAACTGCCTGGATAGTCTAGTCGCCTGAGCGGGCACCTCAGACCTAGATTAATAAGATGATCAAGACGGTTGAATAAATATTACCTTCTAGGTTAAATCTCAAACGGATTGGTTGTCAAGAAATATAATGGATTCCGCATGCCGTGATCCATATTTCCGGCTGGGAGAAGCCGCAAATCATCCAGAGCGACAGCGGGATCGCAAACGGGCGTCCGCGCGGCTTGGATCGTCTTTATTGAAATGAGCGCGTCTTAGAGTTCGAATGAAAGCACCCGATGCGAGTGGCACTGAATATTCACCGCCGCCGGCATGGATGCGATATGGCAGGGAAAGGACTCGACGTGAACGGCCAGAGCGGTACAGCGGCCGCCCATTCCCTGAGGGCCGATGCCGAGGTTGTTGATTCTCTCCAGCAGTCTGGTTTCCATGTCCGCGTAAAAAGGATCGGGATTGTGAGATCCCAGGGGACGGCGCAGAAGCGCTTTTTTGGCCAGCAGGGCCGAATACTCGAAGTTTCCTCCGACACCGACGCCGACGACGATGGGCGGGCAAGGGTTCGATCCGCCTTTGTCCGCGGTCTCGACGACGAAATCCTCGATCCCTTCCTGTCCGGCAGCGGGCGCGAACATGCGTACCGCACTCATGTTTTCGGCGCCCCCCCCCTTGGCCACGAAAGTGATCTTGAACGTGTCGCCGGGACCGAGTTCCCAGTGAATGAAAACCGGAGTATTGTCGCCCGTGTTTTTGCGACGGATCGGGTCTTCCACGACGGATTTTCTAAGATAGCCTTCTTGATATCCCGCCCGGGCGCCGGCCGTTATGGCTTCATGCAGGCTGCCCAATTCATCATTTTTTTCCAGCTTGACGTCTTCCCCCAATTCAACGAAAAATACGGCCAATCCCGTATCCTGACAAAGGCCCAATTTTTCATCTCTCGCGATCCGAGCGTTTTCAAGGATCTGTTGGAATACGGCTTTTCCGGCCGGTGATTCCTCCTTCGCCTCCATGTCCTTGATGACTTGGAGAACATCGTCCTGAAGATTGAAATTGGCCTCTTGAACCATATCCTTGATTTTGTCTTTGACTTCAGTCAAGCTGATGGTTTTCATCCATTACCTCCGGTTAGATTTATAAGAATATCATCGCACGAAATTAAGTTTAGATTCTGTGCCATAAGGTGTCAAGAAAAAACGGAGAATAACGCATTCGGCATGGCGTTGATGAAATATTGCCTTCTCCCGGCACATATTATATAAAGGAAACGAAGGAGTGTAGAATGTCGAAAGAACATAAACTATGGATAAACCAAAGATGTTTCGAATCGGATGATGTCCGAATCATAAAATCGCCTTTCGATGAAAAGGAGATTGCCCGCATACATTTTGCGGATTCCGAGCACGTGAAGAGAGCTGTCGGGGCTTCGGCCCATGCTTTCATACGGACGAAAAAGCTTTCCAGTTATGAGCGGGCCAAGTTTTTAGAACGCATTTCCGTCGGTATTGCACAGCATAAAGAGGCGTTTTCACGCTCCATCGCTGAAGCCGCCGGAAAACCGATCCGGTCGGCGCGTGTCGAAACGGATCGGGCCGTCAATACGTTCGCTATCGCATCCGAAGAGGCGAAGCGTATTCCCGGGGAGATCCTTCCCCTCGACCTGTTACCACAGACAAAAAATCGTTGGGGAATCGTGCGAAGGTTTCCGCTTGGTATCATCGCCGGGATCACCCCCTTCAATTTTCCATTGAATTTGGTGGCGCACAAGGTCGCGCCCGCATTGGCCGCGGGCAATTCATTTATCTGCCGACCGGCATCCCAAGTTTCTCTGACCGCCCTGCTGCTGGCCGAAATCATACGGGAGATTGATTTTATCGAGGGGGCCTTTCAGACAATTCCATGCGGATATAAGGCCGCCGAAAGCTTGATCGATGCGGAGTCCGTCAGGATGGTGACATTCACGGGAAGCCCCGACATCGGATGGGAATTGAAACGCCGTGCCCATAAAAAGAAAGTCACCCTGGAATTGGGAGGAAACGCCGCCGTTGTCGTCGAACCGGATGCCGATCTGGATTTCGCTCTCCAGCGCATTCTGACCGGGGCATTTGCATATTCGGGACAGGTTTGTATCTCCATCCAGAGGATCTTTCTTCATGAATCGATCTATGATCGTTTCCTGGGAGATTTTGCGGCGGCCGCCGATAAGTTGAAGATGGGGGATCCATTGGAAGAATCGACGGATATCGGTCCCATGATCAATGCCGAGGCGGCTCGGCAGACTGAGGAATGGGTGAATGAAGCGGTGGAGAAGGGAGGGCGTCTTCTCTGCGGCGGGACGCGGAAGGATTCGATGGTCGCTCCGACGGTCCTGGACCGCGTCGATCCAAGTTGGCGTATTTCCTGGTTGGAAGCTTTTGCGCCGGTGGCTGTGGTCTATCCCTACCGTGATTTCGAAGAGGCGCTGGCGGCTGTAAATAATTCGATCTACGGATTGCAGGCCGGAGTTTTTACCCATGATTTGAATAAGGCGTTCAAGGCATACGAAGCCTTGGATGTGGGAGGCGTCATCGTCAACGATATCCCTACGTTTCGGATTGATCATATGCCGTACGGAGGCGTGAAGGAATCCGGGTTCGGAAGGGAAGGCTTGAAATATGCGATCGAAGAGATGACGGAACTGAAGCTGATGGCCGTCAACCTCGAGAATTGATGCATCCCACGCGCCCCCGGCAAAGGGATGTCAGGTGTGGTACAGGCCTTTCAGCATGAGGGCATCCGCGGCCTGTTCCGGGCTCTCGCAAATAACCATGCCGGACAGCCCGAAATCCCGCAGAGCCTGGATCCATTCATCATAACGGAAATCGGAATCCTCGAGATTGAGGTGTTTCATCTCTCCCTTGTTGTTGTACATGACGCCGGAGATATGGATGTGCATGTCGCGGAGGGCTTCGTCTCCCAGCTTCCTGCCGATTTTTCTCAGGATGCGATGAAATTCCCCGTAAGAATTCATTTTGCCTTCCCGGGCATGGATATGACAGAAATCAATGCAGGGGAGGATGCCTTCTATTTCCCGGCACATAAAGAGAATCTCTTCCAAGGATCCGAATTGGGATCTTTTTCCCATGGTTTCCGGGCGAAGGATTACCGGGCTTTTCTCCGCCTTTAATACGGACACGACTTCCTTGAGCTCCTTTTTGATGTGGGCATAGGCTTCTTCCGGATCGTTTTTCCCGAAATATCCTAAATGAAGGACGACGTTTTTCGCCCCGCACATGCGAGCCAATCGTGCGGAATGCAGGATGCGCTCCTGGCTGGCAAGCCGCTTGCCGGTTTCCGGGGAGTTCAGGTTGATATAATAAGGTGCATGGACGCTGAGCTTGACGCCCGCCGCTTCAGCCTCCGCTCTTACCTTACGGGCGGTGTCGCCGCCCATCTTGACTCCTTTGACGAATTCCACTTCAAGGCAGTCTAGGCCCAGACGAGCGACTTCACGGATGCCGGCGATGGTGGACGTCCCTGATGCGGTGGAAGGAACACCGGCGGTTCCGAAGAGAAGGGAGTCAGGGCCGGCCGGCATCGGCCTTCCCTGAGGGATTGAGAAACTCACTGACGATGCGCATCGCGCAAAAATCCCCGCACATGGAGCAGGCCTCGGATTGGCTGTGGCGCAGCTTCCGGATGCGTTGAAATTTATCCGGATCGAGCACGTATTTCAGCTGTTCGTCCCAATCGAGTTTTTTTCTGGCTTGGCTGAGCTTCAGGTCGCGCTCTCTGGCCCCTGGAACATTTTTTACGATGTCGGCGGTGTGGGCGGCGATCTTGGAGGCGATCAAACCCTCCCGGACATCATCGACGGTCGGGAGACCGAGGTGTTCGGAAGGCGTAACGTAACAGAGAAAATCGGCGCCCGCGGAAGCCGCGATAGCGCCTCCGATGGCGGAAACGATGTGATCGTAACCGGGAGCGATATCGGTGACCAGCGGCCCGAGAACGTAAAAAGGAGCGCCTTTGCATACGCGCTTCTGAAGATGGATATTCATTTCGATCTGATCCAGGGGAACATGACCGGGGCCTTCCACCATGACCTGGACATTGTGATCCCAGGCCTTCTGGACAAGTTCTCCCAACGTTAAAAGTTCTTCGATCTGCGGTCGGTCGGTGGCGTCCGCCAGAGCTCCCGGGCGGAGGCCGTCTCCAAGGCTCAGGGTGACGTCATGTTTATAGGCAATTTCACACAGACGGTCGAAATTGGCATAAAGCGGATTTTCTTTCTGATTGTGCAGGATCAATGCCAGATGAAAAGCGCCTCCGCGGGAGACGACATCGGCCACTCGGCCTTGGCTTTTCAAACGGCTGATGGCTTTTGAGGTCAGTCCGGCATGCACCGTCATGAAATCCACACCCTCTTCCGCCTGACGTTCGATGACGCCGAAAAGATCGTCCTCGGTCATGGCGATGATCGAACCGCGTTTCCGGATGGTTTCGATGGCGGCTTCATATATAGGAACGGTTCCCAGCGGGATCCGCGCGTGATCGAGGATGGCGCGGCGGATTTTATTTATATCCCCGCCCGTGCTTAGGTCCATGATCGCATCAGCCTGATATTTCAGAGCGACGGTAGCCTTTTCCAGTTCATTTTCAATCTGGGGAAAATCTTCAGAGCTTCCGATATTCACGTTGACCTTCGTGCTCAGTCCTTTCCCGATTCCAACCGGACGAATGGGTGCATGATGCGGATTGATCGGGATGACGATTTGACCTTCGGCAACCAGTTCGCAGAGAAGTTCCGCCGACAGCCCTTCTTGTTCCGAAATACTCCGTAGTTCCGGGGTGATATTTCCTTTTCGCGCCTCTTTGATTTGTGTCATAACCTTGCCTGCATATAAACTAATAAACTTCCTGGGTTATTCCTCCTAAGCCGATCCGGCTTTCGGCGAGAACGCCTTTTCCTGTAAACGGCGTATCCGATGGATACGAGGAGACATGGGTTCAGCGCCTTGTATCCGTAGGGATCACGATTCGCGAATAATCCAGCGCAACACAGTTTAACTCTAAATCCTGAATTTTACAACTTTCCGACCGTCTGAATTCCGTCTTCCTGTCATGGAAAAAGGGATATTTCGATTAAGGGAGCGGGCGGTGCGGTTTTAAGACGTCGTGGCGTCGGGAGAAGCCTACGGCTGTTCTTTCTCGGGGGCCGGTTCTTTGCTGTTCAAAACGTCTTGGTTTTTTATCATGATCTGAGTGATCAGAGACCGGTCACGGGGAGCAAGAGGCAGATCGCGTAGGCTTTCTTCGGTTAACAGCGTCAGCGATCCGGTCAGTATCTTGAGGGCTTTCTTTCGGCTTCCGCCCAAGTGCGTGCTGAGGATCTGATAGACGCGCGCCAGCTCCAGAGTGTTTTCGGGAAGAGATGTGGAACCCTGCCTGCGGAAAAAATCATTGAACGCGCGTGCCGCTTCCTTATATCTGCGTGACTGATAATCCATGATCCCCAATTGAAAATACGCATTGATCTCTTCAGGTTTGCGCTTGATCAGGTTGCGGAGAGTCTTGCGCGCCGCTTTTTTGTTTTCCCGGTGGAGGTAGGCTTCGGTCAGCTCGTAATAGCGAACGGGATTATCCCGATCGCGTTGTAGACGTTTTTCAAGTTCACGGATATCATCTTCAGGTTGCGCTTCGGACTCATCGGTCGGTTGTCCACCGGCAGTGTCCGGGGAGGCGGCGCGATCGGGTTCGGAGGGCCGGATCCGAGAGAGGCCTTCCTCCAGAATGCCGTGGGAAGACGCGTCAAGTTCCAGGTCCGCAATTTCCGATTCGTCAATCAATTCGAGAGCGTTTCTCAGGTGCTTGTCACCGTCTTCGATTTGCTGAAGATGGAGATGACTCAGGCTGAGATATACCAGCGCTTTTCCCTTGAGCTTTCGGTCCGCGGTTAAACCGAAGGCGGCGATCTCGAGCTCCTCGGCGGCTTTCAAATATTTTCCCGCTGTGAAGGATTCCTCTCCTCGTTGAAGCAGCCGCAGGTAAAAAGGATCGATGTTTTGGCTTCCCCGTGAAAGGATGGCGGTTCCGGTGAAGAAAATAGCCAAAAGCAGCATGTATTTGACGATAAAGGAACGGTTTCGGTACCCGATGCAGGTTCTCATGGTGACTATATCCTTTTTGAAGTGATGCGGTTTATGTAACAAATATATACCGCTGAATCCATGTTTTGTCAAAGAGGAATAAACGGTATGAGGGAATGCCGAGCGGTTCCGTGTTGAATCGTCTCTTCTTTTTGATTTTCCGATATCCTCTTTTTCAGGTTTTTCCTCGCTATTTCAATTTGAGCTTCAGGATTTTGCCGGATTCGTTCTTCGGGAGGGCGGAGAGAAAAACGATAGCCTGGGGGATTTTGTAAGGGGCGATACGGGATGCGAGGAATTCTCTTATTTCATTTGTCTTCGGCTCATCTCCGGGTCCTGACTTCAGCACGATGAATGCCTTGATGGATTCGCCCAATAGGTCATCGTGTCGTCCGATGACCGCCGCTTCGACGATGTCCGGGTGTTCGTAAAGCGCATCCTCTATTTCCTTGGCGCTGACGCGATTGCCTCCGACTTTGATCATGTCGCGTTTGCGTCCGATGATATAGAGAAAACCTTCATTGTCCATGATCCCGATATCGCCGGTGTAGTACAGCCCGTTTTTGAGAACTTCTTCCGTTTCCTCGGGTTGGTCCCAGTATCCCCGCATGATGTTGGCACCCCGGGCCACCAGCTCTCCTTCCGTTCCCGGAGGGAGGGGATTGCCGTTGGGATCCGCCACGAAAAGTTCGACCCCGGGGATGGCTTTTCCGATAGATCCCCATTTTTGCGGAAGATCCTTCGGGTCGAGGTAGGATAGGCGCGCGGAAGCTTCGGTGGCTCCGTACATGATATAAAGTTTCGCGGGTGAAAATGCGGCGGCGGTTTCTTTTTGCAGGGCTGGAGCCATGGCGCCTCCCGCTTGGGTGACATAGCGGAGGCATGGAAAATCAAGGGCAGCCAGCATCGAACGATGGAGCAGGATGCCGAATGTGGAGGGGACGCCGGCGAATCCGGTCGCCTGCTGTTCCCGCATCGTCTTGAGGATGACATTCGGGTAAAGAAAGCGGTTGTCGATCACGACCGATCCTCCCACCGCAAAGTGGGTGTTGAGCAAAGATTTTCCATAGATGTAGAAAAAAGGGAGGACAACCATGACGCGGTCTTCAGCGGTGAGGCGCAGATAGGATACGATCGATTCGGTGTTGGCCGTTATATTGCCATGGGTGAGGGTGACGCCGCGGGACTTGCCGGTGGAACCCGACGTATAGACAATCGAGGCCGTCGCCTCCGCGTCCATGGAGATGTCCGGGGGAGAGGTGGATAGAGATTCAAGCGAGGAGGGCAGCAGGACCGATGGGAGCGCGGATACGGTTGCTGAAGAACGAGGGGTCCAGATGAATATCCCGGTCAGCGTTGCGGGGTAAGAGGGGATCGATTGAATGCGGGACAGAAATTTTTGTTGGGTGATCAGGATGGAGACCCCGCAGTTACCCAGCATGTAATGAATCCCCCCGGCCAGGGATTCCGTATTGAACGCAACGGTTACGGCTCCCGCTTTGAGGATGCCGTAATAAGTAACGACATATGCGAAAGAGTTTTCCAGCATCAGGGCTACGCGATCTCCCGGTCGGATTCCCTTGGAAACAAGGAGGTGGGCCATGCGGTTGGAAGCCATTTCCACTTCGTCATAGGTGTGCCACCGTCCCTCGGCGAAAACCGCCGGGGAG
>CAYSQW010000073.1:0-13405 GCA_964433135.1 uncultured Eubacteriales bacterium
CACCGCCGTTCCTTCCGACCCGCCGCCAACCCGCCCCGCCCTTATATTAAGGAAACAGGCATACTCAGGACCCTGCACCGGCCTGGATGAGCCACGAAGAAAGGTTATGGTAGCAATGAGGATACAGTTCGTGAGGCGTACAGGGTACGCCGATCGGGCTGTGACAAAATTGATGCCGTGAGATTGCTTCGCCCGTAGGGTGAAGAATGTCGAAAATTAAATTAAAGATCTTTTGAAAAATTCATTTCGACATTCTTCATGGCTCATTCAGGCCAGGCTAGAAGGTCCAGATGAAGGGGGCCAGATCCGTCAAAACACCCCCACCCTCCCTCAATTTCTTTTCCAGATGAAGCGGCAGGACA
Source organism: uncultured Eubacteriales bacterium (assembly GCA_964433135.1). Lineage (GTDB taxonomy): Bacteria > Acidobacteriota > Aminicenantia > Aminicenantales > Aminicenantaceae > CAYSQW01. Next base: position 363 of record CAYSQW010000073.1, read on the forward strand.
AAGAGCGCTCGATGCAGCCCCGGATGATAAAACATCAGATTCCGAACGCCCCGCTCCCGGAGCCGCTCCCGAATCAGAGCCTTTCCCGGGCGCATGAAATCCGGTCCTCCGCCGGCTATCAGAAATCCCCAGGACATCCCGAAGGAAAAGATATTGGCTTCATAAGCTCCGACATGGGGGAACACGTCCTTCAGGGTGCGGTAACAGGCCGCGAAGAATCCGTTATAATTCGGGTCCGTCGTGCCGGCCTGCATCACATAAAGACCGTCTTTTTTCAATAAACTTGATATTTTCATGAAAAATTCACGTGTAAACAGGCGTACCGAAGGCCCTCCCTCCACGGGTTCCGTAAGGTCGGAGATGACGACATCGAATGTTTTTCGAGTATGTTCGACGAACCGCCGGGCGTCCTCGAAGCGAATCGCAGATCTGGGATCTTCAAACGCTTTTCCCGACCATTCGGGAAGGAGTTTACGGCAGATGGAAACCAACTCTTGATCGATATCCACCATCAAAGCACTGCGCACGACACCATGCTTGAGAACCTCCCGGAGAACAGCCCCTTCCCCGCCGCCGATCAGCAGCACATCGACGGGATCCGGATGCGCGGCCATTGCCGGGTGCACCAAGGCTTCATGATAAACATATTCATCGACCTGAGCGGATTGAATCTTATCATCCAGGAACAGCATTTTCCCCATCAGCGGATTGAGGAAGCAGTCCACTTTTTGAAAAGCGGTCCGCCCCGAAAAAAGCATTCGATCCACCTTGAACGAACGAAGGTAGTGAGGCGATAAGAGTTCGGAAAAGATCTCCTTCTTCATGATTTCCCGGCTGTATTATAGCATTTCCCGCTGATATACGAAAAAACCGGAGACCGGTCACGGCGATTGACTTGCGCCCACTATCCGTCTGGCTTACAATAGGGATTTCTAAAAATCGAATTGGAAAGAGATCGTGCTGAAACCGCGCCAATCGTTTCGGCAAGGAGGAGATCGTGGCCATACAAAAACTTGATCAGATATTCAATCCCCAGCGAATCGCCGTTATCGGCGTCACCACCAATCCCAACAGCGTCGGCGGAAAAGTGATCAGCAACCTGGTCGGAAGCGGATTCCGCGGTGTTGTTTACCCCGTCAATCCCACCAGCGAGGCCGTACTCGGCATTCAGTGCTACCCCGATCTCAAAAGCCTGCCGAAAACCCCGGATTTAGGCGTCATCTGCGCGCCCGCATCTCAGGTTCCCGACCTCGTGCGGCAGTGCGGCGAATCCGGCATCCTCGGCATCATCATCATGTCGGCCGGATTCAAGGAAACCGGCCCCGAGGGAGCCGCCCTGGAAAATCAAATCCTGGAAGAAAAGAATAAATTCGATGGGATGCGGATCATAGGGCCGAACTGCCTTGGGGTTATCATCCCCAGATCCAATCTCAATGTCAGCTTCGCTTCCGGAATGCCGAGCAAAGGTCATGTCGCGTTCATTTCTCAATCCGGAGCCCTCTGTACATCGGTTTTGGATTGGGCTCTTCAGGAGAAAATCGGCTTTTCCTATTTCGTTTCCATCGGGAACACCATCGATGTCGATTACGGTGATCTCATCGATTATTTCGGAGAGGATGAAACCACCAAATCGATTCTGTTGTATATCGAATCGATTTCCTCCGCGCGCAAATTCATGACGGCCGCCCGGGCATTCGCGCGCACCAAACCGATCGTCGCCTATAAAGCGGGGCGGTTTCCCGAATCCGCTCAAGTCGCCGCTTCTCACACAGGCGCCATGGTTTCCGAAGACGCGGTCTATGACGCCGCATTCAATCGGATCGGACTGGCGCGGGTTTTCGATATCGGCGAAATATTCGACTGCGCGGAACTCATCGGGCGGCACAAGATTCCCCTGGGCCCCCGCCTCGGCATCATCACCAACGCCGGCGGTCCGGGAGTCATGGCAACGGATGCACTCATTTCCCTCAACGGAACCCTGGCTCGCCTTTCGGAAGAGAGTCTTGCCGGACTCAATGCCATCCTCCCTCCCATATGGTCCCAAAGGAACCCGGTTGATGTGCTGGGAGATGCACGCTCCAAGCGGATCGCCAAAGCCACCCGGATCGTCATTCAAGATCCGGACATCGATGCGGTCCTGGTTATTCTGACCCCTCAAGCGATGACGAACCCGACAGCCACCGCCCGCGCTCTTACGTCTTTGGCCGAGGAAACAAAAAAACCGCTGCTGGCGGCTTGGGTCGGAGGAAAAAGCATGCAGGAGGGCATCAAGATCCTCAACGACGCCGGAATTCCCACTTACACGACGCCGGAGCGGGCCGTGCGTGCTTTCATGACCCTGGTCGGCTACGCCCGCAACCTTGAAATCCTCTATGAAACTCCCAAAGATATCTCGGTAAAATTCCCTCTCGACAGAGCGAAACTGCGCTCCGAATTCGAATCCATTATTCCTTCGGAGCTCCCCATCCTGCCGGAACACACTTCAAAAAAACTGCTGGAAGCCTACGGCATTCCCACCACCACTCCGCAAACAGCTTCCACGGCCGATGAAGCGGTTGCCTGTTCAAAAAAGATCGGCTACCCGGTCGTGCTGAAAATTCTCTCTCCGGATATCACCCACAAAACCGACGTCGGGGGGGTGGAATTGAACCTGGATAACGAGAAACAGGTTCGGGCCGCTTTTGAAAAAATCAAACAGCGGGCCCGCAAAGCCCAGCCGCAAGCCGATATTACGGGTGTTACGGTTCAGAAAATGATTGAAGCCGCAGAGGGGATCGAAATGATCCTGGGTACAAAAAAAGACCCGGTATTCGGAACCGTGCTCATGGTCGGCCTGGGCGGCATCTCCGCCGAACTGTGTGGGGATCACATCCTGGCCTTCCCTCCCCTCAATGAGCGCCTGGCAAGGATGATGCTGGAATCCCTCCGGATCTGGCCGCTCCTTGAGGGATATCGCGGACGCACCCGGGTCGATATAGACAAGCTCATCGAAGTGCTTATACGGCTTTCTTATCTGGCCGCCGACTTTCCCGAAATCAGTGAACTGGATATCAATCCACTGCTGATCACACCCCGGGAAGTGATAGCGCTCGACGCCCGAATCGTGATAGACAGGGATCCGCATGATAAGCCATCCAAACCCTACGATCACCTCGCTCTCAGGCCATACCCGGAAGAATACGTCAGTAAAACCGTGCTCAAAGACGGCAGCGAAATCACCCTGAGGCCGATCAAACCCGAAGACGAGCCCATGTGGTTCGAACTTCTCGGGAGTTGTTCCCGAGAATCCATCTATTCCCGGTTCCGCTATTTCTTTCACTGGAATACCCATGACGTCGCTTCCCGATACTGTTTTAACGATTACGACCGTGAGATCGCGATCGTCGCCGAGATCACCGAGGGAGGGAAACGAAAATTACTGGGAGTCGGACGCCTGGTAGCGGATCCGGATCACGAGTCTGTTGAATACGCCGTTCTGGTCGTCGACTCTTGGCAAAACCGCGGGTTGGGCAGCCTGCTGACCGATTACTGCATTCACATCGCCCAGGATTGGGGACTAAAACGCATTTTCGCTCAGACGACATCGGATAATCCCCGGATGATCGCGGTTTTCCAGAAACGGGGTTTTAACATCCATTTCGATCCGCGGACTTCTCTGGTGGAAGTCGCCAAAGATCTGAGATAATCCGCAACAATCGGTTTGAATCGAAAAACCGCAGCTTTTTACCGATTTCGCAATCGATACCGCACGTCCGCCGGAAGGATGCCCGGGTGCCGTGCTATCTCGTCCTGCTTTCCGTTGAAATCAGAGTCCGTAAGCCGCGATGATCTCCTGCTTGGTTTTCCCGAGGATGTCGTATTTCTTGCCGATTTTAATGAATGCATCCAGGGCTTTATCCAGGTGATGGATTTCATGGCCCGCCGAAATCTGGGTCCGGATCCGGGCCTGCCCATTGGGAACCACGGGGAAGAAAAACCCGATGGCATAGATTCCCTCTTCATAGAGATCCCGTGAAAAATCTTGAGCCAGTTTGGCGTTGAAAAGCATAACCGGGACGATCGGAGTGTCTCCATCCACCAGGACAAAACCCGCCTCGGTCAATCCTTTTCTCCAATAAGCGGAATTCTTTTCCAGTTTATCCCGGCGCTCGGTGTTTTCGGAAAGGAGATCCAGAACTCTCAAGACTCCGGAAACTACGACCGGTGCGATCGTGTTGGAAAAGAGATAAGGCCGGGCCTTCTGGCGACACATCTCAACGATCTCCTTCCTTCCGGAAACACAGCCTCCCGAAGCCCCGCCAAGAGCTTTTCCGAAGGTGGTGGTGATGATATCGATTTTTCCCATGACCCCGTATTTTTCATGAGTCCCCCGGCCCGTTTTCCCGATAAAACCGGAAGAATGGGATTCATCGACAAAAAGCATGGCGTCATACTTTTCACATAAAGCGACCATCTCATCCAGCTTCGCGGTATCCCCGTCCATGGAAAAAACGCCATCGGTGATGACGACCTTCAAACGCTTGTCGGCATGAAGCTGCAGTTTTTTTTCCAGATGTCCCATATTGGAATGCTTGAAAGTGTCATGCTCGGCGCTGCAAAGCCGGATGCCGTCGATGATGGAGGCATGAACCAGGCGGTCCGAGATCATGACGTCATCTTTCGTGAGGATGGCTTCGAACACGCCCGCATTGGCATCCATACAGGAAGGAAAGAGGATGGTGTCTTCCGTTCCCAGGAATTCAGTGACTTTTCTCTCGAGCTCTTTGTGTATATCCTGGGTTCCGCAGATAAACCGGACCGAGGACATACCGTATCCCCGGGAATCCAAACCTTCATGCGCGGCTTTGACCACTTCGGGGTGGCTGGAAAGTCCCAGGTAATTATTGGCGCACATGTTGATCACTTTCTTCAACGAAGAACCGGTTGGAAATTCCACTTCAATATCCGCGGCCTGGGTGGAATGGATGAAACGCTCCTGTTTGAATATTCCGGCTTCTTGGATCCCCTCCAATTGCTCTTGATAGATGCTTTTTATCTTTTCACTGAAAGCCATCGCTGTTACTCCTTAGGTTGGTTTACCGTCAAATCGACATTGGCGGCGGTCATGCAATATGAAATCAAAACGGAGAAGTCCGGCGGCGGGAGCGGCAGTGGACGTGCCGCTCCGCTGCGGTCGTGCCTCCGCCTCCGGCCATTCAATCCACCGACTTTATTTCAGAAAGCCTTTAACCAGCGTGGTGATTTTATTTACGGAATCGAAGGCCTCGGGAGTGGCCTGATCGTCAGGAATCGAGATGCTGTATTTGTTTTCCAGAAAACGCTTCAATGAAACCATCGAAAAGGAATCTACGATTCCACCTGAGATCAAAGGGGTATCGAAATCGATATCTTCGTCTTCATCTTCCAGGTATTCTTCCTTGACATATTCCAGCACAACGTCTTTGATTTCTGCCATGTTAATCTCCTTATGAAAAATATTTATTATTATAGGTCATCATCCCCCAAACAGTCAAAATCGTTGCTTCCGCATGCCGCATTCGATCGACCGTGAGGGAACCGGATCTATTCTTCGTCTTCCAGCGTCGAGGTGTCTCCGATCTCTTCGCCCCACTCCTTAGCATGCAGCAAACGCCGCATGATCTTGCCGCTTCTCGTTTTAGGCAGTGAATCGACATACTCGATCTCTTGAGGCATGGCGAGCGGGGACAGCTTTTTCCGGATGAAGTTCATGATCTTGAGTTCCAGATCATTGCTGGCTTCAAAACCGGGTTTCAAGGCGACAAACGCTTTGACGACTTCCATATTGACCTGATCGGGTTTGGCGACGACCGCGGACTCCGCCACCGCTTCATGTTCCAGAAGCGCGGATTCCACTTCAAACGGACTGACCAAATGACCACCCGTATTGATCACGTCGTCATCCCGCCCAACAAACCAGAAATAACCCTCGTTGTCGATGCTGGCCCGGTCGCCGGAAAGATACCAGTCGTTTACGAATTTGGACTGATAGGTGATGGCATTGTTCCAATAGGTCCGCATCATGGACGGCCACCCCGGCTTGAAGGCGATCAGGCCGACCCGGCCGGGTCCTTCGATGGGCTGATAGGTTTTTGCGTCCAGCACCGTGCCGGTAATCCCCGGAAAGGGTTTCCCCATGGAACCGGGTTTGATTTTCATTCCCGGGAAGTTGCAGATCATCATCGATCCGGTTTCGGTCTGCCAGTAGGTATCCAGGAAAGGCCGGCCGTATACTTTCTCCGACCAGATAACGGCTTCGGCATTGAGAGGTTCGCCGACACTGGCAAGATGCCGCAGGCTGGACAGGTCATACTTTTTCACCATATCATCTCCGGCTTTCATCAAGGAACGGATCGCGGTGGGAGCCGAATACCAGACCGTCACCTGATGTTTTTCGATGAACCGGTACCAGTTATCGGCGGAAAACCCGCTGTCCAGGACGCACTGGGTTACGCCCAGGCTCCAGGGACCGATAATGCCGTAGGACGTGCCGGTGACCCATCCCGGATCGGCCGTGCACCAGTAGACGTCATCCTCTTTAAGATCCAGCACCCATTTGGCCGTCAGGTACTGCGAGATGAGTGAATAATGCACATGCTTAACGCCTTTCGGTTTCCCTGTGGTGCCCGAAGTGTAATGCAAAAGCGAAGGCGACTCCGCTTTCGTGGGATAGATATCCAATTTCTCGACCGGTTTCGCTTCCTCCAGGGAAAATGCGATCTCCCGCTCTCGAAGAGGTTTCTTGCCGTCATAATCGACGATGATGATATGCTTTAGTTCCGGCAGCTGCTCCAGGATCTTCCGAACTTTCGACACATGTTTTTTCTGGGTGATGACGGCGGATGTTTTGGCATCATCGAGCCGGACAAACAGAGACTCGTCACCGAACGCGGAAAAAAGCGGCTGTGCGATGGCTCCGATCTTCAGGATTCCCAACAGTCCGATATAAAGCTCGGGGATCTTGTCCATGAAGAGACAGACCCGGTCTTCAGCTTGAATTCCCAGAGTTTTCAAAAAAGCGCCGATCGTGTTGCTCGCAAGTCTGACATCATTATAGGTATATTGTTTTTCCCGGCCGCCTAATCCTTCCCAAATCAGGGCCGGCTTTTCCGCTTTACCCATTTCACAGATCCGATCCGAACAATACCAACCGATATTGATGACGCCGTCTTTCTCATATCCTAATTCCTTCTCAGAAAGCGCCCAATCGAAGTCTTTCGCGCGGTCCTCATACGATCCCATGTTAGTCATTCACTGCTCCTTATTTTCAAGTATAACAATTGAAGTGGCATAATCCTTGATATGCGAAAGCGATACCTGAATATGCATAATTTTGTTTTTTTCCACCCACTCTTTGGCTTTGCCATGCAGCGCCAGAGCCGGTTTTCCCAGTTCATCCCTGACCACCTCGATTTCGGTGAACTTCAATCCGTCCCGCCATCCCGTCCCCAAGGCTTTTAAAAAAGCTTCCTTGGCGGCGAAGCGGGCGGCAAAATTCTCGGCTTGGTTCCGCTTTTTCTCGCAATAGGCCCTTTCACCAGGCGTGAAGATCCTATCCAGAAACCCGGAATCATCGGCCAACTGTTTTGCGAGACGATCGACTTCAATAATATCGATGCCAACTCCGAATATCATATGCATAACCTAAACCTGCGGGTGTTGAAAGCCAGATTATAACAAACTCTCACGGATTCCGTAAAGACTCATTCATAATCCAGGCCATTCCCGAGGCAGTGGAGGGGGCAAAAGGAGAGACGACATCGTTCTCGCCGTCCGGGATCCGTGGCCGCATTCTTTTCGTATTCCGCAAACAATTTGCTTTTTTCACCCGATTCACATAAAATTTTTTATTCCATCTCTGGAGAAAAGCGAGTATCGTGGAAAAAGAAAAAAAAGAAGCGACATTAGGCTTGGTCTTGATTCCCATCCTTTTTTTGATCGCGGCATTGTTCGTCGCCATCGTGCTGCTCAAGCAAACCGCGCATATCCCGCTCATTTTAGCGGCCGCCGTAGCCGCGGGAGTAGCGGTTTATTTGAGATATCCCTGGAAAGAGATACAGGAAGGAATGGTCCAAGGGATCAATCTGGCCATGGGGGCCATTTTGATTCTCATGGTGGTGGGCACCATGATCGGCACCTGGATATCGGGAGGCGTCGTTCCGGCGATGATCTTTTACGGTTTGAAGGTTCTTTCGCCGGGGATTTTCCTGGCCGCGACCATGATCATCTGTTCGATCGTATCGATCGGGACGGGATCCTCCTGGTCTACGGCCGGGACCGTTGGCGTAGCGCTCATCGGTGTGGGACAGGGCTTGGGAATCCCCGTTCCCATGGTGGCGGGCGCCATCATTTCCGGGGCCTATTTCGGAGATAAGATGTCCCCTCTGTCGGACACGACGAACCTGGCACCGGCGGTGGCTGGAACGGACGTTTTCACGCATGTCCGGCATATGATCTACACCGTTGCTCCGGCCTACATCATCGCCCTCGGGATGTATGCCTACATGGGATCCAAATATTCCAGCGGCGTCCTCGACACCCAAAACATCGAGACCATGCTCGCCACACTCAAGGCGAATTTCAACATCCATCCTATCCTGCTGCTTCCTCCCGTCCTGGTCATCGTCATGGTGGTTCTGCGGATCCCGCCTCTTCCGGCTCTGCTGGGAGGGACCGCTCTGGGAGGGATATTCGCCGCCGCCATGCAGTCCCGCGGTTTCGCCGATATCCTCTCTCACGCCCATGCCGGTTTCGTATCCCAGACCGGATCGCAAATGGTGGATGAACTGCTTTCACGCGGCGGGCTGATGAGCATGATGGAAACCGTCGCCCTGATCATCTGCGCTCTCTCTTTCGGCGGCATCATGGAAAAGACGGGGATGCTTCAAATACTGGCGAAATCCCTGCTCAAGCGCGTCAAGCGAGTGGGGACTCTGGTTACCACCACGGTATTCAGCTGCATGGCCATGAATATCATCGCCGCCGACCAGTACATCGCGATCGTCGTCCCGGGAAGGATGTATAAAAACGCTTATGATGAAAAAGGGCTTAAGCCCGAAAATCTCTCGCGGGTGCTGGAAAATTCAGGTACCTTGACTTCGCCGCTGATCCCCTGGAACAGCTGCGGAGCCTTCATGGCCGCCACCCTGGGGGTAAGCCCTTTTGTCTATCTTCCCTATGCCTTTCTCAATCTGTTGGTTCCTCTGATCGCCATCTTCTTCGGCTACACCGGCATCACGATGACGAAGGTCGACTCCACGAAAAAAACCGAAAAGACGGCTTAGACCAAATAGTTCAGGCGGTGTAAGATCGTCGTTTAGACGGGATTTTAAACGCCATATAAGCGGCGGCTCCCTCGGCGCTTCCGCAACTCCCCCCGTCCGTACTTGACGGCTGAATGAAATTCGATGCTTAGACAGGATTTTAGACGCCATGAAAATCATAATTCGCTCAGCGTCTGCGTAACTCCCCCCGTTCGTGGGTCAGACATACTCGACGGCCTCCTGCGGAGACTTCCTTCGCGAATTGCGATTTTCAGGCTAAATCCTGTATGTCGCGTCTCATTTCACACAGCCTTATCCTGGATTTGGTGCTGGAAGGCGTCTTTTCACTGACAGGGTTTAGCCTGAAAATACCTGAATACGAGGGCGGGCGGGTCGGCCCCGTATATCGCGTCTCATCTCACACCGCCGTTCCTTCCTTATATTTAGGAAAAAACAGTTTCCGCCGGCCCCGCAATATTCTGGATTATTCACGGGCCGAGGTTGCGGTAGCAATGAGGGAACAGCGCGTGAGGCGTGCCCGCCCTCCCGACCCTGGTATTAAGGAAAAAGCAGTTTCCGATGGCTCAGAAATATTCTGGATCAGCCAAGAGTCAAGATTGCGGCAACGACGAGGAAGCGGAGCGTGAGACGTGCCGACCCGCCCACCCCAGTATTAAGGAAAAAGCAGTTTCCGACGGCTTAGAAATATTCTGGATTATTCACGGAGCAAGATTGCCGTGGCGGCAAGCCGGCAGGTGGCGAGGCGTACTAAGGTACGCCGAGCCAGATGCGGTGATGTCGACATGGTGAGATTGCTTCGCCCGAAGGGTAAAAAAGAGCCGATAATAAATATATAAATTTATTATTTGATCGTTATCGGCTCTTTTTTATGAATAATTCAGAATACTTTGTTGATGGTGATGCCGGTGTAATATTTTTTCAGAATCGTCGCATAATCATCGCCGGACAGGGCCATCCCGAAGGCGCCGATCTGGCAGAGGCCCACTCCGTGTCCCCTTCCTTTTCCGGAGATCCTGAAATATGAGATCCCACCGCCGGCATCGCGTTCCCGGTCGATAACGAACTGAGTTTCCCTGAGCCCCAGCACACGCCGAATCTGGAAGCCCTTGACCACGGACCGGGCATCCTTCCCCTCTATAAGAAGTTCCGTCACCCGATGCGAAGGTCCCCTCCGCTGCACATGCAGATCAACCAATTCTCCGATGGGATAATACCGGTTGATCCTGCGCTCCATCTCCGCCCGCGATTTTCGAACGAACCATTTGCGTCCGGAGGAAAAACCTTCCAGCTGCGGCACCGCCGCTGGAGACATCACCGCCAGCCAGCGAACACTTCCTTCTCGAACGATCCATCGAATATTCTCTCCGCCGAGAAGCGCGATGTGGGTGGCGAAAACAGGTTGTCCGTTCTGATTTTTAACGAGAAAGGCATCCGGCGCCATCCTAATATCTTCCACCCCGCCTTTCGCTTCTTCGGCTATCAACCGGCCTTCGCGATATTCGCGGAAATCTCCTTCATGGATCAATCCATCTATACCGCGCACGACGCGCCAGAGATGATAAGCCGCCTCTCCCCGGGTCAGCAAATGAGGCGCCGTCATTTCATTTTCTTCGGTTTCCGGAGGGGAACTTGAAAAAACCGATGATTCGGTCAAAGGGATATCCACCGAAGTGGGAAGCGCACGGCGGGGATCCCGATCATCCAAAGCCGTCAAGACGATATCGCCCTCACCAAAGGCCTGGTTGAGGATCCGGCTCAGCGTGGGGGCATCCACATCCACGGCATCGGGGATAATACGGCTTCGTTCTTTTCCGAGCAGCACCTGAATATTTTGTATCCATTGCCAAACCTCGGGAAGAACCGCGCGCGCATTGTAGTGCGCGGGATCGGTGATCCGAGGGATGATGCGAAGGCTGAAGAGCGAAGCGATTTCCGGTCCGATATTACGCCCATTGCTGTAAATGGGCAGCAGGATATTCGGGCTGCTGATGAACATTTCCTCCTGCTGATCATACTCACAGACGGTGGAACGCAGGTAAGGTTTGGCCGGGCCTTCGAACACCTCTTCGACATCCGCCGTTATTCCTCCACAGGTACTGGTATAGAGAGCGTCGATCAACCGCCCTTTATATAAGAGAACTTGCCCGCGGGTTTCATCCACGGCGCGGCTGCTCAAAGGATGCTCCGCGCGCATTCCTTTATAGAACTGGGATTTGGGGGTATCGCACAAGTCGAAATCCTGATCCTTGTTCATCTGGATATTCTTCATGGCATATGTACGCGCCGCCACGGCTTGGGCTTTGTGAGCTTCGAACGCGGGAAAATTATAAGGGGAGAGTTCGCTGGGGACCACGGCTTTCAAGTAGTCTTCCAGATTGATCATATTGATCAGAACGCTTCCGCCCGGCCCTTTTTTCAAGACGAAGATTCCGCGGTAATCCCTTCTGTTGTATGTGAGATGCCCGCTTTCGGCCGTGGGAACGAAATAAAGCACCGTATCTTTCTCCAGCGGCTTGTATTCGGAGTCCACTCGGATCCAGGGGGGAAGACGGTCGAGGATTTGTTTGTCCTCCTGCAATATCCAGGCATCGTTAATTCCCAAACGATTCAATATCTTGATGGTATCGAGTGCATCGTTCCGGGATGAATACGGCCCGATCCTCACCTGGAATGAAGGGGCAAGGCGATCCGTACCCCCCTGCGTTACATAGACATGCCGACCGACGACGCTTCTCAGCAATTCAGCCGTTTGGACGGCGGCCTCTTCATTTTCGGCTTGAGTGATCTGGACCGCGAACGTCCGGACCGAATTCCCTTGCACCCCTTCGATCATTACCTCGCGGGCATCATCGGCGATAAGACGATACCCGGTTTTGATCTCATAGATTTTCATCCCCTCCGAAGCGGATACCTTAACATCCCCTAAATCGACACCGAGTCCGATGCGGATAACGGGCTTTTGAATCAAATAACCATGAAAAAACGAATCTTCCTCGTCGACGCCGACGGGATGCCCGCCGAGGACGAAAAGGCAGAAAAACAGGACGGCGCAGAACCGGGCATATTGAGTGAGGGAATAGATCATTTTGCTGACTTTTGGTTGGGATTATATCTGGTTTCTGTTCTTTATGTCAAGTCTTTTTTCTATATATAGAAGCTCGCTTTTCCTTCAGTACAATATATAGTATTTAATATGTTTCCTAATTTCCTGAATAAAATACCCGATTTCACTGAAATTGTCAACCTCCCCCCCGCTCCTTCCTACCCGCCGGGAAATCCGCTTTCAGGAACGCCGGAAAGTTTTAGTAAAAGGCGTTGAACAGCCGGGCAGACTATTTGTAAAAATGAATCGATGCTGATACTATAATGGAAATCGGAATAATCCTGTAAAACCCGAAACGGAGTCCATGCTGTAAGGGGAGGGACAAGGAACGATGATATTCAACATGAATATCTTGATTATCGACGACGATCTCATTCTCTACGATCTCATTAAAACAACGAACCTGGGCGCCGAATGCGACGTATACTTTTCGGATGATCCGGAAAACATTTTTACATTCATCGAAAACAACCATATCAACGTCGTGATTGCGGATATGGACAAAAACCAGTCCATGCCCATTCAGCTGCTGTCCGAATTGAAACGGTTCGATTCTTTGCTGGACATCATTGCCGTAGGAGAATCACGCTCTCAGGAATCCGTCTTTGAGCTGATCAGTATGGGATTATCCGAATACA
>CAYSQW010000074.1:0-13115 GCA_964433135.1 uncultured Eubacteriales bacterium
CTCTTTTCGAATAGCAAAATTAAACGAAAGGAGAGTTTTTAAACGATGGCTACTGTTAAAAATCATACGGGAATCTTCAAAAAACTTCTAGTAGTTGTCAATAAGCACATACTTTTACGAGTAGGATCAGCAGATGCAAATGTGTGCAGCATGCTAAAGGATATTCACCTTAAAGAAGACTCAGGTTTGGTCTTGACAACCGAGCCACTTCAGAGAACAGTCCGTTCCGGATGTCGAAGCCGATACACTCCCGCCATGGCAAGGATGATGCTCCCGGAAATGGACCCATCTCTTACGGAGAACCGCGGCCTCCTGGAAATGCCCCATGGCCACAACATTAATGTCAACCTAGGGAGACGTCCAATACAGAGAACGGAAACGATCGGCACCGGCTCCCGAAAACTTAAACTGTGTTCGAACTGTGCCTTAAATCCCTCGGGAATATAGAAAAATCCCTCAAAACATCGAACGATATCGAAATCCCGAACGCCTAGTTTTGTTAGGGCTCGTGCCAGTCCCACCCGCTGCTGCTGTCTACCACAGAGTCCGGAAGGCAAGCGTACCGCCGTGAAGTGGGGAAACAGTCCGATGATTTCCTGAATAAGTTATCCGATGTCCCGAAGACGGTTCGATCATCCGGTTGATGATTTTTTATGTGGTGGTTTTACCGCAGCCGATGGTGCCGAGAAGGACGAAGGTTTCATTGGTGCAAACGGTGAAACCGATCTTGTCGACGGCCCGGGCGGCACCGAAGTTTTTTATGAGGCCGGAAACTTCGATTAGAGATTAGGACCTTCATTCATTCCGTCCTTCTACTGCAGACATCATTCGGCCGGGACCTCCAATTCCCGGCACAGGGTGAGCGCCTGGGTCTCCAGTAACGAACGTTCGGGTTTGTTGTCGAATTGTTCTCCGACCTTGATTTTGAATCCGTCTCCCTGATAGCGGGGAAAGACGTGCAGGTGCATGTGAAAAATCTCCTGATGAGCGGCCCGGCCGTCGGCCAGAAAAAAATTGACGCTTTCAAAGCGGAGAGAGGACTTCCGCAAGACGGCGGCGATCCATTGGCCTGATTGAAATATTTGTCCTCCGATCACCGGATTCAATTCCGCTAGACCCGCCGCATGGCGGTTGGGAACGATGAGGACATGCCCGGGATTGATAGGTTGAATATCCATGAAGGCGGAGACCTCATCGTCCCGATACACAAAACAGGCCGGTTCCCTACCTTGGAGTATCCGGCAAAACAACAGGATTCCATGATGAGAAGACGATTACTTCACTTAAATGGATCCCAGCGGACAACCAGCCCCTCATAACCCGGTTTGTAGTTCTTTTTGAAGAGGTTGTAGTAGTAAAGTTCCTTGGGGGAGTTCAGCTTCAGGCCGCCTGTGGTGTCGGGATTTTCGGCCAGATCCGTCTCCGAGGCCTTGCTTTTGGTCAGTTCATCCATCAGATCGTCCACCCCCGTTCCTCCGGCGAAGCGGAGTTTGGGCCTGTCGGCAATTTCTGCGGGAAGCCAATCCCTGAGGGCTTGACGCAGGATCCACTTTTCCACATTCCGAGCCTGTGCCTTGTCGTAGTGGACTTTGAGCCCCATGGGAATGGTGTTGGAAAATTCAACGATTTCAGGATCAAGAAAGGGAGTTCTGTAGCTGACGGAATTAGACATCCAGCCGCGGTCCAGGCGCCGAAGAGCCGTATTGTAGGCAATTTGGACCAGTTTCCGGGCGATTCGCTCCTTTTCATCGGGATCTGGGATATCCTGAAGCTCTCTGAAATATCCTCCAAACAACTCATCGGCTCCTTCACCAACCAGGACGCAGTTTGTGTAGCCCCTGATCATCTTGGATGTGAAGTGATTGGCGATGGCTCCGGAAATACAGTCTTCATCGAAAGTCTCCATGTACCACACGGCATCGGGGATGAAGCCAAGGATATCCTTATCGGTGATTTCGTAAATATGATGTTCCAGATTCAGAAAATCCGCCATCTGTTTGGCGAACTTCAGATCAGGGCTGGGATAGCGCTGAATGGTAGTGCTGAAGAGCTTAATCCCCGGATCGATGGTTTTTGCGATGGCGGCGGTGATGGAGCTGTCCAGTCCGCCACTGAGGGATACTCCTTTTACCGCGCCGTCCTCCATACGCTTTTTCACCGCCCGGACCATCAGAGTCTCTAAGATCTCCGCCGCTTCTTCGGGTGAGCCAAACTGGGGAACTTCGGGAATAAAGGGGGCGAAATTTTGAAGCCCTTCCCTGGATGAATAGATATGACCCGGAAGAAGTTCTTCTACGCTGTCGGTGAGAGGGATAAGGGATTTGGCTTCGGAAGAAAAGCACAAGCGCCCGTTGTTCCAGCTGTAGATCAACGGGCGAGCCCCCACGGCATCCCGTGCCAGGATAGTTTCCTCGCCGTCGATCAGGACGCAGGCGAAACTTCCATCCAGAAGTGTAAAGCACTTTTTCCCGACCTTTTGATAAAGCTCACGGATGTAGTCCACATTGGACTGCCGCGATGCCAGGGAGTTGTAGATCTCACCGTCAAGCAGGACGACGGGATCGGACTCGCCGGAGAGGACGGGGGTTGAACGTGGTGACAGGTCCAGTTCACCCGCCGCACACCCCCCGTTCTTTAAAAGTTTGAAGACACTGCGGCCCGGGCCGCGGTGGCGGATGGGTTCCAGCATTTTCCGGAGCTGGTTTTCGTTTGTTCGTTCTCCGGTGATTCCGGTGATTGCGCTCATAAAACGTCTCCTTTATCATTGGTATTATTATCCGTTTGAGGGGGCGTTTTTTTACGCTCCCGTTTGATCTTCCGGGCGGTGTTTACGGTCGCCGTCCACTGTACCCCTCACTTGCTCTCTTTCCTCCTCAAAATCAAATCCAGTCCAGATTCCGACTGAGTCCAGAATGGAGTCCTGCGGGTGGAAGTGTCGGAAAAGCTTGAAATAATAAGCGGTCTCCTTGCTATTGAGAGAGGCATCGGGATGCCGGGCTTTTAACTCTTCATATTCGCTGTCCGTCATCTCCGCGTGAGCGATTTTTTCGCCGATGCTTTCACATCCGGCCCCTTGGGTGTATTGCACTTTATATCGCCACAGGATGTCATCAGGCAGGTAACCGGACCCTTCAAACGCTTTTCGAAGGATCCATTTTTCAATTATTGCCTCAGAGTCCGGGATGGTTTTGATCTTTAATTCAGGCGGAATTTTCATGGAGAGGTCAATCAACGTCGTGTCAAGGAAAGGGACGCGAAGCTCCAGGCTGAATAGCATCCCCATCCGGTCCGCCCGCTGCAGATTGATGTTGTGCAGGTTTCCGATGCAGCGACGGGCTTCCAGATTGATCTTGTTCAAGGGGAAATTTTTCATGTAGTGATATCCGGCGAAAAGCTCGTCGGCGCCCTCGCCGGTCAGCACGACGGTGACATACTCAGCCGCAAGCTTGCATGTGAAATAGCAGGGGACGGCGCAGCGGACCAGAGAGGGATCGTAGCTTTCCAGCTTTTTGATGACTTTGGGAAGCGCTTCGGCGTATTCATTTTCGGTGAACAAGAGTTCATGATGGCTGGATCCGATATGGGCGGCGGCGATGCGGGAGGCCTTCAGATCGTCGCTTTCTTCCCCGGCGGCGTTTCGCATCCCTACCACAAAAGTGTGAAGGTTGGGGATTTCTTCAGCGGCAATGGCGGCGACCAGGCTGCTGTCCAAACCGCCGCTGCAAAAGGAGCCCACATGGATCTCCTTGTCGGCCAGAAGTCTCTTTTTGACGGCTTCGGTGAAGACCGTGCGGATCCGGTCGCAGGTCTCCTCCACATCGCTCAGGATGTGATCCTGCAGGGGAGGGATCTCATAGTAGCGGACAAATCCTTCCGACGGGGTGTAAGTGTGTCCGGCGGGAAATTCATGCACATCACCCAGGCCCGCCGCGCCCAGGGCACCGAGTTCTGAGGTGAAGTAGAAATGGCCGTCATGAAAAGCGTAATAGAGAGGTTTGATGCCGATGGGATCCCGCGCCACCATGCAGTTCTCTCCCTTTATCACGGCAAAGGCGAACATGCCGTCCAACCGCTGGACGCAAGACGAGCCCCATTTGCGGAAAAGATGAAGGATGACCTCGGTGTCCGAATCGGTGGAGAAGGTGAATTCGGAGGCAATGTCCTTTTTCAGAGCCCGGTAATTGTAGATTTCACCGTTGCAGACGATGCCGGAACGGCCTTCATCGGCGAGGATGGGCTGACGCCCCTTCAGGACATCCACGATGGACAGCCTCGTATGTCCCAGAATGCCGCTGTCGAAGATATGAATATCCCGGTCATCCGGCCCCCTGTGGGGAAGAACGTCCAGCATGTTGTTGATGGTGTCTTGGTCTTGAATGCCGAAGCATCCGGCTATTCCGCACATGAAGCTCTCCTTGTCAATTTTGGTGAATCGGCGCGGATGTTCCCAGGAGGATACGAAACGATCCGGAACCGTGTTTCAAAGGGCTGGAGTTTCCTGTGAACCCATGTTAGATGACCCTGGCGATTGATGATGACGTGGCTGCTGAAACGCTTTGACCGAGTTGTCTCTAAAAGGTTGCCGATCAGAGTGATGTTCTGGAGGTGAGCTTGCCCGGCCAGCCAATCGGTGAAGGACTCTGGTACGGTTTCACCCTCCTGTCCGTCGGGATCGACTGAGTCTTCGTGCAACAGCACAATATCGGCGGACAAGACCTGTTGGAGAAGACCGGTAATCGAGCTGTAATTGTTTCTCCGGTTTTTGTCGTTGTAGTATCGTAGCGCGGCAATTTTGAGGTCTGTCATCGGTTTATACCGTGCCGCCGATCATCCAGCCAGCAGCCGCTGTTTCTCCTTTTCGACATCGGAAAGATCCAGCGGCCGTTCGATCCGCCGTCCCATGTACAGCAATCCCTTTCTAAGGCCGGAGCGGGATGTTTTGAGAAAAAGGTTGCTGCTTTTGTTGGATAGAACGGCTTTTGTAATGGCCGTCACCTGATCTCCGGCGGCCTCCAGGGTATATTTCTCTCGTTTCGTTTCAATGAAGCGAATTCTGGATCGTATTTCCTCCCGGATGGGCTCATCAGCATGAACACCGAATAATTCCAGCGCCGCAGATACAGCCTGTTCCGCTAAGTCGGCCGTGGGGGAATCCCCGTTTTCCTCAATCATGGGTTTAACAGCCGCCAGAATGCGGTTATCCATCACATACTGTTCAGGTGACACCGTCATCACCTGTTCCAGCATGCCGAGGGCGCTGTTGATAAAGGAGGCTCCGCTCAAGGACTCATAGATCCATCCCAGGGTTTTTTCACTGACGGCTTGAGCCGTGGGTTTTTTTTCATCGGAGACAGCCGCCGTTCCACAGCATGGGATTCCATAATAAGCAGTCATATCGGCGATGAGGGCGACGCGCCGTATGCATTCGGGCTGGCACCAGCGAGGTGAGATATCCTCATGCAGATTGGATGTGATGGGAATCCCCCGATATAGCACACGAGCTCCGGGGCGGATCATGTTGGCGAGGATGATGACGGATAAGACTTCTGCGTTGACCTGGATGAGTTCGCCTAATTCCGACAAAGGGGCCGTCAAGCCTGCTTGGGGACAGCTGGAGATGGACACGGGGATGTCCTCCTCAACAAGTCGGATAAATTTGTCCAACGTCCCGCTCGCCAGTTTAAGAGGGCTGATACACACACAGGAAATGAAGGAAATGAGGGAGGGATCCTCGACTTCCTTTAAAATGGCGGGGAGTTTGTCCAGCCGGACCAAATTGGCCAGGTTCATGTGTTTTGTTGTGTATCGAAGAAAGATTCGGATCTTTTCCAGGTCCATATCCTCTTCCGGCACATCGGGTTCTACGGGCCGGGTGATGAAATCGACATGCGGCAGCTGCTCGCAGAGTTGGAGGATATGTTCTAGATCCCCGGTCCCGGCGGATCTCCGTTGAAAACCGCCGTTGTTTTTTTCCAGAATGTACAGAGCCTGCCCTCCCGTCCCAAAAAAGATACGGGGGACTCCCGCCTCAATGGTCAGGTCATTGGCGCTGTTTTTAGCCCCCAATTCGATCCGCGACTCGGTTTGGCGGGACTTTTCTTCGATGACATCCCGAGGTATTGTGATTCGTTCACCGTCGTGAAGTTCCGCGCCGTTTTGCGTAAAAATGCGGGCGGCCTCCTGATTTGTGACATGGATTCCTGTTTCTTCCAGGAGCCGGCAGGTCCCCTCATGGATAATATGGCAGTCCTCCTCAGTAAGCAGAGGACGGCGCTTGATTGTGATCCCTCTCGGTTTTAGTGTTGTCGTTTCTTTTGTAAGACACATGTTATTTTAATTTGAGGCGATCCGTTCTAGTTTATTGATGGCGTCAAAGGCGTCCTCGCCGTAGAGATCGGCCCCGATTTTCTTGGCAAATTCTTCAGATGTTGGGGCTCCACCGATACAAACTGTCACATGATCCCGCAGTCCTTCCTCATTTAAGAGACGAATCACGTCTTCCATATAGCCCATGGTGGATGTCAGGAGAGCGGAAAGGCCGAGGTGTTGTGCCTTGGATTCCTTGACCGCTTTAACGATGGCGTCAGCCTTAACAGAGGTTCCAAGGTCGATAACCTCGTATCCGCTGCCGTAGAGGATGGTCCCAACGATATTTTTGCCGATATCATGGAGATCTTCTTCCATCGTAGCAATGACAAACGTCCCTTTGTTCTTTATGTCGCTTTCCGCCAGGTAAGGTTTGAGAATTTTAGTCGCCTCGGCCACGCACTGCGCCGATGCCAGCATATCGGGAACCAAATATTCTCCTTTCTCGAACAGCTGGCCCACTTCCTCCATTCCCGGCGTCACGGCGTGGGTAAGTATGTCCGAGGGAGGAATCTTTTCCTCCAAGGCTTGTTGCACCAACTCGATGACACCCGGCTGTCCGGTCAGATCCTCATCAAAACCTTCATCCTCACTGTCCACACGCCCTGATATGAGGTTTTTTTTAATGTTTTTTAATGTTTGATTCATTGCTCAGAACTCCTTTGTATTGGGGTTTTTCTTTTTGAGATAAAGTTTCCTTGATTGATTCTGGTGGGCGGGCTGTTATGTCCGGGCCATCGGCACCTCAGTACTTCAACAGGTCCGCTTCTTCCGCGATTCGGGGAGTGATGCTTTCCCATAAAAGCGGCATTAAATGGATTCCCCTCACCCCTTCCACCTCCTTGATCCGCTGAATGGTTTCCACGGCGACGCGTATCCCTTCCTCCTTCGGGTCTGCCGCCTTTTTCATCCGCCGGATCAATTCCTGAGGCACCCGCATCCCAGGCACTTCGCTTTTCATGTAGGTCATAGCCCGGGCGGATTTGACGGGCATCACGCCGACCAATATCGCGGTTTTGGTGTGGAGCCCGGCATCGCGGACCGCTGCCATCCAGGATTGAAATCGAGCGAGATCATAAACCGGCTGGGTTTGAATGAAATCGACTCCGGCGGCGATTTTTTTCCCCAGTCGAATCACCCTCATCTCCAGTGAATCGGCGAAGGGATTGGCTGCGCCGCCGATACAGAGGTTGGGTTTGTTCTTCATGGTATCGCCCGATAAAAAGGATCCCGACCTCAACCGATGGGCCGTGTAAATGAACTGCACTGAATCGAGGTCGAATACATTCTTGGCTTCAGGGTGATTGCCGAACCGCTGATGATCGCCTGTGAGGCACAGGACATTGGGTATCCCCAAAGCGCCCAGCCCCAAAAGGTCGCTCTGCAGGGCGAGCCGATTTCTGTCGCGACATGTCATCTGGACAATGGGTTCCAATCCTTCCTCGCGACATATTACCGCCGCCGCCGTACTGGACAGGCGAACGATGGCGGTTTGATTATCCGTGATATTAACACCGTCCACGATATCTTTGAAATAGGCCGTTTTTTTACGGACGGCGGCGGCGCTGGCGCTTCTCGGAGGGCCGAGTTCAGAGGTGAAGAGAAACTTCCCGTTTTGTATTTTTTGCTTCAGGGACATCCTACTCATTGTGCGTTGCCTTTTTTCGACTTCTTCAGGAATAAGGTGGGAGGATCAATTCGCTTGTTGAACACGTTCAACCACGCCGATGTGTGTTCCAGCTCCCAGTTGTGTATGTTTTCGATCCGGTTGAGAAGGGGCAGGCGTTTCAGTCTTCTCGCCCGGCGATGGATACGGTACCAGATGCATTTTCGTTCTGGATAAACCTCACAGGTACCGTCCTCCCCGGTTCCGCCGCACGGTCCATTGCGAAGCCGTTTGGGGCAGCGTTGGGAGCAGATGAATCCGGTATGGCTCAGAATGCATTCCCCGCAACGCTGGCAACGGAAAAGGGGCACCTTGACAAGATCTTCCAGCAATCGAGCCACGGTCGAAATCCGTCGTTCCCCGGGTTTTATCGGTCGGGAGTGTTTGGTGAGGAGGTCATCAAGCGGTGGAACATGGGTTTCTCGGCCGGCACCGGCAGGAGATGTGTTTTTCAGCTGTGTGATGTGTTTTTCCCGTGTCACCGGATTTCTCCTTTTGTTGTCGTTGGCGTGTCGGGAGTGAACCGGTCAAAGGGAAGAAGTCCCGGTATATCGGCGGTGATGGTGTTGAGAACATCATCGGGGAGCCGATCTTCAGGACCTTGTAGAATGTGCTCCAAGGTGTTCTGAGCCTTGACAAGGACCTCATCCCGGCCCTCCCGTGTTTCAAAGGGATAGGGGGGGGTGACAAGGCCTTTTCTTGCGGCTTTTCGGATGTGGCGGGCGAAAAGCCGTGAGCTGGAGGCCAGCACTTTGTTGATTTCGTTGATGGCACTTTCCACCTCGGAATCATGGAACACGGGCGGCCGGATGATTTGCCGGACAAGGGCGACATGAGCATCGTCCAGGACGGCTTGAAGCGGAGAAAAGATATTGGTTTTATCCAAAAGTCCGAAGGCGTAATGGATGTATTGGGCACCGGCCGATGCAACGCCTAGTTGTGGAAACAGTTTTTCCACGGCGGCCTGGTATCCCGGTATCTTAGCGTCTCCTGCACCTGCAGTCGAATAACAGGGGATCTGATAAAACCGGGCCATTTGGATACAGTTCATATTGTAGTGGATGAATTCGGGCGCTCCGTAGTAGTCATGAAGGGTATCCAAGCGTGCCCGGACAGGCACGGCGCCGTAAAGGACGGGTGTCCCCGGGTTGACGGTCTGGGTCAACGTGATACCGGCGAGAATTTCAGCGTTGATGAGGGTGGTGATGCCTTCTTCCTGGATGGGTGCCGTGGATCCTCCCTGAGGAGAACTGGAGATCACCAGAGGAATTCCCCTTTCTGCGACAGCGATAAGCTTGTCGGCCGTATCATCAACGATCTGCAATGGACTTTTAATGACACAGGCAATGAAGGACAACACGGGATTGCTGCGGTAGGCTTCGGCGCCGCCGGCAATGATTTCCGCCATCCTGATCAGTGTATCGAGGCTTTCAACCCGGGTTAATCCCATCTGGACGTGTTTGGTCATATACATCAAAGCGGCCAAGGCGGTATTGACATCCTTATTCTCAGGGGTGATTTCGTCATCCTGAATATTGACATTCCGGATAAAAAAATCCACTTGCTCGAGGGCGTTACACAATTTGCTCGATTGACAAAGGCGGGCGATCGATCCCCTGTGATTGTCGAAAACGGGATGTTTAATCATCACGGCAGGGTTGTTCTTATCAACAAAATCGGCGATGCGGGACGTCTGGTAGATATTGGTTTCCGATCCCGTGCCGAAAAAAACCTCAGGAACGGCGGCGTTCAGCACCAGGCGGTTTTCGGGTTTGCGAGCGCCGAGAGTGAGCACAGAGGGAGCGGCGGCGACATGCTCTTCGACAAGACGTCGGGGAAAACGGATTCTCCAGGGGGATTTCGCCCCTTCATTCCGGGTCAAGCGGCATCCCGCATCGTTCAATCGCCCGGCCGCCTTGTCGTTTGTGCAGAGAAGTCCGGGATTATCAAGAAGTGTCATGGAGCCGGCATGGATGGCCCGGATCTGAGAGTTGGACAGGCGCAGCACGGGCTCCACTGGAGTGCCTGAACGGGAGGGAATATCATGTTCAGTCATGGGTTTATGTCCTGTTGTTTTTTTTTGGTTGATGTGTATCCGATATCAGACCGCCCCTGCTTGGCTTTCGGCATATAAATCTCACCGAAGTCCCCGCGGCGGAGAGCCCTCGTGTAGCGGCGGCAGAACTTGTCCTTGCCGGCCATTATTTCTCCCAGCAGAATAGCTCGTCGGATGCTTTCCCTGGTGGGATCGCAGATGGCGGCGTCCAGACCCCGGGAAAGACCTGATATGAGAAAGGCTTCATTCACCCATGCCCGTTTGGGAAGTCCGAAGGAAATGTTGGAAATCCCCAACGATGTTTTGGCTGCAG
This sequence comes from uncultured Eubacteriales bacterium, assembly GCA_964433135.1. Taxonomy (GTDB): domain Bacteria; phylum Acidobacteriota; class Aminicenantia; order Aminicenantales; family Aminicenantaceae; genus CAYSQW01. The sequence goes on from CAYSQW010000074.1 coordinate 10,402, forward strand.
GGACCTTTGTTTTGACGGCCTCGAGGGCGTCAAGGGCGACGCGGCCGTAAGTGTTGTTCGATGAAACCGGCATGACGAGGGAGTCAAAAAATATCTGTTCGTCCTTAATCCCTTCTTTTTTGGCTTCTTCATAAATCCGCATGCAGACATCCACTCTTTTGTCCGCGGTTTCGGGAATCCCCTCCTCATCGATGGCCAGAGCGATGAAGGGCATACTCTGTTCGGAAAGGAGAGGGAACAGCACCTTCTGCAGCTTTTTATCGTTTTTGATGGAGTTGATTAAATAGGGGCGTCGTCCGTCTAAATAGAGGATGGTTTTTTCCAGAACCCTTGGATTTGGTGAATCAATGCTTAAATTTTTCTCTGTTGTGTCCAGGGCGATATCGATCAGCCAGAACATATCCTGTGTTTCCTTGGTTTCATCGCCTTCACCGGTGCCGGCATTGAGGTCGATATAATGTGAGCCGGCCTCATCCTGACTGCGGATTTGTTTTTTAATCTCCGCACTGTCACGGGACAGAACGGCTTTTTTGATGGATTTTCGTGTGGCGTTGATGCGTTCTCCGATAATAATCATTTTCAACCTTTCTTTTCTTTCATTTGATGACGTTTTTTTTAGATGACGGATAACCCTGAAAGCAATGAAACCGGATTTCGGGATAGCGGAGATGCAGTTCGGCGGCGGTTTGCGGATTCAGTTTTAGGCGGGGAGGCGCCTTCAGAATGGCTTTGACTTTATCCCGGGCCCTCTGTGCTGTGGTTAAACCGCCCTTGGCCTTCCAGGCGTCTCTTCTCTCCCGGTTGGTGATTTTTGGGGAATAGTGATCCCTGTGCATAAAGGTCCGGGTGTGGCGGTCGGAGATATAATTTCCGCCCGGTCCGGCGGCGCGGATGGAATCGAGGGCCAGGGTTTTTTTGTTGACGGTGATGCCTTTGAGTGCCCTGAGGGCGATGCCGCAGATGTCATTGTCGATGACCAGTTTTTGTTTGCTCACCGTTGTCGCGAATTCCATCAGACCGGCTGCGTCATGAATAAAATCGCCTCCCGCGAGGGCGACAAGGAGGTTGTTGATGGCGGTTTCGTAGCCACATTGGGTGTCCAGGACCTTGGAATCACTGATGCCGGCGGTGGAGTAGTAGGGGAATCCGTAAAAACGGGCCAGTTGTGCGGTGGCGGCGTTGATCAATCCGCTCTCTACCGGGCCGCCGAGATAGCTCATGTCCTTAAAATTTATGGAGGTGGCCACACTACCATAAATCACGGGCGCCCCGGCACGGGCGAGTTGTGTGAGCATGACATGGATGAGTCCGTCGCAGTTTTGAATGACTAAAGTTCCTGCCAGGGATGCGGGAGAGGTCGCCCCGCTCAACGGTTCCACCGGAACGGCGACGGGGATGTTTTCTTTTGCCAGATGAATCATAAATGAGCCGTATTTTTTATCCAGGAGTAGCGGGCTGATGCCGCAGGCGATCATAGAAATAAACGGCCGTTCCCGCAGAGCTTCCGGACTTCCGGCGATGTCCTCCGCGATACGGATGACGTTTTTCATTCCCTTCAGGGTGTAGATGCCTCCCATGATATGCTTGGAGGTGTAACAAAGACCCGCAAAAAAACGATTGACATCGACATCCCTTACGGAAATCTCATTGGGGTAAGTGGGAAGGAGGAGTGCATGGATGTTCTCCATCTTGTCCACGATGCGTGTGATGTCGATCAAATCCATCAGTGTCGCCGGCCGCTGCTCGCCGGTTTCCATATCGAGAACATTCAGGGCGGTCCCGCCTGTGGTAAAGTGAACCCGTCCTCCGCCCAGAACGATGTCGTGTTTCGGGTCGCGTCCGCACAGGGTGAGGGTTTTCGGGGCGGTGCTGATCCAATCATAAATCTGTTTTTCCGTGACGCGAACGATATGGTTGTCAGTATCGACAACGGCTCCGGCTTTTTTGAACAGTTTCAGGGCGCTTTCTCCCTGGACTTCAAAACCGATCTCCTGAAGAACCTGCATGCTTGTTTCATGGATCCGACCGATGTCATCCAATGATAAGGGTTGATAAGGGAATGTTTTGGGTGTTGTCCTATTCATGTCTGTTTAATTCCTTCTTCGGTAGGGGCAGTCAAGACGGGGGCAGTCGGCGCAGGCGTTGCCGCCGTTTTTAAGCAAGCTCGCGCGGCAGAGGCCGGCGATGCCTGATATGGATTTGCGGGGTGTCATCAAATAACTGTCGCTCAGATCGACACCGATCCGCTTATGAGGAAGAAGATGAAACAATTTTTGCTGTTCACGAAGGGCCCAATCGCAGTATCCCGGGCTGTAGCGGTAGGTTGTTTCAACTTTTCCATCGTAATGATTCTCGATGTGGTCCATGAGTCCATTCGTCGCCGATTCAACCGCAACCGAGGCGGCGGCATCCAGTATATAACCGTAGGATGAGCGTCGCTTCATGCTTTTTTTAATCAAACGGTCGATCTCCTCTCCAATGGTGGTGATAAAAACCACAGTTTTATGGCATGGGATTAAAACTTTTTTTAGTCGACGGCTGTTGAATGTCTGATCGGAGATCACAATGTGCCTATTTTCGGTGTCAACATCGGAGATGCCGAAAATGGCCTTGAAGCGGGAGTGCTGTCGAATATCGGAGACGGCTATTTTAATGGTTTTTTTCAGACGGGCCGATATGGAGATTGAGGGCCGGTCATCAATCAGCTTGAGTAA
>CAYSQW010000075.1:0-12853 GCA_964433135.1 uncultured Eubacteriales bacterium
ATGATCTTAAAGAAATTATTGAGAACCGAGAAAAAGTTTTTTTGTATATGTTGAGAGAGCATCCCTGCGACATAAATATTTTTGTTTTCATGGAAACGGATGCCTTGCATCATAAATTCTGGAGGTTTTTGGACGCGACAAACCCCCATTACGCCCCTGAAGAAGCCGAAGAATATTCAAAGCTCGCCCTGGATCTCTACAAACGCATAGATGACGCCGTCGGCAGGCTCCGTGACGAAGCTGGGAACGATGCATATATCATGATAATGTCTGATCACGGGGCTGGAAACAGTTTGAAAAGGTTTCTTTTAAATAGCTGGCTTTTAGATAAAGGATTGATGCGTTTCAAATTATCTCCAATGGTGGCGTTTAAACGAGCCCTAAACAAATATCGGTTGTTTTATAGGATATATGCCTGTCTTTCGAAGTTAGGGCTGGGAAGCGGTTTTTATAGATTCTCAAAATCTACGAGAGAAAAGGCCGCAACCGGTTTCTTTTCTCTTTCCAGCGATTTAGACTGGAAAAGAACAAAGGCGTTCTATGGGGGAAACTGCGGTTTGATCAGACTCAACGTGAAGGGAAGGGAGCCGAAGGGGTGTGTGAAACCCGGAAAGGAATACGAGAAAGTGGCGGATTTCATAAAAAAAGAGCTGCTGAAACTGGAAGACTCTGAAACCGGGGAGAAAGTTGTGGATGAGGTCGTGCGTAGGGAAGACATCTACTGGGGAGATCACACAGATGATGCCCCCGATATCATTTTTTCCATGAAAAACCATGCCTATGAAGTTTCAAAGCAGTTGACGAGTAGACCCGGAAATTATTTTGAGGACAATTTTGCGACTACCGGGAACAGCGGAGAACACCAAATGGACGGCATTTTCATTCTGGCGGGACCGGAAATAAAAGCTAAAGAGATAAAGGGCGCGAGCATACTGGACGTGGCGCCGACTGTATTGTCGCTTCTTGGCGAGGACATATCCCTTGAATTGGACGGGAAGAAACTGGATGTATGAGCGGGCCGGCGCTTAAATCCTCCGGTTTTCAATCCCGACTACGATTTTCGGGCCCGACCCCGAATTACCGATCGGGATTTTCGGGCCCGACCCCGGAGTTAGAGTTTGGGGAGCCAGCGGCCGACCTCGGCCTTGTAGTCGGTATATTCCCGGCCGAACCGCTCCTCCATCGACTTCTCTTCATAAGCGGCGATGAAGTTGTAAAACAAAAAAGCGCCGGCAAAAACCACCAGCGACAGGATGGTCACGCTGAACGCCATCAGAAAGAGGTAAAAAAGCAGTGACGCGAGATAAAGCGGATGCCGCACATGTGCGAAAGCGCCGTCTTTGAGCACCCGCGGTTCGGCCTGCACCTCATGGGAAACGGCGCGGTGACCGGAGCGCACAAGATACACCGCGCAGCCGAGAAGCGCCAGCGCGATCAGCCCCCTCCCCCAAAGCGGCAGCGAAGCGCTGAAAAAGGTCGTCCCTTTGAAGACGAAGGAATCCAGGACCCAGACCACCAAGAAAACCAGCAGAAAGATCATCTGCCCCGTATCCCCGTAAGGGTGCTCTCCGTGGGCCCCGCTTCTTACCAGGCCTTCCTTTTCTTTCGCGTGCTTCGACATGTTCATGACCTCCTCTTTCTAAAGAAAAATGATACCACTTTTCACAGCATAAACAGAAACGCCTCTAAGCATTTTATTCGGCTTCATGCCGATAGGATTCCGGTGGTGGAGAGAACCCGCACTCAAGAGAAGAAAAAGACTGCGGCGGGGGATCGGTCCGCGCACCGCCTAAAGCATGATGTTCAGGCCCAGCTGGGCGCTCACGATGCCGAGCAGGATCCCGGCCAGGACATCCCCCGGATAGTGCACCCCGTTGTAGACCCGGGATATGCCGATCAGGGAAGCGATCCCGAAAGCCGGGAACATCAGAAATGGATAGAAATGGCTCAACAGCACGGCGGCCATAAACGCCGAAGCGGCATGACCGGAAGGAAAGCTGAAGCGATCCCTGGGAACGAACGCAGCCACGATCTCCGGCAGGTTTTCAAAGGGACGGACCCGGCGGATGCTGCGTTTGAGCAGAGTGCTGAGGCTCATTCCTATGGCATAGGCGACGGATCCCGCCCGGATCACCGTTCGCGCGTTTCCCGGATCCAGGATCAGGACGCCGGGAATGATCGCCGCATACAGATACCCGTTACCCAGAAAAGACAGGATGCGCATCAAGCTGTCGACAGGTTTGAACGCGTGCCAATGCGCCAGTTTCATAAAAGCATTTAAATCCCAAGCGCTGAGATTGTGTTTCAGTACTTTAAACATATCGAATCCAAAGACCCATTATACGGATTATCGTGAATTTTGTATTAAGAAATGAAAAATAATTGGTTAAATCGGCGCCAAGCCGTCTCAACGGCTCTCTGTCCGGCGAACTCGAATCCAATGTCGCAATCGACACAGGGGTGGAAAGACACCGATCTATTCGCCGCACCCGACCTTAGGGTCCATGATTTGACAGCTCCCATTTTATAGAGATAATATTGTATTCTTGAAATATCCGTCCACACGCGGATTTTCACAATGAAGGATGTTCGTACGCACCGGAACGCATGGGAAAAGCATCATGCACACGCTTGAACACGCTCCGGGATATCGGGGAAATCATGAGTGAACCGCCGGAAAAGATTGATTTATTCACCGCCATTGTCGAAATAGTCGGTCGTCCCATGTCGTATATCGACCGTAATTACCGTCATCTCGCCGCCAACGCCGCCTATGTCGAATTCCATGACACGCCGCAGGATCAGATCCTCGGCCGCACCGTATCCGATCTTCTGGGACGCGAAGTTTTCGAAAACGAGATGAAATCCCACCTGGACCGCGCCCTGGCCGGAGAAGCCGTTCTCTGCGAAATATTTTTACAATCTCCGCTAAGCGGAAACACACGCTGGCTGCAGCTGGAGTATTTTCCTCACCGAGGGAGCACGGGCGAGATCCCGGGCGTCGTCACCCACCTTGTCGACATCACCGAGCAGAAGCGGACTGAGGAAGCGCTGCATCAGAGTGAACACCAAATGAAAATGATCCTTAATTCCACAGCGGAGATGCTGGCGTATTACGATACCGAACTGCGTATCGTCTGGGCCAACCGTGCGGCTGCGGAGTCGGTCGGCATGACGCCCGAGGAAATGACCGGCAGATACTGCTACGAGATCTGGCATCACCGCAGCAATCCCTGCGAGAACTGCCCCGTATTGAAGGCCCGCGACGAAAAAAAGGCCTGCCATGCCGAAAATCAGACCCCTGACGGCCGCCACTGGTCCGTGCGCGGCTATCCCGTCTTCGATGAAAATAAAGAGGTTACCGCACTTATCGAATTCACTCAGGATATCACCGAACGCAAGCAAATCGAAGAACAGATCCAACGGGACATTCAGGAAAAAACCGTACTGCTGAGCGAGATCCACCACCGGGTGAAAAACAGCCTGCAGATCGTCGCCAGCCTCCTGCGCCTCCAGTCCACGAAGACGAACGACGACGAAGTCCTCGACCTTTTCGAACAGAGCCGCAAGCGGGTGTTCATGATGGCGTCATTGTATGAGAAGCTCTACCGAACGAAGGATTTCGCCCGGATCGATTTCAAACAGCACATGGAGGAAGTGCTCACCATCATGCATCTTTCCTCCGGCATGAAAGATCGGGTCAGCCTGAAGATGGATCTGGAAAACGTCGTTCTCGGCCTTGACGACGCCATCCCGGTCGGCCTCATCATCAACGAGCTTTTCACAAATTCCATGAAGCACGCCTTCCCGGAAGACCGAAAAGGGACGATCGAGATCCGCTTCGAGCGAGTGGAGGATAAAAAGTCCTATCGTCTCACCTACCGGGACGACGGCGTGGGCCTGCCAGAAAACGTCGATTTCGGCACCACGGACACGCTGGGCCTGACCCTGATCAAAACCCTGGCGCAGCAGACCCAGGGCCGGGCGGAGGTCGAACAGAACGGCTGGACGACTTTCATCATAGAGTTCTTCGGCTACGGATCCGACGGCGACAGCAGTACGCCGGACCTGGATTTCTCCAAAACCGTTCCTCTATGATACACAGCCCGTTTTGACAGGCGGGGCTTCCGTTGGTCTTAAAACCCGTCCCCGTATCCCTACTCCGCCAGGATGACGGGAAGGTCGGGATCATCCAGACACACAGCGCTCAGCCGCGGCGCATACCGCAGGCTTACAGCCCGGACCTCAACACCCGACTCCGCCGCCCGGAAGAGAAGCTCGGTCAGTACGGGATCCGCCTCTTTATCGGGGGTAAACGCCGTAACGCCGGGCAGCCCTCCCATAAAGCAGATGGCGGCTCTCCCTCCCGCCCGAACGTGTTCGGTAAGCTCGCGCACGTGCTTTTGGCCGCGGACCGTGGGGCAGTCGGGGTAGGAAGCCCGATCCCCCCGCCTGAGAACGGCGCTTTTTATCTCGAGAAAAAAAGACGCATCCCCGCAGGAGATAAGATAATCGATCAAGGACGCACCCAGCCGGGCGTCACGGCGCAGGAACCGGCAGCCTTTGAGCCAGGAGATCCGCCCCTCTGAAAGCGCCCGCTCGAAAAATTGCATCTGCATCCTGGTATCGAGAAGCGCCGCGTCTTCCCCCTCGGATACGGCGAACAGCCGGAAGTCGGTTTTTACCGTATGCGGCGTGGGCAGGATGTAGGCTGTGCGTCCCGCAACGATCAACTCCTCAAGCCGCCCTGTGTTGTTGATGTGGGCGCGGGCTTCCCCACCCTCAGTCTCCACCGTGACGACGAACCGGTTTTCCCGTTGCACGATCCGGCACTTCCTTACCGATGAAAGCCGCAGCAGCGGGATGGAAGCCTCAAGTTTTGTGCTCATGATCCGTCCATCTTAACCGTTCCGCGGCCGATCCGCAATCATGGGCGCCGGATAGCGCAATATATTTTCGTTCTCATATATTAAATAACGTAATTATATTTCATGTTAAACTATTGACAAACGCAATTATATTGCGTATCATGTCAATATGAAATCACCATTTTTTACGGAACAGATAAGCAAAAAGTTCAAGTCCACCGCGGACCTTCCCGCATGGCTGGCTCACTACCCCCTTTTTAAGGATCAAATCAAGCTTTTAAGAGAGACTCTCGGCATGACTCAAGAACAACTGGCCCGCAGAGTCAACCGGACCACACGATCCATCCAGCAGATTGAAAATGCGGAATCCACGCCGAAAATATCAACCCTTCACCGAATCGCGGAGGCGTTGAATGCGGAATTGAAGATCATGCTTGTCCCCCGCAAAAACCTGGTTGATTTTATTGAGGACAAAGCCGGCAGGAAGGCGGAGCAGCTGCTTAAGCTCAACCGCGCAAGCTCTCTGCTTGAATTGCAGCCCCCTTCCGATGAAGAGAGAAAAGCACAGATCGATCATTTCTCACAGGAAATCCGTGAAAAGCAGCGAGATCAGTTATGGAGTCGGAAAAAGACAAAAAAATAGGCCGGGAGGATCCCGCGCCCACAACTCTTTTAACACCGGATGATCTGGACGGTTTGCTCCCCAAATACATCACCACCCGTGAAGAACTGAATGATGCCGAATTTAGAAACACAGCCGAAGCGACCAAAAAATATTTTCTGTCCCGAAGAAAACTTGAATTTACCCTGAGCGGTCTTTATCAGGTGCACAAAGACATGTTCGGGCAAGTCTGGAAATGGGCGGGAAAAAAAAGACTAACCAACAAGAATATCGGGATCGACAAAGTCGAGATTGATGTTGAACTGCAAAAATTGGTCGACGATTTTCATTTCTGGAAAAGCCGTGATTTCGATCTCATAGAGATATCCGCCCGGATGCACCATCGCCTCGTCTACATCCATCCCTTTAACAACGGCAACGGCAGATGGGCGAGATTCATCGTCAATCTCTTTCTCATCGAACATCTGGATTCATATCTTGATTTCCCGGAAGACGATCTCATACTGACCACCACCGTAAGAAAAAACTATATCCGGGCGCTCAAACAAGCCGATGTGCTCAATTACAAACCACTTATTCATTTTCATAATAAATATCTTTCCCCCTTCTCGGAACCGGAGTGATCGTTTAAGATCCCCGCTCCTTGAATGAGATCCCGACGCTAATAGAACCACTTCACTATTCGTTTATTGGCAGCTCCCGTCCGTTTCGGGTATATACAAACAGCCCTTCCCGCCCGGATCCTCACCCTCCCCCCTTTGCCGATCCTGTGGTGCCGAGACGGAGTGTTTCTCATCCCCTGGATTCTGCTCACCGCCCTCGCCCATCTCGTGGTCAAGCGGGAACAACACGTACTGCTTAGGATATTCGGCAAAGAATTCGAGGAATGCCACCGCCTCGTTCAGGGTATCCAGATAATATCAACTTACTTTTTTCTAAAAGGATTGGTTAATAGACCGAACACAACGCGCCGTTCCCCAAATCCCTAATGCGCCCGTAGGGGAAGGCCGAGCTTCCGGCGCAGCTTGTCAAAATCGATCCTCGGGATCTTCGAATGCGGGGAATCCTGCATCCCGTCCATGTCATCGATTAAGGCGATGACGGCGGCACGGCCGTTTTCATCCTTGACGGCCTGAAGCGGGGTTTTCCCTCCCAGGGCGGGCAGCTTTTCCGTGGGCCATTCTTCGAAATAGTGCTGTTCCAAATGCCTTCGCATCGCGTCCTGAACTTCAGGGAGAGCGTTTAACTCATCGCTTCTTTTCTTCCGGCCGTCTATCTCTTCCTGAGAGAGTTCGGGAAAATCATAAGGATCCTGATACATGGTTTTGCTGTAGGCGATAAGCTCCCCCAGATGACGTTTGAGCTTGGAACGCAGCCGTGCCGCCCTCTCCCGTGAGTTCGTCTCCGCGATGAGCATATCCCCCTCGATGCGGAAGCCGCCGAGAACTGAACGGGGCTTGTCGGGATATTTCCGGCTCCTGGCCTTCAGCCAAGTCCATGTGTCGTCATGTTCACAGTAATCGAAGCTTCGCAGACGGGACAATCGTTTGCGCAAGACCGCTTCATCGCGGATGCGGAAATGGATTTCCGTCAGGACGACCTCTTCTCCGTCCGTGGTCACCAGCACGGGGAGCTCGTCACGGTCCGCCTCCTCGTGAGGCCCCCTGCCTTCAGCCGCCGGGAAGAACGATCCGTGCCCCGTTCCCTCGAGGATGTACGCGGCCCAGAATACGGCGGACTCTTTCTGTGATTCGGCTAAATAACTCTCCCGGGAAACGAGATCCGCTTGGGGACTGCGGCTGAAATCATCCATCTGCATTCCGATCACCCGCTTCAATCCCGGCTTCGCTTTGTTTTCGAAAATATAGGGCGTCGTATAGAAAATGGAAGCGTCGGGGAATCCCATCCGGCGCGCATACCAGACCTCTCCCACCACGGGCTCCACATTCAGCAGCCGGCGCACATGAAGGACCGTAAAACGCTCTCCGGTCCCCAGTTCCTCGACGACGGCGGAATCCGTATCGATGGATTCCTCGATGATCTCGAAAAAGGTCAGATAGCTCTCACTCATATGCCGAAGATAGGTCGGTCCTGGTTCATGAAGCCCCTTTATAATGGGGTCCGCGAGCATGCGCTCCGCCACCGTCTCCCGGCTGGTCCCGAACCTGAGGTCAAAATACATCCAACTTACGAAAAGACTGTCCGAGATCCCGTTCTTTTCTCCGGGGTGGAACTGTTTTTCGAAATTCATAACGGCGTTATCGAACTCCTTGCCGCCTTCATCGAACTGCGAGATCTTCTTCGCGTAGATTGCCAGCGGGGGAAGAAGTTCCATATAGTCGTCCCAGATCGTTCCCGTTCGTTCCGATTCCGGAAACCATTCATCCGGCGCCGGCATAAACCCGCTTTCCGACAATTCGGCTCCGCAGCATTTTTTATACTTTTTCCCGCTTCCGCAGGGACAAGGATCATTACGCCCGGTTTTTTTGCTCATGATAATTTAAACATAATGTATATTTGGATCAGGATAAAGTCAAAAAGTTAATCATGATGGCTATTTTTATCGGAATCACATGACAGGGAAGCGGACGCTTGACCGAAGTTCATCCGGTGTTATCACTTTCCGTATTAAGAAGGCATCGCCCCTGCCCTATTTCCGGACGGAATATGATATTTTCCCAATGTTGATTTCATATTCGAAGCGGCATTTTAAATAAATTATACTGTTTTAATACAAATATTATATTCACACTCCTTTGTTCACATATACTGAGTGTTCGTTATATTTAATAATATTAAATTTAAATAAAATATTATCGCTTGGATATAATCACTTTATAAATAGTATTTATTAATTAATTCTTGACAATTGTTCATTATTTAATTATGTTCATATTATATGAACATCACACATTATGAACACCTGTGATGTGATAAAGGGGATACGAATGCAAAAAAATGAGATTCTTAAAAAAGCAGTGCAGGCATTTCAAAAAAACACCGGCCTAAATGTAATAATAACCACGAAGCAGCATAATAATTTGAATTTCGAGAATAATCGAATCGATACGTTCATAAAGCTATTTTGGGAGGACCTTGAGTTTGAATTCTCCGTTGAAGTGAAAAATGTCGTGAATCATGCGGTATTGGGAATCTTGATTGACCGATTCCGAATGATCCAAAAACGGGGCATTATGATTGCACATTACATCAATCGAAATTTAGCAGAAGTTCTAAAGAACAATAACATCCAATTTTTGGATACGGCAGGAAATGCCTATATCAATACGCCTCCAGTGTTTGTGTTTCTTACAGGTCAAAAAGCAAGTGCAAAATATGATATCGATACAGCGGCTCACACATTAAATCCAGCCGCTCTTCAAGTGCTTTATGCGCTGTTATGCGAACCTGCCTTGGTAAATGAGACATACAGGAATATCGCCGTTAACGCACAAGTTGCGCTGGGATCCGTCCATAAGACTTTATATGAATTGAAGAAAACCGGACACTTGGTGGAACCTGCCAAAAATCGCAGACTCCTGATAAGGAAGAAGGAGCTCCTCGAAAGATGGGTGACGGAATATCCTCGCCGGCTGCGTCCTAGATTATTGATAGGGCGATTCCAGGCGCAGGAAAACAATTGGTGGAAAAATCAAGATATCCGGAAATTCGGCGCCTATTGGGGAGGGGAAATCGCGGCAAAAAAGCTCACTGAATACCTTAAACCTCACAAAGCCACCATATACATGGAAAAATTGAATAGTGAATTCATTCTGAGATATCGGCTTGAAAAAAACCGGGAGGGAAACATTGAGATTATGCGGATATTCTGGGATGACACCTTGAATCATTTAACGGAGGATGCCGTTCATCCCATATTGATTTATGCTGATCTTATGGCATTGGCTGAAAGCAGAGCAGCGGAAACAGCCAGGATCATTTATGAAACAAAGATCACTGAACTTATCGGAAAAGATTGATAAAACAACTGTTGAGCTGTTTTCTTCAATGAATCAAGTTACCTCAAATCTGAATATCCCATTTTTTTTGGTTGGTGCAATGGCAAGAGATTTTCTTCTGGAAAAATTGCATGAAATATCAACCTTTAGAGCAACCGTTGATTACGATTTGGGTGTTCAATTGGAGAGTTGGGAATCCTTCGTCATGTTAAAATCAGCACTCATTAAGACCGGATGCTTAACCGAAACACGGGAATACCATCGTCTCCTTTATAAAAACAGCAAAAATGTCGACCTTATTCCCTTTGGCCGGATTGGAGGTAGAAAAAAGGTCCTCAAGTGGCCCCCAACCGGGGACGTTGAAATGAATATTGCAGGCTTTGAAGCCGCCTATGAATCAGCTGTATATATTGTCATCCAAAACAACCCGCGGATCGAAATAAAAGTCGTCTCCTTGCCCGGCTTGGCCGCTCTGAAAATTTTTTCCTGGAATGACAGAAGTTATGAAAAAACCACCGATGCAGCCGATTTGGCGGTCATCCTCCGTTCATATTCGGATGCCGGAAATTCCGATAGGATTTATGAAAACCGCATGGAATTGTTGAAACAAAGAGATTACGATTATGTGTCTGCTGGAGCCGGGCTTCTTGGAGAGGATATCAAGCGAATATTAAAAAATGGTTCATTAAAAAAGGTTTTAGCCATTTTGAAAAATGAAATCGGGGTAAAAGACAAGTACCGGCTCATTGAAGACATGATCCGATCCGGAGTTATTTCAGGCCAAGATTTTGCCGGCATGCTCAATCTCCTTGAAGAGATGACTAGAGGCATAGAAAAACCCGTTCCAATCCCCGGATAAAACCGCCGGGATGTTATTTGCGGCCGGGGAGCCTTTTCAAACCACACTTTCCCCGTGCTCCCCTAAAGAACATGGGCTAAGCCGACCTGCAGACTCAGAGGAAGCTTCTAAAAGACCCTCAAACTATAAAGCCATAAACAGACTTTTCGGATCAGACGCACATATTTAGCTGAAGCGGGTTCTTAAAATGCGGGCAAGCGAACCGAGGCCGACATGGAGTAAGCCGGATAAAAAAACAGGAGAGGATAAACCCGGCGGCAGTCATTTAAATACTCAATAATCACTTTTTAAAGGGAGGTTTTTCAGATGAGGAAGAGCGCCATGATTCTTTCATTCATTATTTTATGCGGCATCGCCTATGGTCAGAATATAGATGAGATCGACATTCTCATCGAGAAAGGAGAATTCTTTCGCGCTGAAAATATGATCAAACAGGAATTATTCAATAACGAGGCTTTGTCTCAAGCAAAAGCCAAAGATTATTGGGACCGGTTAACAAGAATCGACAATATCCGGAAAGATTACCCTTACACCCATGATGAGGTGTTTAAGGAGTTAAAATCCGAGATGCCCGATCTGACCCCCTCCGACATCAGCCGATGGGAAAAAGACACCACGCTCGAATGCCGCATCATCGACGGCCGGAAAAAGTATTTCCGGTCGTTTTCCTACAACCTCTTCGCCTTGAACCGGGAAGCCGCCGGCCGCAGGCTCCCCAAAAAACCTTCCCCCAAAAAGCCTAAAAAATATGACCCCATCAGATGACTGACGTCAACCATTAATTCTCTCTGGCGACATTTATTTTTCCCGTTGATTCCTGATTCAGACTTATTCATTTTATTGAGTTTTGTGTTTTGCTTTTTCCATCCGGTAGCTCGGGAGATTCATCTCCAGGATAACGCTGTGATGGATCAAGCGGTCTATTGCGGCGGCCGTTGTCATAGGATCCTTGAAGATGTTTTCCCATTTGGAGAAAGGGAGATTCGAGGTGATCATCACGCTGGCTCGCTCATATCGATAATTCATAAGGGTAAAAAGGACCTCCATCTCCTCCCGGCTTTGTTGAACGCATCCAAAATCATCGATGATAATCGCGTCGAAACGACCCATCTTTTTAAGCAGCTTTTCAAGTTCCAAGCTCCGTTTGGCGATCAGCCGTTCCTGGACCAAGAGCGCGCAGGTCGTATAGAGGACTCTTCTGTTTTTCTGCACCAACTCGAGACCGATAGCGCAGAGAAGATGGGTTTTTCCACTTCCGGGATTTCCGAAGGCCAGGATGTTTTCCTTCCTGTTAAGGAAGGATCCATCAAGGAGCGCTTTGACCTGATGTTGCAGTTTTGGAGGGAGGCGTTTCATGTCGAAGTTTTCGAGATTTTTATCTAGGGGTAATTTCGAGGCTCTCATCAGACGTGCAATCCGATTGTTATATCTGACTTCACACTCTCTGGATAGGAGTTCCAGAAGATAATCCTCATAACGCATGGTTTCCTGTTCGGCGATGTGGCTGAGCTCTTTATAATAATCCCGGATACCGGAAAGACAGAGAGTTTTAAGGCAGGTTTGAAGCTTTTCTTTATTGCCGCCCATAAACCGCCTCGCGTTCTAAAAGAACATCGTAATGACCCAGATCGATTTTATCTATGCGGACATCGCGGGGAACCTCCATTTCATTCCCAGATTCCAGGATTTTTTTGATAGTATCCGCGTGCACAGGAAGCTCTTTTTCAAAAACGATCCGCAGGGCCTGATCTACACCTGATTCGCTCTCTTGAGCCGCCAAGTGCAGTATTTTGAGGTATTCTTTGCTTGCCCGAGATGATTTTATACAGAGATGATCGTATACCATGCGGAATCGGATCGTCGGAAAAAGATCATCCTTGTAGCGGTAATTTTCAAAGGCCCCCGGTTTCCGCAACAGATTCTCAATGATATGCCTGTATTGGATATGGTGCTGATGCTCACCTCGCAGCCGAGGTATCCGATCTACCTTTCTCTGGCTGTAATACACTTCAAAATATTCCGCATAGAGTTTTACCCGGACGGTTTCCCCTTTAAGCCGACTATGAAGAGAATATGTGTTTTTTGCTACCTGTATGGTACTGGATGGATTAACCCTGACTTGAAGCCAGCGGAAGTCATCCAAACGACTCTCAGGCAGTCTATGAATAAGCCGGACTTCCTCTATAAATCGTTCTCTCCGGCCCATATTACGCTGTGTAAATAAGTTTCGCAAAAAGAGCTCGTAGGATCTCCGACTTTCAAAATCACGACTCCCACGAAGCATCAGGGCCTGGTCCAATGCCCTTTTTTGAAGTTCGCTCCCCTGTATGCCCTCAGGGAATCCGAGATAATTCTCGATGTTGCCTGCCCAGCCAAGAGGTGAACGGCCATTGCTTATGACCATAGTGGACAACCCTCCGCGGGCGGTATATATCGATGAAGAAAGTCCTGCAGGGCCTGCGCCCAATATAAGTACATCAAACTTCATTGTGATCACTCCTCCCTCAATATATCTATGACATCATAAAGGTTCTTTTCTGTCAGG
>CAYSQW010000076.1:0-11201 GCA_964433135.1 uncultured Eubacteriales bacterium
TTTCTCCGATGCCTTGAAGGAGATCGCGATCACCATGGAACAGGTGCCCTCCAACCGCGGCTATCCGGGCGACCTCTATACCCAACTCGCCTCCCGTTATGAAAAAGCCGTCGACTTCGAGGGCAGCGGTTCTGTCACCATCCTGGCGGTGACGACCATGCCCGGAGACGACGTCACCCACCCCGTGCCCGACAATACCGGTTACATCACCGAAGGCCAATTCTATCTGCGCAACGGCCGCATCGAGCCGTTCGGTTCCCTGAGCCGCCTCAAACAGCAGGTCAACAATCAAACCCGTGACGATCACCGCGCCATCATGGATGGAATGATCCAGCTCTATGCCCAATACAAGGAGACCGAGGAGAAACGGGCGATGGGCTTTCGCATGAGCGAATGGGACGAAAAGCTCCTCAAGTACGGGAAATTATTCGAGTCCAACATGATGGATCTCTCCGTAAACATCAATCTTGAAGACGCCCTGGACCTTGGATGGAAGATTCTGGCGGAGTGCTTCACTCCCGAGGAAACCCGAATGAAATCCGACCTGGTTAAGAAATACTGGCCGTAGGAAACCGTAATCATGCCAAAAATCCGCTTGACCAAGAACGAACTGAAGATCCAGAAGGAAGCGCTCAAACGGTTTCAGCGCTACTTGCCGACGCTGGAGTTGAAAAAAACCCAATTGATCAACGAAATTCGCGTCATCAGAAATCAAGTGGAAGAAGTCCGGAAAGAAGTCGCCGCTTTTGAAAGCGATATCGACCGCTGGATCGCGGTTTTCGGGGACGATATCGATCTCGGCAAGCTTTTTTCCGTGGAAGAGATCGTGACCCGCATAGGAAATATCGCCGGCATCGATCTCGTGATCTTCGAGGATGTGGTGTTTCACGAAGAGCCCTATGATCTCTATGAAACCCCGCTTTGGATCGATCGGGGCATCAACGCCTGCAAACACAAAATCGAACAAAACATCCGGATAAAGTTTTTGGAAGACCAGATCGAAGTGCTTCGCGAAGAGCTGCGCATCACCACGCAGCGCGTCAATCTGTTCGAAAAAGTGAAGATCCCCGAATCAAAGGAAAACATCCGGAGGATCAATATCTACCTGGGTGACGAACGCACCACGGAAGTCGTCCGGGGCAAGATTTCCAAAGCCAAAATTCACCGGAAAAAGGAGCTGGCGGCCGCATGATCGTTCCGATGCAGAAAGTGACGCTGTTCATCAGCACCCGTCACCGGAACACCGCGCTCCGGAGACTTCGAAAAACCGGGGTCGTCCATATCCGGCATCTTCAACCTCCCCGGTCCGAAGACGCGGCCCAACTCGAAAACGAGTTGGATCAGATCGACAAAAGCCTGCGCATTCTCGAAAGCACGGAATCCCCTGAAACACACGGCATCCCGGAAGATAGGGACAACCGTCTTCTGGTCGAGGAAATCAATCGGCTTTCCGCCGAACACCAGCAAAACATGGGAATCGTCGAAGAGAACCGGGAACGGATGGATTGGTTCGATCGCTGGGGTAAAATATCCGCTCGGGATCTGGAAGCGCTTCATCGAGATAACGTCTATATCCGTCTTTACCTTACCGATAAAAATTTTTTGAAAAAAGCGCCCGACAATGCAATCTTTGAGATCCTCAAGGAAGATAAGGGCTTGGTTTACTTGGCCCTGGTCTCCGATACCGAAGACAAGCGTCTGGATCTCAAGGAAGAGATCCCGCCCCGGGAAGATTACGCCAAGACGGCGGCGGATCTGGAAACGGCTTCGGATCGGATCCTTGAGATCGAAGCCCGGCTGAAAGCCCTGACGGCACACACCGAGAATATCCTGACTCTCCGCCGCGAAGTCGAGAAGCAGCTCGAGTTTGCCCGGGTCCGGTCCGGAATGAAGGAGACCGAAGACATCTGCTTGGTACAGGGATACTGCCCCGCTGAAAACATCGACACGCTCATGATCGGCGCGACCGAAGAGGGCTGGGGGATTCTCAGTGAGGATCCAGAATCGACCGACAACCCGCCGACACTGCTGAAGATGAGCTGGTGGAACCGCATCATCAAACCGGTATTCGATTTTCTGGGGACGGTTCCCGGTTACCGGGAGTACGATATCAGCAAATACTTCCTCGTCTTTTTCGCCCTTTTCGTGGCCATGATCATCGGCGACGCCGGGTACGGGCTTATTTTTCTGATGATCTGCCTTTTCACCCACCTCAAATCGGCTGGAAAAAAACAACCGCTGCCTCTGGCGGTCAAACTTTTCTACGTGCTCAGTCTCTGTACCATCGGGTGGGGGGCCATTACCGGAAACTGGTTCGGAGCGGTTCGGATCGCCGAGATCCCCTTCATCAAATCCCTGACCATCCCACAGCTGGCGACCTTCCCGGAGCTCTTTCCGGGATTGACGGTCGATCCCCAGCAGGAAGTCATGCTGATCTGCTTCATCATCGCCATCGTCCAGCTCGGACTGGCGAATATCATGAATTTCATCAACGCGCTTCCCGGACTCGACAGCATCGCCCACCTCGGCTGGTTTTTTCTGATGGCCGGACTCTTTCTGGTCGTCCTCAACCTGGTGCTGGGAATGGACATGCCGGGTTTCACCGTCCCGATGATCGCCGGCGGTCTGATCGCGATCGTGATCTTCTGCGAGCAGAAAAAAGGGACGGGGTTTTTCAAGGGGCTGGCCCGCGGACTCGGAGGCGCTTTCAATACGTTTCTGGATGCCATCAGTTCCTTCTCCAACATCATCTCCTACATCCGTCTGTTCGCGGTCGGCATGGCCACCGTCGCCATCGCTTCCAGCTTCAACGACATCGCCGCTCCCATGCTGAAAGGCTTCGCTCTTCCTGCGGGGCTGCTGGTGCTGGCGATCGGCCACGGTCTCAACATCGCCATGGCTTTGCTTTCCGTCATCGTGCACGGAATCCGTTTGAATGTGCTGGAATTCTCCGGTCAGCTGGGAATGGAGTGGACGGGATACGAATACAAACCTTTTAAAGAGACAACCGAAGAATCAAAACAAGGGGAAATCAAATGAATCTTGGAATGATAGGACCCGCGGCCGCACTGGGATTGGCCGCGGTCGGCTCAGCTTTCGGAACCGGCGTTGCTTCGCAAGCCGCGGTCGGCGGCTGGAAGAAATGTTTCGCAAACAACAAACCCGCGCCTTTCATGTTGGTGGCATTTTCCGGCGCCCCGCTGACGCAGACCATTTACGGCTTTCTGCTCATGCTGTTCATCAGCCAGAGCGACAAGGACCCGCTGACCATGATGGCGGCGGGCGTATTCGGCGGCATGGCCATGGGCTTTTCCGCTTTCTTTCAAGGCAAGGTGGCCGCCCGGGCGGCCGATTCCCTCGCCGAAACCGGAAAAGGAACCGCCAACTACTTCATGGTGATCGGGATCGTGGAAACCGTCGCTCTGTTCGTGATGGTCTTCCTCCTGCTGATGCTCTGATCGGCGGCGACCATGCGTCGGGCCCTGCCCGTAAGGTCGCGGCTGGATCCGTCTCGCCGCTGTCCTTCATCAGTGCCGGTGATACACCTTGGCGGCGATCTTCCAGCCGTCTTCAAACTTGAGCAGTGAAAGATAATCCGTAAAGATCATCTTCCCGTCCTTGGATATCTCGATCTTGGCGGCGGCGGCGCCTCCGGTGATATCGAGCGCAGCGATCCTGCAGTCCATCTTCGCCTTGCTCTTGTCGAAATCGGGCTTCCGTTTCCCCTGCTCGATTCCTTTGATCCAGGCATCGATGGGATAGCGGGCAAGTTCCGCGCCCTTGGCCGAAAAGATGGCGAAATCCGGATGGAATCCCTTCCGCATACTTACGGTGTCGAGATCATTGAAGGCGCCGTTGAAATAGGATTCCTTGATGACCTTTTCCACCGCGGCCTGTTCTTCTGCGTTTGACACCTGGCCGGCGGCCAGCGCCGTTACGAAAAGCATGCCGATAAATATCACAGCCGCTCGTTTTTCCATTCTTTCCCTCCTTGTTTTTTCCTGCTTCCGGATTTAATCCGATCGCACGTGATTATTCATACGAAAACAGACAAAAAACGTTCCCGAATCGAAATCACTGTTGGAAAAGCACCGGCCTCAAGAAAAAATTGACAGAGCCGGTTTCCAAGTGATATGTTCATCCTTTCATGTTATCGGAAGCCTTTTTCATCACATCCCAGGGGCTGAAAGCCCCCGTGAGCACTCATTATCTTTCCCGCATCATCTTCAAACCACCAGCCGGAATGATTCCGGCGGCGGCATCTCCATCCGGTTCCATGATCGATCCCATTCACACAAGGAGAATATAATGAAACATTCGTTTTTTCGAAAGAAAGAATTCCTTTCCTTTTTGATAGGCGTCACTGTTTTATGCGCCGGCATCGGAACCATGCTGGCCGACTCCGCTTTCATCCATGCAAACCCCGAAGCCTCGATCCTGAAAGGTCAGGCCGGTCGGCAGGATGCCGCCTTCATGGAGAAGCTCCGGTCCGTCGCGATCATCAAACAGAAGGTCATGGTGCCGATGCGCGACGGAGTGAGACTCGCCACCGATATATACCGCCCCGTCGACAGCGATACTCCGGTGCCGACCATCTTCGTCCGCACCCCCTATAATTTCAACCCATTCCGCGACGGCGTCCCCCAGCTGCGCCAGGCCAGGGCGGCCTATGAATGGGTCACGCGCGGATATGCTTACATCTATCAGAACGAGCGCGGCCGCTTCTTCTCGGAAGGCGAATGGGACATCCTCGGTCCGCCCAAAACCGACGGCTACGACATGCTGACCTGGATCGCGGAACAGCCCTGGTCCAACGGCAAGGTGGGAACCATCGGATGCTCATCCACAGCTGAATGGCAGATGGGACTGGCCGCACTGGATCATCCCGCCCACGCCGCCATGTGCCCCCAGGGCTTCGGCGCGGGAGTCGGACGCGTGGGCCCGTTCTACGAGCAGGGAAACTGGTACCGGGGCGGCGCCGAACAGATGCTTTTCTTCACCTGGCTGTACGGCGTCCAGAACACCCAACGCCCCATGTTCCCCAAAGACATCTCCCGGGAAGACATGGTGCGGCTGTCGCGGTATTTCGACCTGGCTCCGGAAATGCCGCGCGTCGACTGGTCGAAGGCCTTGTGGCATCTTCCCGTCGAGGACATCCTGCGCAACGTCGAGGGCCCAAAGGGCATCTTCGCCGACCCGGCGCCGGTCGCCACCGGGGGCCGCATGATCCAGAGAACCCCGAACGATCCCGCCTGGTACAAAGGCGGTCTCTATCATGACGACGAACCCTTCGGCGTACCCAGTCTTTGGATGATGTCATGGTATGATGTTTCGGTCGGTCCCAACCTGGCGCTGTTCAACCACGTCACCCACAACGCCGAAGACCCGGAAGTGGCCGGCAACCAGTTCGCCCTGGTAGCCCCGGTGGGTCACTGCGCCTACCGCCGCGCCACCGAGCAGACGATCGTCGGGGAGCGCAATATGGGCGACGCCCGTTTCGATTACGACGGCTTGATCTACGGCTGGTTCGACTTCTGGCTCAAAGGTGAAGAGAACGGCATCACGAAGAAAACCCCCAAGGTTCAGTACTACACGATGGGAATGAACAAGTGGCAGTCATCATACACCTGGCCTCCCGAAGGCGCCCGGATGAAAACCTTTTACCTCGATTCAGGCGGGTGGGCCAACAGCCTCTCCGGCGACGGCACGCTGTCGACCCGGAAACCGGGCGCCGCAAGCAAGCCCGACTCTTTTTCCTACGATCCTTTCAATCCCGTACTCTCTTACGGCGGCAATGTCTGCTGCACGGGCAACGCCATAAGGGCCGGCGCCTTCGACCAGAGACGTATGGAAGGCCGAAACGATATTCTGGTCTACACCACCGAACCGCTGAAGGAAGGGACGGAAGTAAGCGGGACGATCGAAGTCACGCTTTTCGTCTCCTCAGATGCCAGGGATACGGATTTCACGGTCAAGCTCATCGACGTCTATCCCGACGGCCGTGCCTTCAACCTGGACGAAACCATCCTCCGCGCCCGCTACCGCGAGGGATACGACAAGCAGGTGTTCATGGAGGAGGGCAAGGTCTACGAGCTCGAGATCAGCCCCATGTCGACCAGCAACCACTTCGCGGAAGGCCACCGGATTCGGATCGAGGTTTCGAGCAGCAACTTCCCGCGATTCACCCGCAATCTCAATACCGGCGGCAAAAACTACGACGAGACCGAAGGCGTCATCGCACACAACACCGTTCATCACTCCGCGGAATATCCGTCCCAGATCCGGCTGCCTATCGTTCAGCGCTGAAAAATGCGGCGGCGGCCCTAAAAAGCCGCCGCCTTCGCATACCGATCCATTCGAGGGAATCGGTATCGCCCAAACGGTGAAATTTTTATTTCGACAGGCTCTCTTTCAGTTCAAGGTTTTTGAAGGAGCCTTATCCGCAGCGTGGATTTTCTCTTGTCCGGATATTCAATAAAGGATATTATCGAAATCAAACGGTTTGGTTCTGTAGGTGTCCCATATTCTGGCCGCTTCTTCTTCGGCCCATTTTTCAAACCCCAGTTTTTTCATCATGCAGAGCTGATACATCTTCATGTTATGCGGGAAATGGGATTTGTCGGCGTAGGGTTGAAACCGTTCGCAGGGAAAATCATCGCATTCGTTACAGAAATCTATGTTCTTTTCCTTAATGCATGAATAGATCCGGCACTGCTGATCGGCCTTCAGCAGCTTGATCCGGCCTTCCTGGGGCCGGCATCCTTCACATGTGACCTTCTCTTCAGGGAGATTGAAGGCTGCCGCCATATTCTTCCGTATTTCCGGATTTTTCACGGCGAGGTACGCCGGGCAATGAAAACACGGCAGCCCACAGGGGGATGTCATTTTCTTGGCGTTTTTGATGTCCATTTTTTCCTCCCACATAAAATCGGCTGAATTATATGATAACATCTCGGCTCAAGCAGTCAATCAAATGAAATCATTGCCAGCCTGGCCGGTTTCAGAATCCTTATCCTGCTTTAGCCCTGAAATCCCTGAAAACAAGGATGCGGCGCCTTTCAACGAACAGATTGGAGAGGAGTTGTTTACTCGTGACCTCTTTGATATATTATTGTAAACTGGTGTTTTTTTGACTCCCCGAGGATAGGGGGGGAAACTCTTTGACGGCATTGCATTCCGAGTCGGATCAGAGAGAAACCATAAGCTCCCAGGGCGGACAGAATGACGGAATCACAGAGAAAAAACTCAGGGATGAGCATTTATCATCCTCGACACCTTCTTTTCAGCTGTTTATATTTCTTGACAGACGTTTACATGAAGTCGATGCCGATCCGGTCATCACGGAAGGAGAACAAGCCCGGCTGCGGTTAGCCGCTCTTCAAAACTGGAAGCACGATCCGGAGCTCACGGTCGGACTGAACGTTCCATCCCGACATCAGCCACGCTGAGGTTTCGGGTACAGCCTTTGAAAAGCCCCTTGATCAAAGACATACGATACAATCATGCTCATAATTACCATTTCACCGCCATCTTCGATGATTCCCAAAATCAAACCGCCTCCAGGGATCGCGACATGGAACATATCCACGACAACGCCGAAGAATGCAACGCAGACGACCAGAATAAAAAGGCGTTTTGATACTTGTTTTGCCGTGTCGTCACTCAACAAATATGCAAATCCCAAAACCGAGAATAATAAGATTCCGAAGAGCGCGGACGCCCCTATTTGACCAATATCATCCGCACGCAAAGCAAAACCCGGCTGAAGGTGTAAACGGTTCGACAAAATCGATCCGAGCCGTTCGTGTATCTGCAGAGAATCATCGAACAATAGATACATGAAAAGAATCGACCACCCAAAATAGATGATCTGTTTGTTCTTTAACGCCATGAAACACAACAACACCAGGATCCAAAATTCTTTAATGTATTGATAAACCTCCGCGTATCCCCGATCCATTTCAATCGAAAAAAGAGGATTTGAAAAAAGATGTTTGCTGAATAGCAGATGAATCAATATGAAAACAAAATCAGCGAGTAATAATAAAATCAACAGTCTGTTCGAATTCTTTCCGGAATCCTGCGTCATAATATTTCCACTTCCCTCTATGATTTTTTTTTGATAAATCCATCGTATCGCCGTCTCCGGCATGTATTTAATTAAACTGTTTATCATATTTCGTTCAGGATATTATTGCAAGAGCATGCTCTCGTCGCGCTTCCGCCGTATCACACCTCAAAAATCATCTCCAAAGAATCCATCCGTCACTTTCCAGATTCCTCATCGCGCCTTGCCGCCAGCCGGATGATCCCAGTGATGAAATTTACCCGTGGTACTCTTTTTGCATACCGTTGATAGGCAGCGCCGAATTTTTCTATGCAGGATTGATCGGCATTGAACGTATCCAGATAGACCAGGCTCATCGAGATCAGGCCGAGGACCATGCCGGTCCAGTGCCACGCGATCAATATGAGCCCCAGGTTGATCAGAAGCCAGGCCGTTCCTCCCTGCGGATGCCGCACGACAGCGTAAAGTCCGGTATCCACCAGAGTCGTTGTCTTTATGTAGCTGTCTCCTCTTGACACACCCCCTCTCCGGCGGAATATGATGATCGGCCAAACCCCGAATATTCCGGCGGACCACAAACAGATCCACCCTCCCCACTTGAGCGCATCGGAAGCATGACCGACAAAAAAGAAGGCAAGAACGATTTGCGCGATCGTCAATACACTCGCGATATATGACAGCACATAAGGATTCAGACGGGTTATAAATTTCTGAAAGGCTTTCATGTCAATGTTCCCCCCCCCCGCACAACCGATAACGTTGTATATCAATAAAACTCAAGGTCGGAACCGCGGATTTCTTGGTATCATTCCCTCTTTGCCAAGTGAAAGAGACTGCTTATTTTTTTCAAAATATTTTTACCAGAATATGGGGCGAGAAATCAACGTTTTCTGATGAGATCCCGCCGGGTAGAACAAGAGATAGGATGGGGACCTCCATTCACATGATCCGGTGACATGCAAACTGGATTTATAAAAACGGTTCTGGTAATATCGCTTTGGCTATGATTCTTGCGATTCAATCATCAGGTTAAGGGAAGAACCCGCACCATCATTTCCCGGTGACCGGTTTTGTCGGCATCAGCCTTATATGGAGGGGCGCAACAACAGACCTCATTCCACGGGAAAAACGGCCGGAACATATGTATCCTATAAAACAGGAGGAAAACGCGATGTTCGACGAACTTGAAAAAATATGCCGCAGACCGAAACCGTTTGAATTCTATACGGCCGCCGATCTGTGGACCGATGCGCACACTTCGAAACGGATGCTCGCTTTTCACCTGAATAAAGAAATCGATGTGTCATCACGCCGGGAGGCGTTTATCGACCGCTCGGTGAAATGGATCACGGCGCATTTCCATGTCGGAAAGGGCACGCGGATCGCCGATTTCGGATGCGGGCCGGGACTCTACACGACAAGGCTGGCGAAACGCGGGGCGTCCGTTACGGGCATCGATTTTTCAAGAAACTCGATTGAATACGCCCGGAAAACCGCAAACGAAAACCGACTGGACATCCGGTATGTGAACCGAAACTACCTTGATTTCGACAGCGAGGATCGTTTCGATCTCATTATGATGATAATGTGCGATTTCTGTGCGCTGAGCCCGGCTCAAAGACGCCGGATGCTTGAGAAATTCAACTCATTCCTCAAACCCGGAGGAGCCGTTCTGCTGGACGTCTACTCCCTGAACGCCTTCGATCAACGGGAAGAAGCCGTCTCTTTCGGGATCAACCTGATGGACGGATTCTGGTCTCCCGAGATATACTACGGATTTCTCAACACATTCCGCTATGAACGGGAAAAGGTCATTCTGGATAAATACACGATCGTTGAATCAGGGCGAACACGAACAGCATACAACTGGCTGCAGCATTTCTCGCCGGAAAGCCTGCGGAAAGAATTCAATGAGAACGGATTCATGATCGAATCCCTCTACGCGGATGTTGCGGGCGCGCCTTTCGATGATGCGGCACATGAATTTGCCGTTGTCGCCGGGAAAGCGTAATTTCAAGAACAGAGAACAGCATGAAAAAGCAAGCCAAGCAATACCCGGAGACATTGATCGGCCCCGCCATGATCGCTCCCTGCGGGATGAACTGCGCGATCTGTATCGGCTATCTCAGAGAGAGGAATCCCTGCCCGGGCTGCGGCGGAAGCGACGACCGTAAACCCAGACACTGCGTGATCTGCCGGATAAAAAACTGTCCCGAGTTGGAGGCAACGGATAACGCGTTCTGCTTTGAATGTTCGAAGTTTCCCTGCGCGCGGCTGCGGCGGCTGGACAACCGCTACCGCACGAAATACCGAATGAGCATGATCGACAACCTGCAGCGCATTCGCGAGTTGGGGCTCGACGGATACATCGACCGGGAAAAAGAGCGCTGGAAGTGTCCGGAATGCGGCGGCATCGTCTGCGTGCACAGAGACGACTGCCTAACCTGCAGTTCATCCACGAGGAGCACACGGTAAATCGATCCTGAGCCCAGGATGCAAAAATATTCATCGAAAATTCAATAAAGATTTTATTTATGGAAGAATGCTTCCGTCTTTTCCAATAAGGAAATACGCGACCGATCCGGAATTTCCCCATGGATGTTCCCCGATTTTTACGAGTTCCACTCCATTGATATATATCTTTTCCCCGTTGTGCCAAGTTCCCCCCGCTTCCGCCTTTCCCTTGTCCGACACCTCCGCAAAAAGGGCCACCTCTTTGGGCATGGGATCGGAGATAATGCCTTCGAATCTTATTTCCGAGGTTTGAGCGAGTTCCGCATCCGCTCCATTCCATAAGGTAAACCACCCGGTCACCTTATCAGCCCAAGTCGGTTCCTCGGCTCGGTGGATCTCAACTCTTTGTAGGCTGTTCGTTTCTTCATTGGAGACATACGGTTTCACCCTTTCGTATATCACTTGATAAGCGGAATCCGTCCATTCCTGAGTGGGAGGTTCATATATATCGCTTGGGCAGCCCGGAAAAAGAAACATCAAGAATGCGATAAGAAAACACAGTTTATGTCGTTTCATCCTCCCCCCATCTATTTTGTCCAGCAATATATATGCCAATTCTGATCAGGGTGGACACTCAGCTATATGCCTTTTCAATTGTCCGTAATTAGAGACATCTGAG
>CAYSQW010000077.1:0-10632 GCA_964433135.1 uncultured Eubacteriales bacterium
TGCTTGAAATAATTCCCCATTCTTGATCAACCCTTTTCCCATAACCCTTGGGAAAATATAATATTATGAAATACGAATGCTATTGTCAAGTGTTAAATTGTGTATTGTCAACGGCATATGAATTTTCTGGTATAGAATAAGCTTAAAATAAGGAAATATTTTCCAGGCTAAGTTGGTGCAAACCGCTAAATTCAAAGAGGATATTCGTGGAGATATAAAAAGCTCCCATTGGATGAGGGAATAGATTATGGGTGTCCCCCGGCATAAGGAATTGAAGATAGTCCAGGGGAAACGGATGATTCTTTCATCCGATCTTGTCAAATCCCCGGATAAATTGGTATATTCGGGGAAAATACGATTGAAAGGACATGGGATGAAAAAAACGTCATCATATTGGATCATTTTTATTGTGGTATTGGGATGTGTGGGTTTTTTTTCGGCGGCCGGGATCATGGCAGCCGCCCAGGACGATCCGGGTGCAAAGCTTGTGGGTGAATGGGTAGTGGCCGGAAAGCATGGGACGGGAGACGGGGAAGCGGTTTTTAAGGCCGATATGACCTATACGCTTAAGGAGACCCATCCCGACGGTACCGGAGTTACCCACGAGGGAGAGTATAAGCTCGACGCTTCCGGCAAGCCGTGTGCGATCGACCTCTGTGTCGGTAAATTCAGCAACGCCGGTTCGGAATGGGTGACGACGTTCGGGATTTTGAGGTTTCTCTCGGATGATGAGGCCGAGATCCATTTCGATCCGAGCGGCAAGCGGCCGGCTTCGTTTGACGGGACGGATACGAAAAACATACACAAGATGACCCGGAAGAAATAACGCGAGCGGTTTATTTGATATAGCCCAGGGCTCTTAAGTTCTCTTCGGCTTTTTTACTCATCTTTTCCCGGGGAGCGTTCTGCGCGTTGAGGCTTTGGGTGAGGTTGCGCTTCCATTCGTTTAAGAGCATGTCCGCAAGTTTATGGGCGGAGTGGGGATTCTGCTTAATGATATCTGTCTTTTCGTAGGGGTCCGCGCTCAGGTCGTAAAGCTCATGGGGTGAGCAATTCATGACGGCGCGCCAGGTGGGGATAAAGGAGCGGAGATCGAATAATCGTTCCCCTACCGGCGGGAATTTATTGAATAGAAAAGAACGGCCTTTATGGATTACGGCTTTCTGATGGCCGAGGTGTGAGGCCTCGGCCAGGAACGTTCTCTGGGGGAAAGCTTTAGGATCGAGGATGAGGGGGATAAGGGAAAGACCTTGAAAATCCGTGGGGAGCGGGATTCCGAGCATATCCAGGATCGTGGGTGCGATATCGATAAGGCCTGCGCGGGGGGTGATTTTTCGGGGAGGCGGAGGCAGTGTGGGTGATTTGATGATGAGCGGTACTTTGAGCTGGTGCTGATGCAGGGACCAGCCGTGGCCGGTTCCGCGGTGCTCCCAGAATTCTTCGCCGTGGTCCGAGGTGACGATGATGATGGTGTTGTCGTAGAGATGATTGTTTTTCAGGTGGCTTAGGATTTTATTGAAGGTGCGATCGGTCAGCTTGATTTCCGCATGATAGAGGGCCTTAAGGTAATCGATATCAGCGGGAGATAACGTGTAGAAAGCATTGGAGGTGATGCGTTCTTCGAGCTCGTGGCCTGAGTCCCGGTATTTTTTTAGTTTCCCTGTGTAGTTTGCGGCAAATTGCTGTTCGAGGTCTTTGGGCGGCCTGTAATGATGCACGTCGTAACAGTGGAGGAAGAGGAAAAAGGGAGTTTGTGAGGAAGCGCGCTCGAGCCATTGGATGGCTTTAGGGACGATCTTCTCGATGCCGCCGCCCGAGTCGTCGCAGACGTCGAATCCCTGATCGAAGTTGAATGCGGGCCCGAGGAGGGCGCCGTCCGTAAAGGCGGCGGTATGGTAGCCATGGCTTTTAAGCACTTCGGGAAGCGTGATCCAGTAATCGTCCAGTTTGTCGATATATCGACTCCACATCGGGGACCGGACGCAACCGTGAACCGAGGGATAGAGGGAAGTAAACATCGTCATATGGGACGGAAGCGTCCACGAGGACTGCGCCAGCGCATTTTCGAAGAGTATCCCCTCTTGGGCGAGCGCATCGATATGGGGGCTTGTATTAAGGGGATTGCCGTAGCAGCCGAGCCCGTCGGCGCGCAGGGTGTCTATCGAGAGCATGACCACGTTTAAGTTCGTGGGGGAAAAAGGGGCGGAGGGGGTTGAGGGAAGACCCTGGCTGTCGTAATTTCGAGGAGGCGGTTGAGACGTCGGCATGGCTGAGATAAAAGGCTCGATGGAAAACGGATTGTTTGTGAAGAGGGCGATCAAAAAGATGAGGGGCAGCAGAAACGCCGTGACCTTGATGAATTTATTATTGACGCATGAAGTAAGCGGCGGAATGATTTTGGTGAGGATAAAAAAGATGACGGCGCCGAGAAGAACGACGATGAGATCGATGATATAGCTCTTAAGTTCGCGGGAATAGCGCAGGAGGCTTGAATTGACATAGAGGAGCGCCCAGAAAATGAAATGGATTGAAAAAGCGAAAGCCAGGAAATAGGCGAAGTCTATATTTTGGAATATGCGTCGGATGAGATTTCGAAAAAGATAGGTGAGGGCGGCGAAAAGAAGCGTAAGGATTATTGTAAAAAGCGCCAGAGTGCCGAGGAAATAGAGAAAAAGCTGGGGGAGAGACGGCGCGGCGAAATGAGTGTGGTACAGGGAAAAAAGGAGAAAGGAAAAAACGAAGCTGAGGATAATGCCGGCAATCTCTCCGGCGCAGAGAGATGGGAACAGGTAGCGATGGGGGTTTTTTTGGTTGAGGATTGATATTCTTTCGTGACGAGGATTCAGTGCCCTACTCCCCTATCTTGTTAAACCATGCGATCTCTTCGAGGGGTTTGAGCTTGCGCACCCGGCCGGGTTTCTTTTCGTAATAGCCCATGGCGAGCAGCGAAGCGATCTTGTATTTACGGGGGATTTTAAAGAAACGGCGGGCTTTTTGGGGATCGAACCATCCCATCCAGCAGGTCCCGAGTCCGAGTTCTTCGGCCTGGAGCACGAGGTGTTCGCCGGCGATGCCGAGGTCGATGGCCTGGAAATCGATCTTTTGCAGTCGCTGACCGATCTGGTGGGCGACGACGCTGGGACGCGAGAGGATCATGATCAGGACCGGCGCTTCGAAAGCCCACTTCGACTGGGAATAGAGGCCTGAGAAGGCGGAGCGGGCAAAGGCGCTTTTCGTGTCCGGATCGTCGACGACGAGGAAGCGCCAGGGCTGGGCGTTTTCGGCCGAGGGGGCCAGGCGGGCGGCTTCGAGGCAGGTTCGGATCTTCTCGCGTTCGACGGGTTTGTCCAGGAAACGGCGGATGCTGCGGCGGGAATGGATTATTTTCTGCAGCGGGGTCTGTTCTTGTTCATTCATGATGATTCCTTTGGATGTGCATCTTATGCGCTTAGTATACTTCAAAACCGCTTGAGGTTGAAGATACTGGAGGTAATATTTGGGGTCGGGCCTGAAAATTCCGATCGGGATTTCCGGGCCCGACCCCGTTATTGGAGTGCGGCCAGGCGTGCCCGGGCATCCTCGAATTCCGGGAGGCCGGGATCGGCGTCTTTCCACAGATCGAGGAACCGGGTGTAGTTTTCAACAGCCTGGGATTTATCCCCCAGCTCCTCATTGATTTTACCGAGCATATAGAAGGATGTGGCAAAGACATCGCCGGCAATCAGTTTCCCGACATGGAGCCGGGTTAAGCGGGTGTATTCCCGCTGGGCTTGTTCCAGGTCCCCGGCTTGGTAGCGGGCCAAACCGAGGCCTTCTATAAACAGCGCTTGAAAATCGGCCACGGCGGAGAGAAGAGAGATTCCTTTTTCAAAATGTTCGACAGCCCGGGAGTAATGTTTTTCATCCAGTTCGATATGACCTCGCAGAATATAATGCATCCACATATGATTTTGGTTGGCGCCGGATTCGATGAGGGCCAGCAGCTCATCATCGATTGCCTCCGCTTCCTGACGCTTATTCAAAGCGAGATAGGCTAAGCCCTTGGCGTTTAACAACAATTTCCGCCAATATGATTCTTCCTCCGCAACCGCGACAGGCAGGCCCCTGTCGATGTCCTTTATGGCCTGCTCCGGGTTTCCCCGTCTCAATTTGACTCGGGCGGAATTATGAAGCGTTGATATCAGCCACATGTTTTGCCCGAACCGTTCAGACATGGCCGCCGCATCCTTGATTAATTCATCAAACTCCGTGAATCTCCCCTGCAGCAGACGCAGGCACAACAGATAATATTTTCCCCACACCCGCGCGGCAGGCTCTTCTCTTATAATGAGCTGATTGAATATTTCCTCGGCCTTTTCCAAGTCCCAGGCGTAGTAAGCAAGCAGCCCCTGGAACCGAAGATTATCAAAGCTGTCCGGATCCAATGCAACGGCTTTTTCAAGCTCTTCTGCAGCTTGTTCGTACTGCCCCTGGTAGCGGTAACCTACGGCCAGATTCCGGTGGATCCGTGCATTATCTCCGACATTTTTCAAGTAGGATTCCAGGGCTTCTTTCCGTTCATCGAACAATCCCTTGGCACTGTAGGCAGCGGCAAGATTGGTGTAGATCACGACATCCTCGGTTCCGGCTTCAACGGCCTTTTTGTAGTGCTGGATGGATTTGTCCCGATCTCCCATACTGCCGTAAAGGATCCCCAGGTGGTTATGGGCCGAGATGTCATCGGGATAAAGGGCGACCAGTTTTTGCAGCATCTCTTCGGCCTGGAGGTAGGTCTTTTCGTTTTTCAAATAATAAGCACCCTGGATCAGGAGCTTCTCACGGTCCGTGAGCCGGTCGCTGAGCTGGAGTGCTTTTTCCATACAGGTCCCTTCTTCAGCGTAATAGCCTTGATTCCCGTATCCCCAGGACATGACATAGTAAGCGGCGGCGAATTCCGGATCGACGGCCAGGGCTTTCTCCATATATTCGATCACTTTGGGATAATCGCCCTGGATATCGTATCTGATGCCTTCGACATAATACTTGTAGGCCTCGGGCGAGCGGGTCGTGACGACTCCGACATCCTTGTCGATATCGGTTTCCAGCTGCTGCGGGGTGAAGTGCAGTGCTGTTTTTACGGCTCGGGTGATTCTGTCGACCGAATCGGTAAGGCTTTCCTCGCCCGCGCCCTCTTCTTTAAGCGAGCTGATCACGGCGCCGGTTGCGGCGTTAAGCAGCGAGATATTGACGATAAACGTGTTTCCCGCCGTCATGTAATTGCCGCGCAGGACATGGTTCACCCCGGCTCGCGTCGCGATTCTTCTGAGATCCTCATCGTTGTATTTTTTCCTTTCGAGGAGGTCGAAATGTTCGAGCAGGCCGTAGACGCGATCACCGCTCAGGACATGCAGGTATTTGGACTGGCTCAGATCCGTAATCAGCAACTCGCAGAGACCGCTCCGCCAGTGATCGAGAGCGTCGCTGCCGGAATTGTTCTCGAAATAGAGCACGGCCAGCGAAGGTTTATCGGTGGGGATGGGAACGGCGGCGTCGGGACGGGGGCGGATCAAAAAATACCCGACGATCAGGATGGCGAGGAAAAGAAGAGCCGGGACGAACAATTTCCTGGCGCTGAGCTGAACCGTAATCTCACGGGAAGTCAGGGGCTTTCTGGAGGGGGCGGCTTTTTCGGTGGTGGGAAGGCCCTGTTCGATCCGCTCCATTTCGGCGTCGACTTCGGATGCGGTCTGATAGCGCTTTTCCCTGTCCTTCTCCAGGCATTTGAGGATGAGGGATGAGAGATCGGCGGATATCCGCGGATTGATCTTCGTGGGATCTTCGGGTCTTTCGCTTTTTTGTTTGATGCCGACAGCCAGGGCGGTATCGCCCTCGAAGGGAAGCTTCCCTGTCAGCATCTCATAGAGGATGATCCCCAGCGAATAGATATCCGAGCGGGCGTCGACGTCCTTGGCTTCGACCTGTTCGGGGGACATGTATTCGGGGGTTCCGATCATAACGCCGCGGCCTGTGATTCCTTTGGACGAAACCGAGCGGGCGATCCCGAAATCCATGATCCGGGCATTCCCTGCCCTGTCGATCATGATGTTGTTGGGTTTTAAATCGCGGTGAACGATCCCCGCTTTATGGGCTTCGGAAAGCCCCGAACAGATCTGACGGGCGATGCAGACGGCGGTTCCGACGGTCAGCTGCTTGGACATCCGGATCATGCTTTTAAGATCTTCGCCGGCGATGTACTCCATGGTGAGGTAATAGGTGCCGGACTCGCGGTTAAGATCATACATGCGGCAGACATGCTTGTGCGAGATGTTCCGCGCCGATTTGAGCTCGTTGCAAAAGCGCTCGATGGTTTTTTCGTCGGCGGCCAGCTCAGGTGTTATGAGTTTGAGGGCGATCTTTTCATGGATCTCGGTGTCGAAGACCTTGTAGACCTTGCCCATGCCTCCGCGGCCCAACTCCTCGATGATCTGGTAGCGGCCCGCGAAAGTGGATCCGGTGGTGAGTTCCTCGCGTGGGGTCTCGAGGGTTTGCGTGGGACTTGCCGGCGCCTCGCTCTCGACTCCTGTAAGCGCGGTGGCGCACTCGCTGCAGAACTTAGACTGCGGTGGATTTTCCGTGTTGCATTTGGGGCATCGATGGGTCATCTTCCCCCCTTTTTTGGGGTCGGGCCGGGAAATTCCGATCGGAATTTCCGGGCCCGACCCCGATTTTATTGCAGTCCGGCCAGGCGTGTCCGCGCGTCTTCGACTTCCGGGATGCCGGGGTCCGCGTCCTTCCAGAGGTCGAGAAACGTGGTGTAATGCTCCACGGCTTGCGCCTTATTCCCCTGCTTCTCATGGATGATTCCCAGGTGGTAAAAGGCCTTCACGTAGAGATCACCATAACCCAGTCTCCCCGTAGGGTGGCTTATGATATGTTCATATTCCTTTCGGGCCCCGGTAATATCATTGGCACGGAAGAGAGCCGTCCCTTTAAAATACCAATTCCATATTTTGGTTCCACTCATAGCGGAAAGCGTGGACTGGCTTTTATCTATGACTTCATACGCACGGTCGTACCGCTTATTCTCCAGCTCGATAATTCCCTGAAGCCAGTAATAATAACCCATATCGTATTCGCCGCCGCCGCTGTCAAGTATGAGTTTTTGGAGCTCGTCCGCCGTTTTCTGCGCGGCGGTCAAGTCGTTTCGGGCAAGAGACACCATGCCCCTGCCGACACGATAGTACCATTCCGCCTCCCGCACTTTGTCCGCGACAGCAAGCTGGAAGAGCTCCTCGTTTGTTTCCATAGCCCAATCGATACGTTCCAAACGGAGGGCGGCATTGACTCCGAGATTCATCCAGCTTCTTATCCATTGATTCCGGACGAGTTGCTTGGATTGCTCGATCCCTTCTCGAACGCGGCTTTCGAATTCATCGAATTTCCCCTGCAGCAGGCGCAGGGTTGCTATGGTTCTGTTTCCTCTCCAGCGCACGGAGGCGTCGTCGCTTGCGACCAGCCGCATATACATTTCCTCGGCTTTTTCCCAATCCCCGGCATAGAGATGCACATCGCCCATATCCAGGAAGATATTCATATCATGGGGTGACAGGGAGCGGGCCTTTTCCAGCTCTGTCAGCGCTTTTTCATACTGTCCCTCTAAGCGATAGCTGTAGGACAAGCTCCGCCGGATACGGGCATTGTCACCGACATTTTTTAAATAGGATTCCAGAATTTCTTTCCGTTTATCGAGCAATCCCTTGGAACTGTAAGCACCGGCCAAATTGGTGTAGATAACCACGTCTTCAGTACCCAGCTCGATGGCCCTGCTGTAATGATGGATGGATTTTTCTCGATCTCCTTTCCTGACATAGACAATCCCCAGGTAATTGTGACCGGAGATATCATCGGGGTAAAGTTCGACAAGTCTCAGAAGCGCTTTTTCGGCCTCGTCCAGATCTCTTTCCACGTCCATGTAATAAGCGCCTCGGATCAAGTATTTTTCGCGCTCGGAGAGCCTATCGCTGAGCTCAAGGGCTTTCTTAAGGTATTCGTCCCCCTCGTCATAATAACCGAGGTTGTGGTACGACCAGGCCATGGCATGATAGGCGGAAGCGAATTCGGGATCGATGGCGACGGCCTTTTCCATGTTTTCAATAACGTTCTTGTATTCCCCCTTGACGTCGTATCTGATCCCCTCGACATAATATTTATAGGCTTCGGGGGAGTGGGTCGTTACGACACCGATCTGCTTGTCGATATCGCTTTCGATCTGCTGCGGGGTGAAATTGAGAGCGGTTTTAACGGCCCGGGTGATCTTGTCCACCGATTCGCTGATGCTCCCTTCGCCTATCCCATCTTCCCTTAATGACGCGACCACGGTTCCGGTCCCGGCATCGAGAAGAGAAATATTGATGATGAATGTGTCGTCCGCCGTCATGAAGTTTCCGCGCAGGATGTGATTGACTCCTCCCTGGGAGGCGACCTGCCGCAGATCATGGGTGGTATACTTTCCGCGGTCCAGGATATCGAGTTTTTCGAGCAGCGTGTAGACCTTTTCGCCGCTCAGGACATGCAGGTATTTGGACTGGCTCAGATCCGTTATCAGAAGCTCGCAGAGTCCGCTCCGCCAGTGATCGAGGGTGTCGCTGCCGGAATTGTTCTCGAAATAGAGCACGGCCAGGGAAGGTTTATCCGTGGGGACGGGTGCGGCGACGTCGGGACGCGGGCGGATCAAAAAATATCCTGCGATCAGGATGACAGCGAAGAGAAGAAGCGCCGGAATGACTATTTTCTTCGGGCTGAGCTGCACCGTGATTTCACGGGAGGTCAGGGGCTTTTTGGACGGGATGGTTTTTTCGGTGGTGGGAAGGCTTTTTTCGATCCCTTCAAGGGCGGCGGCGGCTTCGGAGGCGTTTTGGAAGCGTTTTTCCTTGTCCTTTTCCAGGCACTTGAGGATGAGGGAGGAGAGATTTGTAGGAATGCGGGGATTGAGTTTCACCGGATCCTCGGGGGCTTCGCTTTTCTGCTTGAGCCCCACGGCCAAGGCGGTGTCGCCTTCGAAAGGAAGCTTTCCTGTCAGCATCTCATAGAGAATGATGCCCAGAGAATAGATGTCCGAACGGGAGTCGACGTCCTTGGCCTCGATCTGTTCGGGAGACATGTATTCCGGGGTGCCGATCATGGCGCCGCGCCCCGTTATCCTTTTGTGCGCTGCGGAGCGGGCGATCCCGAAATCCATAATCCGCGCGTTTCCGTCCCTGTCGATCATGATGTTGCCCGGCTTGAGGTCGCGGTGGACGATGCCCGCTTTGTGGGCCTCCGCAAGTCCGGCGCATACCTGGCGGCCGATATGGACCGCGGTTCCGATCGACAGCTGTTTGGACATCCGTATCATGTTTTTGAGGTCTTCACCGGCAATATACTCCATGGTGAGGTAATAGGTGCCGGCTTCGCGATTAAGGTCGTACATGCGGCAGACATGCTTGTGCGATATATTCCTGGCCGATTTGAGCTCGTTGCGAAAGCGCTCGATGGTTTTTTCGTCAGCGGCCAGCTCGGGTGTTATGAGTTTGAGAGCGATCTTCTCATGGATCTCGGTGTCGAAGACCTTGTAGACCTTGCCCATTCCGCCGCGGCCCAGCTCCTCGATGATCCGGTAGCGATCGGCGAAGGTGGAACCTGTGGTGAGTTCCTCGCGGGGCGTTTCGATGGTTTGGGTGGCATGCTCGGGAGTCTCGGCGACGGAATCGGTAAGCGGCGCAGCGCATTCCTTGCAGAATTTTGAATCCGGCGGATTATCGGTATGACACTTGGGGCAACGATGAGCCATCTTCCCCCCCCTTTTCTTCCTATAAGAATCATATCAACAACATTTGGGGAGAGTCAACACCATTTCTATTGGGGTCGGGCCCGGAAATTCCGATCGGAATTTTCAGGCCCGACCCCATTGTTTATTCGTAGCGGAGGGAATCGACGGGATCGGCCAGGGCGGCTTTAACCGCCATCAATAATAAGATCGGGCCATGTCATAACGAAAAAAAACACGTTACGCAATATTTCGCCTTAGAAACGGCCTTAGAGGCGATATTCGCGACTGAAAATCGCGTTTGCATTTAAAGTCTTATCCCCTTTCTTACGATCCCCCTTTACTAGATGGGAATAGAGAGAGAAAACACGGCCCGATCCCGAATTTTAGTCATAAAGCAAGCCTATCCTGTAATCATTCCCTACCTACAATCGTTGTGCATTGGGCCTTAGAACGAGCTGTATGTGTTTGGATTTGAAGGGATTGTGGAAATTTCCAGGAATTTGTCAAATTGACTTCTCCCTACTATATTGATAATATTTTCATCGCTATATTATGAGGGGATATAGTGTCAGTAAAATGTCCTAGGTGTCAGACGGAAAATTCCGATACACTCAAGTTCTGTGGTGAGTGTGGCAATCAATTAATCCCATCAAACAAAATCTCTCCATCTGTAACAAAAACCGTTGAAACTCCTACCAGAAGATTAGCGCTAGGCTCTATCTATGCAGAGAGGTATGAAATCCTGGAAGATCTAGGAAAAGGCGGCATGGGAGAAGTCTACAAGGTCAAAGATGAAAAACTCGATGAAGAGATGGCGCTCAAAGTTTTAAAACCCGAGATCGCTG
>CAYSQW010000078.1:0-9958 GCA_964433135.1 uncultured Eubacteriales bacterium
GTTTAAATGCGGCTTCGTGCGCTCAAACTTTTCCTTCGCCATGCTCTTGCCTCCTATCCTTTGGATTCATCTTTTCTTGCTAAAGAATTTCCAAAGCCCACGACCAGACTTGAACTGGTGACCCCGTCCTTACCAAGGACGTGCTCTACCGACTGAGCTACGTGGGCAACCATAATCTTATAAAAAGCGGGAAACGGGACTCGAACCCGCGACAAATGGCTTGGAAGGCCATTGCTCTACCAACTGAGCTATTCCCGCATAAAATGGGCAGGGGAGGATTCGAACCTCCGTAGGATTGCTCCAGCGGGTTTACAGCCCGCCCCATTTAACCACTTTGGTACCTGCCCACTCATAGACAATTCCTTCGCTGAACTCATTTGATTATTTTCAGCATTTTCGCGTATTTGGCCAGGTTCTCCGCCTGTTTAAGCCTAACCGAGTCCTTCTTTTCAAAGCCAGCGAGAGGATTCGAACCCCCGACCCGCTGATTACAAATCAGCTGCTCTACCGGCTGAGCTACGCTGGCACAGGTTTTTAGCGAGAAGTCTAGCAGAGGTATTCTTATGATGTATTGGGATTAATCAAAAAAATTGAAACTTCGACTTCCTCGCACCTCTGTTTTGTTGAGCCGACTCTGCACCGGGCTCTTCAGTAATCCAGGAAAAAACAAAAATCTACCTTCGCCATACTATATGACTTTATATTTTTTGTCAAGATACATTTTCTACATTTTTCATAGCCAAATAACGGCGGATTTTCCTGAGGAAAACGTGGACGCCGGGCAACCGGCTCCGCTCAATCAGGGCGGATATCTTTGGGAGAGCGCGTTCGGCGCTGTAGGCTGCGGGCTCGGTTCAGATTTTCCCGCAGGCTCTGATAAAAATCCTGAGAGAACAGGACATATCGGGCCTGTTGTTCCAGCGTAAGACGTCCTTCCAGAAATGACTCGAACTCCCCATCGATGTCCCGCAGACGCTGTTTGAGACGTTTGATGTTTTCCAACTCCGTTTTCAGATCCTGTTCCTCCGGATCGTTCATATCCGTCAACCGTCTTATCTTTTTCATTCGATCGCGGATTCGGATGTTGATATCCCGTTTTTCTCTTTCGATCCTTGCGACCCTTGGAAAAATCAACGCCGTTTGCTCTTCAGTCAATTCCAGCGCCTGAGTCATTCGCAGCATCATGAGCGTGATGATGTTTTCCCGGGTTTTTTGCCTCAAAGCACGGTTCTGGGCGAATCCGGGCATAATCCCCATGATAACGATCATTGCGATTCCAATAAATGCCATCCCGGGTCTCGTCCTTTTCATCGTCAGCCTCCTAAGAGTTCAAATCTTTCTTAAGCTCGGAAGAGATCACGGCCCACTCCTCATCCGTAATGACTTCCCCCCAGATGGAATGTCGCCAAGGTGCGGGACCCATCCCCGCTTCATCCTCCAGGGAAATATCGAGCGATGCCAGGATCAATGTATCGAACATTTCTTCCAACTCGCGGTCGGCGCCGATCTCCTCATACACATGGGTAAGCGCCTCATCATAGGATAGAACGAAGGAATATGTTTGCGGAACGCTTTCATATCCATTCCGTCGGGTAAACAGCCATGCCCCAACCAAGATAAGCGCCGAAGCCGAAACCGCAACCCACCGCCATGCCGGTGGCCGTCTCACGGCCCCGGATTCACTTTCCATCTCCCGCCGAAGAATACCGGAGAACTCACGGGCCGTGGGTTCCGGAATCTCCGGGGATATCCAGCGTCCGGTTTCCGCCCGGATCCGATCCAACCCCTCCCGGTAAGAGCGGCATGCGGGGCATGCCCGCAGATGGCGTTCCAAGATCACTTCCCGCCGCGGAGACAGCTCTCCGTCGAGAGCATCGGATATCCATTTTTCCATACGCCG
The DNA here is from genome assembly GCA_964433135.1 of uncultured Eubacteriales bacterium. Classification (GTDB taxonomy): domain Bacteria; phylum Acidobacteriota; class Aminicenantia; order Aminicenantales; family Aminicenantaceae; genus CAYSQW01. The sequence continues at coordinate 1,901 of CAYSQW010000078.1, forward strand.
GCATTTCATCATCGCCCTCCCTCGATAAAAGAGCCCAATCTCGCCTGCAGCCTTTTCCGGGCTCGATGCATGCGCCAGGAGACCGTCTTCTCCGAACACTTGAGAGCAAACGCCGCCTGCTTATGACTCAATCCTTCAAACTCCACCAACATGAAGGCCGCCCGGTAAACGGCCGGAAGCGATTCGATGGCCCGGTCAAGATGATTTTTCAGTTCGCTGTTCAGCATCCGTTTCTCAGGTTGAAATACCGTTCTGCTGCCCAGGCCGTCAGACGTGAGCGGGAACACCCGATCCCGGCGTCGCGTGGATTCGGTTCGGGTTTTCTTCAGAAAATTCAGGGTCCGGTTAACGGCGATACGATAGAGCCAGGTGTAAAAACTTGAATTCCGTTTAAACCGCGGCAGGGATCGAAAAGCCCGCAGAAATGTTTCCTGCAGCAGATCGGCCGTATCGCAGTGATCGCGCGTCATCCTCATGATCATGTGATAGATCTTCGCCTGATAATGCTCGGCCAGTCGCGTGAACGCATCGACATCTCCCTGCTGAGCCTTCAGAACCAGATCGGATTCGGGAAAATCCTCCATTATTTTGATTCCAAATACATTAGACATTCATTATAAGGAATCCTTTGATTTATTTCTCTTAATCTCTTCAGATGCAAGCGGTCCGGCAGATTGACATCACCGTGTCTTGTTGTTATGATTCCGTTTCACTCCATGTGAAAGGGTTTTTTCCATGATAGAAAGGTATACCCGCCCCGAAATGGGAGCAATTTGGACGGATCAGAACCGCTTCCAGAAATGGCTCGATGTAGAGATGGCCGTTTGTGAAGTCTGGAGCGAATTGGGAGAGATCCCCCCCGACGCCTTGAAACGAATCAAGCGGGATGCCGCTTTCTCGGTCGCACGCATCGATGAGATCGAGCGCGTCGTCAAGCATGACGTCATCGCGTTTCTCACGTCCATCGCTGAGAATATCGGAGAGGATTCCCGATATATTCATTTGGGATTAACCTCTTATGATGTCGTGGACACGGCCCTCTCGCTGTTGATCAAGGAGTCGCTTCTTAAAATCCGTAAGGATTTAACGGCTTTCAACCGGATCCTCCGTGACACCGCAAAAAAGTACAAGAAGACGGCGATGGTAGGACGCACTCATGGCGTTCACGCGGAACCGATCACCTTCGGCGTGAAGATCCTTGTTTGGTATGAAGAGGTCAAGCGGCACCTCCTGCGTCTCGAACGGGCGCTGGAGACCATCAGCTGCGGCCGCATCGCCGGGGCTGTCGGTACCTTTATCCATCTTGATCCCCAGATCGAGGTCAAAGCACTGGCCAAGCTGCAGCTCCAACCCGCGAAGGCGTCCACTCAAGTCCTTCAGCGGGACCGGCATGCGGAAGTGCTCGGCGTACTGGCTCTCATCTGCGCTTCGCTCGATAAATTCGCCCAGGAAATTCGTCATCTTCAGAAAACCGAAGCCCTGGAGTTGGAAGAACCGTTTACCAAGGGGCAGAAAGGCTCCTCCGCCATGCCCCATAAAAAGAATCCGGTGCGCACGGAACGCGTTTCAGGCCTAGCGCGGATCGTAAAATCCAATTTGCAGGTGGCACTGGAAAATATTCCGCTCTGGCATGAGCGGGACATTTCGCATTCCTCAGCGGAACGCGTCATCTTCCCCGACAGCTTCATCATCACGGATTACCTGCTGGCGGAAATGAGCGACATCATAAAAAAATGGAACGTTCACACCGATCGGATGCGGGAAAATATAGAACTGACCCGAGGCCTGGTGTTTTCCCAGCGCGTCCTGCTGGCTCTCACCCGCAAAGGCCTGTCCCGAGAGGAAGCCTACCTTCTGGTGCAGCGGAACAGTCTGAAAGCATGGGAGGATGAGCTTCACCTTAAAGATCTTCTGCTCGCCGACACGGGCGTCACGGAACACCTCTCGGCGGATGAGATCGACGCCTGCTTCTCGCTTGATCCGTACCTGGATAAGATCGACTACATGTTTGACAGGGTGTTTAACGATGAAAGTTAGAGTTTTGGTTTCATTCAAGGACAGTGTGCTGGATCCCCAGGGGCAAACCGTAAAAAACGCGCTGCATACCCTCGGTTACGACTGCGTTCGGGATATCCGGCAAGGCAAGGTTTTCGAAATCGAACTGCCTGATATTTCCCATAAAGAGGCCGCAGATATCGTTCCCGAGATGGCGGATAAGGTTCTGGCAAATCCCATCATCGAGAAATTCGATTGGGAAATAATCGAATAATCCGCGAAATCCCCGTCGCATCCCCGACAAAAATAAGAAGGGAGCGGGTATTCGGTTTCGGATGGAGACAATACAGCGGGCCGCCGCAGGCCGCGGAGAGGGATTCCTCCCGGGTCTTTATTTTATTATAGAGGATTAACATGAAATTCGGAGTCGTCGTTTTCCCGGGATCCAACTGTGATTATGACACCTATTACACCCTCAAGAACGTTTTTCGGCAGGAAACGGTTTTTCTTTGGCATAAAGACCGGGACCTGCAGGATGTCGACTGCGTCCTCCTGCCCGGAGGATTCTCCTATGGAGATTATCTGCGGTCCGGAGCCATCGCCCGCTTTTCCCCTCTGATGAGGGAATTGGAAGCGTTCGCGGCTTCCGGAGGGTTCGTTCTCGGCATCTGCAACGGATTCCAGGTCCTGCTCGAACTCGGGCTGCTGCCGGGCGCAATGCTGAGAAATAAAGGCTTAAAATTCCTCTGTCAGTTCGTTCACATAAGAATCGAAAACGAAAGGACTCCCTTTACCGGAAGCGGGCGAAAAGGACAGACGCTGAAGATACCCATCGCTCATTTTGACGGAAACTACTTCGTCGATCCCGAAGCCCTGGCCGAATTGGAAAACAACAACCAGGTGATCCTTCGCTATTCCGATCCCGCGGGAAACATCACCGAAGAGGCCAACATCAACGGATCGCTGCACAACATCGCCGGTATCTCCAATCGAAAGGGGAATATCCTCGGAATGATGCCCCACCCCGAGAGGGCGTCGGAATCCTTCCTAGGGAGCGACGACGGACGAATCATATTTGAATCCATGATCCAAGCCTGCCTTTCGCGACGATCGGAACGATAGTCGCTCATGGGCGGGAGGAAGACGTAACAGGATGCGGAGCGACCATGATCGACAAAAAAACTCTCGATGAACATAATCTGACTCAAAGCGAGTATGAACTTATCGTCAAACTGATCGGCAAAGAACCCAACATCACGGAACTCGGTATCTTTTCTCTCATGTGGTCGGAACACTGCAGCTATAAGAGCTCGAAGATCCACTTGAAAAAATTTCCGGTGGAGGGCGAACACGTCATCCAGGGCCCGGGAGAAAATGCCGGAGTTATCCGGATCGGCGACGGCTTGGCGGCGGTATTCAAGATCGAATCTCACAATCACCCATCTTTCATAGAACCTTACCAGGGTGCGGCCACCGGCGTCGGCGGCATTCTGAGAGACATCTTCACCATGGGCGCCCGGCCGATCGCCTCGATGGACTCGCTCCGCTTCGGCCCCCTTTCCGTGCCTAAAAACCGGTCCATCATGGAAGGCGTGGTCTCCGGGATCGCCGGCTATGGGAATTCCATCGGGGTTCCCACCGTTGCCGGAGAAGTGTACTTTGACGATTCCTATTCACTGAACCCTCTGGTCAATGTCTTCTGTCTGGGGATCGCCCGGGAAGACAAGATCTTCTATGCCAAGGCCGAAGGAGTCGGGAACAAGGTTCTCTACGTCGGCTCCAAGACCGGGAGAGACGGCATCCACGGCGCCACCATGGCCTCCGCTGAATTCGATGAGGATCTGGAGCGGAAGCGCCCCAACGTCCAGGTCGGCGATCCTTTCAAGGAAAAGCTGCTGTTGGAAGCATGCCTGGAAGTGATGGATAAAAACCTGATCGTCGGAATCCAGGATATGGGTGCCGCGGGCCTGACTTGTTCCACCGCGGAAATGGCATCCAATGCCGGAACCGGGATCTCCATCGATCTCGACCGGGTGCCCCAACGGGAAGTTGGCATGACCCCCTATGAGATCATGCTTTCCGAATCGCAGGAACGGATGCTCGTGGTCGCCGAGAAGGAGCAGGTGCATTCCGTTCAGGAGATTTTTTCCAAATGGGATCTGGAAGCGGTCGTGATCGGAGAAGTCACCGGCGGAGACCGGCTCATCGTAAAAGCCGAAGGGAAAACCGTGGTGGACATTCCCGTCGATCCGATCGTCAACCTATGCCCGGTTTACGACCGCACCACCCGAGCTCCCGAAGATCTGCACGCGTCTCACGACCTGGAAATCCCGCCCCCGCCCGCGGACCTCAATCCCGTCCTCCTCCGGCTGCTGGCTTCGCCGACCCTGGCCGACAAGGAATGGGTATCACGCCAGTACGATCATATGGTTCAAGTGAATACCGTGTTCAGTCCCGGGGCCGACGCCTGCCTCCTCCGCCTCAAGGATTCCCGGGGAGGTCTGGCCGTCACACTTGACGGAAATTCCCTTTACACCTATCTCGATCCCCGGACCGGCGGCAGGATCGCCGTCGCCGAAGCCTGCCGCAATCTCGCCTGCGTAGGCGCCAAACCCCTAGGCGTGACAAACTGCCTCAATTTCGGGAACCCGGAAAAACCGGAGATCATGTGGCAGTTCAAAGAAGTCGTGGAGGGCGTCGCCGAAGCATGCCGTTTCTTCGGCCTTCCCATCACGGGAGGCAATGTCAGCTTCTACAATGAAACCGAAGGCGTACCCGTGCACCCGACCCCGGTGCTGGGCATCGTGGGAGCGGTGGAAGACATCGAACGCACCGCCGGCCCGGGTTTCCGGAGCCAGGAAAATCCGATCGTTCTGTTGGGCCGAAACCTCGAAGAGATCGGAGGCTCGGAATATCTTCGCGTCCACTTCGGACAGAAAGCCGGCCGGCCTCCCTTGATCGATTTCGAACTGGAGAAGCGGATCCAGGATTTCTGCCGCGAATCCGTGGAGAAAGGCCTCATCCTCTCCGCTCACGACCTTGCGGAAGGAGGTCTGGCCGTCTGTGCCGCGGAATGCACGTTGTACAGCCCTGAAAAAATCGGCTTTACGCTGGAGCTGGAAGACGATATCCGCACGGACGCTCTGCTTTTCGGCGAAAGCCAATCGAGGATCCTGCTTTCAGTGGAGGATTCACGGCTCGATTCCCTGATGGAACTGGCCCGCCGCATGCAGGTTCCCGCGACCGTTGTCGGCCGGACCGGAGGGGATAGACTTTCCATCCATCATCGAGGCGTGCAGGTACTGGACGTCCCGGTTGAAAAAGCCTACACGGTCTGGAAAAATGCTCTCCCCGAGATATTGAAAAACTCCTGATGGGGATATCCCTGCCTGACGGCCCATGCCGCAGGGGGCGGCATGGATGTGAATCCGGCAAATTAAGACTATCCAAAACCGAGATTAATTGATAAACTGACCAGAAGAAAAGAAGGAATCTGACAGGTCGAAAAAAACGTGAAACGCTTTGGAAAACGCCTCATCCCTTTATGGGTGCTGATCTTCTTGGCCGGCGGATTGGAGGCCGCGCAGCTGAGCCTCAAACTCAGCGGCGGCATGTCCTTTATCAACCCCGGACACCTCAACCGCGCTCTTCAGACCTGGGAAGAATGGCAGAGGCGGGAAGCCGCCGACAAGGCGAATTTTACTTTTGTGGACGGAAATGTCGGGCGTTTTAAAAACGCCACCGAATTTCAGGCGGAACTGCTGCTGGAGATATCAACTCACCTGGCGATCGGCATCGGCACCGGCTACATCTACAGCGACCTTCCTGAAGAAGACGTCCTGGTGACCATTGAAAAGCTGACCGGCACATTCAGTTATACCTACCCAACCAAAATATCGGCTCTTCCACTGATGTTGACGGCGACTTACTATATCCCTCTGAATGAGATATTTCGTCTCTATTTCAGAGGCGCCGCCGGCGTCGCCTGGGCTAAATACGTCGACCGGGACGGCAACAAGAATATTACGGCCGAGAACTTCGGATATCCCCGGCTGAACAAAGGATCCGCGTCCGGGCCGATCTATGCGGGAGGCATCGGTCTGACCTTCCAGGTCGAAGAGGGAGTCCAGATCTTCGCCGAAACCTCCTGGCGCCGGGCAAAGCTCTCCGGATTCGAAGGCGAGAACAAAGACGAAGAGAGCGGCACCCTATTTTTTTATGAGGAACTCGATGAGGATCTGGAATACTGGCAGGCGAAGAACACCATCCTGCCGGCTTCCCCCGAGGGCGAGAATCTGCGATCCGCCGAGGAAACCATGGTGGACTTCAGCGGTTTTACGGCGAGAATCGGCATCAGCATCAAATTTTAATGCGAGCGAGATACCATAGAGTCGCGCGTTTGGGATCGCGCGATTTATGATAAATTCCTAATCTTTGGTAAAAAGGAACACACCATGTCAGGCACCAACTTTCGCAGCCCTCAAAAAAAGGGACGCATCGCCGTTTTTCTTTCCGGACGCGGGTCGAACTTCCTGGCTATTCACGACGCGGTCAAGACCGGCGCCGTCAACGGGGAGATCACCGTCGTTTTCAGCAACAGAAAAGCGGCTCAGGGATTGGCGGCGGCCGAGGAGCGGGGACTCTCGACGCTGTATCTCAGGCCCAAGGATTATGCTACCCGAGAAGAATACGACAGGCAAATCGTCCGGGAAATGCAGGAACGTGAAATCGACCTCATCTGCCTGGCCGGATACATGAAGATCCTGACCCCCGTGCTTTGCCGGGCTTATGAAAACCGAATCATCAACATCCACCCCGCTCTGCTGCCGTCCTTTCCAGGGCTTCACGTTCAGCAAAAGGCCATCGACTGGGGGGTTCGCTATTCCGGCGCCACCGTGCATTTCGTCGTCCCGGATGTCGATATGGGACCGATCATCCTGCAGGCCGTGGTCCCGGTGCTTCAGGACGATGACGAGGACGCTCTCAGCGCTCGCATCCTCGTGGAGGAACACAAGATCTATCCCGAAGCCGTCAAGCTTTATTTTGAGGGGAAGCTTGAGGTTCAAGGGAATCGCCGCGTATACATCCATGCTTAACTGTTCATGGAAATGGACGATTCATAAAACACAAATCATGTTTTTGCACTGCCCGATTGATATATGGCTTAGGATAGCAAGTAAAATATCCGTCTTATTTAATTCAAATCATCGTCCCTTTCCACCTTACAGGCGAACCAATCTCACGGCATCAGATTCGTCGCAGCCCGATCGGCGTACCTGAGTACGCCTCACGAGCCGCTTCCTCCCCGCTACCGCAATCTTGGTCCGTGACCAGCCAAGTCTTTCCGCAGGTAAAAACCATCTATCACCGTTGCTTTTTACATTAATATCAGGGTGGGGTGGGTCGGCCTCACCACGTCGGCTGCACCGCAACCCGATCGGCGTACCTGAGTCCGCCTCACTGCTTGCCGACTTGCCGCCACGGCAATCTTGACCCGTAAATACATCAATTTCCCGTGCCGTAAAGGATAGCAGTGCAGATGTGCAAGCTTGAAAGGCCTATAGTATTTTTGCTTTTTCCTTAATACCAGGGTCGGGCGGGCGGGCACGCCCTGATATTAAGGTGTTTTCAGACTATATCCCGCAGTAAAGGAATACCATTCATTAATCGTCTCCACATGGGCTGTATGAAATGAGAAGCGACATACAGGATTTAGCCTGAAAATCGATGTTCGCGAGGGAAGCCTTCTAAGAAGGCCGTCGAGTATGTCTGAGCTCCGAAGGAGCGAGTTACGCAGACGCCAAGAAAACCGTAATTTTTATGGCGCCCGAAATCCCATCTAAACGACGATCTTACACCGCCGTTCCTCCCCGCCCTCCCCAGTATCAAGGTGTTTTCAGCCTAAATCCCACAGTAACGTGATGACATCCATAAAACGTCTCCAGGCTCCAAATATATAAGGCGGTGTGAGATGAGGAGTGCCATACGGGATTTAGTCTGAAAATCGGCTGGACGAGGGTATCCGACGAAGGAGGACGCTGAGTATGTCTGAGCTCCGAAGGA
>CAYSQW010000079.1:0-9239 GCA_964433135.1 uncultured Eubacteriales bacterium
AGACGGGCTGCAAATCGGGAAGAGTCTTGACATTGAGTTTGCTGAGTTCTTCTATTTCATTCATTTTTTCTTTCCCTGTTTTGCAATGGAAATACTAACATCTTCATATAAAAAAAGCAATGTCCGTCACCGTAGATATGTCCAGCCCTCACTGCCGTAGCGTTCTTTCAGGATCTTGTCGATCTCCTCAAGTTCCCGTGCTGCAAGCTTAAAAGGTTTCAACTCCACTTTGAAGAAATCGATGATCCCGGCTTTCAATGTTTCGACTACCCATGAAAAATCGACGGACCCCCCCACGGCTTGAGAGAGAGGAAGCATGCGGATTTCGCTGGGGTCCTCGTCGGTCAGCAGCGACACAGCGCGCAGTCTCTCATCATCATCCTGCAAGGGGATCGATCCGTGCTGCATGAATTTCCCTCCTTCGCGCTTCTGAGCGGAACCGATGACCTTGCGCCCTGAGACCTCGACTTCATGCCGGGATGGATAGGAAAAACAGGGCAGGTTTCCATGGATGTATTCCGACGGCGCTTTTTCCGCCAGGTAAGCGTGTAGCCCCATTCGCTTCAACCCGCACATCAAGCCTTCGGAAATCTTACGATAGGAATCCAACACAGTGGAGCCAAAGAGGCTTTTATCGGAAGAAGTAATGGAATACGTCACTTCCCGGTCATGCAGGACCAGTTTTCCCCCGGTCATTCTTCTGACGACATCGATCCCGTTAAGGCGGCAGTATTCGATGTCGATTACCTTGTTGATTCGTTGCGAATAGCCGAGAGAGGCCGTTGGGCGTTTCCACCGATAAAAGCGCAGGACCGTTCGCGGGATAGAGGTCAGGGTACGAAACAGATAATCATCAACAGCCATATTCCAGGCGCCGGGTGCCGGAGCCGCCTCATCCAAATAAAGCCATTCGCCGTATACGCTCTCATTCATGGTCGATCCTTCTGCTGGGAGTCAAAAAAGAGGGAATATTCCGCCAGGCTCATTTTTGACTGTCGGCGGGAGGGAGCGGACAACGGGATTCGAACCCGCGACCCCGAGCTTGGGAAGCTCGTACTCTACCACTGAGTTATGTCCGCTCTCTCACGCCGGAGCCTTTTTCGCAATAAACTCAGAATTCAAATCTATAATCTTACAGGCATTTTGTCAATATCCGAAAGAACCGGACTCACCCCCGCCCGCTCTTTTTCTTGGCAATTTTGGGGAAGATGATCTTGAAACGACTGCCCGCTTTTCGATCAAACGACAGCGTGCCTCCCAACTGACCGATCAACATATTGACCAGCTGCATCCCCAGTGTTTCCGTATTGAAAATATCCACTTCTTCTGCAATGCCTTTTCCGTTATCGGAGATTTTCAATATGTATTTCTTTTCCTGTGAAGTCATTTCGATCGAGATTTTTCCTTCAACTCCCGGAAGGAAAGCATGTTTGAGTGAATTGGTCACCAGTTCATTGATGATCAAGCCGCAAGGGATGGCGGTACTGATATCCAAATAAATCTCATCGATATGAAGATTCTGATGGATGACATTGGGGCTGACATTGAAGAAATGATAGAGATGAGCGATCATGGTATGGATATAGGCACGAAAATCAACTTTAGCCAGATTCTCCGACTGGTACAATTTTTCATGGATCAGCGCCATGGATCGGATTCGCGTTTGGCTCTCCCGAAAAAGCTTTTGTGCCTGCGGGTTGCGGATATGTCGCGATTGGATGTTCAGCAGCGATGAAATGATCTGCATATTGTTTTTGACTCTATGATGGATTTCCCGCAGCAAAACTTCTTTTTCAATCAGATTTTCTTTAAGCTTTTTTTGGTCTCGCGTGCGTTTGGTGACGTCGGAGAGGAAATTCAGCGTGGCCGGTCGGCCCTGCCATTCAATAACAACGGCATTGATCTCAGCCCAGAAACTCCTTCCATTCTTTTTTCGCATTCTGAAGGAATAGACCGACGGAAGCTTCTTCCCTCCTATCCTTTTTTTGTAGTGGGAGACAACGGTTTCGCGATCATCGGGATGGATCAATTCATCGAACCGCATGGATTCCAGTTCCTCCCTCGAGTAGCCGATGACGCTAACCACCTTCTGATTGAAAAACTTCAGCTGCATGTCCTGTGCAACGATGATCGCCTCATTTGCGTTATCCACCAGCAGCCGGTATTTCTCTTCGGATTCGGCAAGCGCCTCCTCCGCCTTCTTGATCACCGTAATATCATCGTAAACCGAGGCGATTTCTCCTGAAGGAAGTTTGAATACATGATTTTCCCTCCAGCCGCTGATGCGTTGATCACGATATAGTTTTGTCGGAAAATGCTCCGGATCCCCGGTGGCCCAAACCCGCTGGAGAACTTCATACAAACCGAAACGTTTTATGCCGGGAAAGATTTCGAGCACGCTTTTTCCGACGACATCGGATCGTTTAACCCGCTCGATCCTTTCGGCTGCAGGATTGAAATTCGTTATTAAAAAATCATGGGCATCGTCTATCGGTTTGAAAACCACAACACCGCTGCTCATATAATCAAATAGATTGCGGTAAAAGGAATCGTCAGTCACCTCCGGCGGCACTGCATCCCTGTTCGAAATGAGGTTCGCATCGCCCTGCAAACAGAGCATATTTCGAAACTGAATTTGTATCTCGTTCCGGTTCAAGGGACGATAGACAACGCCATCGGCGCCGGCACGAAAGCCCGGCCCGGTATCCGCGTCCCTGTCCTCAGAGGACAGGATCAATATAACCGGAAGCGATGCGGTCTGTTTCCGTGATTTTATCCTTCGACAGAGTTCAAAACCCGCCGAGCGCAGCGCGACAATATTTATACATGCAATTCCTGATGACTCGATTTCTTCCTGAAAACGAGAGGGATCGTTCGTGGCCGCCACCTGTATATTGCCGGGGGCGATCGTTTCCAATGCATGGAAAAAGACATTTTCATCCTGCGGAGCCCCTCCGAGTATCGCAACCTTAATCATTTATCCCTCTCCGCTCAAGCGTAAAAATCTTCTATCCCGAAATCCAAACCGGATTTACAATCGGCATGAAACAATTGCATTACGCTCCCTATCAATTGTAGTGTATTCTATATTTAGGAGTCATGAAAGTCAAAAAATCACCATGTCACGGATCAAGCCCGAAAATACGCCGCCAAAACTTGGAAAGTTGACTTCTTCCCGATCCCCCCATTATAATCGGCAAGCGAACCGTTGATAACAAGTGAGGAATTATGCTGAAATCGGACAATAAAACACTCTCTGAAGAAACAACGGATATGTCATTCGGCAGCCGCGCCGTATTGGGATCCAGGCTCATTTTCAAGGGAGATATTTCAGGCGAGGAAGACATTCTTATCAAGGGCGAACTCGAAGGAAGTATTCATCTCGAGAACAATAATGTATCGATAGCCAAGAGCGGTAAACTTCATGCCGACATCCATGCCCACAATGTTATCATCAGCGGTTTAGTTCAGGGTAACATACAGGCCTCCGGAAAAGTCGTGATCGAAGATTCCGGGAAGATGATCGGTGATATCAGCGCAGCCCGAATCTCCATAATGGAGGGAGCGCAGTTCAAAGGAAGCATGAAGATGAGCACCACCGGCTAAGCCCCCGCTTGGACATTCATGGAAAGAAACGAAGCATGAATTCTACAATCATGCTCCTACCGTAAACATTCGTATGGAAGTCACGTAAAGCCGCCCCACCGCCTACCCACCCCTCCCTGGTATTAAGGAAAAAACCATGCTTATCAGCTTCAAGAGCTTATATATGACACTGGATCTCCATATTATTAAGGTTTTTTCAGGGGAAATTGTTCAAAACTGGTGGTTTAACAATGTAGCGGCTCTCAGCACCAAAGCCAGGATAAGGCTGTGAGGAGGAGCCACGCCATACGGGATTTAGCCTGAAAATGGCGGTTTGTGAGGGAGGCCGCGGAAGCGGCCGCTGAGCATGTCTGACCCACGGACGGGGGGAGTTGCGGAAGCGCCGAGCAAGCCGCCATTTTCATGGCGTTAAAAATCCCGCCTAAGAGGCGACTCCTTACAGCCGTTCCTCCCGGCCCACCCCACCGCCTACCCACCCCTCCCTGGTATTAAGGAAAAAGCAACAAATAAGGGCCCCGCAAGAACTGGATGATCTACGGAGCAAGATTATGGTAGCGGCAAGGAAACGGCTCGTGAGGCGTACCGAGGTACGTCGATCGGGCCACAACGATGTCGATGCCGTGTGAGATTGCTTCGCCCGAAGGGTGGCCTACCCGCCCCACCCTCGTATTAAGGAAAAAACCATACTCAGGGCCCTACCCCATGCTGGATGAGCCACGGGCCGAGATTGCCGCGGCGGCGAGCCGCAGGTGGTGAGGCGTACTAAGGTACGTCGAACCAAATGCGGTGATGCCGACATGGTGAGATCGGCTCGCCCGAAGGGTGGAAAGGGCTGATGATATAAAAGATTCTATTCCAATGGAGGTTTTCTTTTTCCTTCATCAGCCATTTTCATGGATCTTTCAGCTAATTATAGCGGTAGTAATTCTGCGGCGTCTGCGAAACAATATACCTCACCGCTTCTTCTATGCAGACGCGGATCGCTTTCTCAGTCGGTGTTTTGGAAAATCCACCCATCGCCACCGGCAGTCTTCCTCCGAGGCGGGTGGCTCCGCCCAATCCGAAACTGGACGCGCTACCCTGGACATTCGTTGCAGCAACGATCTGAGAGGTTTTGGCATCGATGATGCGGATATCGATCGCCACATGAGCTTTTTTCAATCCGCCGCCGACGGCGACACCCAAAACCTTGGTGGCTCCTCCGGCACCCTTCGCGGCCCCCTCAAATTCCGTTACCGCCGCCGTGATGATAAGATCCGCCCCGTATATTTCTCCGACCTTTGCTTCGGTCCCTTGCTTGATCCTTCCCGAGGCCCCTAGATCCTGTTCCTTCATAACCGCGCCCAATTGCTCGCGTTCCAGAACGATGTATCGGCTTGTGTTGAACAGCGCCGTGGTGAGCATATCCCGCATTCCGTCACCGATACTGCGCCAGTCCATTCCAAACATGCCTCTCCAACCTCCGCTCCATCCACCTTTAGCGGTTTTATCGGTAAATTCGCCAACGGCCATTCGCGCTTTCGGCCCGTTGTAATCTTCAGCCCGGGCCTGACCGATGGACTGCCCTCCGGTCGTCATCACGGTAGCGGTCGGCGCACAGGCCATCGTCCACATCAAAATCGCAGCTATTCCTAACCAAATTCCTGTTTTTTTCATGGATCCTCCTAATTTACTCAAATTATATAATCCCTTATTGAATTGTCAACAATTCCTAGCGGAAATATTCCTTCTTTCAAAACATTCTTCTGAAATATCCGGAACATGATTCAGGCTTGCCGGATGTCACCCTGTTTTCTGTTATAATGAAAGCCATGAAAGAATTCGAGCTCCACTCCGACTTCCTTCCTAAAGGGGACCAAATCTCCGCAATCCGCGAATTGACGGACGGGCTTCACAATGGGAATACGCATCAAGTTTTGATGGGCGTGACGGGTTCCGGAAAAACCTTCACCATGGCGAATCTTATCGCACAAGCCCAAAGGCCCATTCTGATCATTTCGCACAACAAAACCCTGGCCGCCCAGCTTTATCAGGAATTCCGAAGCTTTTTTCCCGGCAACGCCGTCGGCTATTTCGTAAGCTATTACGATTATTATCAACCGGAAGCCTTTATTCCCGCCTCGAACACCTACATCGCAAAAGAGGTTACGATCAATGAAGAGATCGACAGACTCCGGCTCCGCGCCACCAATTCTCTGCTCAGTCGCCGTGACGTGATCATCGTAGCGTCCGTCTCCTGTATCTACGGGATCGGCGCTCCTCAAACCTATTTTTCCATGAGATTTCCCATGAAAAAGGGGCAGCGCTTAACCCGAAAAGAGCTCATCCATAAATTAGTGGAAATTCAGTATGCCCGTCAGGATAGCGAATTCACCCGGGGAACTTTCCGCGTGCGGGGAGATATCGTCGATGTCTATCCCGCATACGAGGATTTTGCCTATCGGTTTGAGTTGGAAGGCCGCTCGCTAAAATCCATGTATTCCCTGGATCCTCTGCTGGGACAGGTTGGTGAAGAATTCGAGGAGATCGTTCTCTATCCGCGTACTTTTTTCTCAACGCCTCAGGATGTTCTCGATACCGCCGTCGTCGATATTGAAAAAGAGCTTGAAGAAAGGATCGCCGTTTTCACCAGGGAAGGGAAGCTGGTCGAAGCCGCGCGTTTGGAAGAAAAAACCCGCTACGATCTTGATATGTTGCGCGAATTCGGTTGGTGTCCGGGGATTGAAAATTACTCCCTGTATCTCAGCCAAAGAAACTCCGGTCAGCCGCCCTTTACCTTGCTGGATTATTTCTCCGATGATTTTCTCACCATTATCGACGAGTCTCACGTAACCATCCCGCAGTTGGGAGGCATGTATCACGGCGACCGCTCGCGTAAAGAAACCCTGGTCGGCCATGGATTTCGTCTGCCGTCGGCCTTGGACAACCGCCCCTTGAATTTTGCTGAATTCAACGGCCGCATCGGACAGGTCGTTTACATCTCCGCCACTCCGGGAAAATATGAAATCCGGACCGCCGACAGCCGTATCACCGAGCAAATCATCCGGCCTACCGGATTGTTGGATCCGGAGATCGAGATTCGCCCCAGTCGAGGTCAGGTGGACGATCTGATGGCTGAAATCCGAAAGCGCTCCAAAATCGGGGAACGCACGCTTGTTACGACCCTGACGAAACGTATGGCGGAAGATCTGACCCGCTATTATCACGAATTGGGATTAAGGGTGCGTTATCTCCATTCCGACATAGACACACTGGATAGAGTTAAGATCCTTCACGATCTGCGCAAGGGAGAATTTGATGCTCTGATCGGCATCAATTTATTGCGGGAAGGGCTGGATCTTCCCGAGGTCTCTCTCGTCGCCATCCTTGACGCCGACAAAGAGGGCTTTCTTCGATCCTCGACCTCGTTGATCCAGACCTTCGGCAGGGCGGCACGCCATGTATCCGGAAAATCCATCATGTATGCCGATACCGTCACGAATTCCATGCGCCGGGCACTGGAGGAAACCGAGCGCCGCCGACGTATCCAACAGGACTACAATCATGAACACAACATCACACCGCAGTCTATCTCAAAGAAAATAAACGATATTCTATCCAGCATCTACGAACGAGATTACTTTGACTACTCGCGTATAACGGAGGAGAAGGCAATCTATATGACCCCACGGAAACGGCGCGATCGGATCATTCAACTTGAAAAACTCATGCGTCAGGCCGCGGACAACCTTGAGTTTGAAAAGGCAAGCAAGTTTCGCGATGAGTTGAATCGACTGAAAAAAGAGGAGCTGCAACTCTCGTGATGACGATATCGACAATGTTTTTCCTTGCCTTCCTTCGAGAACGGCCATGACTGAAAGTTATCCCGAAACACTGCGCGCGAAAATTGCTGGTTTTCCCGACAGACCGGGCATCTACTTCTTCAAAGATGCTCGACGGGAAGTGGTTTATATCGGAAAGGCGCGTTCATTGAAAAACCGCGTAAAATCATATTTTTCCGCAAATCCGGACGCCAAAACCCATAACATCCTGGCCGAAACCATCGATATCGACTATTTGTTGACGGATTCTGAGACGGAAGCCTCATTTCTAGAGAACAATTTCATCCAGCAGTACCAACCGAAATTCAACATTCGGCTCAAGGATGATAAAAGCTTTCCTTACCTCAAAGTGACTCAGGATGAACCTTTTCCACGGGTTTTTCTGACACGCCGGATCGAAGCCGACGGCGCCCGCTATTTCGGCCCCTTCAGTCCCGCGCATCAAGCCAGAAAAACCATCCACGTCCTTAATAAATTCTTCGGGATCCGGAGCTGTCATGAAACCATACCCGGAAATCGTCATCGCCCGTGCCTCGAATATGACCTCAAGTTGTGTTCGGCGCCTTGTATCGGTCGAATCACCGAGCAGGAATATCGTGAACAGCTCGACGGGGCACTGCTGTTTCTCGAAGGACACAACCAGGATCTGATCCGAATCCTGACAAAACGCATGACACGCGCCTCGGAGGCCCAGGATTTCGAGCAAGCCGCCCATCTCCGTGATTTGATCAAAGCCGTCAAACAGTCCCGTGATAAACCGCGTGTTATTTCCATTCAGCAGGAGGATAAAGACATCTTCGGGCTTGCGGTAGAAAACGACGAGGTTCTGCTGCATGCTTTTTTGATGCGGCGGGGAAAAGTCATCGAATCTCAAAGCCTTTTTCATCGCGGTGAAGGAGAAATCGCCGCCGAGGAGATCCTCAGCCGCCTGGTATCGGAATTTTACGCCGGACGCCCCGATCTCCCGGGTAAAGTGATCCTCCCCTATTCGCCTCCGGACACCGCTTCTCTCAGTGAATCCCTCTCCCGTCTTAGGGGAAAAAAAGTCGTGATCATCACCCCGCGAAAAGGGAAGAATCGAGAGCTGGTCAAGCTCGTCAATCGGAATGCCGTTTCTCTTCTCCGTCTCCGTCGTACGGAGGTTTCCCCCCTTGATGAGCTCAAACGCCTCCTCGATCTAAAATCCATTCCCATTCATATTGAGGGATTCGATATCTCCAACACATCCGGCTCGGAATCCGTAGGATCCTGCGTGCATTTCACCTTGGGGCAACCCGACAAGGACGAATATCGTCGATTCCGCATCAAATCGGTTTCCGGTCCCAACGACACGGCCAGCCTCCATGAAGTGGTTCAGCGCCGATACCGTCGCCGACTGCGTGAAAATTCATCTCTGCCCGACCTGGTACTTATCGATGGGGGGAAAGGTCAGCTCCAGGCGGCACGGGAAGCGCTGGCCGAATGCGGCCTGCCGCATATACCGGTGATCTCATTGGCCAAAAAAGAAGAGATCATTTACAGCGCTCGAGAGCCAAACGGACTGATGTTGGACAGGACCTCGCCCGCGCTCAAGCTTTTGCAAAGCATAAGGGATGAGTCGCATCGCTTCGCTCTCAACCTCCATCGGCGACTCCGAACCCGGGAAAGCTTCAGTTCCCTGTTGGACGATGTTCCCGGAATCGGGAAAAAACGCAAAAAAATTCTCCTGGATGCCTACGGGAGCATTCCCGACATCCTTACGGCTCCGGAAACCGATCTCGCGAGGCTGGTGGGAAAGAAAGTCGCCGCCGCACTCAAAAACAGATGACGGCG
>CAYSQW010000080.1:0-8409 GCA_964433135.1 uncultured Eubacteriales bacterium
GGGTTATTCATACAGTCTGATAAACGATGTTAAAAAATTTAGGGAGAACTTTGAAAAAGCTAAATCACTTTCAGAAACGGTTAAGATTACAGAGAAAGAAAAGCTTATGATCGATACATTCTTTGCCGGATCTACAGAGAAACGGCTGGATATTTTAAACACAATTGTCGCAAAATACCCCAGAGACAAATGGGCGCATCTGGAGTTAAGCAAGTATTACAGAATAATAGAGATGTACTCCGAGGTTAAAAAACATGCAGAAATCGTCCTGGCACTCGATCCTTCCTGGGGCGATGCGTATGAGGAGTTGGCCTTTGCCTATGCGAATACAGGAGATAATGAAAAAGCTCTGGAATATTTGCAAAAGTATTCAGCTGCTATTCCCGGAGATCCCAGCGCGAATCTTACGACAGGTCATTTTTATGTGAAGATGGGAAGGATCGATGATGCGATAAGAAAATTCAAGGACGCTTTGGATATCAAACCTGATTTTAACATCGAAAATTACTTGGCTTATGCCTATGCCATAGAGGAAAATTATGCGGAGACGTTCCAATGGATGGACAAATTCATAGCAAATGCTCCCTCGGAAGGCAGAAAAGCTGATACAGGATATATTTTCAAGGGATTTTATCACTACTTACTTGGTAACTCTAAAAAAGCTCTTGAATATCTGCAAAGATCTTGGGAAATCCCCTGGGGTATATTCAAGAAAAATCCTAGAGCCGAATATATCATGGCCTTTGTCAATTATGAGATAGGAGAATTCGATATATGCGGAGATCAATTTCAGCGTTGGTATGATCGTTGCATGGGATTAAAACCGCAAGCTGCGCAAGCTTATCGAAGTTATACATCTTTTTGGCTCTATTGTCCCTTGGGTGCGATTGAGTTGAAACGAGGAAATATCGATACTGCCAGGTTATACCTGGCAAAGATGGAATCCTTGATGCCCAAAATTACATCTCCCCAGAAATTGGAGGGGTATAACTGGCTACTCGGCCAGATATTAATTGCTGAAAAATCTTATAATGAAGCTATATCAATTCTCAAAGACGCTCCTCGGATGAAAATGCCCTGGCTCTGGCTGACTCAGAATATTATCACTTATAACCTTTTTAACATCGATTCCTTCTTAGCTCAGGCGTATAAGGAAAAGGGGGATTTGGACCGGGCCATCGGGGTCTACGAGCGATTGACAGATCCCAACCCTGAAAACAGGGATGGACGACTCATACGGCCTATGAATTACTACTATTTAGGCGAATTGTACGAAAAGAAGGGCCGGAAAGCCAAAGCCGTCACCTCTTACGAGAAATTCCTTTCCCTCTTGAAGAACGCTGATATGAGGACAGAGGAACTCGAAGATGCGAGGGATAGGCTGGCTGGATTGAAATAATAACAATAGAAAAATCCAACGAATATTCAGCGTAGCATAGAGGGGAGTGTAAGCTTTTCTGTATAAATCCCATTTTTGCCCTTCCACATATTTAGCCAGACGATCTTCAAAATAGATAGAAGAAGCCCCCAATTGGACCGGACACCTATGATCCTCTGAATAAGATATAGTCATAGCCATGGTGTTATGCTGATAATCTAAGAAAAGGAGGATTATGAGCAGCGTAAAAGTCATCGACTCCACACAGAGGGAGCGGCGGTCCATTCGGGGTCGGGCCCGGAAATTCCGATCGGAATTTCCGGGCCCGACCCCATTATTCATAGCGGAGGGAGGTGACGGGATCGGCCAGGGCGGCTTTGACGGAAAGGATACTGACCGTGGCCATAGCGATCAGGAGCGCCGCGGCCCCGCTGAGGACAAACGGCATGGGCGTCAGCGGGATGCGGTAGGCGAAGTTGTCGAGCCAGCGCCCGAGAAGCAGCCAAGCGACGGGCCAAGCGATGAAGTTGGACAGCAGCACCCACTTCGCGAACTGTTTTGAGAAGAGACCAGTGATACCGCCGACCGAAGCTCCGAGCACTTTGCGGATGCCGATCTCCTTGACCCGGCGTTCCGTCATGAAAGATGTCAGGCCGAAAAGCCCCAAACAGGAGATAAAAAGCGCCAGCACGGTAAAAAGAGAAACC
The DNA here is from genome assembly GCA_964433135.1 of uncultured Eubacteriales bacterium. Classification (GTDB taxonomy): domain Bacteria; phylum Acidobacteriota; class Aminicenantia; order Aminicenantales; family Aminicenantaceae; genus CAYSQW01. Next base: position 2,086 of record CAYSQW010000080.1, read on the forward strand.
AGACGATTGGTCTTCTCCTCGTCAGCGTAAAAACCTTCGTAAGCCGCTTTCATGGTCCGATAAGAAAAATCCGGCACTTCCAGCACATCCTTCCATACAGCGCCGAGATACGCGATGGTGTCTTCCGCATTTTCAGGCTTGATTTTGACCACGGTCAACATGTACATCTGAGGATTCATGTAAATTAGCATAGGGCTAATCGAGTTGTGGAGGGATTTGACATGAAAGTCGCGAACAATACCGATCACCTTGACATCCCGGTTTCCGGGAAGCACAAGCTTTTGCCCCAAGGGATCTTTCAAATCCAGCGCCTGGACGGCCGTCTCATTAAGCAGCACGCTTTCATCGGCATCCAGCGCGAAATCCTTGTAGAAATTCCTGCCGGATGCCAGTTTCAGCCCCATGGCTTTCACGAAATCATAGTCGCCTGGGATGGCCTGTATGGTCATCTGCTCTTCCGGAGGAGCGCCTTTTTTACCGACGGTCATCTGAAACTGGCTGTTGACGCCGGGAACGGTGTAGGCACCTGAAACCGCGGTGACATTGGGGTTTTTCATGAATTCGGTCTTGAGTATCGGGTACTTGGCTTTGGCTTCGTCATCACCCTGGGGAAGATAAGCCAGGATCACGTTTTCCCTGTCGAATCCGAGGTCGGAATTTTTCATGAATTCGATCTGATTTTTCAGGATGATCGTTCCCATGATGAGAATGATCGATATCGCAAACTGAACGACGACCAGGGCGCTGCGCAAAGAAGCGCGCCGCCCGAAACGGGCTGTGGTATGACGGAAGATATCAACGGGACGAAAGCGCGAAAGAAACCACGCCGGATAGCTTCCCGCTAAAAGCCCCACCAAAAACACCATGCCGATGACGATGGCATAGAGAAACTTGAAGTGATAGGCGTTGAATGCGATCGAGGCGTCCAGATAGGAATAAAGCACGGGGTTGAGGATCTCAAACACTACAACTCCCAGACCGACCGCGACCAGGGTAAAAAGCAGTGATTCCGTAAGAAACTGACGGATGAGCTGCGCTCGCCCGGCGCCGACGACCTTGCGCACCCCGATCTCTTTCATGCGTTCCATCGAGCGGGAGGTGGAAAGATTCATGAAGTTGAAACAGGCAATGGCGAGGATGAGAATCGCCGCCGCCAGGAACACGGTCACATAGAGACGGTTGCCTTTGGGGCCCATATCTCCTCGAGTCTGGTTGTCCCAGTGGATGGCGGAAAGCGGCTGGATGGGAAGTTCCATCTTTTCGTAGAACCAGCTCTGAGTGCTGCCGCGCATAAGAGCGTTCAATTTTTCGGAAACGGTTTCCACATGCGCATTTTCCCGCAATAGAAAATAAGTCAGATCATCACCCCAGTACATCCAGGGCGAATCCGGATATTTCCCCAGCGAATGAACGGTGGCATAGGAGATCAGGAACTCGCAGTTTAAGTGGGTGTTGGAGGGATGATCCGCCAGTACGCCGGTTATATTGTAGGGGCGGTCGTCGATAAAAAGAGTTCGGCCCATGGGGTCGGCGGCATCGAAATATTTTCGGGCCGCGGTTTGTGTCAGGATAACGGTGAAGGGTTGGGAAAGAGAGGAGACCGGATCGCCCTGAAGGAGGGTCCAATCGAAGATGGAGAACACCGCGGGATCGGCGTGGAAGACGCGCGGCTCGCTGATCGCTTCGCCGGAGGTTGTGCGAACGAGCAGCTCGGGATTTTGCTTGATCCGCGCCGCGGCTTCCACTTCCGGGACTTCGGCCGAAAGGGCCGGAGCCACCGCTGGCATGGCGCCGGCAAATTTCATCCGGCTCCCCTCTTTCCCCCAATCGGTAATGACTCGATGGATGCGGTCTTTGTTTTTATGATAGTCGTCATAGCTTGTTTGGTTGACGACATACATGAACATCATCAGGCATACCGTCATCCCGGTCGCAAGCCCCACCACATTGATAGAGGAGAAGACTTTGTCCTTTCTCATATTGCGCCAAGCAATGAGAAGGTGTTTTTTCATCATGAACGGTTCCTCCGTTCCGGGCTAAACTTCAAGCAGACCATGATGACGTAGGATTGATTGTTTTCGACCGCTTTTTGCCGGCTGGGCGGAAATGCTTTTGGGTATTTCATTTCTCACTGTTTTAATTGCAAAAAGCGTACCAGGATAATCGGAGACAAAGAATATGGATCACATGAAATTTCCCTGTCTGCCATTATCCGAGATTGATCTTTTCAGCATATTTTCTGTCTTTTTCAGGCCTGAATACATTTTTCCCATCGGAGATTTCGGGCCCGACCCCGTTTTTCCGATCGGAGTTTTCCGGCCCGACCCCGATTGTGTATCTGTCCCCCACCGCACACTTGTTGTCGCGGAAGCGAACATGTCCTTGGAACCCAGGGTTGAATGAACCGCCAAGACATCGTACCCTTAAAGAGGGCCTTATAAGCAAAAAAGGCTTCATGGGGATATGGTATGGCATAATATTTGCTCTATCATCCAAGACGTAACAAACCGCGGAACACCGGAACCATGCTGAGAAGTTACCTGAAGACAGCCTTCCGAAACCTCAGAAGATATAAAGGGTATTCTTTCATAAACATCGCCGGTCTCGCCGTCGGTCTGGCCTGCGCCGTCCTGATCTTTATCTGGGCTTACGATGAGCTGCATTATGACTCCTTTCACCCGAACAACGACCGGATATTCCGCCTGCTCATTCATGCAGCCGATGATCCCTCCGACGGCGGCGTTCCCAGCACCCCCTATATCCTTCCCCGAATCCTCAAGCAGGAATATCCCGAAGTCGAGGAAGTGGTCCGCGTCCGCGACAAGGCCTATCCCAGCGCTCTGAAGCATGGAGATATTTCCTTTTACGAGGATCGCTTTTTCCTGGCCGACAACAGCTTTTTTTCCATCTTCGGTCATGATTTCCTTGAGGGGGATCCCGCATCGGCGCTCTCAAAGCCCAACGCCGTCGTCTTGACCAGGGATTCGGTAAAAAAATATTTCGGCGCCGTTGATCCCATGGGCAGAATCCTGAATTGGAACAACACCGCCGATTTGGAGGTTACGGGCGTCATTGAAAATGTTCCTTACAATTCCCACCTCCAGTTTGATTTCGTGGCGTCCCTGCAGCTCCACGGCCGGGAGAGACTCAACAGCTGGTGGCGGGAGACCGCAGGCTATGTGAAGCTCAGGGAAGGCGCCTCGGCTTCTGAGTTCGGACGCAAAATATCCGGCATCATGCAGAGATATCACCCCTCGGACAACTATACCGTGTCACTCCAGCCGATTCGGGAAGCTCATCTCAATATCATGCAGGGAGGACGCGGGGATATCCGGATTCTCTATTTATTTTTGGCCACGGCGGTCCTGATCCTGATCATCGCCTGTTTCAACTTCATCAATATCACAACGGCCCGTTCGGGGATCCGTGCCCTCGAGGTCGGGATGCGGAAGGTGGTGGGAGCCCGGCGCGGAAACATCATCCGGCAGTTTTTGGGAGAAACCTTCCTTCTGACCCTCATCGCCCTGGCTTTGTCGCTGCTGCTCGTCGATCTCGCGCTTCCCTCGTTCAATGCCGTCCAGGGAAAGGAACTGTCGCTCCTGGGTTCACTCGGCGGGCGTCTCCCCATTCTGCTGATCCTGATCGCGGTGATTACGTCTCTTCTTTCCGGAAGCTACCCCGCCCTGTACCTCGCCTCCCTCAGGCCGGTAAAAATCATGCGACGGGACCAGGGCAAGCGAGGGGCAAGACTGCGCACCCTGCTCGTCGTCGGACAGTTTTCCGTCTCCATTCTGCTGATCATCCTGACCCTCGTCGCCCAACGGCAGATGCGGTTTATCCGCAGCGCCGACCTGGGATTTTCCCGTCATGAGATTTTGACCATCCAGATGAACGACCAGCTGCGAGACAATCTGCAGTCTTTCAAGCGGCGCGTTCTCCAGGACCCCCGCATCCAGAACGTGACCGCGGCGTCCGCTCCGCCTCATTTTCTGTTCAATGTCAATAATTTCTCCTGGGAAGGTCTGCCGGATGAGGAACACAAGGAAATCAATTTCCTTTATGTCGATCACGATTACGCCGAAACCTTTGGTCTCGAAATCGTAAAGGGACGGGATTTTTCCATATCCTTCCCCTCTGATGAACAGGATGCAGCCATAGTCAATCAGGCGGCCGCGCGTATGATGGGATTCGATGATCCCGTCGGCAAAAGAGTTGATCTGGCCGGGGAACCCAAAACCATCATCGGTGTGGTCAAGGATTTCAACCACAAACCTCTGATCTTCGATATATCCCCCATGGTCATGGCCGTCAAACCCAGCTGGTACTTTGAGCTTATCGTCAAGCTCCATCCCGACGATGTTCCCGGCGGTCTGGCTCATGTCGAAAAAGTTTTCCATGAGACGACCCCAGATTTTCCTTTCAGATACACCTTTTTGGATGACTTCTTCGAGGAGATCTACCGCCCTCTGACCATTATGAACATGATTTTCAACTCTTTCGCCGCATTGGCCGTATTCATCTCCTGCCTTGGTTTGTTCGGTTTGTCCGCGCTGCTCCTGGATCAGCGCAAAAATGAAATCGGAATCCGCAAGGTTCTCGGGGCCTCAACCCGCGGCGTCATTTTTCTCACGACCAAGCACTTCATGCGGATTGTCCTGATCGCCAACCTGATCGCGGTTCCCGCCGCATTTTTCGCTTCCCGACTGCTGCTCAATCTGTTTGTTTACCGAACACGTATACAGCCATCCATATTTCTCATGAGCATTTCATTCTCATTTGCCGCCGCTCTGATCACGGTCAGCTATCAAGTCTGGAAAACCGCCCGGACAAATCCCGTCGACAGCATCCGCTGCGAATGAAGCTGGAGACAATGGTGATTTATAGTGAAACCATTACCGCCGATTCCTAAATCTCCTTTTTCTTCATTTCAGTTCATCATAAAGACACATTTTTCAATGTATATTTAATTAGTCGTAATGTAGAATATATGAATATTTAAGCATGTAGGGAGAAAACAGTGAAAAGACGAGAATTCGTGTGTAAGACAGGCTGTGGTTTTGCCGGTGCGGTGTTGTCACCTTTAGCGTTTAACAACGCTTTTGCCGCAGGTCAGGAAAAAAGGCGGCGCTACAAAATCGATATCGAGATCTATGAAGCCCGTGAAGACTCCTGGTGCCACAAAAAGGGCGACAAATTCGAGTATCCCAAGGATATCGGCAAGATCTGCCCCTGGTTGATGGCCAGCATGCACGATTTTATCCGGATCATGGAATTCGGCGGCACCCTTCCCTGGAAATATGAGGGAACCCCTTATGAGAAAGTCATCGATCCCGACGGTGTCACGACTGAATACGTTCGCTGCCCTGACCCGACCGCCGATTTCGTCGCCAAGATCACCCGCACCGCCATCTAAAACCGGGGTCGGGCCGGGTAATTCTTATCGGAATTATGGGGTTAAGCCGTAAGGATCATATCGCGCCTCTCGGCAAACAATCTTATTCTCCAATTTAATATAAGCCGTGATCGATATTAAAACCAGATCAGCGGCCATATGATGTGCCACAGGGAATAGAAAGTCAGCCTGAAAACCAGATTCCCCATAAATCCGTATCTTCGGAAAAGGAAGAGCGGCACGAGATTGGCGAGATAGATGAAGGCGAACATGATCACGGCCCAGAAAAGATTGGGAAGGATGCCCATGGCTTTCAATCCGCCGATCTGAGTCAGCGGCTCGTAAAGACTGATAAGCAGCGCCCCGATCCAGAATATCTCGTCACTCCATTTTCTTCTGAAAACCAATGTCGAGGACACCCAGACGATGACGGCGATCGGGATCAGATGAAAAAATATTTCCAGCAGGCCCGCAAACATCATATAAACCGGTAAGGAGTGAGGAAAAGGGATGTGGATGTTGGGGATTTTTAAGGCAAGGCTTATGGGCAGCTGAACGGCAAAGAATACGGTTCCCGCCAGCAGCGGTATCCCGAATCGATGTTTATTCCTGATTCCTCTTTCCCATATGGTTGGGAATCCTGCATGAGATGACAGGAGAAGCGCCGCCGCTCCTCCTGCAAGCAGGCAGATGATCCAGGTCCAGCTGAATATGCTCTGCTTGACCAATGGATGATCCACCGGAGATATGACAAGCGAGAGCCGCGCGAGAATGATGAGTGCGGCGATGATGAGGTATGTTATAAAATCTTTTCTGTTTTTCAATGATGACTCCTGGATATAATGGATAAAATAAAAAAAATATTTTAGCAGACTTTTTCAATATCGTAATAAGGATTCATTTTGGGCTGGGAAATGTTAATCCCGCCATGT
>CAYSQW010000081.1:0-7949 GCA_964433135.1 uncultured Eubacteriales bacterium
CAATGTAAAAGAAACCTTCGCTTCGCAAAGCTTTCTTTTACATGTGCCCTTGACTCGCAATTTTGCAAAAGTCCAGTAAACAGCATGAAAATCGAGCAACTCTTTTCTGCACACATCGATAACATTGGTAGGACAGCACCAAACACAGGAGAATTATCATGGGTCAGTATGAAGATGAAGCCCCGCTCGGCTCCTGGAACCAGGGAATCGCATACTCCGCGGCTTCCCTCTCGCTTGGAGGATCCGGATTATTCGCCGTCGGCGACAGCCTGGTCGCATTATCCAATCCCTCCCAACTCGTTTTCTTTCCCCGACTCACGATCTCATTGAATGCCTCCCTCACATCAGCGTCATTCCGCCGCTTCAGCATACTCAACACCGGTCCCATCTCAAGCCCCGGGAACCTCTCCCACAGAGTCATTTCACCCGTCGGCGGAGGCGCCGCCTATAAAACCGGCCGTTGGGCCTTTGCCGCTCACTTCTTCCGGGCGGAAAGCACGTCCCGCCCTCCCCTTGATATCACGGAGCGCGACACATCAAACCGGATTCGATATTCGCTTCGATTCCGTCAAGCGGGGTATGGAGACACCGTCAATCTGGCGGCGGCTCATAATATCATCGACGGCCTTTCCATCGGGATGGGCGTCAATATCACTTGGGGAGCTTTCGACAAGACGCTTGAAGAGAGTCTGCCTCTTGAGGGTTATACCATCACCGACATCAAATCACACCAATATCATGGTTTGTACCTGAACGGCGGCATCAGCTGGATTCCCAATCCCATGCTGGATTTGGCTTTCGGATTCCGCACCGCATATACGAGAAAATCGGACAGTCGAAGTCTTCTTCGCTATGCAGCCCCATCGGCAGGCACCCGGATCGAAATCGAATCTTCGGATCCGAGTCATTTTTCTCAGCCCTCCGTACTGCGGATCGGCGCCCGGGTTCACCCCGCCCACGACATCAGCATCACGGCCGATCTGAGTTTCCACAGATGGAGCCGATACAGGATTCAAGTTTTTCAAACTCCCATGGAAAGAGATTTTGACGATATCCTGGTAGCGGGAATCGGATGCGAAACTCTTTTGAAAACCGCACTCTTCCGCTCCCCCGCCGTTTTACCGGCGCGCATCGGCCTCCAATGGGACCCTCAACCCATGCACGATCCACGATCCCGCTACCTGAACATCACCGCCGGATTCGGCGTTTCCTGGAAACGGCTGCAGATCGACCTGGGTGGACGATTGGGATTTGAAAGAGGATCGGGAGACGGACTGTCAAATCAACAAGTCTTATTGAGTCTTTCTTTCAAGTCGGATTGACCTCCGCTTGCGGAAGAAGATACAAGGGTAAGCACCATGGACCATCTTGACACGACGGATCATCATGCCATAATACATACCGCCATGAAGCCTGTATTCTCAGCACTGCTTTTCGCGTTCTTCATGATTTCCGCCGTTTATCTTCCCGCCGGTCAGCAGCAGGATTCATCCGTCATCGTCAGTGTCGCTCTATCCCCCCGGATTCGGGCTCTGCTGCACGACCTGCCGCTCGACCGACTCATGGAATGGGAAGGGCGGCTTTTTCTCCATACCAAGTGGAAAGACCGAGAGTTACTGCACAACCGACGGATTCCCTTTCGTATCGAAAATTGGACGGCCGACGAAGGCCGTGGCTTTCAGGCCGGCGCCGCCGGCGGCATCAACGGGATTTATCATTCCTACGCCGAATTGGAGCTCGAGGTTCTCCAACTGGGAGAAACATACCCCGATCTTATCAGTATAAGCAGCATCGGAGAATCGCTCGAAGGCCGCAGACTCTATGCCTTGAAAATCAGCGATAACGCCGAGATCGACGAAGATGAAGCCGAAGTATTGATACTGGGATGCCACCACGCCCGCGAATGGATATCGCTCGAAATCCCGCTGCTGCTTGCCAAGCATCTGGCCGCCAACTACGCAACGGATCCCGAGATAAGGAGAATCGTCGACCACAGCGAAATATGGATCGTCCCCTGCATCAATCCCGACGGACTCGAATACTCCATTCATTTCTATCGCTACTGGAGAAAGAATCGGCGTCAAAACGCGGATGGGAGTTTTGGTGTGGATCTCAACCGGAATTACGGCGCCAAATGGGGACTGGACGATCAGGGCTCAAGTCCCTACCCGTCATCGGATACGTATCGGGGCGCGGCTCCATTTTCGGAACCTGAAACCCGTGCCGTTCGCGATCTCTGCGCCCGGCACCGCTTCAAGGGACTCATCAGCTATCACAGCTACTCCCAAGTTATTCTCCATCCCTGGGGATACACCGAAGATCCTCCCATGGAATCCGAACTGCTCGCCGGTTTGAGCGAATCGATGTCCCGGCTCATGCAGCCCGTCAACGGCAGAACATACAATTGGAGGCAAGCCTTCCGCCTCTACCCCACCAACGGCGACACCACGGACTGGGCGCTTGAGACGCATGGGATACCCGCTTTTACTTTCGAACTCCCTCCTGTCGACATCCTGGGAGGAGGTTTTTTCAACGCTGAAGAAGATATCCGGGGAATATTCAGCGAGAATTTACCGGCCCTGTTGTATTTCATGGACTGGGCCGTCCACAACAAATCGGAAGATTCCCGGAAAGCCGAGATTCCAGGAGTAACGTCCCCCGTCCTTCCTTGACAAGCAAGGGCTAATAAATCCACAATAAGGGCGCGAGAAATAAAACAAACGATGCTGCTCAATACGATTTTTACTATGCCCCAGGCATTGAACGCCCCCCCTAGAGAAGGTCTGCCTTTCTGGCTTTTCTGGCTGCTGGTCTGCGTCATCTTCCTGCTGGTGGTGATTATCTTTCTTCGCGATAAAGAACTGCGCCGACGCGTGGACGGATATTTCCTTCAATTGAAGAAGAGAATGATCAAGTTCCGGCTTAAAGCCAAGCTGAAAAAGGTTGTCCGCAGAAAAGAAGAGCTTCTCATGGAATTGGGGCAAACCACATATCTTCAGCGGCTTCCGGTTCCCAGGGGAGAAAACATCCGCACAGAGCTCGACAAGCTGGAAAGGACTCAACTCCTTCTGCAGCAGGAGCTCAACGATAAGGAATCCCGCATAACCGAACTCAAATCCCGCCTGGGACAAAACGAGCAGGATCTCCATCTCCAAGTCAAGAATCAAAATCGGGAAAAGACGGAAAATCAGGAAAAAATACTGATATTGAAGGAACAAGAGAAAAAAACGGAGATGGAGATTCTGGAACAGCAAAAAATCCTGGTGGAACAAGCTCAAAGATTAAACCGCCGGCGCAAAGAAATTCTCGACCTGAATGATGCCCCGAAATCTTCGGAAGAAGAAACCCGGACGGAACGGAACCGGATCAACGACTCCATGCGGAGGATCCAATCCGAGAAAGAGACGACCAATCTTGAAATCCAGGAACTGCTGTCGAAAAAAATCAAGCTGGCCGATGAAAGCGCTCTCAAGCAGAAGACCCTCTCTGACAACGTGAAATCTTACAAGATCCGGGAAGACAAAGCGCAACGCACCATCCGCGATCTGCACAAAGAGATCAGGGAATGGGAAAAAGGCAGAGACCGCCTTCTGGAAAAAATGGCAAGCCTGAAAAAAAAGCAGCGCCCTCTTTTCGAAAGCCTCGGCATGCTGATCGAAAACGAGCGCATCGACAACAATGAACTGACCGTTTATTATTCACGTATCGATCGCGCGAATACGCGGATTTCCGACATTAAACAGCAGATCGAAGCGCTCACCTGATCTGGGCTATTCATAAAAATCGCCGATATAAATATGAATAAATCAAACAACCAATAATATCGGCGCTTTTTACCCCCAGGGCGAATCAATCTCGCAACATCAACGGCGTTGCAGCTCGTTCGACGTACCTATAATTATTTCCTAATCCTTTTCTTTCGAAGACCGGAGGGAATAAATACAGCCACAGTAATTTTGACGGTATAATCCCATGTCCCGACTCATCTGGACGCTCTTTCGAAAACCGTCTTTTTTTTTAAAATCAGCCTCAAGAAACTCGACATCATACCGAGCTCCAAACATCTTTCCCATGCGATTCATGACAGCGGCCTTTTTCCATGGGCTGAGACTCATGACCGTGGTGAAACCGTCGAAACCGTGTTCCGCGGCGGCCCTGGCGGTCCGCTCCAGGCGCACGGCATAACAGATATCGCAACGAATTCCCTTTTCCGGTTCCCGTTTGTATTTTTCGGTCAGGGCGAACCAGCGCTTCTCATCGGATGACTCAACAATCAACTCGAATCCCAATCGTCGAGCGACCTTGCGGGTTTCCGATAGGCGAAGTCGATATTCCTCTCGGGGATGAATATTCGGATTGAAGAAATATCCGCTGACCTGATACGACTCCGCCAGGAGGCTCATCACATAAAGAGCATCGGGAGCACAACATATATGAACCAGAATCTTTTTCACGCTTGTCTCCTCTGCGCATTATACACCTCGGACCGGGTTCCGAAAAGCATGCTTCGGTGGAGATGATCGTCCCCCCCCCCCCGTTTTCGAGAGGACGCCTTGTCATTTGAGCGCCGTCACGGCTATAATGAGCATTCATATATTTAAAACATCCCATGAAACAAGACGATCGCATCCCAAGTTCCCGCAAGCGCGGTAGGAACCGGCTCTCAAAATCATCTGGGAGCTCCGTTCGAGCGGTCGTCTTCGGTGTCGTTCAGGGGGTGGGATTCCGGCCTTTCGTTTACCGGCTGGCTCATGAGTTCAATTATCAAGGCTGGGTCAAAAATGTCGGCTTCGGCGTAGAGATCCGTCTCGAAAGCACGCGACACACGGACTTTCAAGATTTCTTTTCGGCGTTTCATCAACGTAAACCTCCACTGGCACAGATCGAAAGCCTCGATATTCAGGAATCTTCCTGGGAAGGACACGACACCTTTTCCATCGAGAAAACCCACGGCGGAGACAGTTTCGTCTTCATCTCACCGGATATATCCATCTGTCACAATTGTCTAAAGGAACTCAACACGCCTTCCGATCGGAGGTACCGCTATCCATTTATCAACTGTACGGACTGCGGACCCCGCTACACCATCGTCACATCGCTTCCCTACGATCGAATCCATACCACCATGAAGGATTTCGATCTTTGTCCCGATTGCAGCCGGGAATACTCCGATCCCCTCGATCGACGCTATCATGCTCAGCCGGTCGCATGCCCTGTCTGCGGACCCCATGTCCGGCTTTTCAATGCCCGCACGGGCCGAACCTGGAAGGGAGGGATATCCAGAGCCGCCCAACTCATCAAAAAGGGGAAGATCCTGGCCGTCAAAGGCTTGGGAGGATTCCATCTGGTCGCCGACGCCCATAACCGCAGCGCCATCGCCCGCCTGCGGAAGATCAAAGCCAGAAAGACCAAACCGCTGGCACTGATGGCCAGGGATCTTTCCGTCATCCGGACTTATGCGCACTGCGGTCCGGATGAAACCCGCATGCTCCAATCCCCCCGGCGGCCGATCGTTCTTCTGCGCAAGAAAAAAAGCATTCCCGGCATTGCGCCTCACCTCGAAGAATACGGCTTCATGCTGCCCTATACGCCTCTGCATTATCTTCTGCTGGAAAATATCGATCTGATCGTCGCTACCAGTTCGAATCAAAAAGACTCTCCCATCGTGAAGGACGAATCCGAAGGACTCACGGAGCTGTGCGATTTCATCCTGACCCATAACCGCCCCATCAACATGCGCGCCGACGATTCTCTGATGAAGATGATCGGAGAAAAACCGCTGTTTCTGCGGAGGGCCCGCGGCTATGTTCCTTATCCCCAATCCGTTCCCGAACATCTGCGATCACGGCACCATATCCTGGCCTTGGGCGCTGAACTAAAGGATACGATTTCGATTTACCGCAGCGGCTATGTGATCACCAGCCAATTTCTCGGAGACATGGATGAATATCAAAATTTCGGTTACTTTCAAGAGACGCTCAAACATCTGAAACAGCTTTTTCGTCTGGAACCGGCAGTCGTGGTATCCGATCTGCACCCTGACTTTCATACGACGCGCTTCGCTCAAAGAACCGGCCTCCCTCATCTTCAGGTACAGCATCATTTCGCTCATGTTCTCGCCGTTCTGTTGGAACACCAATTTCCTCCCCGGGAAAAAGTGTTGGGCGTCACGTTTGACGGCTACGGCTACGGGTCAGACGGCGGCGCCTGGGGGGGAGAGTTCCTTATCGCCGACTATGCATCCTTCCATCGATGGGCCCACTTCCGGAATGTCCCGCTTCCCGGAGGCGACCTGGCCGCCAAGCAGCCCTGGCGCATGGCTCTCGCCTACCTGAACGACGCATACGGGGCGAACATCCCCGAACTCAAAGTTCTCGCTCGCATTCCGCCGCACATGCGCCGAGGTGTTCTGGAGATGATACACAAAGATATCCGGACACCGCATGCTTCCAGCTGCGGCCGTCTCTTCGATGCGGTATCTTATCTGACGGGTTTATCTCCGAATCGGGTGGAGTTCGAAGGCGAGGCGCCCATGCGTCTCGAGGCAAAAGCCGATATGCGAATCACGCAGCCTTATCCATTTCAACTGATCCCCATGGACGGAGAATCCGGAATGAAGACGGAGCCGCCCTCCTTACGCGGAAAGCATACAAGTCGGGAAATATCATTCAGTCCCACAATCCGGGCGATCGTGGAAGATATCCGGGAAGAGGTTCCCGCCGCTCTGATCTCCGCGAAATTTCACCACACTCTGGCTCGAACGATATCCACGCTGGCCGTAAAAGCAAGACATGAACACGGCGTGAATTCCGTCGTTCTGACAGGCGGATGCTTTCTCAACCGCAAACTGCGAGAAGCCGTGCAGACGCTGCTGGAAAAAAACCGGATTCGTTTGTTGACACCAAAACTATATTCCCCCAACGACGAATCCATTTCTCTCGGACAAACAGCTTATGCGCTGAACCGGCTCCGCCGGACATCCCCCGGAGATTTATGATAAGGATCCTTGCGTCGATTACTTTATTTTTTCCAAGTTTATCTTTATCCCCCCGGTAAACGAGAGAATAAAGTTAACCAGAATCGCCTGAATGAATCCCAGCAGGCCCAAAAAAATGAAACCGGCGGCGCCGCCCAGGATTCCGAACACGATACCGCCGATAAGATTGCCCTGCCTTTGCTGAAGAAAAAGAGGAAGTGTTTTCACGAACGGATCGAAGACATCCGTAATTCCCGCAAAAACACCCAATACGAGTCCGATCGCCAGACCGAGCCCTCCCATCATCCAGAAAACGGAATACAGATTGAGGGACTTCAAGAGGGTGTTGTATCCGGCGGCGGCATCCGGTTCATCTTGCTCTATAGCCGGAACGGAAGCGTCGATCGAGGAGTGGTTGAGTTCCTTTCTTTCCGTATGCGGGCTTCGATCGCTATCCGCCGCGATTTCGGAAGACTCCATGTCGTCCATCGCACCTCCGCAGTAAACACATTTTTCCGTTTCCAAGCTGTTTTCATATCCGCAGTATATGCACACCGCCTTATGGTCCTTCAGGGAAGGAGGCTTTGATTCTATCCAGTTCTTTCCATCGAAAAAATACCACTTACCTGTTCTCGCTCCGATCGTCCAGCATTTTCCTTGTATATCCCGAATACGCAGTGCCTTCAAACGGTCTTTATACTCACGTTCAGAGATTTTTCTCTGCCGGTAAATCCGCTTGAGTCGATTGAATTCGTCTTCTATTTCTTGAAACTGTTTGTTCATTTTAGAAAAAGAGAATCTCCTCGCCATTTTTGATCGTTCGACCCGGATGCTCAAACAGTTTATTGTACTTAAAAAATTACGAATGAAAAAGCATAAACTCAAATATTGTCCAAGCCATTCTCGATAAGGCGGTTACAACCATAAATTCATCCTTGAAACACCGCTGCTTTAAGGCTTTTAATCCGACTTA
>CAYSQW010000082.1:0-7583 GCA_964433135.1 uncultured Eubacteriales bacterium
GGTCATTGCACCAAGATCGATATCATTATTCACGAAGACAGCAGCGTCACGGTGATCGATGACGGTCGCGGGATCCCGGTCGAAATGCACAAGAAGGAGCGCAAACCCGCGGCGGAGCTGGTCATGACGACCCTTCATGCCGGCGGGAAGTTCGACGCCAAAACCTATCAGGTTTCAGGCGGTTTGCACGGTGTCGGTGTTTCTGTCGTCAACGCTCTTTCTGAGAAAGTGGACCTGGAAATCAAGCGCGACGGCGGGGTTTACGTCCAGTCCTATGAGCACGGAAGACCGGTCACTAAATTGGAAAAGATCGGGAAAACCAAGAAAACCGGGACGAAGACGACATTCAGACCGGATCCGGCTATTTTCAGCGAACTCGAATTCAGTTTTGAAACGCTTGCCACCCGCATGCGGGAACTCTCCTTCCTTAACCAGGGGCTGAAAATCTCGATATTTGACGAGAGGAACGACCATCTGCATGAGTTTCAGTATAAAGGGGGGATAAGAGAATTCGTGCAGTATCTCAATCGGAATAAAGCCCCGTTGAATCCGAAAACAATCTATTTCGACAGCAAGAAAGAAGACATGGAAATAGAGGTCGCACTCCAATACAATACCGGTTATTCGGAAACGCTCTTCTCATTCGTCAACAACATCAACACCACCGAGGGGGGGACGCATCTCATCGGATTCAAAGCGGGTTTGACCCGCTCCATCAACAACTACGCCAATGCCAACAATTTGTGCAAGGACCTGAAGCAGAACCTCAGCGGCGACGATACCCGAGAGGGATTATGCGCCGTTATCAGCCTGAAGCTGCAGAATCCCCAATTTGAAGGTCAGACCAAGACCAAGCTCGGCAACAGCGAAGTCAAGGGGATGGTCGAATCCATGGTCAATGAACAGCTCTCCATCTATTTCGAAGAACACCCCTCGGTGACTAAAAAACTCATCACGAAGATTCTGGACGCGGCCCGTGCCCGGGATGCGGCCAGGAAAGCGCGGGAGCTGGCTCGGCGCAAAGGGGTTCTGGAATCGACTTCGCTGCCCGGCAAACTCGCGGATTGTCAGGAGCGTGATGCTTCGCAGAGTGAACTTTTCCTGGTCGAGGGGGATTCGGCCGGCGGCTCGGCCAAACAAGCCCGCGATCGGCGTTTTCAGGCAATCTTGCCTTTGAGAGGAAAAATCCTCAATGTAGAGAAAGCCCGATTCGATAAAATATTGAAAAGCCAGGAGATCGGATACATGATCTCCGCTCTCGGAACCGGGGTGGAAGGTTCGGATTTCAATTTGGATAAGCTCCGCTACCACAAAATCGTCCTTATGACGGATGCGGATGTGGACGGTTCTCATATCAATACGCTTCTGATGACATTTTTCTTTCGTCAGATGCCGCAGCTGATCGAGAGGGGGCATCTCTATCTCGCCCAGCCTCCGCTGTACAAGATCTCCCGCGGCAAATCGTCTTTCTATGTCGGAGACGAGCGGGAATACGAAAAATATATGATCAATAAGATATCCGAAGACTTCTCTCTCAAGCCCTATCGCCAAAAAAACCTCATCCAGGGAGAAGCGTTCGCGAAATACCTCAAAAAAATCATGGCCAAGCGGAATATCATTCAAGCCCTGGAAAGACGAAACTTTCCCTTTTTCCTGATAGATATGTTGATCAAGCATAACGTGGAGGGGCCGGATATCCTTCGCCAGCAGAACAGAATGGATAAGATCAACCAGTACCTTGCAAAGCATGAGATCGAATCGAATCTGAATAAGGATGAAGAGCATGGTACTTTCGAGCTGTCCGTCGTTTTTCGGGTAAATGGGATGAGCTATACTTCGACCGTCGGCTGGGGATTGGTGACGTC
This sequence comes from uncultured Eubacteriales bacterium, assembly GCA_964433135.1. Lineage (GTDB taxonomy): Bacteria > Acidobacteriota > Aminicenantia > Aminicenantales > Aminicenantaceae > CAYSQW01. Next base: position 1,866 of record CAYSQW010000082.1, read on the forward strand.
TCCGCGCTATCTCAAGCTCTATAAGATTTACCGGGATCTGGAAGGCATTAAAGCTCCTTTTCAGGTCGTCAGCAAAGGCGAAACGGTCAAAGTGGAGAATGAATCCAAGCTGTTGGAATATCTGCATGACAAAGGCCGAAAAGGCATTGTCGTCCAGCGATATAAAGGTTTGGGGGAAATGACCCCCAAACAGCTCTGGGAAACCACAATGGATCCGGAGAACCGGACATTGCTGCAGGTGTCCATTAAGGATGCCGTCGAAACGGATACGGTTTTTTCCATCCTGATGGGGGATGAAGTAGAACCGAGGAAAAACTTCATTATGGAAAATGCTCTGGAGGCTCAGAATCTTGACATCTAGAACAGCTGCCCAGTTGCACCTCATAGGAAGGGAGAAAAGATGAGCGGAAAGCAGTTTGAAGTAAGTATCGAATCCGAGATGAAGCGCTCCTATCTCGACTACGCCATGAGCGTTATCATCGGTCGGGCCATCCCTGATATCAAGGACGGATTGAAACCGGTTCACCGGAGAACCCTGTTTGCGATGCACGAGCTCAGCAACAGTTGGAACAAGCCCTACAAGAAATCGGCGCGAATTGTCGGAGATGTCATCGGTAAGTATCATCCGCACGGTGACAGCGCGGTGTACGACACCATCGTCAGGATGGCCCAAGACTTCAGCCTCCGCTATCCGCTGGTGGATGGGCAGGGAAATTTCGGTTCTATCGACGGCGATCCGGCCGCCGCTATGAGATATACCGAAATCCGGATGAAGAAGCTGGCGCATGAACTCCTGGCCGATCTGGAAAAGGACACCGTCAATTTCGTTCCCAATTACGATGAAAGCCTGAAGGTTCCCGAGGTCTTTCCGGCGAAATATCCCAACCTTTTGGTCAATGGGGGATCCGGTATCGCCGTCGGCATGGCCAGTAACATTCCGCCTCATAACTTGGGTGAGATCACCAACGGCATCATCCATCTTATACGGCATCCCAACGCCAGTCTCGAAAAGATCATGGAATTCGTACCGGGCCCGGATTTTCCTACCGGGGGATATATCTTTGGGCTTGACGGCATCAAGAGCGCGTATGCCAACGGACGCGGCGTCATCAACCTTCGCGCCAAGGCCACTATCGAGCGTGGCGGCAAGGGGGAGCGGGATCGGATCGTGATCACGGAAATCCCTTATCAGGTCAATAAAGCGCGTTTGTTGGAAAACACCGCCCGGCTTGTCAATCAGAAAAAAATCCTGGGTATCGCCGATATCCGGGATGAATCGGACCGTGAAGGAATGCGGGCGGTGATCGAGATCAAGCGCGGTGAATTTCCCGAAGTCGTTCTGAACAATCTCTATAAACATACCCAACTGCAGACCTCTTTCGGCATCATCATGCTGGCGATCGTGGAAAAACAGCCGAAAACGCTCGGCCTTCTCGACATGATGCGCTATTTTATTTCCCACCGTCAGGATGTCGTGCGCAGAAGAACGCGTTTTGAACTGAAAAAAGCCGAACTGCGTGCCCATATCCTGGAGGGCTTGACGATCGCCTTGGATAATCTGGACGCCATTATCGCTCTGATCCGCGGTTCCCGCAGCGTCGAACAGGCCAGAAAGGGATTGATTATCAACTTTGAGCTCACAAAGATCCAGGCCCAGGCGATCCTGGACCTGCAGCTTCAGAAGCTGACTCAGCTCGAACGCGAAAAGATCCAGACAGAATACCGGGATCTGCTCGCATTGATCAAAAAATTGAAGCAGATCCTTAGCAGCGAAAAAATGATCCAGGACATCATTGTCGATGAGCTGAAACAAGTGAAAAAAGAATACGACGATGATCGGCGCACGGAAATCATCAAGGAAAGCATATCCGAAATCAGGCCCGAAGATTTGATCAAGGAAGAAGATGTCGCCGTTACGTATACGGCTTCGGGCTATATCAAACGGACCTCTCTCAGCAGTTATCACTTCCAGAGCCGTGGCGGCAAGGGAAGGAGAGGCATTGACATGAAGGCTGAAGACGTGGTTCAACATCTTTTCATATGTTCCACTCACAGCTACCTGCTCGTCTTTACCGACAAGGGGCATCTCTACTGGTTGAAGGCGATGTACATCCCGGACGTGGATGTGGCCAGTCGCGGCAAATCCATCCGAAACCTGGTGGATTTTGCTCCCGACGAGAAGGTCAAATCGATCGTGGCCGTCAAGGAATTTCCGGAAGACCTTTTCGTCTTGATGCTTACATCCGATGGAAGGATGAAAAAAACACGTTTGAGTGATTTTCGGCATATCCGGAAAGGCGGGATCATTGCGATCACCCTGAATCCGGGTTCCGAACTGATAACCGCGAAATTGACAAACGGCAGCATGGACATCATCATCGGCACCAGGCTCGGGAAGGCCATCAAATTCAACGAATCCGAAGTTCGTCCAATGGGACGCCAGGCCGCCGGCGTCAAGGCCATGAAACTCAGCCGTAAAGATCAAATCATCGGGGTCGTGGTCCTCGGCGAAGAAGAAAAATATATCTTTACCGCCAGCGAAAACGGTTACGGAAAGAAGACGGAATCCTCCATGTATCCTCTGCGTCACCGCGGGGGGCAGGGTGTGATCAACCTCAAGATCAATGAGAAGATCGGCCCCGCTATCGGTATCGTGGGAATTTCACAGGATGATCTGCTTCTGATCACGAAGAATGGGAAAGTCATTCGTATCAAATCGGAAAAAGTCCGGGCGATCGGAAGAGCTACTTCCGGAGTCAAGATCATCAATCTGGCCTCTCCGGATTGTGTGGTCTCGATTGCCAAGGTGCAGGAGAGCTGATAGATGATACCTGGAAGGATGCAGAAGGCCGGTTCTCTTCTTCGGTTTTAGAAAGCGGCTTTCAGGAAATCGTTCTTATCATCCGGTGAGAATATCCATTGGAGGGCAACGGAATGTCTATGTCCGCCGCACGCATTTTTCTTGACACTCCGCTCTCTTTCTAAATAGAATTGACCCAACTCGATGATAAGGAGAATGATATGGTAAATACGGTCGGACAGCTGTTTTTAAATACAATCAAAGAATTTCCCAAGGATGACCTTTTTCTCTATAAAGAGGCGAAGCAGTACCTCCCCATTTCAACCGAAGACTTCGGAATCAAAGTGAAGCACTTTGCCCTCGGGCTCAAGGACCTGGGCATGAAGGTCGGCGATAAGATGGTTATCCTGGCTGAAAATGGTCCTCTCTGGGTGATGAGCGATTTGGCCAACATGAGCCTGGGGGGCATTACGGTCCCCATCTACACTTCGCTGGTTCCTGAACAGGTTAAATATATCATAGACGATTCCGATGCCAGGATTGTGGTTTGCTCCGATCCCTCTCTGTGGCGAAAGATCGAATCCGTGAAGGGAGAGCTTTCGAAGGTTGAGCATTTCATCCTCTTGAAACCGACGGCGCCGGAAGGCGTATTGACGGTCGATGAAGTTCTCGCCAAAGGGAAGGTGCGTGCGGAGAAACAGCCGGGTGCGTTCGAGACCGAGGCCTCGAAAATCTCTCCCGACGATATCGCCACCATCATCTACACTTCCGGTACGACCGGAATCCCCAAGGGCGTCATCCTGACACAAGCCAATTTTATCAGCAATGTCAAAACCAGCGCCGAACTGTTGCGTTTTTCCGAAACGGATACGGTCCTGTCGTTTCTTCCGCTTTCCCACGTCCTGGAACGCATGGTGACGCTGGCCTATCTCTATCGGGGGTGTTCCGTCGCTTATGCGGAAAACGTGGGCACCATCGCCGCCAACTTAAAGGAAATCCGGCCGCATATCATGGTGAGCGTCCCTCGTGTGTTCGAGAAGATCTATTCAAAAGTCATGGACAACGTTCTCACCAGTTCCGGAACCAAACGAAAGATATTTTTCTGGGCGTTGAAAGTGGGAAAAGCTTACGGCGAGAGAAAAATACAGAAAAAGAACATCCCCCCGCTGCTCGGTCTGAAGCGCAAGATCGCGCATAAGCTGGTTTTCAGCAAGGTTATCGGGCAGACAGGCGGACGTATTCGCTTCTTCGTTTCCGGAGGAGCCGCACTATCCAGGGATATCGCGGAGTTCTTCTACGCCATGGGCCTGGTGATCATGGAAGGCTATGGATTGACGGAAACGTCTCCTGTTATCGCCGTCAATACTTTCGAGCATTTGAAATTCGGAACCGTCGGTCGCCCTATCCCCGAGGTGGAAGTGAAGATCGCCGAAGACGGGGAGATCATGGCCAAGGGCCCCAATGTCATGAAGGGCTATTACAAAAAAGAACAGGAAACCGCGGATGTTTTCGAAGACGGATGGTTTCTTACGGGCGATATCGGTCATCTGGATGAAGACGGCATGCTGGTTATCACCGACCGCAAGAAGGATCTGATCGTCACCGCCGGAGGAAAAAACGTCGCTCCCCAGCCGATTGAAAATATTCTCAAGATGAATCCTTATATCGCAAATGCCGTTGTCCTTGGGGATAAACGCAAGTATATCGCCGCTCTCATCGTTCCGGAAATGGAAAAACTGAGACAGTATGCAAGCGAACATAATATCGAATTTGAAAGCGATACCCAGCTGGTCGGAAAAGACGAGATTCAAAAATTCCTTAAAAGTGAAATCGCTCTCTCCACGAGTGGATTGTCCCCCTACGAAAAGGTGAAAAAGATCTTTATCCTCGATAGGGATTTCGAGATCGAGAAAGGGGAAATGACGCCTTCGCTCAAGATCAAACGCAACATAGTGGAAGAAAAATACCGGAAAGAAATAGAAGCTCTTTACCGGAACAACACCGCCCATTTTTCGGATGAGATAGAGTGAAAACGAACTTTTCAGAATAAGGTGTTCGGTTGAAGAAGAAAAGCAGCCGCGGAACGATAATCTAAACGGTGGATTCCTGCCGATCGTCTTCTTGGGCCCAATACAGGATTCGCCCGCAGTTCTCACATATGATGATTTTATTTTCGGCCTTCAATTCGTTCAAAACCTGCGGCCGGACTCTGATCTGACACATGGAGCAGAAATCGTCCGTCACCGGAGACAGGGCGATCCCGTTCATCCTCTTATAAATCTTTTCATACAGATTGACTTGTTCGGAAGGAAGAAGCGGTATCAAGGCGGCTTTATCCTGCATCAGTTCTTTTCGCCGGTTTTCCATCTCAACCTGTTCCGCTTTGAGTGCATTCTTTCTTATCTGAAATTCGTCTTTTTCCAAAGCTGCTTTTTTGACTGCGGATTGGATTTCGGCGCTGATCTCATCGGCCTGGAGAAGCTTGCCGATTTCGTCTTCTTCGAGGATATCTTTTTTCTGCTTTGAGTTATCAATTTTTTTAAGGAGGGAACTGTATTCCAAATTAGTTTTGACGTCGTTTAATTGGCGCTGCAGTTTCATGATCTCCGATTGGATATCCTGGATTTCGGCCTCGAGTCCTCGACGGGCCTTCTGATTTTGGGCCAACTTATCTTTGGTTTTCTCAACCGCTTTTTCCAGCCGTTCGATCTCTTCGTCGATTTCCTTAAGCTGGTGGGGAATGTTGTCGAGCGAAAAAGAAAGTTTGATTATTTGCGCATCTAGTGATTGAAGTTGAATCAGTTTTTTAAAGTCAATATCCACATTGTTCTCTCAACGAAAATATGGGCCTACCAGGATTCGAACCTGGGACCTGCCGGTTATGAGCCGGTGGCTCTACCGCTGAGCTATAGGCCCTG
>CAYSQW010000083.1:0-6006 GCA_964433135.1 uncultured Eubacteriales bacterium
ACATCGAATGGCAGCAGGATCCCCCGATACCCAACAGCTCCCACACACAGAAAGAGAAATGGTTCAACGGTTCGGCCAAACTCACGGCGCAGCCGCTCAAGGGCCTGCGGGTTTCCGGAAGCTTTGTCAACAACTTCTACACTTTCCGCGGCAACCTACCCGCCCGCGCCGGCACGGACAGCGCCGACAATCCCTGGGCCGACTTCGGATTCGACTATCCCAACTGGAGCGCCAACGCCACCGCTGATTACACCATCGGCAACAACTTCCTGGTCACCGCCAGAGGCGGCATGTTCCACCAGAACCAGACCAACCAGCAGGTAAAACCCACCGCTCCCCTGTACCGCTTCCGCCACCCCACACCGGGCGGCATGTACGGAACGAAAACCACCAACTCCATGTTCCCCGAGATCCCGTCCGATCTGGTCAAGCCCCGCGGCTGGATCAGCTACAACTACAACGACGCCTTCGTCACCAACAACATGGTCAAGGAACGCTACAGCGGAAACCTCGATTTCACCTATTATGTAGACCTCGCTGGTGAGCACGCCTGGAAAGCCGGCGTGCAGTACGTCCGCGTTCACGAAGACCTCGACAACACAATTTCCCAGCCCTACTTCCAGTTCGCCTGGGATTATCCTTTTATTCATGCGGCTTATTCCGCCGATCCGATCCGCGGCAAGTACGGATACTATGCCGTTCGCGGCGGCGAGTTCACGGGCCCCTACGGGACCTTCGCCGAAGCTTACAGCAACCGCTGGGCCATTTTCCTCCAGGACTCCTATTCTCCCAGCTTCATTCCCAACCTGACCGTCAACATCGGCGTCCGCGCAGAAAAAGAGGACATCCCCAGCTTCTCCGATCTGCCCGAGTTCAGTTATCCCCCGATTCAGTTCGGATTCGGCGACAAGATCGCCCCGCGCATGGGATTCGTCTATGACGTGTTCGGCGATTCCAACACCAAGATCTTCGGAAGTTTCGGACTCTACTACGACGTCATGAAGCTCGAAATGGCCGTCAGCGGATACGGCGGCTTCAAGTGGAAATCCGACTACTACACCCTGGACGACTACGACTACACCAAGGCGACCCTCGACAATCCCGGCGCCCTGGGCTCCTACATCACCACGTTGAACTGGCGCACACCTTCCTTCGACACCACCGACCCCGAACTTCGCCCCATGACCCAGTCCGAGATCTCCTTCGGTTTGGAACAGAAGATCATCGACAACGTATCTTTTTCGGCCCGCTTCGTTTACAAGCACCTGATCCGCGCCATCGAAGATGTCGGCGTGCAGGACAACCAGGGTGAAACCTACTACACCGCCAATCCCGGTTACGGATTCACGCTCAACGAGCGCGACGGCGGCAAGTTCCAGGACTTCATCCCCACCATCCCCCCGGCCAAACGCGATTACCTCGGCTTGAACCTCAGCATCGAAAAACGCTTCAGCGACAACTGGATGGCCGGCGCCTCCTATACGTTCAGCAGCCTGCGCGGCACCTATGACGGACTGGCCGACCGGCCCAACGTCAACCGCACCTATGACCTCTGGTACATGGTTCGCGACGGCGCCATGAACGTCAACGACGGCCCGCTGACCACCGACCGTCCGCACCAGTTCAAGGTCTTCGGCTCCTATGCCTTCGACTTCGGACTCACCATGGGCTTCTTCGCCAGCGGACAGAGCGGCGTCCCCGTCAATCGCGTCATGAACGCTCCCGAGACCCTGACGGTCGACGGACGCCTCTCCGACGGACGCACCCCCTTCCTGTTCTTCACCAACGTCTATGCCGAGTACAACCTCGCCATCACCGACGCCTATCGCATCCAGCTCAACATCAACGTCGACAACATCTTCAACATCAAGACAGCACGCCAGATCTTCCAGACACTGACCCGAAGCACCATCGGCCTCTCCGACCAGGAACTCGCCGGCGGCATCACCTACGACGAGAACGCACAAACTCTTACCACTTCTGAAGGCACCGTCTACACCTGGGAAAAAGATCCCCGCTTCCTCATGGAATTCGACTATTTCGATCCTATCGAACTTCGCCTCGGACTCAAGTTCATCTTCTGATCGCGCAAACATACACACGAGCACAAGGCCTCCCGGTTTTCCGGGAGGCCTTTTTTTTATTTTCGGCATAATTCCAGTAAAAGCGCCTCCTTCATTTCAATCCGACAATCGGTCTCCCCGTCTCACCCTCGATCCAAACGCTGTTTCCTTGACAATCCTTGGGAATCGGTGTAAATTTCTAAATCAATATTTTAACGGCAATTTCCGCTGAATTTACTGTGAATAAATTAACATCGACAGCCCCGAACTCAGTCACGCAGAAAATCATCTGCCGTCGCGATCCCAAGGATTCGGTGCCCCGCCCCCTTTTGCTCTTAAAGCCGACGATTCGCCATGGTTTATTTGCATCACGGGCATGAGGTATCAACGGAGGAGAACCTTCATGGAAACGAAACTCGAGCATCTGATTGAAAAGATAAAGAGCGATGGTATAGAAGAAGCCCGGAAATCGTCTCAGGAGATTTTAACCCAGGCACGCACGGAAGCCGATAAAATCCTAAAAGCCGCTCGAGACGAAGCCGAGCGCATCAAAGCTGATGCCATTCAGGAAGCGCAAAGAATCCGGGAGAATGGAGAAGCCGCCCTCAAACAGGCGGCCCGGGATACCATCCTGGTAACAAAAGAGAAGTTGACATCTTTGTTGGATGCGATCTTCAAACAGGAGATCGGTAAGGCGATGAGTCCGGAAACGCTCAAAGAACTGATCGTAAAAACAGCGGTAGCTTTTGAGGGACGCGAACTGGAAGCACTGATCGGAGCCGCGGATGTCTCGGCGCTGAAAAATCTCATCCTTGCCAAAAACCGCGATCATCTGAAGGCCCCGCTCACCATCAAAGTCGACAAGGGGATCAGCAAGGGACTTCGTATCGGGATCAAAGACAGCGACGTGTATTACGATCTTTCCGATGAAAGTGTCGCCGCGTTCCTCGGAGAATTCCTGAATCCGGCGATCCGCACTCTATTGAAGTAAAAAATGGATAAGTATTACTATCTCGCCTCCCAGCTCCCCGTCCCCAAGTTTGATCAGCCCCTTCCTATCGAGACAGCCGATTTCATGAAAGAAGCGCAAAAATGGCTTTCCCCTTCCGATTATCGCATTCTCGTAGATGTCGATATAAAGACGACCACGGAATCCGCGGATGACCCTTTTGCTCTGAAAGCATTCAAGCGCTTCGAGCATCGTCTGCGCACCGAACTTTCCATTTGGCGCAAAGCTTACAGACAGCGGTTCGAATACAAGCCCGCGGCTTTTCAGGTCGGTCTGCTCAAGGAGGGAACTCCGTTGGAAATTCAGATCAAGCTGCTGTTTTTGCGGTGGCTTTTTCTCGATAATCTTGAGTTCGGTCACTATTCGGATCTGAATTTTTTGGTAATCTATCTTCTTAAACTTCAGATTCTTCATAGAAAACGATATTTCGACAAAGAATCGGGCTCAGAAAAATTTCAGACGTATACCGAAATAAACCCATGAAAAAAAGCACAGGAAAAATCATTGGAATCAACGGCAACATGATCTCCGTATCCTTCGCAGGAAACATCATTCAGAACGAAGTGGGATATGCGATCACCGGAGAGGAACGGCTCAAATCCGAAGTCATTAGGATCCAGGACAGCACCGCCTTCATGCAGGTGTTCGAAGATACCAAAGGCCTGAAGGTGGGGGATAACGTCGAGTTTACCGGTGATATGCTCTCGGTACAATTGGGCCCCGGAATCCTGGGCATGGTTTACGATGGACTGCAGAATCCCTTGAACGAATTGGCCGCAATGCACGGCTTCTTCCTCAAACGCGGAGTCATTTTGGATGCCCTGGACTTCGAAAAAGAATGGATGTTCACGCCGATGGTTAGGGAGGGCGACATTGTTACGGGAGCGGATGTGATCGGCAATGTTCCGGAAGGGATTTTCGAACACAGCATCTTCGTTCCCTTCGACCTGCAGAAAAAATATACCATCCGCTCGATCTCTCCGGCCGGAAAATTAAAAGTGGTCGATACCGTAGCGGTGATAGAAGATGAAAAGGGCGAGAAACACGATCTCAAGATGTATTTCGATTGGCCGGTAAAGATCCCGATCAAGTTTTACCGCGAAAAGCTTATGCCGGAGGAACCCTTGGTGACTCAGGTGCGCATCATCGACACCTTGTTCCCCGTCGCCAAGGGAGGGACCTACTGCATTCCAGGGCCGTTCGGAGCCGGAAAAACCGTCCTCCAGCAGGTTACCAGCCGGTTTGCGGAAACCGACATCGTAATCATCGCAGCCTGCGGCGAGCGGGCCGGAGAGGTCGTGGAAACGCTACGTGAATTCCCCGAACTGATGGACCCCCGGACCGGAAAGTCCTTGATGGAAAGGACGATCATCATCTGCAACACCAGCTCCATGCCGGTTGCCGCGCGAGAGGCTTCGGTATACACCGCCGCCACGCTGGGCGAGTATTACCGGCAGATGGGCCTCAATGTCCTGCTGCTGGCGGATTCCACTTCGCGTTGGGCGCAAGCCATGCGGGAACTCTCCGGACGCCTGGAAGAGATCCCGGGTGAAGAAGCGTTCCCGGCGTATCTGGAATCCAGGATCGCTCAGTTCTATGAACGCGCTGGACTGGTCGAACTCCGTGGAGGAAAAACCGGCAGTCTTACCATCGGCGGCACCGTGAGTCCCGCCGGCGGGAATTTCGAAGAACCCGTGACGCAGTCGACGCTGAAAGTCGTCGGCGCGTTTCACGGTCTTTCCCGCGACCGCTCCAACGCCCGCCGCTACCCGGCGATACATCCCCTGGAAAGCTGGTCGAAATACAAGAGCTTCATCCCCATTGATTTGATCGAAGATGCGCGGGCCGTTCTGATAAAAGGAGAAGAGGTCCATCAGATGATGCTGGTGGTCGGGGAAGAAGGAACCTCCGTCGAGGATTTCGTCGTCTATCTGAAGTCGGAATTTCTCGATAATGTCTACCTGCAGCAGAACTCTTTCGATGCGGTCGACGGCGCCACCTCCACCGAAAGGCAGCAGTATGTTTTCAAGAAAGCGCACGACATACTGGTACACGAATTCAAACTTCAGGCAAAAAATGAAGCCCGCACGTTTTTCAACAAACTGCGGCAGCTTTTTATCGATTGGAACTATATCGATATGCAGGACGATCATTTCAAGACGCAGGAACAAGAAATCAACAAATTGATAGAGGAATACTCGGGCGATGCAGAAGGTATATAATAAAATCTTAAGCGTTACCGGCAATGTCATCACGGTGAAAGCCGCCGGGGTGAGGAACGAGGAACTGGCGGAAATCAAGACTTCGCGAGGGAAATCCCTTGCCAAGGTCATCAAGTTGGAGGAGGATCTTGTTTCCCTCCAGGTCTTCGCCGGAAGTCAGGGTATCGCGACCAATGATGAAGTCCGCTTTCTCGGACACCCGATGCGGGTGACGTTCTCCGACGACATGCTGGGCCGCATCTTCAACGGAAGCGGCATCCCTCGCGATCGGGGACCTTCACTGACGGAAAACATGATCGAGATCGCGGGACCTTCAGTCAATCCCGCCAAACGCATCATTCCCAGGAAGATGACGCGCACCAACATCCCGATGATCGATGTCTTTAATTCGCTTGTGGTCTCGCAGAAGCTGCCGATCTTTTCCGTGTCCGGAGAACCCTTCAACGAGCTGTTGGCCCGCATCGCCCTGCAGGCGGAAGTGGACATCATCATCCTCGGAGGGATCGGATTGAAATACGACGAATACATGTATTTCAAAAACACCCTGGAAGGGGGCGGAGCCTTGAACCGGTCCATTTTCTTCATACACACCGCTTCCGATCCGATCGTCGAAGGCCTTATGGTTCCGGATCTATGTCTGGCGGTGGCCGAAAAATTCGCGCTCAAGGATAAAGAGGTTCTGGTGCTGTTGACCGATATGACCAATTTCTCC
>CAYSQW010000084.1:0-5905 GCA_964433135.1 uncultured Eubacteriales bacterium
AAGAGTGGCAGCGCTACGGGGATTCGAACCCCGGTCTGATGGCTGAGAACCACCTGTCCTAGTCCCCTAGACGATAGCGCCACCCAAAGGACTCGAATCAAAATACCAGATATGACCCTGTTCTGTCAAGATATCCGGAAAATCCTAACGTATCAAGGCTCGTCATGCGTATTCGACGGCTCGATATGCACCAGAATATTGACCGGCTGCTTGAGCTCCGCCCGGATCTCATCTTCGATCCGATGGGATATATCATGCCCCTGCTGAACCGTAAGATCCGGATCGACAAGGATGTGGACATCGAGATAAACATCTCCGCCGATCTTTCGGCTTCGAAGCTCATGGAAACCCTTTATGTCGCGGGACGACGCGAGGGTTCGGCGAATCTTCTGAACGACCTCGGGAGACGCCGCGTGTTCCGAAAGCTCATCCAGGCCCTGAAAAAAGATCCGGGCCGCCACGATCAGGATCATGACGCCTACGATGATGGCGGCGGCATGGTCGGCATGCCCCCAGCCGACAAGGCTGAAGACGCCTCCGATGAGAACCGCGACAGAAGAGAGGGCGTCGGACCGGTGGTGCCAGGCATTGGCATGCAGGGAAGGGCTGTTGGTCTCGCGGGAAACCTTTCGGGTGATCCGGTACATGATTTCCTTGCCGGTAACCGACAGACCGGCCACGATCAGCATAATGACCCCGGGAGACGTCGTTTCCCCCCGGGAAATCGCCGTACCCGCCGAGCGGATGATCTGCACTCCGGCTAGAAACAGAATAAACGCGATGATCTGCGTGGCGATGGTTTCGAAACGCTTGTGGCCGTAAGGATGGGTGACGTCGGGCGGCCGGTTGGCGAGCCGTGCGGCGATGAGTACGACGAAATCCGTAGCCAGATCCGAAAGCGAATGGATGCCGTCGGCGATCAGCGAGGCCGATTTGCCCAGGATCCCTGTGAGGATCTTAAGGGCGGTCAGCGACACATTCAGCCCCGCACCCTGCAAGGTCACGGCCCGAATCTTTTTTTCCCGAGCTTCCTGATTTTTTTCATGCATTCCGCTTTCCTCATTCACCTGATCTTTCAATTCTGCCGCCCGATTAAAAAGATCGGATGCAACTCATTATAAATAATTTCATCGACGGGAGCCAATGAAAAAGCTCCGCTCAACAGCCGGCTTCCCAGGAGACTATACTCTCCTTCGGTTTGCTGGTATCATGATTTCCATCTTCCTTTTCGGGATAAGGGTGCCGCCATGAACTTTCTCGATTCCGCATTCTTCAAAAAGTATCTGCTGCCGGGATTCGTTTTCCAATCCGTCGTCATCGCCGGGGGCTACGGGACGGGGCGGGAACTTATCGAGTATTTTCTCAACTTCGGTCCCGTGGGGGGGCTGCTGGGGATGTTCTGTGTAACCACGGTGATCTGGTCGCTGCTGCTGGCCGTAACCTTCGAGTTCTCACGTATATTCAAAGCCTACGACTACCGCTCTTTGTTCAAGCGCCTGTTGGGTCCGCTCTGGTTCCTTTTTGAAATCCCCTATTTCATCTTCCTATTTATTCTCATGGGGGTTATCGGATCCGCGGCGGGGATTCTGCTGCATGACAATTTCGGGATCCCCTATTTCGGGGGAGTCGCCGTCATGCTGCTGGCCATCGGCTTTTTCACCTTCAAGGGAAGCCGCTTGATCGAAAAGTTCCTCTCCGGATGGTCGATCGTTTTGTACGTGGTCTATGCCGCTTTTCTGGTGGTTGCACTGATCAAGTTCGGACCGCTGATCCGAAATCATTTTGCTCAAGGTGAAATCAAATCCGGGTGGGCACTGGGAGGATTCAAATACGCCCTTTACAATCTGGGCGTGATTCCGGCCGTTTACTTTTGTCTCAACCACATCAAAACGCGGCGGGAAGCCATCACTTCGGGGCTTTTGGCGGGAGTCATCGGGATCATCCCCGCTTTTCTGTTCTACATCGCGGTGGTGGGATTCTACGACGGCGTATTGACGGAAGAAGTTCCCGCGGTTTTCGTTCTGCAAAAAGCGGGCATCCCTCTGCTGCTGATCCTGTTCCAGATCGTGCTTTTCGGAACCCTGATCGAAACCGGCACCGGTCTTATCCATTCCGTCAACCAGCGCATCCAGTCGGCGCTCCGGTCGCGCGGCCATGATTTCAAGCGCTGGCAGCGGCCGCTGGTCGCGGCGTTGTTTCTGCTCTCAGGCTTGGGGATATCGAGCTTCGGACTCGTCACCCTTATCGACAAGGGTTACGGAACCGTAAGCTGGGGGTTTCTTTTCGTCTATTTCATTCCTATCTTCAGCCTGGGAATCTACCGGATCTTTACGCACCAGCGAAGCTGACGTCTATTCCTTCTCACCGGAATCAAGTCCAGCGCCGCCCGGATGGTCTATGGGATCAAATATATTCTATGGTTGCCGGCGGCTTGGACGTTATTTCATAGGCCACCCTTACGACTTCAGGGATTTCGCTTGTCAGGCGCCGTGAAAGCTTCAACAGGGTATCCCAGGGAACCTGAGTCGGTTCCGCGGTCAGCGCATCACGACTTTCCACCGAGCGGACGATCAGGATATTGCCGAACCGCCGCTCCCCGTCGACGACTCCGGTTCCTCTGTCTTCGAGCAGTACCGCAAGGGCTTGAAACGGTTTCAGAGGCAGCAGAGCATCCTCCACGATCTTGGTAGCGCGGCGCACGAGCTCCACTCTTTCGGGAGTCACCTCCCCGACGACTCGAGTCGCCAACCCGGGACCCGGAAAAGGGATCCGTTGATGGATTGATTCCGGGAGTCCCAGCTCCGCGGCGACTTCCCTCACCTCATGCTTGAACAGCTCCTTGAGCGGCTCGATGACCTTGAAACCATATCCCGCCTCGGGATCGATGCCGATCTGTTCGAGAATGTTGTGCTGCGTCTTGACGCCGCCTTTGGTCTCCATGATGTCTGCCGCGATCGTTCCCTGCATCAGAAAACGGGCCTCGCTCACCTTTACTTCCCTGCCAAAAACCGAATAGAATGTGTTTCTGAAGGCCTTGCGCTTATCTTCCGGATCGGATTTCCCGCTCAAGGCTTTAAAAAACTCTTCCCGGGCATCGACGATATCCACGGTAATACCCAGTTCCACAAAAATATCCCGTACCTCTTGCGGCTCGTTTTCCCGCATGAGACCGTCGTCGATAAAGATGACTTTCATGCGGTCGCCGATGGCCCTATGCGCCAGAACGGTACAGGCCGCGCTGTCCACCCCTCCCGAAAGAGCTGAAATAACTCTGTTTTCACCGGCCGTTACGCTGATTTCTTGGACTTTTTCATTTACAAAACGCTTGAGGTCCATATCGTTTCTCCCCGTTTGGATTTTTCACATCATACATGAGTTTAGAGTTTTTTTTAACCAAAAAATAATCGCCTTATTCACATGCCGCATTCCGGATCTTCACCTTTGGGGGTGAGACAATCAATCGAAATCTCACCGCCTCTTTAACCCGCAAAGACGATTGACCGTATTTCAATGGTTGTGGGACCATAGGAGTGTAAATTAGAGGAGGGCCATCCAAGGCAAAGCGCGAGCTTAATGGAGTAGGACGAGGATTCCTCTCTCGGCCCTCCTCTCTCACCTAATGTATTAAAAGGGATATACCGCACATAGGTGCATTCCACAGCGAGACAACAATCTACTATATATAGACATTTATCTGGCCAAGACTACGATATGTAGATGGAAATGTCAACCAAAAAACCTTTTATTCAGTAAGTAAAAAGGTTTTTGGAAGAAAAATTCGGATCGCTGGTGAGATTCACACCCAACCGTTTAAGTCCGGCTTCATCCCCCGACGTGGGGATATGCGTCATGTGCACTTCACAGCCGCGCAGCTCCTTGAGTTTGGCCAGCGCTACCTGAACCGAGGGATTGGTGGCGGCGCTGATGCTCAAACTGATCAGGGTTTCTTCAAGGTTCAGGCTCAGAGAATTGGAGCGTAAAATATCTTGTTTGAGATTGGCGATGGAGGTCATGACGGTTTCGGACAGCAGAGCGATCTGATCCGGAATCCCGGCCAGAGTCTTGATGGCGTTCAGGACCAGGCTGGACGCGGCATGCATGAGCGGGGAATTCTTGCCGGTAACCAAGGTTCCGTCATGGAGACGAACGGAGGCTCCGCAGTAAATCCCCTTGTGCCCCTTTTTGCGAAGCACCGCTTCCTCGGCCGCCCGGCGCGCCGGCATAACGACCTCGCGGTCCTCGGGTTTGAGATTGAGATCCCTCATCAGCAATTCCGTGCGCTGTACGGTATCCTTTTCGACAAATCCCATGGCATATTCACAGCTGTAACGAAAATACCTCCGGATGATCTCCTGACAGGCGGCTCGCTGTACCGCATCATCGTCCAGAATCCCCTTTGAGGCCCGATTGACTCCCATGTCCGTCGGAGATTTATAAGGAGCATGATCGGAGGTCAGCTTGTTCAGGATCCTTTTCAGGACCGGAAAAACCTCCACATCCCGGTTATAATTGACGACGGCTTTCCCGTAGGCCTCCAGATGATGTGGATCGATCATATTAAAATCTCCGATGTCCGCGGTGGCCGCCTCATAGGCGATGTTGACGGGATGCTTCAGCGGAAGATCCCAAATAGGAAAGGTCTCGAATTTGGCGTATCCGGCGCTGATGCCGTTTTTATACTCATGGTACATCTGAGACAGACATGTAGCCAGCTTTCCGCTTCCCGGACCCGGTCCCGTTACCACCACCAGCGGGCGCTCACAGGGTATCCGGGTGTTGGCTCCGTAACCCTCATCGCTGACAATCAGATCGATATCCGTGGGATAGCCTTTTGTGAAGCGGTGGGTATAGACTTTCACTCCCCGCCGCTTGAGTTTATTCTTAAACAGAATCGCCGCCGGCTGATCCTGGAACCGGGTGATGACCACCCCTCTGATCAACAGCCCCCAATCCCTGAGATCATCGATAAGTTTAAGCGCGTCGACATCATAGGTGATCCCAAAATCGGCGCGCAGCTTCTTGCGCTCGATATCCCCGGCATAGATGCAGAGAAGGATCTCCGCATGATCCTTCAGCTGTTGAAGCAGCCTCATTTTGACGTTGGGATCATAACCCGGCAAAACCCGGGAAGCATGATAGTCGAAAAGCAGTTTTCCACCGAACTCGAGATACAGCCGGTTGTCGAACGTCTCGATCTTTTTCAGGATCTCATCTGTCTGAGTATTCAGATAGGTCTCATTGCTGAATGCACACTTAGATTCCATTAGCTCGAATAATCTCCTTTTGTTTTCGATCAGCCGTTAGAGAATCAAATCTACCTTTTATCGCAAATCCAATCTTTAGAAAGGAAATTAACATTTTTCACTTGGCATAACAAGCCTGAAATTAACCGCCACCTTCGTATTAAGGTGAAAACCAATGCGGCAAAGAGACGTCAAGGCACGACCTTTAAAGGCGGTGTGAGAGGAGGAGTGCCATACGCGATTTAGCCTGAATATCGGATTAGACGAGGGAAGCTGCGGAAGCAGCCGCTGAGTATGTCTGAGTTCCAAAGGGACGAGTTACGCAGACGCTGAGAGAGCTGTGATTTTCACGGCGTTTAAAATCGCGTCTAAACGACGATCTCACACCGCCGCTCCTTCCGACCCGCCCACCCTGACACTATGGAAAAAAACGTACGCACCGCCTTCAAATATCCGGCTTAGACATATGGCCCACCCTCATATTAAGGTATTTTCAGGGCCAACCCACCCCTCCCTCGTATTCAGGTTAAAAACAAAGCGATGAAAAGACGTCTTTAACCACCAAATCCAGGATAAGGCGGTGTGAGAGGAGGAGTGCCATACGCGGTTTAGCCTGAATATCGGATTAGACGAGGGAAGCTGCGGAAGCAGCCGCTGAGTAT
>CAYSQW010000085.1:0-5783 GCA_964433135.1 uncultured Eubacteriales bacterium
GGAGACGCGGGAATTGTTATACTTGAAGTAGAGGAACATTTTGAGGTGTTGGAAACAAAAGAGGAGGAAAAGTTATGAAAAAAAATTTCGGATCTGCTGCACTGTGTATGATACTCCTCTGTCTCTTTATTGCACCTGTCCATGCTTTTACTCAGATCCAGCTCCCTACCGGACATGTGAGAACCATCGAATCGAAGATCGTCGAGGACATGACCTATGACCTGTACATCGATCTTCCGCCCGGATACGAAGACCCAGATCAAACCTACCCGGTGGTTTACCTGCTGGATGCCTATGAAATCTGGGGACTGGTTCTGCAGACCTATCAGCAGCTGATCTTTCTCAATGATATTCCGAAAATGATCATTGTCGGGATTTCCTATCCCATCGAGGGTGATTTTTATACGGAGGGAATGAAGAAACATCTGGATATCCGCGCCCGGGATTTTACACCGACCCACCTCTCCTACGAGGAAACCGTAAAGAAACACGGCAAGGGGACGGCCCAATTCATACGGGTCTCAGGCGGCGGCAAGAAATTTTTAGGATTTATCGAGAAGGAATTGATCCCCTTCATTGAAAAAGAATACCGTGCCGACCCGGACAACCGCGGACTGTTCGGTTACTCATTGGGAGGGACGTTCACCACCTTTGCCATGCTCTATAAACCGGGACTGTTTCACAACTACTTCATCGGCAGCCCTTTTCTCAACTGGGACGACAAAGCGGTGTACACCTTTGACAATCTTAATCAGCTGGCAGCCTCCGGTGACACCGTCAATGTCTATATCTCGTGGGGGGAACTCGAGTCAGCAGAGGGACGGCATCATCCCCTGAAAAACTATCTTGAAGAGAAGGCCAATCCCCAAGTCCAATTTCTTTCTGAAGTGCTGCCTGGAGAGAATCATCTCTCCGGTGTCGGCCTTGCCAATTCCCGGGCCTTCAGAAGGTTATACGGGAGGAAAAAGTGATGAAAAGGACTCGTGCGAAGCAAGTGTCTGTTGTCTTTTTTAGTGTTGGACTGATGATGCTTGGTCTGTCTTGCGAAAAAAACACAAAGCAGACCGCCGTCAGCGCCGACGGTGTCCGTATTCAGTTTACTGATATGGGGAAGGGAGATCCGACCCTGATCTTTATTTCCGGCTGGGGCGGGACCAAAGAGGATTGGGATTATCAGATGGATCATTTCAGCGGATCCCACCGCTGTGTTGCCATCGATCTGGCGGGATTCGGCGAATCAGGCAGTAACCGCACGGAATGGACCATGCCTGCCTTTGCCGGGGATGTGACCGCGGTCATGGATCAGATGAGGATCGATGAAGTGGTAATCATCGGCTTCTCCATGGGCGGGATGGTGGCACTGGAAGCGGCCAGGTCGAATCCGGATCGAATCGTCGGGGTGGTGCCGGTGGACGTCATCAAGGATGTGGAGAGTTCCTGGCAGGAAGCGATGCACGAAAGAACCGTCAATTATTTCATGGATCTGGCGATCAATCCGACTTTTGAGAAAATCAGGCAGTCCGCCATGTTTTCGGAAAAAGCCGATTCGGCCATGATACTGCGCGCCCTGAACGTGTTTGAATCATCGGAAAAGAAGGGATGGGAAGCCTCCCTGCGGGAGGCGTTACGGTATATGTCGTCGGATCTGCGGGACTGTCTGGAAACCGTCAGCGTTCCTGTCTGCTGTATCAATGCAGAAAGCAATACACCTAACCTGGAGACGGCGCGAAAATACCATCCGGCCATCACCGCAAAAACCATAAGCGATGTGGGACATCTTGTGTTCTGGGAAAAGCCTGATCAGTTTAACCGCCTGCTGAAAGAGGCGATAAAAGACTTTATCGTCCAAGATAATTGAACTGAACAACGCAAACTCGCCGCCGTCATGTTCACCGACATCGACGGCTGCTTCACAACTCCTAATATCTAATAATGGACAGAAGGCACTTGCCCTCCTCCTGAAAATCCGGGGAATGCAGAAAACCCTTGCCTAAAAACATGAGGGTGAATTCCTCAACGAGATCGGCGACGGCACTGACAACCATAGGATCGGGAAATAACGCTCAATCGAGGGACTCCAGCCAGTTCTGCATCAGTTTGATATAACCCGGCGCATAACTTGAGCGGTACCTCCCCCTCTGTTCTTTCATGCAACCGGTTTCCGCGATGATGATGCCATGGTCGACTTCCGGGAAAAGCTTGACTCGATAAAACCGATTCCCGGCTTTCTTGAGAGCTTTCTCATAGGCCTCAGCACCTTGAAAGGGATCTATTTGCGTGTCTTTTTCCCCGAAAACGGCCAGCACCGGAACGGTGATCTTTTCGATGAGCGTGATCGGATTGAAAAATCCCTCATTGGAGGGGAGGCGCGGAGAAAATCGATCTTCTGATCTGATCCCTCCCCATCCTATGGATTGTATAAAGGGATTTTTATCCAGATACTCCGCGGCCTCCAGGTATTCCCGGTAGGTTTCGGCGCGTGCCCTTTGGCGAAAATATCGGCGCGCCTTTTTCGCTTCCGCCTCATCATATCCATCGCACAGGATCTGTTTTTCAACGAGATACGCCGATTGGTCGACACTGTCCATCGCGGGACAGGATATCGCGATCATGAAGGCGATATCTTTGCTCGCGGATACGGCCTTGGGCATCACATAACCGGCCTGACTGATTCCCCACAGTCCGATCCGCTCGGGATTTACGGCCGGGTGTTTCTTCAGGACATTCACGGCATCCACAAGAATGGAAGCGCGTTCCTTGAACAGCTTTCCACGCGTAAATTTTCCCGTCGATTCACCATATCCCGGTTTGTCATAATAAAAGCAGGCGAATCCAATGTCGAGAAAAGAGCTCATGATTCGATTCGGTCTGCCGGAAGGGCTGCGCCTTGCCGGCCCATCCCCATGGACGAATATTATCGCGGGCTGCTGTTTGTTCGGATCCGGGATGTGAAGGTCTCCGACAATTTTGAAATGGGCGGAATCAAAGGATATCTCCTCTCTGGTGGTGAGATCCCTGTCGGATTGTCCGCTGACAAGACACGGCGCATTCAGCAAAACCCAACCACACAGAAGAAGACAACTCAAAATCA
Organism: uncultured Eubacteriales bacterium; assembly: GCA_964433135.1. Taxonomy (GTDB): domain Bacteria; phylum Acidobacteriota; class Aminicenantia; order Aminicenantales; family Aminicenantaceae; genus CAYSQW01. The sequence goes on from CAYSQW010000085.1 coordinate 3,092, forward strand.
CGATGTGTTTTTTCATGTCAGCGCTCCCCTTTTCCACCTCTCAGCGCTGAAAATATGTCGATACCGTCTCCCGGAATCCAAGAAAGCCTGGAAAACGCCGGTTTTTCCGTTTCAGCTATATGACTCATATATGTTATGCCGGCTCCGCCGGAGCCGGACAGCCGAAACCATACATGCTCTATTTGAGAGGCTGTTCTTTTGACAGTCGAGCATTCATAATCATAGAGACAAGCTGGATCGTCGCATCTCCCGGATCTTCAAAAGCCCCGTCGGTGTCATAGCGGTAAATGTAAACCAGTTTGAGTGCCGGAATGACGGCAAGGGTGTGGATGCCGATCCCCGTATGGAAGAAAGCGTCATGCCCGTCAAACAGCCGGGCGAAAGCGCCTTGGGGTTTAACCACGTTCCACATGTAGCCGTATCCCACTCCCATTTCCTCACTGACGGAAGAATAGGCCTGCGTGCTTTCATCGATCCACGTCTCCGGGATGATCTGCCGCCCATTCCAATTTCCCTTTCTCAGATAGAGAAGTCCGAAGCGGGCCATATCCCGGGCTGACATCCGGAAGCTGTAAGCGGGGTGTTTCGATTTGTCCTCATCGTAAAAATACCGGCAGTTTTCGACACTGAAATCCTCCATCCCGATGGGATCGGCGATCTCTTTTTTAAACGCCTCAAAGATTTTGGCCCCGGTCTCCTGCTCGAATATCGTACCAAGCGCGTTAAAACTCCAGTTGTTGTAATAGAAGAAGGTGCCCGGAGGATGGCTGCCCCGGACGGGGCGGGTATCCGCCATGATTTTGGTTTCCGCCGCCGCTTCATGGTATACGCCGGCGCGGGACTTGAGTAGATCCCGTACGGTTGCTTTTTTCTCCTCTTTACTCAATGAGGGAGGGATGTCGTCTATGTTCAGTTCTTCCAGGGTTAAATTCAGATCGATCTTTCCCCGTTTCCTGTAGATGCCGTACAGCGCGCTTAAAAAAGGTTTTCTTATGGAATGGCATTGGTAATTTTTATCGACATCGCCCCAGTTGATGAAAACCTTTCCGTCAACCAGCACCATGACGGCGGCAGAATCGATCTTTTCCGCAAAAGCCTTGGCTTCTTCGAGTTTTTCCGAAGACCATCCAACTTCTTCCGGGACGACATATTCAAGACCTTCATCAATTTCCTGGTTCGTGGCGCTGCAATTCCAGCTTAACATGAAAATAACGCCCAGCAGGAAAAAGGCCGTTCCGTATTTTCTTATTGAATTCATTTTTTTCGGCTCATACATCGGAACTCATTCCTCCAAAAAATTCTCTCATAATCTTCTCTTGTATCCATACGTTAGTATGCAGAAAACGTTCAGTCAAGGACAGCTGATCAAGTCGTCCGAAAAAGGGCTCGGACTTGCGGTTATGAGAAAACAGGCTACGGGGAAGCTTTGAAAATCGCCGCTGAAATGTGGGAAGGGTTAGCACACAACACCTGTGATATACCCTTCTAACTTATAAGATCTTATAAGATTATGCGCTTACTCAGGGGATAAAGAAATACCCCTTGATTAGCTGGAACAGGTGTTGAAGAGGGCGATTCCAAAATGCTTACTATTGGTGTGATCCCTTTTTCTTCGATCTCTTGAGAGACGAACCGCGCTTTCAGGAACTGCTCCGGCGGATGAAATTGCCGCCGGCAAAATAATATTATTTCAAGCCAGGTTCAATATCCAATCACTCTCTGGTTACCGCTATGAATTTTGAGAACCTCTCAAAAATATCATTTCTTAGGTCTCGAATGAATTCATCAGGACCGTTTTCTTTTTCCACGAGCAGACATCCTTGACTTGTCTTCCGATTGAAATATTCATAAAGGTTTTCAGGGATATCTTTAAAGTTTCCCATATCTCTATATTGCGCTGCCTCTTTAAAGATTGCATCTTCATCAGGCGCATGTCTAAGAATGAAATACATATAATGTAAATCCTTCGCCCGCTTTAATTCATCTTCTCTATCCAAAAAAGTTGCTCCTTTATGATAAAGAAAAGCGGATGGGCGTGGGCAATAAATTTCATATTCAGCTTTTCGTCTTTCATCAGAAATCTTTACCTTGCATCTATGATTCAGAAGAAAATCAAATCTAATTACTTTATTTACATTTATCTGTCTTCCGATTAAATTGTCTATGGCATTCCTGCTGATTTCAGGATATGTGATAAATTCCACAGGAATATTTCCTTTCTTATACAAAACAACAGGATACATTTTTCTTATTTCCAAGTGGCGCTCTGAATAATCCAAAGTGGAGAGTTTTTCAAAAATCGTTTTTCTCTTTTTCACACCCTGGATATCTCCAAATCCAAAATCGATGTCAACTGTTGTTATCATCTTTATAGACTTTTTCTTCCATAAGAAATGTGAATAGATATAGGGAATCCAACCACCTACAAGTGTAAGGCTCTCAAGATATTCCTAAGATCATTGAGAACACTGAAAAAAGCGGATTCTATTTTATCCTGTTCAAGCAAGAGAATTTCCTTGATTCTTTAAAGCAATATCAAGATACCGCGCATGCTCTCTACCCCGCGGTTGAAAATTATACAGGTCAAGATAGAGCTGCAAATTAGAGGCAACATGGAATCCATTTATTACCTGAGAACCGAACAAAAAGCTTTTTTTATTTTAAACATTTGCAAGTACACAGATTATGCCCA
>CAYSQW010000086.1:0-5509 GCA_964433135.1 uncultured Eubacteriales bacterium
AATCCGACTTATTATATAGAGTATATAATTTCTATTTGATGCCTTTATCCCCTTTCAAAATCCACCAATCCTGTAATTTGTTTATTTGCAGCATGTTTTATATTTTATTTATTTACAGCATCTTACAAGGATTGACTATTTATTGTGCAATCTGTCCTATCTCCCATGAATTGAAAATATTTACATTTAAAAGAAGGGGTTTTTCCACAGCTTTTCCACAGATTTTGTGAATTTCTCGAAAAGCCGTGAACGGCCGCGAAGCTTATCCCAACAGTCCCTTGAGAAGCGTTAAAAGATCATACCCTTGCACGGGCCGCGGCGTAAAGGAAAGGATGAAAATCAGAGCGATCAAGACGCCGGTCCACTTCCTTCCCAAAGAGAGCGGAACCGCTGCATCCATAACGGGAGGATGGTTGAGTCCGATAAACGCGATCAATACCGCCCATACGAACCAACCCACCCAGAAGAATATTCCCATAACGATAAACGCGACCAGCATCAATCTTCCGACCGTACGGGATTTTCCTCCAAAAAAGGAATAGAAGATATGACCGCCGTCCAGCTGGCCGACGGGAAACAGATTCAGCGCGGTAACGAGGATTCCAACCCAGCCGGCAAACGCCACGGGATGCAGAGCAAGGTCGAAAGGTTCCGGGATTCCACGAAAGATAATGCTTTCGAATAATTTCAGCAGCAACGGTTCACCAAAGAGAATGGCATTTTCATGAGGAATGGGCGGCACCGGTTTTGAAAGCATCATGCCGATCAAGAGAGCCGGCAAAGCAACGACAAATCCGGCGAGCGGACCGGCGGCGCCGATGTCGAACAACTGCCGCTTCCACATGATCGGAGATTTAATTTTGATGAAGGCCCCCATGGTTCCGATCAATGTAGGAGCCGGTATGAAATAAGGCAAGGTTGCATCGATACGGTAGTATCTGCAGGCAAAATAATGTCCGAATTCATGAAAAAGCAGTATTCCCAGGAGAGAAGCAGCATATATGATACTGAGAGAAATGAGATGCGGATCCTTAAGCAAGCTCATTAGAGAAGGCATGCTCGAATCCACATCGATCGTACCGGCCAGGGTATAGCTGACGCTCCAGGACATGCCCACGAACGCGGCGGACAAGCAGGTAAGAAGAAACAGCAGTCCGTTCAGCCACAATCTTTTTTTTGTAAAGAAGGACGGCCGCGGTTTCCGATGCTGAGGAGGAAAAACGATCTCGTCCGGCATATTAACCTGCCGAAGGGATAAATTGCGGCGATAAGAATAAAGAGGTGTTTATTCGGGGATTTCCCATGCTTATTTCCGCTGCATCACCGCTATTTTATGAATGGGCCGGAAAAAAAAATAGGAGTGATGGACACCACTCCTATTTGATTGTTCGATTTTTAAAATGAAATAATCAGCCGGCCAGTTTGCGGGCTTTCGCTTCCAGCTCTTCCTGCGTTTCCTTATGATCGGGATCAGGCACGCAGGCTTCAACCGGGCAAACCGCGGCGCACTGGGACTCATCAAAATGTCCCACGCATTCCGTGCATTTTTCGGTATCGATTTCGTATCGTTCATCACCCGCCGTGATAGCCTGATTGGGGCATTCCGGTTCGCAAGCGCCGCAGCTTATGCATTCTTCATTGATTAAATAAGCCATCTGTTTCCTCCTCGGAAAAAAATAAGATTTTATTATAGCGCTTTCTGAATGATTTACAAGCGCATCATAGCTTTTATTTTTCCAATTCTTTTATTTTTGCGCCGGCGTCGAATCCGTAATAGGTTTGAGCATAATCCTCTTGAATGGTCTTATAGAGAGCCAGGGCGGCGTCATGATCTCCTTTTTCTTCGAGCGCAAGAGCTTTCTGAAAAAGGATTTTATCCAGCGGATATGATTTCGGTTCTTCTTTTTCGATCCGATCATAGATCGACAGCGCATCATCATACTCCTTGCGTTTCATATGAATTTCCGCCGTGAGGTCGAGGCCCTGATAATAAATCAGATCTCTCTTTCCCTTTTCCAGGTTTTCGAGAGCCGCCAGCGCTTTTTCAAAATCTTCTTTCTCCATCCAGTAAGCGGCCAGCTTCAGATAGGCCACTCGGGCATATTTCCCCTTGTCCGCAATCTGTTCCAGTTCCTGAACTTTTTCCGAATTGTCTTCCAGTTCCGCGCTGATTTCAATGATACTGCCTAAAATCACGCTCTGATTTTTCAGCTGCTCGGCCCGGATCAATCGTCCGGCGGCAAAAATGACGACCAGCAGTACCAACGCACCGGCTGCCAGAACGAATGCCTTCCAGTTATCGTTTACGAAATCAACACTTTTCGCGACAATGGCGATAAAATGATCTTGCTTCAACAGTTTCCGTTCGCGCCCTTTCATTTCGTCTCCTTATACAGTCAGCTAGATGAGGTATTTTTTTATCACACTCCACCAAAAACAGCAAGGTTTCCAATCCTTTCATCAGAATACCGCGTGGACGCTTGTCACACCATCTCCTTCGTCTCTCTCGTTCAAAGAGCACACTATTCCCTCTCCGTCTCCGTCACGGGGACACGATGAAATATCACCCCCCAATTCATCCATGAAGAGGATTGTAGGCGGATATCGATTGTGTCATTCTTTGTTAAACTTGCTGCGCTGGCTGGGCAGGTTTGTCTTAGCTAACCCCTTGCATATTTCCCCCACAGCCAGCCATTTCCATTTTCGTACAGATGGGGTGGGATATCAGCCGGCATCCAAGTCCGTATTCGACTTCGGCTTCCCGGATCTGGTCTTTTCATAGCGGGAATGAAATTCCTTTAAAAATTCCTCGCAGGATTGAAAGCGGTCGGCGATTTCATCCACGATAACCTGATCCGGCCGGTTGGTTCCGGGGTCAAGGATCAGCAAGCGGCGGCCTTTGTGCTCGAGACAATGAATCCTCCCTTTTTGTGAAAGGTCAAAATCCAATTTCTCAATCGTTTGTGTATTGGAATGATTGATCCCCAGTTCTTCGCTTTCGAAGAGCGCGATCATCACGTGCTCAGGCAAATCCGGCAGGTTTTCAGCCTGGTATTTTTCCTTTACCAACAGGATGATTTCCTGCGTTCTCTTCGGGGAATATTCTTCTTGAAAACCCATGTGGCCCCCTTCCATTCTTGATCAAGGGACTCGAGACCGGAATGCGGTTGCACAGGCCCTGTCCTCTGCTTTCATTATTCATCTCCATTCCGAAAAGTAAAGCGCTTAGACTCCCGTCGATATCTGAAACTCTTTTTCAGCTTCCTTTTCAAACTGAAAACCGCCTTTCGTAAAAAGGCGCATGCAGGAGTCCACGACATCCGGATCATAGAGTTCTCCCCGGTTGCGGGAGATTTCCTTGAGAGCTTCATCGATCCCACGTGAAGGGCGATAAGGACGGTGAGATGCCATCGCTTCCACGACATCCGCCACTCCCAGGATGCGGGCTTCCATCAGGATATTCCCGTCGGTCAACCGGTTCGGATATCCCGAGCCGTTCAGGCGTTCATGATGTTGGAGAACGATCTTGGCCACCGGCCATGGGAATTCGATGGCTTTCAGAATATCATATCCCATTTGGGGATGGGTTTTTATGAGGTTGAACTCGATGTTCGACAGTCGGCTCGGTTTGCTGAGTATTTCCGCCGGAACACAGATCTTGCCGATATCGTGGATGATCCCCGCTATCCCTATACCGTCGACGCGATCGGCGGAAAATCCCATCTCCTCCGCAATGGCTCGCGCCAATTCCGCCACCCTGCGTTGGTGACCGGCCGTATAGGGATCCCGGATCTCGACTGTCGATTCCAGGACCTGAATGATCGCTCCGAAGGTCTGCTTCAATTTTTCGAGACTGAGTTTCGCCTCTTTTTCCGCTCTGATGCGTTCTTCCCGGGTATGGAGAGCAACGATCCCGTAAACCAGGTCTTCAGCCAGAGGTTTGAGAAGCTTGATCTCCGAGGCACTGAATCTTTGCGTCTCCTTTGAAAAAATGATCAGAACCCCGAAAGGACGCCCATTCGAGGATAAAGGCAGCGCCGCCATCGAGCCCAACCCGTGCTTCAATACTTCTCCCCGCCAGGATATCACCGTCGGCACCGTGAGAATATTCTTCACGACGACGGGTTTGACGCGTCGGATCGATTCGCCGATGGGATCAAGATCCCTCGATGAAACATCCCAACCGACATGCATGTTCTCCAGGCACCCGGCGGTTTCTCCCTTTCCGGCGTAAGCGACGGGATCGACTGATTTTCTTGCGCCGTTGCCGACGGTTCCCACCCAGACCAGATCATACCCTCCCGTCTTGACCATGACCCGGCAGATCTTCTGCATCAGTTCGGTCTTATTCTTGGCCAGCATCAGGGTTTTGTGGCACTCCTCGATGGTTGCCAACGCACGTTTGACGCGCTGCAGCTCACTTTCGGGCTTGTGGCCGCTTGGCTCCGTTTTCTTTTTCCCATGATCCAACCGGCTTGATCTTCGAGGCTTTCCCTCTCCTTTTACCCGGTTTTCTTTATTATCATCCAAGGCTATCGACTCCTCTCATTTCACGGCCGAGGACGGCCGAAAAAAACTCCTTAGGTTGAGTCGTTCCGGCGGGCCATAAAATTGAAAAAAACCATCATCCTGATCTTTGAATCCATCCTCTCCCTGGTTTTCTCCGTTCCGGCGGACCTGCTCCTGAATACGACGTCAAAATTGGAGGACGCTTACAGCCTCGAGCGATTCGGTGACGGCTGCCGTGAATACATAAAAAACCTTCCCGGTTGTAATGTTTTCAAACGACTCAAAAAGAGATAGGCCAAAGCCATATCCGAATTCAGCGAATCCGGTTTATCGGGAAAAAGCATGAAGGCTTCAAGCCCTTTAGGAATGATGGGGAAAAGTGGCACCCCCTATATGACTTGTTTCGGAACTTAAAAATAGAATTTGAAATCGCCTTAACTACATTGAAATTCTTTATTAACAATTCGAAAATAACTGCATTTTGAAATAACCTTTTTGGAATTTTTTCTTAAGAATTGTGTCGAAGAATAATATGATAGCTTCGTTATCATTTCTTAAATCCTAAAAGAGGACATTGTTTTAACTATCCCTCATCAATGTGCTATCAATAAAGAAGCTTTTCGTCTATTGAGAGTAGCTCCCTTTTGGTCTGAATGGCTTTTCTCATCCCGATGAGTACCCCTATCAAATATATTTGTCCATAAAGTTTAGCTGAACGATTTCCTATAAATAAAAACGATTCAATATATAGCATGTGTGTTTATTGAGAATTGACCTAAGCAATTCACTTGGGTGCTTTTTCTGCACCCTTATCGTTCTAGGTTGGATATTGTAAAGCAAAATATTTTGAGCGATAATATTCAATTCGCAGATAGCAAATACGACTAAAGAGATGGGTGATGGTGTGGATCAAAGGATTAAGAAAGCTTTAAAATTCATATCAACGAATCTAGATCATAAAATAACATTGCCAGATGTCTGCCAAGTCGTAAATCTCTCA
>CAYSQW010000087.1:0-5467 GCA_964433135.1 uncultured Eubacteriales bacterium
TCACCACGTCGACTTCGTTGCGGCCCGATCAACGTAGAGAACGACGCCTCACGAGCCGCTTCCTTGTCGCCACGGCGATCTTGGCCCGTGACTGACCAAGCTCTTATTTATTGATGGATTTATGGATACGGCCGGGGATTCCTCCCGCACCCGAGGTTTTATCCGGCTCTAGAAAACGGCCAGGAGGATCACGAGCACGGCCAAGAATAAGGTCCAGAAAATAACCGCCGTTCGAGAGGCTTTCCTGGCTTTCTTCGCCTCCCACCACGTCAAGGGACGGATCCCCTGGATCAGGAACGTCAGCACTCCCGCAAGGTTTACGCATATCAAATTGACGGCGAACAAGAAGGCGGCCCCGACAGCCAAGTTCCAATGCCCGGCGCCCGCGAGCATTCCGAACGCGACCAGCGGCGGCAGCAGCGCGACGGCGACCATGACACCGATCAAGGCGCTGTACAATTCCGATGTGAAGGAAATGGCCGCCGCGCTCCCGGCGATCAGTGCAAGGATGACATCTCCCTGACTCACTTCCGTCCTCAATATGAGCTCGGGAATGCCAACATCGACATGGAACAGGATGCCGAACAGGAATGAGGGGACAAGCGCCGACAGCACTCCCCATGCGATCGCTTTCCCCGCTTTTTTCAGAAGCGGGACATCTCCGAGCGTGGTCGCGAAAGACAGAGCCAGGTTGGGACCGAGAAGCGGAGCGATAACCATGGCCCCTATGATAAACACCACATTATTTCTGAAAAGTCCGATGGATGCCACGATCGCGGCAAAGACGATCATCACGAAATAAACCCAGCAAATCCGGACCGTCTTTTCAATATCAGAATACAATTCTTCCCGGCTGATCCGAATAAACCGGGAAACGTTTTTTTTCTCGCGTGTCGTTTTCCCGTTTTCTTTTTTGTCAATTTCCTCTTGTTCCGGTCTCGGGATGGACGCCTCGACGGGAAGCAGGATGATTCTGAAATCACCGGTCCGAGAGAATCTTTTCGCCAAAAAATCGAGGATGGTTTCCGAGTATTCCGTCGGAACCAGTATCCTGAAAAAAACGCGGTCCCCATCGACCGAATCCCGCCAGATATCGATGATCTTGTGATCTTTTAACGAATCGACGAGTTCATCGCCTTTTTCCGCGGAAATGACAATTTCGATCAAGCGTAGAGACATCTTTGGTTCCTCTGCATCATGGAGTGCTCCCATGAATATCCAGCCTCGACTTCAGCACCGACAAAGGGCCGTAAACAACCAGATGATCTCCATCGCGGATCATCTCCGAAGCTTTCGGGGTGGGAATCCAATTTTTCTTCCTTTCAATTCCCAACACCAAAACACCTCTCTCACTCAAATTGGAGTCGAGCAGTGTCTTCCCGATCAAGGTTGAATCTTCCTTCACCATCTTTTTTAGAACACCGTAGCCTTCCAGAAAATGAAGCAGATCTTCCGTGGAAGCGTCCTCAAAAACGGCGGACTTGATGAGCTTTCTTTCGATGAAGCCTTCCCATTTTCGTGTGAAACCTCGGAATTTCGCCAGTTTATAGATCAGCAGAATTCCGATCAAAAGTATAACGACATTGATCGGCAGCTGGTATCCCCGGCTCGTAACCATGGACGAGGTCGCGGCAACGATCACCGTCACGATCCCCGCGTTTCCTCCCATCATCAACCATCGTATGATCTTCCTTCGCTGGGGATGATTGATAACCGATTCCGCCTCCTTGGTCGTAAATCCCGTACCGGAAAACGCGGACAAGGCCTGGAACCGGGCTTTTTTTTTATCCAAGCCCGTCATCATCAGGGCGATCGAGGCGGCCCGCACAAAAAGGAAAGAGATCAAAACGGCCAGCAAAGTGGGAAACAGAAAATAGAAACTGTACATTCTCCCCTCCACCTCCATTCTAAAGGAAGGATTGCCGAAATGGAAAGCAAAATAATGCGTCCCGTTTTTCCATACAATTGGTTTTAAACGATTTGTCATTTTCCTACAACAAGAATTTTTCTCTAAACGCAAATTTTATTGCGATGCTGAAACGGCGGCCGATCAGCCCTCTTTTCCCGTCGATCCGGGCAGCAGGGAATGGGAGATTGAATTAATCCGGGATATTGTCTATGATTTGAAGGAAAATTTTCACCTGAGAGAGACGCGATGACCGATCCGGCCAAAAGAAGACGCTATCTTCCCCTCATTATCAGTCTGCTGATCGTTCTGGTCAGTCTGATCTATTACCTGTCCTACTATAAAAGCTTCAAGATCGATGTCGATGAAGGACTGCTCATCAACGGCGCCATGCGCGTGCTGTCCGGGCAGCTTCCCCTGAAGGATTTCCACCAGTACATGCCGGGCCGCTTCTACCTTCTCGGCCTCTGGTTCCTCATCTTCGGCAAGAGCGTTATGGTCGAGCGCCTGCTGTTCGTTCTGATCCACACCGCCAAGAACCTCCTCATGTACCACACCGCCCGCAAGGTCATCCCCGCTCCCTTCAGCTTCATCCCCGTCGTGCTGACATTGCTGCTCCCGGGATTCTGGGCCAAGGGCTTCGTGGGGCTTTCGCTGCTGCTGTGCGCGTTTTTCCTCCTCCGCTACATGGAGAACCCGGAAAACCGAAGGCTGGTCGTTCTCGGCCTGGTGGTGGGGATCTCGGTGTATTTCCGGGAGGATTACGCGGGCTACGCGGCGATCGCCACCGGCCTGATGCTCCTCTATCTCGGCGTCTCGGCCCGCGACAGGTTCACGCGGATCATTGCGAGAGGCCTCACGTTCAGCGCCGCCATCTTCACGGCCCTCACACCGATGCTTCTGCTCTACGGGATCCGCGGCGGCTTCCCCGCGCTGGTCGACGGCATCCACCAGACCGTCAAACTGGGACACGTCGAGTCCATGGTCTTCCTCTCTCCCAAAGTTTTCCTGAAATGGCCGCCGGATATCCTGTCCCGCGACCTCGGCCTGATCTTCCCCTATCTTACGATGCTGCTCTTTCTCGGAACGGGCCTGATGCTGTTTATCCGCTGGCGGCGCGGCCGGGGCCTTACCGAACTCCGCGACCGTCTGCTTCTGGCCACCCTGGCGCTTGCGGTTCCGGCCTACCTGCACATCTGGCACTGGACGCACGAGTTCCGCACCCCCCAGAGCGGGGCCATGATCCATCTTCTCTGGGCCTACCTGATCTACCTTTCTTTTATCCGATTGAGAGACCGTTCCCGAAATAAATCCGGGCTGCGCGCCGTACGCGCGGTATCCTGGTCGGCGCTGTTTCTGATCTCCCTGGGCATCCAGGTCTTTTTCGCCGTCTACTGCTTCGCCAGCCACCCCATGGTGCGCTACGACGGGGGGAGCATCGTGCTCCGGAAAGGCCCTCACGGCCCCATATCCCACACCGAACGCTCGGGGATCGAACCGCCCCTGCGTCAGGCCGTCGTCTACAGCCGCATCCTCGAATACATCGACGATTTCACGTCCCCTGAGGACACGCTCCTCTGTTTCGGGGAAAGTCCCCTGTATTTCCTCTCGGGACGCCGCAACGCCACCGAATTCGACAACGGCCGCATCCCCTCCTATTTTCCCAAAAAAAGGAAGCGGCTGATCCCTCAGATCCAGGCGAATCCGCCGGAACTGGTCATCATCCGGGACTGGGAGTACGGCTTCTGGTACCCCAAGATGCCCGAAGTCTTCGATGAGATCACCAGCACCTATTTTCACTCCCGAAACATCTACGATTTCTACATCTTCACCCGCGTCTCCCAGCTTAACGACAGCATCCGCCGCGGCAACACCCTGCTCTGGAACGGCAAGATGGCAAAAGCCACATCCCAATACCTCAAGGCCCACCGGCAAGATCCCAAGAATCCCGACGCCCGCATGATCCTCAACCGCCTCTTTTCCAGCGACACGCGGGGTCCCCGGACGCTTCCGGCCCTGGACGGCTATTACCTCCACAAGATGAAGGACCGCTGGCGGCTGAGTTGGGGGAGTCAAGATACGCGCCGGTTCTCGGGCGAGATCCGCCTCGCAGGCGGAGAAGATCTGAGCTCCGTCATCACCTCGGCGCAGACCTGGCCGGAATCGGCGGAAGGCCTCAGGTTTACGAAGGAAAAGAACCATATCCGCTTTGACAGCGAAACCGCTGAGTCGGCGCAGGGGATCGAGCTCGTCTTCGCCGAATCACATGCGCCCCTGCGGCTGATCTTCGACCTCGAGCGCGACGGAGTAGCGGCGGAACGGATCTTCATTTCGGGGAAGGGGATGGAGAGGAAGAGGACGGCGCCCTACACCATCGTCAAAGAAAAACGCTGAGTTTCGCAGTCAGGCTGAGATAAGTGATTTATATTATATGACTTACGATTTTTCTCCCTGATTAGAGATATTCTTAAAACTCATTTTTGGGCTAAAAAAATGCATTTAACGATTTCTTTCTTGGAAGAGGCGCCGCCGGTGGATAGAAAACTTTTTAACTTATTTTCCCGGGCGAAAATTCATTTTAAGCATTTGGCTCCAGGGGGGCGGATATCATAAACAACTTATTTTATTAAAGATAGGTCAGCCTGGCTGCATCCTGCATCATCCGCAGCAATCGCTCGAGCATGAGCAATCGCACGCGCACGGATTGGAACTCTCGATTCCATTCTTGTAATCCAGAAGGCGGGTTTTTCGCAGTGCCGCGAGGTCGTCCCTGTTCAGGACAATCTCCATTCCGTCTTCAGGCGCCGTGGCACAGGCGAATTTCAGTTCTCCGTCTATCTCGATGACGCACGCTTTGCAACACCCCTTTCTCTCTTGAGCACGATAGCAGACCGCCGGGATGCCGATCTTTGCCCGATCGGCGACATCGACGATGTTCTTATCCGATGGATTTACCTGGATGACCTGACCGTCGATTGTGATCTTCATTATTTCATCTCCATTACAATTATTTATATACGGCACATATTTTCATACATATTTCCCTCATTACCGCCGCATAGAAGTGATTTCATCAAACAGTCCAATAAATATACTATATTATCCTAATATCTTAATGTTATACATTCTGAGATGCAACCCTATATGAGATGGATTTGATATCCTCAGGATGCTCTCTGATTGGATTTGATCCGTGCCGGAAGGTTGGGAAACCTTAAAACCTGTTTTCCCGGGCGAAAATTTATTTTAAGCATTTGGCCCCAGGGGAGCGGATATCATAAACAACTTATTTTATTAAAGATAGGTCAGCCTGGCTGCATCCTGTATCAACCATTCATAGGTGTGACAATCATAAGAACAAACGCTGTGAGTTGAGCTGCGGCTTTTTCATTTTGATCTTCTTTAAGTGCCGAGAGGGCGTTTTTAATAAGGCTTTTAGAATAGCGCATCCCTTTTTCCGCCGCTTCTTCAGGGGTGACAAATACATCCAGTTCTTCCGGTTTTTTGAACTTCACACCATTCGTCAGCATCCGGTAGGCAAAGGACATGTACTGTCTTGCC
>CAYSQW010000088.1:0-5236 GCA_964433135.1 uncultured Eubacteriales bacterium
TGTTCGGGGGACATGTAAGCCACCGTGCCCATGGTGCTGCCTTCCCTGGTGAGCATGGTGCTCCCTGCGACCCTGGCCAGCCCGAAATCCATGATCTTGGCCTGGCCGTCCTCTGTCACCATGATGTTGGCACTCTTGATGTCCCGGTGCACGATGCCTTTCTTATGGGCAAGCTGCAAACCTTCGGCAACTTGAGTGGCAATCCCGAGGGCCTGGTCCAGTTCGAGTGGGCCCGATTCAACCTTCTTTCTTAAGCTCTGGCCTTCAATGTAGGCCATGGAGATAAATGCTTCCTCTTCAACCTCGTCGAATTCATACACCGTGCAGATGTGTGGGTGATCCAAAGCCGCGGCCGCCCGGGCTTCACGCATGAACCGCTCCTTGATCTCCGGGACGTGCGTCAGCTCCCGCGGCAGGAACTTGAGCGCCACGCTTCGTTGGAGCCGTGTGTCCTCGGCTTGGCAGACCACCCCCATGCCGCCCCGGCCCAGCTCCCCGATGATGGTATACCGCCCGGCGATGGTTGTCCCTTTTTGCAATCTCGGTGAAGGTGAAACAAAGGTTTTGGTTTGAGAAAATGTCCCGTCGGTTTTCAGGGATGCGCCGCATCGGCCGCAGAAAACCGTGTCGTCGGGATTCTCATGCAGACACTTCTGACATTGGATCCCCATCTTTCATCCCCTTTTGTGAATCAATTTTAGAATATCAATTCATGATATCGAAGTCAAAGGGGATATCGGGAGGAAATGGCTTCGATCATTTAATTTGATTATATGGATTGCAGCATTCTTTGCCGGGAAATCATTTGATCCCGAAAAACATCAGCCGTCCTCCGAATGAATTCTTTGCATCCAAAATAGACCTGATCAGAGGGCAGGCTCATTGAAAGGGATTATCTGATATCAGCCGCTACTTCCCTTATTTTTTGCAAGAGGCCTTTCAGGTCTTCCAGTGTCGTCAAAGGGCTGATAATGGTGCAGCGAAGATAGAATCCGTCTTTTAACCGGGTCTGTACGATGTAATAGGATTCGCTATCAAGAATTGCATGTCTTATCTTTTTCTGCAGAGTATCGGAATCATGGATTCCAGGCTGTTTATATCTGAAGCATATAATATTGCACTGCGGCTCAGTCGCCAGTTCGAAGTCTTCCGTCTCTTTGATGACGGCGGCGAATTCTTTTGTAAGATCGATACGTGACGTAATATACTCTGCAAAATAATCCGTACCATAGGTCATTAATGCCGCGTATAGTTTCAGCCCCATCATGTATTTGGTGCATTCCATTGTCCGTTGGGCAAAGTTGTACCACTCATCCCTCGCCTCTTTTTCAAACAGGTACGACGCTTTCTGCGAAAAACACTCATATGAGCGAGCGCCGTCCCTGAATATAACGGCCGTGATAAGAGCGGGCATCAGAAGCATCTTGTGTGCATCCCAAACAATGGAATCAACCCGATGGATGCCTTTCATCGAGGACTTGTATTTATCGGAGAGGAGCGCGGCCGCGCCGTGAGCGCCGGCGACATGCAGCCAGAGCTCATTTTCCTCGCAAAAATCCGCAATACCCTCCAAATCATCATAGGATCCGGTAGCGGTGGAACACCCGCTTGCGACAACGGCGATGACCTTTTTACCGCCGTCAATCGATTCCGTATATTTTTTCCTCAGGGAATCGATGTCCATACGATAGTGCTCATCAACCGGCACGGCAACAGCCGCGTTTTCACCGAGGCCCATGACGCCGAGAGCCCTTTTTATACTGTAATGGGATTGTTCCGATACAAGAAAGGCAATATGTTGATGGTTGTCGACCCCATTCGACCAGACGTCATAGCCGGTTTTAGCCTGTCACGCGGCGAGCAGCGCCGTGAGATTTCCCAGCGTGCCGCCTGATGTCAGAATACCGTCCGCTTTTTTGGGAAACCCGATAGGTTCCGCCATCCAGTCGATGATGCGCTTTTCCATGATGGTATTGGTTGGGCCCATCTCATACACGGCGCTTCCATTGTTCAAGAGGGAGCCGATGAAATCACTGAGTGCGGCCTGCGGTAACGGCGCCGTCATCTGATGACCGATGTAGTTCGGATGATGCAGGTGATTGGAAGCCTCGATCACACGCTTCATGAGTCCCGAATAATCTTCTGAAGGCTGCCTGGGAAATGAGCCGTTCCACTTTTCAATCATCTGCTGCGGCCCGATATTCGGCAGTACGGTCGTAATATGCTTCCGCCCGGACTGCGACAAATAATCGGCCATCATATCTACGGTTTCATGACGGAGTTTTCTGAACTGCTCGGCATCATATCCTTCATATAATGTCCGGTTTCTATTTTCCATTATTATTCCTATCTGATAATTGCCATATATAAATTAAGTGCTTCAATATAAACCCTTTTTAAAATATTTTCCAGACACGGTTTCGAAAAATCCTCCTATTGGTTGAAGGCCGTGCTTCTTATTCAATTTTATTTTGTTTTTTCTTGGGGACCGCGGACAACCTGATATAATATTTTGAGAGAGGATACGCTTACATAAGGGAGGCTTTATTCGATGCAAACGAAACAGATAATCCATACCGTCAGCTGCCACGCCGAGGGAGAAGTGGGCGATGTCATCATCGGCGGAGTGCCCGTACCCCCGGGTGAGACGCTTTGGGAGCAGTCCCGCTGGATCGCCAAAGACCGGACCCTTCGAAATTTTATGCTGAACGAGCCGCGTGGAGGTGTTTTCCGGCATGTGAACCTTCTGGTTCCGGCCAAGGATCCCGCCGCGCAAATGGGATTTATCATCATGGAGCCTGAGGATACCCCCCCCATGTCCGGGTCCAACAGCATCTGCGTGTCAACCGTCTTGCTGGAGAGCGGAATCCTTCCCATGCAGGAGCCCGAGACGACACTGACGCTCGAAGCCCCGGGCGGCTTGATAAAGGCGGTCGCCTCCTGTAAAGATGGAAAAGTGGAGCGGATGACGATCCACAATGTGCCGTCCTTTGCTCACCGCCTGGATGCGAAACTCGAAGTGGACGGGATCGGGACCCTGACGGTGGATACCGCTTTCGGAGGAGACAGTTTCGTCATTGCGGACGCCGAAACGCTCGGATTCGCCGTTTTGCCCGATGAGGCCATGGATCTGGTCAAAATCGGCATAAAGATCACCAAGGCGGCAAACGAACAACTGGGATTTTTCCACCCTGAAAATCCCGATTGGTCCCACATTTCCTTTTGTCAGATCGCCCGGCCGTTGGTTGAAGAGAACGGCGTGTTGGTCGGACGCAACGCGGTCGCGATCCAACCCGGAAAACTGGACCGATGCCCCACCGGAACCGGATGCTCGGCCCGTATCGCCGTTCTGGCAAAAAAAGGGATCATGAAAACGGGAGATGTTTATATCGGAGAATCCATCATCGGCTCTAGGTTTCACTGCCGCTTGGAATCGGAAACCAGGGTGGGGGATTGGGACGCGGTTGTCCCGAGTGTTTCCGGACGGGCATGGATTACCGGCACGCATCAGCATATGCTGGATCCGAGGGATCCCTGGCCGGGCGGGTATAAGCTGGCCGATACCTGGCCTAAGATCGAATAACGGATAGGCGGCGGTTATGGCCGCGATGAAAACAGAACGGATTTATTGATACATGGTTGATGCCGGACGACAATTCCATCCGGTAGGTCTAAATCAAAATAACTGGGTTCGTCCCGGCTGATCCAAGCTCAATTATCAGGCCGTCAATCTTTTTTACCGGACCCGTAGATGATCCGGCCGCTGTCTTTGTTGACGATCTCGCCGTCCTGAACGGCGACATTTCCGTTGACGATGACGAAATGAATCCCTTCCGGATACTGATGGGGCTCCTGATAGGTGGCTTTGTCCCGAATCCTATCCAAATTGAAAATCGTCATGTCCGCAAACATACCCGGCCGCAGAACGCCCCGGTGAGCAAAGCCCATGGCATGGGCCGGCAGGGAAGTCATTTTTCGAATCGCATCGGGAAGAGTCAGGTGATTTTCATCCCGGACATATTTTGCGATTACCTTGGGGAAAGTGCCGTAGGTACGAGGATGGGTGACGCCTTGTTCGAATATCGCGATGCCCCCATCCGAACCTACCATGCAGTAATCCTCCTGCATCAATGCGACCACATCCTTTTCATCCGCCTGAAAAAATATAGCGCCGGGTCGATCTTCTTTTTCCAATTGGATAAACAAATCGGCGGCATTGGAGGTCGTGTTTCTTTGTCCCATCATGTCCAAGATCTCAGCCAAATGATTCCCCTCATATTCGGGGTGATTTCGGTTGCGGGTGATGGTGATCATTTCGGCTTTATCGATACCCCGTGCCGACCGGAATCGAAAATCGATAATATGATCCTTTATCTTCCGGTATTGTTCCGCATCATCCAACTGCTTCACGAAAGCTTCATGTCCTCCCGTCACGGCCCATTCGGGGAAGGAACTGGTGAATCCGGTGCTGCCTGCCGTGTAGGGATACTCGTCCATATAGACCTCGACGCCTTGCTTTCGGGCTCTTTCGATAGGCCCCGTGATCATGTCCCGTTTTCCCCAGTATTTTTCGACCTTCAACTTGATATGCGAGATCTGAACCTTGACTCCGGCTTCCCCCCCGATACGCAGGGCTTCTTCCACGGCATCCCGAATGTGCTCTCCCTGATCCCGCAGATGCGTCGCATAAATGCCGTTGAAGGGGCGTATCTCCCGTGCCAGAGCGATGATTTCCTCCGTCTCGGAGAATCGGCCGGGGATATACTCGAGTCCCGTACTTAAGCCGATGGCGCCGGTCAGCATCTCCTGTTCCACCAGATCCTTCATGCGCTTCAGTTCCTCTGGCGTGGGTTTGCGGTTGTCATCTCCCATAACCTCTCTTCTTATGGTATTGTGTCCCGCAAAGGTGGCGAAGTTCAGCGCAATGCCCCGGGCTTGGATCCGTCTGAAAAAAAGGTCCAGGGGGAATCTGGATCCGCCGCAATTTCCTCCCACCACGGTCGTCACGCCTTGAAGCAGATAATTCCGAGCCTCGGGATGCGAGTCGAGCCCCTGGTCCGTATGGGTGTGCACATCGATGAATCCGGGGGAGACAATGAGTCCCCGGGCATCGATCACCCGTTTGCCCCGCTTATCCGAAATATCTCCGATTTCAGCGATTCGATCGCCCCTGATGCCGATATCCGCAATAAATCCTGGATTCCCGGTGCCGTCAACAACGGTTCCGGACTTGATG
>CAYSQW010000089.1:0-4963 GCA_964433135.1 uncultured Eubacteriales bacterium
TCTATCAGAGGGCCATAACGATTTCCCCAAGCTTCCTCATAGGTCGCACATTGCTTTTGTCGAATCTTTTCCTCGAAAACAGCCTCCTGCATTGGGAGACCCCACTCACCAAAAAGCAATGATTCAAACCTGACGTCGGATATAAGACACAACGGTAAAATACCCGCTATCAATTCTCTTCGGCTTCGGCAAAACTCTTTTTTACTGTTCGGCATGGTTCCCTCATTCCGGGAAATTAAATTCCCATAATTTGATGCTCAAGGATATCCCCAAAGATAAAGATAATTTTTTCTGAGGAAGGAATCAATAGCGAACAATCGTGTTGATCCTTACGAGGAGCACTATTTCCGTGTTTCTCTCGCCACCAGGTCAAGAGCATATGCCATCACCGTATCGCGGCCTTTGAGAATATCTTCCACGCTGGGATCCACCCGGTGCTCGGGGATGATGCCGCGGTCATTGGGATAGTCGTCGACGGCCATGGTGTAGCGCACCAGAGGGATGCGCACGCGGATTCCTGTGTGGGGAAGCTTGAGGCCGGGCATGGAGCCGGAGTTGTTGCCGTAGTAGCCGGCGCCGCATTCTTCTCCGATAAAGACGGCCTTGCGGTGGTAGTGCATGGGCGACGTGGCCTCGCCCGAGGCGCTGAAACTGCGGCCGTTGATCAAGACATAGGTTTTTCCGCGGAAAGTCGGTGAAATGGGCTTCATGGTTCCGACATTGGGATGGGCCAGGACATCGTACCAGCCCCGCTTGTTCCTGCGGAAATTCGCTTCGGGCTGGGTGCGCCGCTCCTCCGGGACATTGGTGTATTTCATGAAATCATAGTTCAGCTTTTTGGTTTCGAGCGCCGCGTAATAGCGAAACGGCTCGTCGATAAAGTAGGAAAAAAGGATCCGGCCGAACGCATCGCTTCCACCTCCGTTGTCGCGCAGGTCGATAATGAGAGCGGGAGCATCTTTTTCATCGAGTTCCCGGAAGGTTTTCTTGAGGAAAGCGGGATAATCGATACGGGCCGCCCGATAAGCTCCTCCTCCGAAGGTGCGGATGGTAAGGACCGGGATCTCTTCTTTATATTCGAAAGCGATCGGCGGTTGGGACGCATTCGGAACGGGATATCTTTCCTTCCTGCGCCGGTTTAGACTTGCGAAAGATATTCCGGCGACCGTAAAGGGGGCCAGCGCTCCATCTTCCTCATCCCAGAAATCGATCTCGTAGACGGGTGTTTCCCCGAAAAATATATTGTAGAGTCGTCCGAAATAGACGGGATCGCTCAACCTGTGATATTTGGCGGATTCGACATGGGCGTCTGAGGGGATGGCGGGAAGCAGCCTATCGATGACCGTGGTCATCCGATAACCATTGATGGAGACCACTTCCGCTCCCACCGGCAGGTCGCGATTGCTGTAGTTGTGGATGAGGTAGGCCTTGCCATCGATAAAATGCAGTTTGAAAGGCGGTGATATGGGGCGTTGTTTAAGATAAGACTCGAGTTTGGAGGAAGCGGTCAGGTGGGTATGGCCGCAGTTTATGGATGCGATCAACGGAGTCAGCAGTCGAACGAAGGCCCATTCGGGCATGGGTTGATCCAGCCGGGCGGCCGCTTCGTCGAACCGGCGGTCCATCTCGGCTTTGCTGGAATACCGGTACAGCCCGGCATGCCCTTCTTCGAGCGCGGAGCGCAGGATGTTAAAATCTTCGCGCAGTTGTTCGACCGTGATCGTTTCGCGCTTCTCCCCCGCGGTTTCCTGCGCCGGTGAGATGCAGACCAATGTTGTCAGAACGCACATGATGATCGTCATCATCATAAATGAAAAACCCGATCCGGTTTTCATTCGCCTTTCTCCCCTGATTAAAATCGGTCCCGGAAAAATCAGCGCATCGCGATCCCGTTTCCTTTATTCAGAGATACGTAAATCGGATGCGATGGTTCATCCGTATCATCCGCGAGATCTTAATTTGCGAAGAAATCCTCATCGATCACGGGTCTTCCGCGTTTACGGCGTTTGTGCTTTGAGAAGCGCCTGCGCAGTGTTTTCGGCGCTATTCTATTCGTACTTCAGGCTTTCCACCGGATCCGCCGCGGCGGCCTGGAACGCCTTGATCCCCATGGTCAGGAGGGCGATGATCAAGGCGACGCCTCCCGCCCCGGCGAAGATGAGGATATCCGGGCGGACATGATAGGGAAAACGGCGCAGCCACACCGTCACCGCGAAATACGCGGCAGGCCATGCGATCACATTGGCGATGATAACCCACTGGAGAAAATCCCTGGATAGAAGGGTTACGATCTGCGATGCCGAGGCGCCGAGAACCCTGCGGATGCCGATCTCCCGCGTTCGTTTTTCCGCTGCATAGGAAACCATGCCGAAGAGACCGAGACAGGCGATGAAAATGGCCAGCACACTGAAGTTGGTGACGATGCGGCTTAAGCGTTCCTCCTCGTGATATCGGTCGTTCAGTGATTGATCCAGGAAAAAATAGTCGAAGGGAGCATCGGGAACCATGCTTTTCCAATACGATTGGACGGCGTTGAGGGCCGCGGAAACAGCGCCCGGTTTCATTCTAACGACGATGGTTTCGCTTTCATCAGGGACGCAGTAGAGACACTGCGGCTCGATGGAATGTTGAACGGACATGAAATGGTAGTCTTTGAAAACGCCGATCACGGTTTTCGGCCGGCTTCTGCCGTCAAGTTCGCGGATGTTCTTACCGACCGGATCCTCCCAACCGAAGGCCGCGGCCGCCGCTTCATTGATGAGAACGGATTTCTGGGGATCCGAGGTGAATTCCGGACTGAAATTGCGCCCGGATTTCAACTCGATGCCGAGAGTGTCGAGGTAATCATACCCGATATTTGTGAAAGCCATCATCTGGGTTTCATCCAGGCTGAAACCTTCGGGCAGCACAATGTTGCGGCGCGCCCCCCATCCGGGTACGTGAGAGGCGGTGCTGACTGCGGCTACTTCGGGAATCCCTTGGAGCCCGTTGATCAAGGGTTTGAGCTTCAGCCGCACATCAGGACGCTCACCTCTTATGACAAGCATATGTTCCTTATCGAAACCCAGACGCTTGTTTTTCATGAAGTGGACCTGGTGATAGATAACGCCTGTGCCGATCAGCAGGATAATGGAAACCGCAAACTGAAAAGTAACCAGGATCTTTCGAAACCGACCTTTTCCCGACGCGCCTTCCCAAATCCCCTTAAGCACTCTGGATGCTTTAAATCGGGACAGCACCAGTGCGGGATAGCTGCCGGCGGAAAGACCGACGAACAGACCGAAACCGATGAGCACTGGGATCATCCAGGGAATCGAAGCGTACCCGACACGGATATCCCTGCCGGACAAAGCCCGGAACATGGGGAGGAAAAGTTCCACCAGGATAACGGCCGCTCCCAGCGACACGAAACTGTAAATCAGGGATTCACCCAGGAACTGCTGTGCCAGCTTGCCCTTATGGGCTCCGTGGATCTTCCGTATTCCGACCTCCCTGGCCCGATTGGTCGACCGGGCCGTCGCCAGGTTCATGAAGTTGATGCAGGCCAGGAGCAGGATGAAAAACGCCGTTGAGGAAAAAAGATATATGGAAGAGATATGGCTGTTGGCGCCCGCCTCGCCGTTGAGATGGGAGTGAAGATGTATCGAGGCCAGCGGCTGAAGGACGAATCGTATGTCGCCTCCGATGGCCTTCAGGATCGTCCCCATCCGCTTTTCGATCATATCATCAAACCTGTCGTCGAGTGTCCGGGGATCCGTTCCGGGCTCGAGCAGCAGGTAGGTGTAGTTATTGAAATCTCCCATCCATCGCGAAAACAGCTGCGGATTTTCGCGTTCGAACGTGGAAAAGGAGATCAGCATGTCGAAAGTGAAATGAGAATTCGAAGGGATATCTTCCATCACCCCGGTTATGTGAAAATCGCTTTGATCGTCGAAACGGAGGATCTTCCCCATGGGATCATGATTTCCGAAGTAGCGTTGGGCGGTTGATTCGGAAATAACCACATTGAAGGGATCAGCCAGGGCGGAAGCGGGATCTCCGCTGAGAAGAGGAAAAGAAAAAACCTCGAAAACCGAAGCGTCCGCCAGATAAACCCCATCTTCGAAAAACAGCTTATCCCCACAGCGCACTCGATTGTGGTAGATATAGCGAAATCGGACGGCATTCCGCACTTCAGGGATCTCGCGTATCAAGTCCTTGGCTACGGCACCGTTTCCGCAGGCCAGGTCCCCGCTCATTTTCCCCATGGTCCCGGCCATGGTGAGGCGGTGGATTTGATCGGCATGGGTATGGTATTTATCGTAGCTGAGTTCGTATCGAACATAGCTGAGGATCATGATACAGCATGCCATCCCGACCGCCAGTCCCATGATGTTGATCAGAGAATAGGACTTATGCCGCCGGAAATTTCGGTAGGTGATTTTCAGATAGCTCCGGAACATCACTCCGCTCCAGTAGAGGGAATCGTACAGCGCATGAGGGACGGACCGCAGGATCTGCGCCCAAAGCCACAGGCCGGCACGCGATCTTCCCCTATCCTTGATCTGCATATGGTAGAGTTCTTCGATATCACCGAAAAACGCATAGTTTTTTCTTCGGCTTATAAGACGGCTGAGAATCCAGAGATTCATTTTCATGCGGCCTTTATTTTGTGTGTTCATCCTGATTCCCCTTCGACGCTATGCCGTGGCGGCAGCCCCTTCCAGAAAGCCTCCTGTACGGCCTTCGTTTTGAACAGTTGCTCTTTCCCGAGCTCGGTTACGCGATAATACCGCTTGCTCTGCCCTCCTCGGACGGGAGTCGGTTCTCCTTTTTGGGCTTCGAGAAATCCTTTTTTCACCAATCGTTCCAGCGGAAAATAGATGCCGCCGATCGCCATATTCTTTTTGGTGATCTTTTTGATGTGCTGATAAATGGAAATTCCATAGGCTTCACCATCAAGTTTCCACACCGACAGCATAAT
>CAYSQW010000090.1:0-4950 GCA_964433135.1 uncultured Eubacteriales bacterium
CGCAAATACGTCATCGAGCTTCCGGTTATACTGCTCCGACCACTGAATCGACTCGTCGGCGATGTTGATCAGCTTGACGATGATCCTCATTTCCTCACCGGCTCTCTGGATGCTCCCCTCCAGCACCGCCGCCACCCGCAGCTTTTCGCCGATCTCGCCAAGATCATGCTCCGTGTTTCTGAAGGCGAAGGAGGAGGTCCGAGCCGGCACCCGCAGGCCTTCGATCATGGTCAGCGCATTGATAAGCGATTCCGAAAACCCGTCGCACAGAAACGCCTGATCCTTCTCAGGGCTCAAATCATCGAACGGAAGCACGGCGATGGATGGCCGGGGCACTTCCGAAGACACCGGTCCTTTCGAAGGAAGCAGCTTCCAAACCAGGACGGCGGTGATGATAAGCACCGCCAGGACAAAGACCGGCACCAGGTACCGCTTCAATGAAAAGGATACCGTGATCTCTTTCGAAGCCGTCGGCTTCAGCTTCGATTCTTCTTTCATCGAAGTGGGGATGCCGCGTTCGATGCGATCGAGCTCAACCCCCAGCTCATCCGCGTTTTGATACCGCTTGCCCTTGTCCTTTTCCAGACACTTCAGAATGAGGCGGTTCAAATCCTCCGGGATCTGGGCATTGAATGCCTTGGGATCTTCGGGCGTTTCCCCTTTGTGCTTCATAACGACGCTGAGCGGAGTGTCCCCGGAGAAAGGCAACCTGCCCGTCCCCATTTCGTAGAGGATCACGCCGAGAGAATAGATGTCGGAACGCATATCGACGTCCCCGGCTTCAGCCTGTTCGGGAGACATGTATTCGGGGGTTCCGATCACCACACCCTCTCCGGTTATGCCCTCGGTTTCCAAGGATCGGGCGATCCCGAAATCCATGATCCGGGCGTTCCCGTCGCGGTCCACCATGATGTTGGACGGCTTCAAATCCCGATGGACGACGCCCTGCGCATGAGCCGCGGACAAACCGTCGCTTATCTGTCCGGCGATGGAAATAAGATTGGGGATCGAGAGTCTTTTGGAGCGCCGGATGAAGCTTTTGAGATCCTCTCCCGGGACATATTCCATGGTGATAAAGTACTTCTCTCTGTCCTCGCCCAGGTCAAACATCCCGCAGATATTCTTGTGTCTGATCCTGCGGGCGGTCGTCAGCTCGTTCCGGAACCTTTCGATGGTCTTTTTCCGGGTGGAGATTTCCGGTTTTATCAACTTGAGCGCGATCTCTTCTTTGGTCTGCCGATCCTCCGCCCGGTAGACCGTCCCCATCCCTCCCCGGCCCAGCTCCTCTATGATCTCGTAGCGGCCGGCGAACAAAGAGCCGCGGGTGAGTTCTTCCACCGGAGTTTCGAGCGTCTCGGTTAAGGCGGGCGGGGCACCGTCGGAAGCGGTGAGCGGCGCGGCGCAGGAGCTGCAAAATCGGGCGCCGGCGGTGTTTTCGGAATGACATTTCGGGCACTTCATGCCGCTCTATCCCCTCTAATGTCATAAAGAATATATATTTAAAAGGGTTTAGTCAATCAGATCACTGCATTTTGGGGTCGGGCCCGAAAATCGCAGTAGGGTTTAGATGCTGTGGGAATAATCGCGGACGAATTTTAAGCGGCGGCTGCAAGCTTAAGATCCAGCTCGACCCGCTGATCTCCTTCCCAGGCGGCCACGGAAATTATTTTCTTATTATCCGGACCTGATCTTCAATTTTCCGGCCCCGCCCTAATCCACGCGGTTAGTAAAACTCAACCAGAGGCTTCCCCATGATCACATCATCGATTGTCCTCAAGGTCGCGGCGATGGTTCCCGCCGCCGTTACCGACGCGACCGACGCCGTAAACGCGGTCAGCACGGTAGCGAGAGTGACGGCCTCGGCGGCCAGCCAAACAGCCGCCACGATGGGAGCGAAGAGAACCACGGCAACGAAAATGACCGCGGCCAGCCAAGCAAAGAAACCACCGTCTTCCTCCTCTTCCTCATCCTCATTTTCCGCGAACGGCAGTGGATCAAGGGGGAAAAGATCCAAGGGACTGTTCAACACCTGATCATAGGCTTTTTGCATGGTTTGGGTATTGCATCTTCCAGTGGAGGCCGCCGAACCGCTTTTTCCAGAGCTTTTGTTTTTGAAGACATTGAAGACCTCTTGAGCTTTGCCTTTGTCCTTTCCCACCAGCTCCCGGATCCGTATCATTCCGATCTCCGCCAGGGCCAGATTGAAATTCTTATTGAATTCCGGTGAAAGGGCCATCAGGTCTTTCACCTTGATCTGCACACCATATTTCCCCCGAATCTTTTTAAAGGGGAACGTTCTGTTTTTAATCGTCATCTCCTGCGGGATCCGCTGGTTCCCTACTTTTTTCCATTTGACCTTCACATCAAGTTTAAGATGAAGCCCGATCCGGTTGGGAGGTTTTTTCGCTTCCAAAACACCCCGGAAAATAAACAGGTTAAAAATGATCAAAAGGCATATCACGACCGACTTTTTCGGATTCGACAGCGTCATTCCCTATCCTCCGTCAAAAATAACTTTCCGCATTAATATCTGTATGAAACGGCTTTGTCAAATTATTTTCGATTCCAAGGCGGATTTCAGACTCGAGGTCGGGCCCGGCCCTAAAATCACTCGATAAAGAAGATACGCGTTTTTTCGGTGACGGACCGGCCTTTGTGGCGGTGTTCTCTTCCGGGGGGCAGGAAGAGCCCGTCCCCTTCTTTATATCGGATCGTCTCGTTATCGAACTCGATCTCGAAAACGCCTTCCAGCACATACCCATAATGCGCCTTTTCGCACCAGTGGGGAGGCATGCTCTGGTCATATTCCACCAGCCGCACCCGAATGTTTTGCTGATCCAGGCATTTATGTCTGACGCCTGCAAAGGGAGATTCCCATTCCAGCTTCTTAAAATCGATTCTGTACTGCATCCTCCCTCCTTCTTCGCAAATGATTAATCTTCCGGTCTCAGATCTTCGATGATCCCGGCATCGACCCAATAGTAGTGGAAATAACTTACAAAAAACAGATATTTCCCGTCGATGGACACCGCCGCCTGGGTGGCTCTTCGGCCCGGATGAAGTCTGTCTCCCAAATAGACGGGTTTCGACCACCGGCCTTCCTGCAGGTGAAAGCTCACATAGACTTCGTATTCGAATCGCTCGTCACGGCCCTTATCGGAGAACAACAGGATATGATCCATCGCCCGGTTGTCATCGACATAATCGGTATCGAACAGATCGCCGATGGTTTCAACTTCGGCGTACTTTCCGTTGGCGAAATCGGATTTGACATGCCCTACACGATTGATCCCCAGGTAGATCGATCCGTCCCCGGCCACCAGGGGATACACTTCCTGCGTCCCGTCCCGGTTAAGGGGGGATGCCAGATGCTGAGGCTCCCCCCAGCCGCCGCCTTTTCTCTCGACCACCCAGAGGTCGAGATCTTTTGCAGGTTCACCTCCCCCATCCCGGGGCCGCATGGAAAAATAAAGCAGCCTGCGGCCGTCATGAAAGAACGCCGGACCGCCGGAAATATATTCCGAAAAAGGAGCGATACGCGGCGGGGTCCAGCGGCCGTTCTCCTCCTTCATATGCCAGATCCGGGAGGCGTCATTATCGCCCTGAATGAAGATACATTCCCAATAGACTTCTTTGCCGTCGGGAGAAAACGCGGGAGCGCTGTGTACACGATAAATATCTCGGAACAATTCCGGGGCGAACGGTTCAGGCTCGGAACCCGGCTTTTCAATCCCGAGATAAGCACCGGAATACTCGGGAAAATCCCGGGGGCCGCTTTTTGCGCCCTTCGATCTCAAAAACTCCGCCGTTTCCGCGTTCCCGGCCGCTTCCGCAAAATGAAGCGGCGTTCCGCCGTCCGTACTCTTGATATCAAGCACCGCTCCCCGCTTGATCAACATCCCGGCCATACTGCTGAATCCCCTGACCGCAGCTAAATGAAGCGGTGTAATATCCCCACGTTTTTTGATGTTTACGTCCATTCCGCTTTCGATAAGATGTTCCGCGATCTCCGTCCGGTTCATGAACGCCGCGTAGTGAAGATAGGATTCCTCCAAGGAGGTGACCTTATCGAGGTCGGCGCCGCGCTCGACGAACATCTTGACCATGTCCAGGTTGTTGAAGCGCACGGCCTCGGTCATAGCGGAGAATTCAAACGGGGCGAACTCGGAAGCATTCTTTGCGAATCGATCGATGTCCGCTCCCTTGGAGATCAAAAACTCCGCGATCTCTTTTTTTCCTGACCTCACAGCCAGGTGCAGCGGATATAGAGACCCTCTTCGCAAATTGACTAATTCAGGATCATTCGCTATCAACTGTTCGATGCTTTCCAAATCCCCCTTTTGGATGGATTCGAAAAGATCCTGCGCTCCCGCCCAAGAAACACATACAAACGCGATCATAAACGCCACCCGCCATGCCTTTTCGGCCTTCATGCCGACCTCCTCATTAAGGCTGTATTTTCACGAAACCCGGAGTGATCTTATTTTTACATAATCAGCGATCCGGGATTTTCCCCTGTCTAACACCCTATGATAATAAAGCACCTGTATGCCCCCGGGTTTTTAATCCCGACTACGATTTTCAGGCCCGACCCCAAATTTCCGATCGGGATTTTCAGGCCCGACCCCGAGACGATCCCTCTCTGCTTGCGAGCTTATCATATCTCAGCGGAAAAAATACAGCCGGAGGATGGATCGGCGGAGGATTCCCATTGTTCGAATACGGATATGAACTGTTCATTCACGGACACGCAGATCCCCCTCGCTAACGGCTTTTCTCCACCAATCATTTTGGCATATATCCTGCAATTATAAATAATCGAGCAAAACGTCATTTCAATCGGCTGAACCAAGGGGAGCCACGATGATTACTAGCTATATAAAGATTGCCTGGAGAAACCTAACCAAACACAAAATTTACACCGCCATCACGATGTCCGGTTTAATATTG
>CAYSQW010000091.1:0-4619 GCA_964433135.1 uncultured Eubacteriales bacterium
AGGTTGACGGTAGAGAAGGGAGAGCGGCGCATACCCGGTATAATCCGCCTTGCACAAAAAAACGATGTCCGGGTGAAAAGCGTTGATCTGCACAAACCCAGCCTCGAGGATGTTTTCCTGCATTTTACCGGAAGAAGGATCCGTCCTCAGGAAGCCAGCATCAGCGATCGTAATCGGGACCGGATGCGCGGACATCAGCGGAGGATGCGATGATCGATCGAACCGCTATCGCCGTCCTATGGCTTCGGGAGATGAAGCGCTTTCTGCGGGCGAAATCACGAATCATCGGAGCGCTGGCCATGCCGCTTTTCTTTTTGGCCTTCCTGGGCATGGGATTCAGAAGGATGCCGATTCCAGGCCTGGAAGAAGATGTGGGGTATATCCGTTTCCTGGTTCCGGGGATCCTCGGCATGAGCCTGCTGTTTTCCTCCACTTTCGGAGGTATGTCCGTGCTGTGGGATCGTGAATTCGGTTTTCTCAAAGAGATCATGGTTGCGCCCGTTTCCCGCATCTCGATCGTGCTGGGCCGTATTGCCGGAGGAGTGACCACGGCCATCATCCAAGCCGCCCTCATCCTGGGGGTGTCCCTTTTCCTCGGATTCAAGCTGGGTTCTCCGCTTTCCCTGGGACTTGGACTGGTGTTTATGTTGTTGATCTCGATAACCTTTTTAGGACTGGGATTGATCTTCGCTTCCAAGATGAAGGATATGCAGGGATTCAGCATCGTCATGAATTTTGTGATTTTTCCGATATTCTTTTTGTCAGGAGCCCTATACCCCCTGGAAAACTTTCCCGGTTGGGTGCGGATCGTTTCCTACTTGGATCCCCTTACGTATGGGGTCGATGGTCTGCGGGCGGCTTTTATCGGGGTGTCATCCTTCCATCCGGTTTTCGATCTGGCTCTCATGAGCGTTTCAGCTCTCGTCATGATCGTGTCGGGAGCTTATTTCTTCGACAAAAGCGAGAGCGTTTAAACGGAGAATCCTGATGATTCTTGCGAAAACACCGGATACCGGTCGATACAAACAGCATCTCGACAGCGCGGCCGCAAATCTGAATATAAACCTCATGCGAGCCGGCATCGAGATCCCGGTGCCGGAGATCATGCCGACGGACCTTGAGAAAGGATACCGCAGCCGGATCAAGTTCAAGATATACCATCGCGAGGGAGACGTGCGTTTCATGGGGACCGATCCCGTGCGCGGAGAGGTCCCGGCGAAAGAAGTTTCCTGGATGCTTCCGGTATGGGCGCGGCCTGCGGTGGGGAAGATATATCGGGAGCTTGAGAAAGCCTCGGGAGCCTTCCCCGTGCACGGCCTGGAAGTACAACTCGCGCACGGTCGAAAGGAGATGCACGTCACGCTGGCCGTAAAACGGGGCGCGGCCGGAGCGTACGCCGGACTGGCGGATAACCTTTTTAATTTGGGCGGGGAGATCATCGGGGCGGCGATCCCTTCCAAGCGGATAGTTCTGGGCGCAACGTGCCTGAAGCATCATCTCGTGGGGATGGACATCGAATCCGATTACAGAGCTTTTTTTCAATCGAATATCCAGCTGACTCCCCGGTGGTTGGAACAGATCCGGTCATGGGCGGCATCGACGGAAGCGGCGCGCATCATAGATCTATACTGCGGCGTAGGACTGTTGGCGTTTGCCGCCGCGGATAAAGACGTCCCGATTCTGGGGTTGGAGAGTCACCCGCAGGCGCTTGAAAGCGCGCGTGAGAACGCCGAGGATTTGGGTTTCCGCCATGCAAAGTTTATCAGGTCGACGGCGGAGACTATCGATGCCGAGAAAGAAGTCGGTCCCGGTGATCTTGTTTTCCTCGACCCCCCCCGTACAGGCTGCCCACCGTCGCTTATCGTATCTCTGGCGGCACGGCGCCCGGTTGAAGTGATATCCGTTTCCTGCAGTCCTGAAAGTCATGTCCGCGATCTTTGTCGCTGGATGCGTGAGGGATATCGGATTCATTCGATCCGGGCCTATGATGCGTTTCCGTTCACGCCTTTTCTTGAGACTCTGGCGCACTTGATGCCATCTTCCCGTTGCCAGAGCTGAGTTGTTTTTATTATAATGCAACCGCATCCGAAGGAAATATGAAACGAAATCCGCTTGAAGGGATGGTTTGATCAGCGGAGGGACTTCCTCATGAATGGAAAGAAGAAGCTTATTCTCGCCCTTGTAGTGTTTTTTTGTGTTTTTCTGATCGGCGTCACCGGATTTAAGATTATCGGAGGGCAGGAATGGGGTTGGCTCGACAGCTTGTACATGACGGTTATCACGCTGTCGACGGTGGGGTATGGAGAAACCATCGATATCAGCGCAAATCCGGCGGCCCGGCTGTTCGTGGTGGTATTTATTATTTTCTGCCTGGGCACGATCGCATTCGCGGTTTCCTCCATCACGACCTTCATCGTCGAAGGCGAGTTGAAAGATCTTCTGGGGAGAAGAAGAATGGAAAAAAAGATAGCGCGGCTCAAGGATCACTATATCGTTTGCGGAACCGGAGAAACCGCCCTCTCCATTATCCAGGAGCTTCTGCTTACCAATCGGAAGTTCGTGGTCATCGAACCTGAAAAAGAGAACCTGGAACGATTGTCCGCATTGGGAGAGATGCTTTTCATCCACGGCGATCCCGCCGAGGACGACGTCCTGGTCGAAGCCGGCATCGAGCGGGCTAAAGGAGTTCTGCTCTCCCTGCCTTCGGATGAAGCCAACCTGTTTGTGACGGTAACGGCCCGGGATCTCAATCCCGATATCCGGATCGTCACGAAAGGGATCGATCTGAAATCGCATAAGAAGATCCTCAAAGCGGGATCCGATTCCGTGATCTCGCCCACGCACATCGGCGGCATGCGCATGGTGTCGGAAATGGTGAGACCCGCGGTGGTCACATTCCTGGATATGATGCTCCGGGATCGAGAAAAAGCTCTTCGTTTCGAAGAAGTTCCCATTCATCCGAATTCGCCGCTGGTGGATAAAACCATAAAGGAAACCCGGGTCAAGGAAAAAACCGGGGCGCTGGTGGTGGCCGTCAAACGAGCCGGAAGTGATGATTATGATTTCAATCCTGATCCCGATACTCCGTTGAAATCCGGAGAGGTTTTGATTCTGATCGCAACGCCCCACATGGTAAAGGATATTGAGAGGATCGCGGGATTGAGCTAATCGTGCGCTTCAAGCGTTTCTGTCTCTGCGGGCAGCTGTCCCGGTCGATCGCCTCCTATCGCCGTCAGCTTGTCTGAGAATTTGCCCAGCCTTTTTTCCGCTTCATCGTATTTGCTGCGCGCATTATTCAGATGAGTGCCCATGACCTGGAAACTTCCGCGGAAGCGGGTGAGGTCCCCCTGCATTCGTGAAAGCGACTGGAAGATCTGGCGGGCGGATTTTTCGATCTGAAGCCCTTTCAATCCCAGCACGATAACCTGCAGATAAGCGAAAAAGGAATTGGGAGAAACCGGAATGACACGCTTTTTCATGGCTAAGGAAAAGAGACTGCGGTCCTCTCCGAAGTTTTCCTCCTTGAGGATGGTTTCATAGTAGATGTTTTCGGCCGGGATGTACATCAGAGCGAAGTCATATGTGCCTTCATCCGGCAGGATGTATTTCTGAGAGATCGAATCGATGTGTTTTTTTACATCCGCTGTGAAACGTTTCCTCAAATCGCTCCGGAGCTTTTCATCCTCGGCCGCCAACGACCGTTTGAAGTTTTCCAAAGGGAATTTGGCGTCGATGGGAACCAGATTTTCACCGATTCGGATGATCGCATCCACCTTCTCGCCGCTTTTGAATCCGTACTGCAGGTCGAAGTGGGCCGGCGGCAGGATCTGCGCCAGCAGGTCGCCCAGGAAGAGCTCTCCCAGTCCCCCGCGAAATTTCGGGGCCCGAAGCAGGTTTTCCAGATTGGAGATGCTCTTCGCTTTATCCAGGACTTCCTTGGTGACGGACTCCATCTTGCCCAGGTCCTTCTTAACGTCTCCCAGGGTGGTGCCGATGTGTCCGGTGGTTTTCTGAAACTGACTGCTCATGTTTTGAAGCTGCTGGTTGATGTTCTGGGTGAGCTGTCCGATCTGGGTCTGCATGATCTCGAGTGCTTTGTCCTCAGCTTGAGCGCGTTTGATCTCGTCGATCTTGGCTGAGGATGATTTATGAGACCAGGTCAGAAATGCCGCCATGAAAGCAAATATCAGAAGAAAAAGCAGCAGAAAAAGGGTGAAATCCATGTTCGGTTCCTCTCTGAGAGCATTATAGACGCTCGTGTTCGTGGAGTAAAGCAGAGTGAACAATGAAAGGAGAATCGGAAAAAACAGGAAAAATTGAAGAAGCGGTCCGAAAGAAAGCTTACTCCGTAACCTGAACGGGGTAGGATTTCAGCTCTTGGACGGGGGAGCTCTGTCTCCCTATCATCCGGGTCGGGAGACTCTGAATACCAGGGATATCATCACTGGTATGATCACTTTAAATGTCGATTTTGGAATTGACAAGAAAGTTCGACTCATCTAAACTAAGAAATCTCAAATGGCCCGTTAGCTCAATTGGCAGAGCAGCTGACTCTTAATCAGCAGGTTGAAGGTTCGATTCCTTCACGGGTCACTCCCTTTTCCCCAGGAATAACAGCG
>CAYSQW010000092.1:0-4586 GCA_964433135.1 uncultured Eubacteriales bacterium
AATATTTCCGCGTTTTCTCCATCCTCTATTCGATCAACGAGACGTCCGTCTTTGATCAGCGCTAAAACTTTCACCTCGGTACAGGCGACTTCATCATAGCCGACATAAGAGATGTCGAGATTCTTGATCGGCTCATAGATCCGTTTTTTCTTCTGAACGGACTCGCCATCCCAGGCATCCCTTGCCCGCATTCGCTGTTTTTCCAACTCCGCCTGGAAACCCGCTTCATCGACCGTTATTCCTCTTTCATGGGCGAGTTCCACGGATAGATCCAGCGGAAAACCAAACGTATCGTAGAGTTTGAATACGTCTCTTCCCTGCAGTACCCCAGCCGATTTATTCGCCGATTCGGCAAACTGGTTGAATGTTTTCAGGCCTGAAGTCAGAGTCCGTGCGAACCGTTGCTCCTCCGCCAGGCAGACTTTCGCGATGTACTCGGCCGATGCGACCAATTCCGGATATGCATCCTGCATGATGTCGCACACCGTCCCGATCCGATGAAAAAGGAAAGGTTCATCCATTCCCAGGGCATTGCCTTGTCGAAACGCGCGCCTTATCAGTCGTCTCAACACATAGCCTCTTCCGTCATTGGCGGGCATGATCCCGTCTCCCACCAGAAACGTGATTGCTCGAAGATGATCCGCAATGATCCGTAAGGCCGTATTGCTTTTCTCATCCCCCGGGTACTCGTAACCGGCCTGGTCGGCCACGGCCAGGATAATGGGCAGGAACAGATCCGTATCATAGTTGGAATCCTTACCCTGCAGCAGTGCCGCCATACGCTCCAATCCCATCCCGGTATCGATCGAAGGGGAAGGAAGCGGGTGCTGTTTTCCTATCGAATCCCGTTCAAACTGCATGAATACCAGGTTCCAAAGTTCCATGAAGCGGTCGTCGCCGCTTTCGATCAAGGCATATGCATCACCCGGTTCCGTCGGAGAAAGGTCGCAATGAATCTCAGAACACGGACCGCAGGGACCGGTGTCTCCCATGCTCCAGTAATTGTCCTTCTTTCCGAACCTGAAAAGGCGATTCTCGGGGATACCGATTTCCCTTTCCCAGATACGGTAGGCTTCATCATCGTCTCTGTATACCGTTATATAGAGCTGCTCGGCCGGTATCCTGAAAACACAGGTCATTAATTCCCAGGCGAAGGCTACGGCTTCCGTCTTAAAATAATCTCCAAAAGAAAAGTTCCCCAGCATTTCGAAAAACGTGTGGTGTTTATTCGTTCGGCCCACTTGCTCAAGATCGTTGTGTTTGCCGCTGACCCGCATGCATTTCTGAACGGATGCCGCTCGTTTATAGCTTCTGGCCTCCAGACCCAGAAATATATTCTTGAATTGATTCATCCCCGCATTCGTAAACAGGATCGAGGGATCATCCTGAGGAAGCAAAAGGGAGCTCTTAACGATTTTATGATGCTTCGACTCGAAATAGTCGAGGAATGTTTCCCGTATATCTTGCGATCGCATTTAAATCTCTTCATCCTCCTGGGATTCAATTTCTTTCTTCGGTCTATGCATCTCTTTTTCCATATCATCCAGAGCGATATCAAGTGTGGAGCGTATTCCCATAACCCTCAGTTTGAAGTTGTCGGGACTGGTGGAATAGCGCAATCCCTGTTCATAGGAAATCATGCCTTTCTTGTAGTGATGGTATATCGACTGGTCAAAGGTCTGCATCCCGTATTGCGATACCCCCTGCATGATCGCGTCACGGATAAGAGCGGTTTTCTCACGGTCATGGATACATTCGGCGATGTAAGGCGTACTCACCATGATCTCGACTGCAGGAACACGTCCTTGT
The DNA here is from genome assembly GCA_964433135.1 of uncultured Eubacteriales bacterium. Taxonomy (GTDB): domain Bacteria; phylum Acidobacteriota; class Aminicenantia; order Aminicenantales; family Aminicenantaceae; genus CAYSQW01. The sequence continues at coordinate 1,810 of CAYSQW010000092.1, forward strand.
TCATCCTTGGTTGGAATCAACCGCATGGAAATGACTGATTTCAATATGCTTGATAGCTGAAGCCTTACCTGACGCTGATGATGAGGGGCAAAAACGGAAATAATCCGGTTGATCGTTTCGGGCGCATCCAACGTGTGCAGAGTGCTGAGAACCAAATGCCCTGTTTCCGCCGCCAGCAGAGCGGTCTCTATGGTGTCACGATCCCGCATTTCTCCGACCAAGATGACATCGGGATCCTCGCGTAAAGACGCCCGGAGGCCCCTTCCGAAAGTAGTGACATCAACCCCCACTTCCCTTTGACTGATCATGCTCTTCTTATCCCGATGCAAATACTCGATAGGATCTTCGATCGTAATAATATTTTCACAACGCTGCTTGTTGATATGATCGATCATAGCTGCCAGCGTAGTTGTTTTTCCCGATCCCGTGGTCCCCGTAACCACGACCAATCCGCGCTGCTCATTTGCGATATTTTCCAGTACTTCCGGCAGCATCAATTCCCTTATGGTTTTGACTTCAAGCGGAATGATACGCAGAACGATAGCCAGACTGCCTCTTTGCTGGAACACGCTTCCACGAAACCTTCCGAATCCGGCCAAGCTGTACGCCAAGTCAAGATCCAGTTCCTGCCGGAGTTTTTCCTTCTGAGAATCGTTTGTCATCTGTTCCGCCAACTCCTGCGTATCCTCGGGAGACAACCGTGGAAATGAAGACAGCGGTTTTAATTTTCCATTAATACGCAGAATGGGAAAATTGCCCGCCTTAAGATGCAGATCCGAGGCATCGCTTTCGATGGCGATTTTCAATAATTCATCAATTTCCATATTTCCCCCTCAACAATGTTACTTGCCGGTGAAGCGGATTCAAACACCGATAATCATGCACAGCTTTTTTCATCTCAGAATTCGACCATCTTCGCCGCATGACATGATTCGTTTTGAAATCCTGTTTTCCATATCCAGTAAAAAGTGCGATTATTATAATCTATTTTAACCATATTGTCTTGTGCGAAGCGCCGGGGCTTCCTAAATGACGGTCACCGGATAATGAAAATTTCTATCAAATATAAGTCAGCCAGTTATGCCTGTCGGTTTTTTCGGCTCTTAGAATTCCGAAGTACTCATCTTGAATCTTTTTTGTAACGGGTCCGCGTTTTCCGCTTCCAATTTCGATTTTATCGATCGCCCGTATGGGAGTAATTTCCGCGGCCGATCCTGAAAAGAAAACCTCATCGGCGATATACAGCATTTCTCTAGGGATGGTTTCTTCAACTACCGGCACACCCAATTCCCCGGCGATCTTGATGATGCATTTTCGGGTGATTCCAAGCAGCACGGAAGAAGAGAGCGGGGGTGTGCGCAGGACGCCGTCGTGCAGGATGAAAAGGTTTTCCCCGCTTCCTTCACTGACATGTCCGCAAACATTTAAGGCGATACCTTCAACATATCCTTCCAGAGTCGCTTCCATCTTGATCAATTGGGAATTCATATAATTAGCTCCGGCCTTCGCCAGGGCGGGAAAGGTATTCGGGGCCATTCTCTGCCACGTGGAAATTTTTACATCCACGCCTTCCCGAAGGGCTTCTTCCCCGAGATATTGTCCCCACTCCCATGCCAGAACAGCGCAATCAACGGGATTGGGAAACGGATTGACTCCCAACGAATTGTATCCGCGATATACCAGAGGCCGAATGTACCCTGACTTCAAATCATTGGCCTTGACGGTTTCCACTACCGCCCGGCAGAGATCTTCCTCCGTATAAGGGATCTCCATGCGGTAGATTTTGCAGGAGTTGAACAATCTGTGGATATGGTCCTGAAGACAAAGGATCGCCGTTCCCTTCGGGTTCCTGTAGGCGCGAAATCCTTCAAATAGAGAGCTGCCGTAGTGAACGGCATGAGAAGCGATATGAATATTGGCATCCTTCCATGGCACCAGACTTCCGTTCATCCATACTTTTCCATTTTCATTAAAAGGGCTCATGAAATCTCCTTTATCGTTCGATATTTCCTCTGATCCTATATTGGATTCGGCTGTGCGCCGCATCTTCACGTGCACAAAACCGATCGATCAAACGGCCTTAATTATTCTCTCCGCAGTAAGGACATTGGGGACATTTGTACGGCAATGGGCGACGGCAGTTCCAGCATATTTTTTCTTCCTTTTGCTCCCGCGCCTTGATCCTTCCCCATATATCATCAAGATCTGATTTTCGAGTATCCTGGCCCTTGAATTGAGAAAGCGCTTTGATGATTCCGGATGCTTTCGGGTAGCGATCCTCGACATTCCGCGCCAGGCATTTCATGATGATTTTATCGATATCCCGCGGGATCTTGTTGTTCTTCAAGCGAGGCGGAGTGATCTTTCCCTCTTTAGCTTTTTCCAGTATTTTAAAAGGATCCGGATCCAGGATGGGGGGCCTCCCCAATATCATTTCATAGAATATACATCCGATGGAATAAATATCCGAACGGAAAGTTGATTTTCCCAGAAATTGTTCCGGAGCCATATAAGGAGGCGATCCGATGCGTGTGGAAGCATAAGGCATGCGATTCAGCCATGCGGAGGTCCCAAAATCCGTGATTTTGAGAACCTCATCATCCGAGACCATTATATTGGAGGGTCGCAGATCCCGATGGATAATCTTGTTCGCGTGAGCATGATTCACGGCCTTGGCGATTTGGACGATATATTCCACGGCTTGTGTATAATCCAGGGCTCTTTGCTTTTCAAGAATATTTTCCAGAGACCTGCCCTTGACATACTCCATTACCATG
>CAYSQW010000093.1:0-4416 GCA_964433135.1 uncultured Eubacteriales bacterium
TAAATAAAATAACCAGGTGGTTTGTAAATACGATGAAAGCCGTGATGCTTAAATTGGTTTCAAAACGTTTTAAAAAGGATTTTAGCGGAACAAAAATTACGGTTTCATCAATTAAACGAACAATGCTCGAAAAAGAAAAAACTTTTTATACTATCTCTCCTTCATTATTTCCAAAACCCGCGAACTGGCCTCTCAACACAAGTATTGTAGGCTACCATGAAAGAGACACCGCTGTGGATTGGCAGCCCGATGAGAAATTGCTGCTGTTTATTCGGAAACATGAAAAAATCATATTCATCACTTTCGGCAGTATGTCTAATCCAAATCCAAAAGAGAAAACACGAAGTATTGTTGAAGTATTAAAGAGAAACAATATTCCGGCTATTATAAATGCATCATGGGGCGGACTTGAAAAGACGGATGAACTTCCCGATAATATTTTTTTTACCGGGGACTTGCCGTATTCTTGGATATTTCCCAAAATATATGCCGTAATTCACCATGGAGGCTCCGGAACCACTCACACCGCCCTGAAATATGCCTGTCCAAGCTTAATTATTCCTCATGTGCTTGATCAGTTCTTCTGGGATAAAACAATAGCAAAATTACAGCTCGGTCCCAAAGGAATATCGATACGCAAATTCAATGAAAAAGAATTCGAACCTAAAGTATTAGACCTATATTATAATAAGGATTACAAAAAAAATGCATCAATGATAAGCAGAAAAATGCAATCTGAAAGCGATAAGAATAAACTTTATGAAATGATTATGGCCTGAAGCACCGGCTGCAGCACATGATATAGTGCATGAGGGGTTTAGAGGTTTTGGGTCATCCAGCCGGGCTGATTTATCCCGTTTATAATGAGAGGGTAAAAAAACGATTTGAAGCAGCGTTGTTGATTTTTCGATAATCCTTGGAAGCTGTTTTCGGGCCTATAAATCGACTCTAAGAAAAATCCCCCCCTGGAAGGATTTTGTATCCGTCACTTAATCAATCAGTTATCTCAGCCTGGCTGCGAATGGTCTCATCGAAGGCGATAGCTCAAGCGCATGTGGATGAACAGCAACTACCGAAAAAAGAAAAAGCGTTCTGTACGGAGTTTGCTAAATAACCTTCCGATGGATTTTAGGGCAGATCCCCCCTTCTCTATTTCCGGGTGAAGATCACTTTGAGCAGAAGCTCATGTTTTCCCTGCGCAGCGGGGCGTCCCATGCGGAGAATGACCCGGTCGTCATTGATTCGGGTAAATGTCTGGGTCAGCAGGGAATCGTGCCAGCTCATGTAGAGGGTGTCACGGTCGATGAATTCACAGGCGGCCGTCATGTAGGTTCCGGAATCCTCGAACCACCAGTACCGGATGATCTGGGACTTTTCATCCCACAGGAAGAGGCCGTGGGCCGCGAAGCGGTCTCCGGATGAAGTCGAGCCCGAGTAATCGAAGATGACGGCTTTGTCGTTCAGGGCTTTTTTGAAGATACCGATTGCGGAGGCGGTTTCCGCCGCATGCATCGAGCTTTCAGGGATCCGGTATTCCAAGTCCCATTCCCCCAGCAGGAAATTGAGTTTGTCCAGCTTGTTTTGAGGCTGTTTCATCGATTTCCCTCCGCTGTGATGAGCGCCTTCACATCATTGGGGGCGCTTCATCAACGATCGGATTTGTGATCGGTTCCCGCTATCTCCGTCTCCGCCGCATGGACGGGCGGGGGCGGAAATCACGTGTGACGTCCCTCACGATGTCTTCGACAAGACGCATATAGGTTTCATCCTGATCCCGGATATCGAAAAAGGGGATTCCCTCCTGCCCCATGCTCAGGAAAGCGAGAGAGCCTTTGCGGATGGATGAGTCCGTCCACTGCGTCGCTCCCGTGTCGGTGGTGATGAGCCGGGCCGTCACGTCGATATCGAAAACGGCCTGGACGCGCATCTGGCGGATCAGGGCGCTTAGATTCACTCTCGGTTTGACGTCGGAAACCCTGATGGTTCCGGAAAAGAAGGATGAAACCCCGAACTCCTCTCCAATTGCCTTGGCCGCGTCCACATCGATCGAGGTTTTGTCGATTTTGCGCAGGACGTCGTCGAGCCGTCCCAATTCGATGATCTGGACGTTCTGAAAACGGGTGATGTCCTGCAGGAAGCGCTGGGTCGCCAGTGCGTCGAGCCGGCCTTCGGCGTTTTCGACGGTAAACGTGATCAGACCGATCCGCTCCAGCGGCATCAGATCGACTACGGGCGGGAAAAGCACGGCGGGGCCGCAGCCGGCCAGTGTAAGCGCTAACAAAAAAACAGCGGATTTCTTGAGCATTTAATCCCCTCCTGATTTAGATTATAGGGGAAAGGAGGGGAAAATCAACGGATAAATATATTTTGCGGGGGGCCGGGTTTCGTCGATAAGGGAGACGGCCGGATCGCTCTTTGCCGTTTGAGGCCGGATGCTGGTATGATGGTTTTTAACGGCCTCGGATTGGAGGCCGCATAATTTCCGTCCGGGAGGACGATCATGATGAGAAGACGGATGTTCCAGCTCCTGCTGGTGATCGCGGTGGTATTGGGAGGATCGCTTTATCTTAAAAACTGCGGGCGAAAAAAGGAAGCTCCGGATCAAAGCCGGGTGGATGAGCTTTTTTCGGAGTGGAACCGGCCGGATACCCCAGGCGCCGGTGTGGCCGTTATCCGTGACGGGGCCGTCGTCTTCAGAAAGGATTACGGCATGGCCAACCTTGAATACGGAATCCCCATCACCCCGGAGGCCGTTTTCCATGCGGCATCGGTGTCCAAGCAGTTCACCGCCTGTGCGGTTGCCATGCTGGCTGAACAGGGACAGCTCTCGCTGGATGCCGATATCCACACGTATCTACCGGAGCTGATGGATTTCGGAGGGGTGGTCACGGTCCGGCACCTGATCCATCACACAAGCGGCTTGCGCGATCAGCTCGAGCTGGCGGCGATGGCGGGATTCCGGCTGGATGACGTGATCTCTCAGGACCACGTCTGGAATCTCATCACCAGCCAGAAAGCGCTGAACTTTGTCCCCGGATCGGAATATATGTACTGCAACTCAGGCTACACCCTGCTGGCGGAGATCGTCGCCAGGGTGACCGGGGAATCTTTTCGCGACTGGACGCGGAAAAATATCTTTGATCCGCTCGGGATGCTGAAAACACAATTCCGGGATGATTATACTCAGGTTGTCGCTGATGCGGCCTGTTCTTATGAGCCCGATGAGTCGGGGGCGTATAAAAAAAAGGTGCTGTCCTATTCCAATTTCGGGGCCACCGGGCTGCTGACGACCGTGGATGACATGGTGAAATGGCTCCTGAATATGGAAAACGGCCGGGTTGGGGGCCCGGAGGTCGGACGGCTCATGCTCGAACAGGGGACTCTGAACGACGGCCGGATGATCAGCTATGCGTTCGGGCTGGAGGTCGGGGAGCACCGGGGGCTGAAGACCGTTGATCACGACGGGTATGACGCCGGCTTCCGAAGCGCTCTTCTGTGGTTTCCGGAGCAGCGGTTCGCCGTGGTCATGCTGAGCAATAACGGCGCCGTCGATCCCGGGGAAACGGCGCGCAGGATCGCGGACATCTATCTATCCCGGGAGTATGAGGAAAAAGAGGCTTCGCCGGCGCCCGTTCGTAAGGGCGTGGATGTGGATCCCATATTTTTGGATAAATATGACGGGAAATACCTGCTGGAAAACGAGAGGATCATCACCGTAAGCCGGGAAGGCGGCCGTCTCCTGTTTCAGGGGAGCGGTCCCGATAAGCTCGAGCTTCTGGCGGAGTCGGATACCGCTTTTTTTATTCAGGGGACGGACATCAAGCTGAGCTTCGAGCTCAATAATGTGGGCATGGTGATGCGGCTGGTCCTGCATCAGCGCGATCGGGAGGTGGAGGGAAAGCGGATCACGGTCACGCCGTTTTCCCCGGAACAGGCCGTGTCGTACGCGGGAACGTATTTGAGTGAAGAGTTGGGGGCGGTGTATTCCGTCGTTTATGATAAAGGCCGGCTGGGGCTCCGGCACATGCGGTACGGGGATATTCCCTTGACGCATCTTATCGGTGATACCTTCCGGTGTGACCGCTGGTGGCTGCGTTCGGTTCGCTTCATCAAGGATGAAGAGGGGAGGGTGACGGGATTCGCGATGACCGGGGATCGGGTCCGGAACCTGAGATTTGATAAAGCCGGGCTCGCTCCGCCGCAGCGCCCCGCCGAATCAAACCCATTTCAGGAATCAAAGGCTTGATCGGGCGGGAAGATCGGATGTATGATTCCGCTTTGAGAAACCGAGGTTTTTTCTTTTAAGAGACCGCCGGTTATAAAAATCGATCTTGTTCATATGAAAGGAGACGCATTCGTGTCGGTCAAAGATAAAATGAATCCGAATTTCAGGAATCTGCAGGGCGGATTGTTTGC
>CAYSQW010000094.1:0-3757 GCA_964433135.1 uncultured Eubacteriales bacterium
ATGAGGTGTATAAATCAATTTCTATCTATACAAAATGTAGTATACTGAAGGGGTGCTGTCAAGACCTTATTCTCCCGTTATTCCGTGATAGACTCCTCAAGGCGCACGGATTATGCATCGGTGATGCTTCCGATTTCAAGATTTGACCGAAGTTTTTTTTTTATGCTATATTCTTAGCTCATATTTGGCAGACGAATATCCGATTCTCCGACCGAAATCATGAGGTCTGACAAAGATATCGTTGAATATTTTTTTCTTCTCCGCCGGGTTGCCTCAGATATGAATCCCGGCCTGAATATCTCCGGAACCAATACATGTTCCGAACAGACGTCGAGGTGACAACGTGATCATATTCTTTATACTGACCGCTCTGAGCTTCCCTCCGATTTCGATTTCCGCATCCGCTTCTCAGCTTGATCTAAAATCCATCGTCAACCGGCGTCTTCCTTTCGAAGAGGCGATCCCGCCTTTCTCCATCCACGGCGATCCCGATTTTTTTTCCAATGAGGAACTGGCCGCCCGCTTGGAAGAAGATGTTTCTTTTCTTGGATCCCTCTGCATCGGCACCGTGGAAAGCGGCGTTTTGTTGAACAGCGTTCCCATGCGTCCGGATCCCAAGTGGGACATTGTCAATCCCTACGAATCCTGGGGGACGGAAGAAACCATCGGATTCATCCGAGCCGCCATCGAAAAAGTGCACGAGGTCTTCGCAGATACTCCGCCGCTCTATATCGGGGACATCAGCCATCCCGGAGGAGGAACCCTCAACCGTCATGCCAGCCATCAAGCCGGCAGGGACGCGGATCTGGGATTCTATTACAAAGCGGGCAAAAGTACATGGTATACTCCCGGAACCGCGCGCAGTCTCGATCTTCCCCGGAACTGGACGCTGTTGAGGGCTTTGCTGACTTATACGGATATCGAATGCATCCTTCTCGATATACGCATCCAGAAACTCATCTATTCCTATGCCCTTTCCATAGGAGAAGATCCGGCCTGGCTGAATTCCATATTTCAGTACCCTACGGGTCGACGTCGTTCTCTTATCCGCCACGTCAAACGCCATCACACCCATTATCACGTCCGATTCTATAACCGACGGGCTCAATCTTTTGGACAGCGGGCTTACCGTCCGCTCTTGGAAATGAAAAAGATCCAGGCGCCCGTCTATTATGTCCGCCACCGGGTTCGTTCCGGACAAACCCTGAGTCACCTCGCCCGCCGCTACCGCACGTCTATCCGGGCGATCCAAAAAGCCAATGGATTGAACGGATCTCTTATCCGCGCCGGAAAGACATACCGTATACCCTGCAAAGGCAGCGCCGCGGCGCCTCGGGAACCGATCATCGTACCGGATCGTCCCCTTCCCCGCCTCACCCCGAAAGCACTCGCGGCGGTTAACTGGCCTCTGGCAGATCCGACGCCTTCCCCAACTCCGCATGTCTCAGACGGAACATCGTCTCCGATTCCTCAGTAAGCTCAAAAAGGCTCGTCTTGGAAAACCTCCGCCCATGTTTTAAAATGATCGGGCTTTTCCGTTCCTCAACTCCGTTCGATCCGGGAATTACCGCAAAATGCCGGAATTGAGCGGGCAGACGACATCGACCTGCCTATTCCGTGGAGCCTATGCGAACCGCGCTCATCCCTTGAACCGAAGCGCGCTCTTTTGAGCGTCCAGCACCAGCACGAGCACCGAACCGCAAATGAGTATATATCCCGCAACCGCTCCCGCGGATATCGACTCGCCCCATGCAAAATAGGCCACAAGACCGGCCAATAGCGGTTCACTCAGGGTTGCCGCCGAAATGCGGCCCGCGCTGATGTACTGGAGTGCATTATTGAAGGACGTATGCCCGATCATCGTCGGTATGATCGCCATGAGCCCAAAACACAGCCAAGTCTGCCGGTTATAGGATACCATCGGCAGCCCCAACGGCAGCATCGCCAGAAAGCTGAAAACCGCGGCGATTCCGTAAACCGAAGTGACATAGGTTCGCGTGGGAATCCGCCGCCTAAGTTTTTTCCCCAGCAGAAAGTAGATTGTGAAAATGAAGGAGCAAATCAAAGCCAATATGTCTCCGGGAACCTGCTCCCGGCTGAAATGAATGTCCGATCCTCCGATAACGATCACTCCCGCCAGACCGAGAGCGATGGATATCGACAGCTTCTTCGTGAAGCGCTCTTTGAAAACGAAATAATCTCCGGTCGCGGTTAAAATGGGATTGACCGCAAAAAACATGGCCGCATTCGCTACCGTCGTTTTTTGTACGGCTCCGATCCAGGCGAAGAAATGAGCGGCCAGGGCCCCCCCGGCGAGAATCAGGAGGATCCAATCATTGGCCTTCAATTTTTTCAATGTGGAAAGCTGACGGCCCGCAAAGGGAATCAACAGCACGGATGCCAGCAGCAGTCTCCATGCGGCGATCGCCACCGGATGGGCCTGCCCGAGACGGATTATATTTCCCGATTGACTGGCCGCGATCAATCCGATGACCAGGAATATATAGACCTTCCGGGGAACTTTCATGATTCGATATCTTAATCCTTACAGCGGCAATGTCAAGCGGGCTGTTCCCAAGGTCGACGGCTATTCAGGTATATCGGCGGTTTCCCTTCCCGACGGATACATAGACCAAGCCAAAGACTCAATTGAGAAGGGGTGTTTTCATGGATTTACACGGAAGATTCATTGGCTCCCCGTGTGCAACCCCCTTCATAACCGTTCTCTTTCTTCCGCAGTTAACCGATAACCTGCAATATCAACGGTTTATCAAAGGTCGAGCCGCCGCTGATGAGGCGGAAGCGGTGTCAGCTTGGATTTCCTCACCAACAGTTCCCGTTCAACTCTGGTCATCCGGCATCGATGGGAAATCCTTTAAAAGCTCCTGGATGCGCGGTTGATGTTTGTCAACGTCAATGTCAGGGAAACCCGTGTCAGAGGTAATGACTCAAGACCCCATTCTCCGCGTCCCCTCGCGGGAAATCGTTTTCTCCACATTTTCCCCAAACAGAGAACGGACGCGGGTTCGATTCCCGTTTGCACATCAAACGCGGTGATATCACAACCTGAGTCTGAAAGCCTCTATTCATCTTCTTCATCTTTCTCTTCCAGCTGCTTGATCACCCGGTCAAAGTCGCTCTCGAAAAGGCGGTCCTGTACAATGCGGAACTTTTCAAATTCATCCCCGGCATGGGTCTTAGCCAGCTTGGCAGTCACCTTGCCGCTGTCCTGCAGAATCTCACGGGCGTCAAATTCCAGAAACATATCCAACCGCCTGGCCCAGTCCTCCATGGTCATGGGAATTTTCCGCTTTGCGCGCTCTTCGGCCAGATCCAGATAGGCGTTGACGATACGTCCAGGTGATGCCAACTCATTCTTGGACAGATAGTTTTTGGCAATGAAAACGTCGGGTTTCACGATCTTGCCGCCAGGAGCCTTTTCCCATGAGGTAAGTCCCATGTTGGCTTTGGTGCTGTCCGCCCGTTGCATGATCAGTTCGGCTGCCGTATTGCCGTGGATAGCGAAATGCAGCTTGTTCTGGACTTTGGCAAAGAAAGCCTTGGTGGTTGGCGCATCCTTATTGTAATCGACGCTGGTGGCGTAAATGTCGGTGATTTTCTGGTAAAAGCGGCGTTCGCTGAGCCGTATTTCTCGGATCTCTTCAAGCAGGCGCTCGAAATAATCCTCACCGAGGAACGTCCCGTTTTCCATGCGCTTTTTGTCCAGCACATAGCCCTTGATGGCAAACTCCCGCAA
>CAYSQW010000095.1:0-3573 GCA_964433135.1 uncultured Eubacteriales bacterium
GCTGGGCTACATCTTCGAGAAATACATCAACAGGATTCGTCCGGATATCATGCATGTTCACAGCCGCCACGGATTGCCCGCTTCGATCATTGACATCGCCGCTCAAAATGGCATCAAAGCCTTCAATACGATTCATATTTATGGAATGTTGTGTCCGAAAAGAGTCATGGTGGACAAAGAGGGGAACATATGCAACGGCCCCTTCGATCTCATGAAATGCACATCATGCTGCGTAGAACCTAGTTATAATCGAGCCAAATTGAGAGCCCGCCTGGCAAGTGTGCATCCCCATCTTCCCAAACAACTATTTAAAATAAAAAATGTCATTCGCGGAAAAAAAGACCGACCTCGAACGACTGGGAAGAGTCCCCTAATGCCGGAAGTCGATGAAAAGAAACTCAATGCCTTGCGGTTCCGCCTGAAAAACATGATCGACTTGATGAATCGACGGGTCACACAAAACATCTGTGTTTCAACCGATGTCAAAAATACGCTTCACCGATTCGGAGTTCAAGAAGATAAGTTGCTGGTACAGCATATCGGATCGGTCATAGCGGAATTTCAGAAGTCGGATTTCCATGCCCTCCACACCCCCCTGGTAATCGGAAATATAGGAGGTGTTGCTCATTACAAGGGGACCCAAGTTCTGCTGGATGCCGTGCACCAAGTGAAAAACAAGGATTTCGTCGTGAAAATATTCGGGAAATACGATCCGAAATACAGAGACGATATCATGCGGGGAAAGGAAGAATTGCCGGTTGAGTTTGTCGGAAGATATGAAACCGGAGAACTTTCTTCAATCCTCAAACAGATCGATATCATGGTGTTGCCGTCTATATGCAAGGATACGGCTCCTCAAACCATATTCGAGAGCTTCAGCGCCAGGATTCCGATCATCGCGTCGGATATCGGCGGCTTTCCCGACTTCATCCAGGATGACCGAAACGGCCGTCTTTTTCGAGCTGGAGACTCCCGGGACCTGGCAGAAAAAATAGATGATATTCTTCTCGATCCCGAAAAAATTAATGCCTTCGCCCGAAACATTCCCCGGCTCAAAACCATAAAAGAAAATGCGGACGAACTTATAGATTTGTATGTCCAGAGTTTCAAAATGAACGAATAGCCCGAATCGTTATTTCATCAAACCGGGAATAACGACCCGCTTGGAGCATCAAATTCCTTCAACAAACATCTCTTTCTCATCAACCGGCTTATCTCTTTTGGGAATGTGGCTTTTAAATTTGAAAAATGCTAGACTGTCCTCATTATGGAAGCTCTTGAAGCCTGGGGAGGATGGCTTTGGGTCACCGCCGTTTTTGGAATACTGCTGGATTGGCCTTTCATACTCATCGGAGCGCGGATTTCCGACTTCTCGGTCAAGCCCGCGAAGAAAGCAGCGCTCTGCTCCTTACTGGCTGCTCCCGCCACCTACATCTTCACATTTCTTTTTGCCTGTCTCCTTCCCCTCTCTCCGATTTACACGTATTTCCTCAGTCTTCTGCTCACACTGATAATTTTTTTCGCGGTTTACAAAAAAGGATTCGGCCAAATCGTTCAGGTCTGGGTCTTTCACGTCGCGGCCCAGCTGTTGGCGACAGCGGGAAGCGCCGTACTGTTCATCGGTGGAATCGAAGACCTGCTTAAGATCATCGAATAAATTATCCCCGGCCGCGCAGAAAACTCTCCCCGTTTAAAACAGTGATCGTGTGCAGTCGGAGAAAAACGAAATCCTCCGGTCTCCCGCTTTATTCCAGAGCGGGGGGCGGCTTTCGCACATGCCCGCTGGCGTTGTGTTTGGCGCTGAAATCCCGAAAAACCCTTTCAACTTGGTCCTTGTCGAGCCCCATCGCAGCACACACCCGGCTTACGGAGACCTTGTTTTCCCATGCGTAGAGCAGCAGATCCAGCTGCTCGAAAGGAATGCGGAAGAAAAATTCCTCATCGCTAACGGGGAAAGAATACGTATCGGGGCTCGGAGCCCGCTTGCGTATTTCTTCGGGAACGTCCAGGTACTCCGACATCCGGTAGATCTGGATTTTGTACAGATGCGCCAGGGGTTCGACATCGACTCCCCCATCACCGAATTTAACGAAAAAACCCTGCACTGTCTCGCTGCGGTTGGTCGTGCCGCATACGAGATAATTCATTTTTTCCGCGTGATAGTAAAGCTGGAGCATCCGCATCCTCTGTTTGGTATTGGTAGCGGCGACGATACCGTTTAAAGCGGCCGCATCCAACCGCGCGGATTTTATTTTTCCGGAACCGTCAGCGACGACCAGACTGAATATGTTAAACATTTCCCGTTTGAGAAGATCGGGGGGCAGTGTGATTTTGAACCGATGCTCCTTGGAATATTCCGGAAAAAACCGACGGATGATCTCATCGCGTTTTCGATAGATATCGATCGCTTCGAGAACCGGCGTCAAATCCACCTTGACCGTTTCGATCCCCAACCTGAGCGCATGAAGTTTCGCATACTCCTCGGAAACCGGATTTGATTCTTTCTCGGGCAGGATAAGCCCATAGACTTTCCGTTGCCCAAACGCCCGGACACACAATGCCGCCGCCACGGCGGAATCGATGCCCCCACTGAGTCCGATGACAAGGCCTCTGCGCTTGAACGCAAACATTTGTGCCCGAAGAAAGGCACAAATCCGATCGGCTTCCGCTTTGCAGTCGTAGTCCAGAATATGTTTATGGAAAGCCATGATATTCACTCCCTCGTAAAAAGCCCTGAATGAAACGAACCGCCGGTTTTCATCCGGTTTTCGAGGCTCATTGAGCCGGATCCGAACCGGCGGTTTTCCTCTTGATGAAACATTCCAGGTTGACAAGCGAATCCAGATTCTCCGGCAGGACTTCATCATCCTCTACCTTGATCTCGAATGTTTCTTCGATGTACTGCAGCAGTTCCAGAACGCCGGTCGAATCGATGATCCCTTTTTCCATGAACGAGTCTTCATCCAGAAAATCGGTCGACTCGGCTCCCAGCATAAAACTTTCGATGATGAAAGCTTTCAATGTGGACTTCATATCCAAGGGCTTCGATTTCGAATCCGTTTCCATGCTCAAATCCTTTCGGGGTGACTTGTGTGTATTATAACGGTTTTCGGAGAGAATAGAAAGATTTTCCAGTGCTTCCATTACCGGCTCATGAATATGAATCCTTTTCCGAGAACGAGTTAACAATTCAATGGAGAAAGGTTATAATCACGGAAAAGAAAAGAGGAGATCCGTGTCCCATGGCTTTTTCAAAAAACCTCATTCGCATCGATCCTGAGGCGGTCACTCGCGACATCGCCGAAAAACTGCGGCGCTCCGTAGGGAGACATTTACATAAACGCGGCGCCGTCATCGGTTTGAGCGGCGGAATCGATTCCAGTGTGACGCTCGCGCTGTGCGTGCGCGCTTTCGGCCCGGAAAAAATTCTGGGGCTCGCGCTTCCCGAATCCGAGTCCTCTCCGGAAAGCACCCGGCTCGCTCAAGAACTGGCATCCCGCTTCAATATACGCCTTCAAGTGGAGAACCTGACGCCCGTGCTCGAAGGCTTTCATTCTTATGCCAGACGCGATG
>CAYSQW010000096.1:0-3436 GCA_964433135.1 uncultured Eubacteriales bacterium
AAACCGCCATTTTCAGGCTAAATCGCGTATGGCGTGGCTCCTCCCCACAGCCTTATGCTGGATTTGGTGCTTATAAACGTCTATTCAATGGCGTGATTTAGCCTGAAAATACCTTAATCCCAGGGCGGGGCGGGTCGGCGGTGGGAGGGTTGGCCCCGTATGGCACTCCTCATATCACACCGCCTTACCATGGAGATGGTGCTGAAAGACGTCTGTTTGCCGATTTGATTTTCACCTTGATACCAGGATATGCGATGGGTAAGAACTTTTAGATAAAGGCAATTCCGAAAGGATGATGTTTTTTACCTGCAAAAAAGATTGGATTATTCACGGGGCAAGATTGTGGTAGCGACAAAGAAATAGCTCGTGAGGCGTACTAAGGTACGTCGATCGGGCTATGATGCAGTCGCTGCCGTGATATTGCTTCGCCCGAAGGGTGGAAAGGACTGATGATACAAAATGAATTTATACCATTTTTGAAAATGACGTCATCAGTCCTTTCCATGAATAATCCAATTCCCGGTTCAGAAGAGGCGGGCTTTAACACCCAATTCCATATACCGCGCCCTCCAGGGAAATCCGGGTTCGGTGTAAATGAAATCATTCAGGAGGTTCGTGATTTTCAAGAACACATCGGTCGGACCGATCGACAGCGAAACGATTCCGTCGAGGTTGAAGTAAGAAGGGATATCGAGCATGGTATCGGTATTAAAATCCAGCCAGGATGAAGAAGATGCGAACAGTCCCATGAGGCTGAAACGAAGGGGTGTGACCGGTTGGAAAACAAAACTGAAATTGAGGTTGTGGGCGGAGAGAGCGTCCAGCGGTCTATCATCGCTTTCATTGAGGTGATCGAGATACGTGTAGTTTACAGTGCCCGAGAACCAGCCCAGGGTTTTTTGAGCCTGGATCTCGAATCCGTTGATGTAGGCTTCGGCGATATTGAAATAGCGGCGCTCAAAATTATATTCGGGGAGCCGGACGCTGTCGATCATGTCCTTGAACCGGGTGAGAAAAGCGGAGGCGGTCACGAAGATGCCCCGGTTGTAGGTCATTGAAAACTCCCAGTTGTTTCCCGATTCACTGAGAAGGTCGGGATTTCCCGAGGACGCGGAATACATCGAGCGCATGGAGGGAAATTTTGATTTTTTAGAAAAAGATAGATGGAAGTCCCAATAATCGCCGGGAGAGTATTTCAGGCCTACCAGGGGATTGATGCGTGACGTGTTGTCTCCGATGTATTTGTTCAACATATCGAAGCTCAATCCGCCGACCAGCTTCCATTCCGGTGTCAATGCGATATGATCCTCAGCGCCGATGGAAAAGGTGGATTGATCGTATTCGTCCCAGGGAGCATCGACGTCATCCTGAGTGCGTGCTTTGTCCCCTTTATAATTGATACTGAATTTAAGGGAATTGGCCGGGCCGAGATAGAGATCGCTCAATGCGAAGAAGCCGTACACGGAGTTGTCGAAAGTGCTCTCAAAATTGAGCTTCGTCATTTCCTGGTCTTTGAACATATCCAGGGTGTTGTCGTACTGGACGTAATATCCCCGGAATCTTAAAGTGGAATTTTCTCCCAGTGCGGTGACTCCCCCCCCGTTCAGGGTCGTGCGATCCCAATCCTTGAAGCGCCAGTAACGGGGCTTGGAATCAATCAGTCCCGGGGGCATCGAGTAATTAGATTTATAGATGCCTCCGTTGATCATGAGCTCGGTGCTGCTGGAAGGGGTGAAATAGATTTTTCCGTTGAGGTTGATTCGCTCATATTCAGAGTTGGATCGAAACGATGTGTCCCCGCCGGTTTCTTCGGGAATATCGAAACCGCTGGAGTCCTGATAAAGGCCGGTGCCGCTGAAAGCCCAGTTCTTGATTTGGAAACCGGTTTTCAAGGCTATCTGGCGCGTGTCGCGTTCGCCGTAGGAGGCTCGCAGCGAAAGAGATGGTTTGGAGGTGGGTCTTTGGGTGACGACATTGACGATACCTCCCAGGGTGTTGGGGCCGTAAAGAACGGAAGAAGGGCCTTTGGTCAGCCTAAGGCCGTCGATTCCTTCGGTGGCGATGTTCTTCAGATCGAATGAGCTGTAATAGGGCTCATAGACCGGGATCCCGTCGATGAGCAGTGCGATACGCTTGGAATCGATACCGCGGAGCTTAAGGGTATAAACGGATTTCTGTCCGAACGTGACCATGACGCCGGGAGCGTAACGGATTGCTTCGGAGAGATCGAGGGGCTGTACGTTTTCGATCTGGGTGGCGGTCAGGCGTGTGACGGTCGAAACCGGCCGGTCCTTGGGAGCTTCACCGATGACGATGATTTCTTCGGTGACTTTAACGGTTTGTTGATCTTCTTTTTTCCGTTTTTCTTGGTTTTGGTCCGCCTGCATGGCAAGGATGTGAATCGGACATGCGATCAAAAGCAGGATCAAGGTTGTTACGGTAAATAGGATGCGTGATGATGATTGGTTCATGAGACCTCCTTTTCAAATACGGAAGGCAGGACCGTTTCCCGTCCTACCCTAACGGTCAAGAGCCTTGGCTGGATGCTTTAGGCCGTTTGACTCGGAGCAGTGAAAGAATGTAGCAGAAATCGGCTGATTTGTACACCCCCTTTGAAAAAATATCGTGGATATAATCCGGCGGGAATCAGAATATCACCGGCGGGATGGGGGGGCCTTTCCCATGACGGATTCAAGCTTGACCGTTAGATCGGTATCGGAAAAGTGAAGAACCGGTGTTCCTTGCCCTATTCGCTTGAGAAAGCGATCTACCAGGGACCTGCGGACAACGAACCATTTTACCTGAGGCTGTTTGAGCAGGCCGAGGACTTCAGGCCACAGGCCGCTTCCTCGCAGTTCCAGATGACCGATCTCATCGACAACAGTCAGATCCGCGCGCGAGATACCGCTGACCGCGGCCTTTGCCTTGGCGAGGCCGTCGGGATCGAAATAAAAGCGTCCCGCTTTTTGCCGGTTCTCGGGGCCGTCGATGCCGGCCAGCGGAAAGATTTCACCTGTATGGATGTTCATCCCTTCGTAGCCGATACGGCGCCCTCTTGAAAAACGGGCCGGACAGAGCAGTCCGCTGCATGAAAATCCCTTCTTTTTGAATAATTCAACTATTTCAAAAAGAAAGGTCGTTTTACCGGAGTGTGTCGGTCCTGTAATCAACCAAAGGTTGGAGGCCGGTTCAAGTCGGATCATTTTATCGTAGAGATTGGCAATACAAACGGCATTTTTAGTTTTTTAGCAGAACCGGGATATCAAGTCAATGGGAGCGACTTCAAGCAGCGGGAATGGTTCTGCCTTCGCGGCCGTGAAAACGGGATTTCTTTCGAGAAGGGAATTGATTCTGTTACCAAAAGAGGATATCATGGATAGGTCATATAAACATATACATATTGCTTCAAATCTAATCATATTTCTGAGTGTGGAGG
>CAYSQW010000097.1:0-3158 GCA_964433135.1 uncultured Eubacteriales bacterium
ATCAGGATGTCCGGTTTAATATTGGGTTTGGGTGTGTTTATCCTGTTCGCGCTTTTAATAAATTCACAAACCGATTTCGCTCTCTTTCACAAGAAAGGCGACAGGATCTACTGTGTGGTTCAGGTCCTTCCCCGGGGAGCGGACAAGGACCATCATTCGGCCGTAACCCCGGCGCCCCTGAGAGATACCCTCCTGGCCGAATTCCCCGATATCGAAAGGGCGTCACGATATTCCCGGCCGGGGAGACAGATCCTCCAATACGCGGATAACGTATTCTATGAAAACGGGATCCGGCTGGTGGACCCCGACTTTCTTTCCATCTTCACCTTCGAGCTTCTAAGGGGCGACGTCGAGACGGCGCTTTCGAATCCCTATTCCATCGTGCTTACCGAGGAATCGGCCTTAAAATATTTCGGCGATGAAGACCCCATCGGCAGGAGCCTGACGCTGAATGATTTTGATGTGTTCGTGACCGGGATCCTGGCCGACATCCCCGAAAACTCATCCATCCAATTTGATTTCCTGGTGTCCATGGACACGTCGGCTGCCATGGGCATCCGGACGGATGACTGGAGCCTCAATAATCAAGCGACATTTCTGCTGCTTGCCGACGGTGTCGATCCCGCCAAACTGGACGCTTCCTTATCTTCACTCATTCCAAGATATTTCCCCACATCCTTCGAATCGCCGAAACGTCTCTATCTCCATCCCCTTTCGGATTTCAACTTGAATTCCTACGATATCGAGTGTTATTGGTCAGCCTCCCGGATGAGCCAAGCCGCAATCTGGATCATCGCTGTTCTGATCCTCATCATCGCCTGCATCAACTTCATGAACCTGTCGATCGCACGCTATGCACTGCGGGTCAACGAAGTGGGCATGCGCAAGGTCATCGGCGCCGGCAGACCTCATTTGATAAAACAGTTCCTGGGAGAATCGATCCTCATGGCCTTCATCTCCCTGCCGCCGGCCGTGCTGTTCGCGGAGCTGGCGCGCCCGGGATTGATCGCGCTTATGGGAGGCGGATTTTTCATCTCTCCGATCTGGGCGTTTCCCCGCGTCGTGATCCTGACCATGATCGTCACCCTGCTTACAGGCTTTTTCGCGGGCAGTTACCCGGCTTTCTATATCTCGGCCTTCAAAGCGATCCACATTTTCAGAGGCAGACTCACGAAAGGCAAAAGCGGGGGCCGGTTTCGCAAAATCCTGGTCGTCACCCAATTCACATTTTCCGTCATCCTCATTTTGATGACCGTCATCACCATAAAGCAGAACGATCACAACCGGAACGTCGATCTCGGATTCGAAAGAACCGGGATCATCACCGCGAATCTGTCCCGGGAGTCCAATGCCAAACTCGAGGTCCTGAAGAATGAGCTGGTCAAACACTCGGATATCGTTTCCGTTTCCGCGGCCGCCTCAGTGCCTATCGGGTGGGAATCGGAACAGCAGGTCATCCCCGAGGGCATGGACGAAGACAGCGCCTTGAGCATGGACACATACGGCGTCGATTACGGATTTACCGAAATGCTGGGTATCAAAATCCTCCAGGGACGGAGCTTTTCCAAAGAGCTTTCGGATGAGGACCGCTTTCTCATCAACCAAACAGCGGCCGAACAGCTCAAGTGGAAGGATCCGATAGGAAAGCGGTTGGTTATCGGAGAAAAAAAAGGCACGGTCATCGGCGTCACCACCGACTATCATTTCAAAGAGATCTACTTGACCCATATCACCCCCTCCGTGCTCTATTTGGATCCGGAAGGACTCACAACCCTCTATGTGAAGACCTCTTCTCCGGGCAGGATCGCCGGCGCGGTGGAACACATGAAGCGGCAGTGGAACCTTTTGGTCCCCGGCCAGCCTCTCGAGTATGATACGCTGGAGCTTGCCTACGAAGATATGCTCAGCGGCGATCAGACCGTTCAGATGACCGGGACGCTGGGACTGATGGCGATATTTTTATCCTGCCTGGGATTGTTCGGGCTCTCCTCCTATGCGGTCGCCCGCAGGATCAAGGAGATCGGGATCCGAAAAGTGCTGGGCGCATCGGTCTCCGGGATCGTTCAAATGCTGATCAAGGATTTCATGAAACTCGTGCTCATCGCCAATGTCATCGCCATCCCCATCGCTTACTTCTTCATGCACAGATTGATCCATTTTCTCTACTCTTATCCCACAAAGATGGGCGTCGGCATCTTTGTCCTCTGCACCCTGCTCACCCTGCTGGTCGCCTTCATCACCGTCGCGTCTCAAACCATAAAATCGGCGCTGGCGAATCCCGCGTTGAGCCTGAGATACGAGTAAAACATTTCAGAGGCGAAACGAGCGCAGCTCCACAGCTGACGGCAGGCAGGTGGAAAAGCGGCCCGGGGATCCCGACGGAGACCGCAACACCTGCGAGCGCCGATACGATCCAACGGCCGTTCCACTAAACCCCAAAAGTCCGCCGGTGATTTTTACAAGAGCGACATGCTTGTGTATCAGCCGGTCCAACAGTCCGGGGCCTGGCTGGAATTTCCGATCGAGGCCGCGGCAATTGATCAGCACGGCATTTATCCCCTCTTCTTTCAGTTCCTTCATGGGCTGACTCCCAGTCCCTTATTGGACACAGCATGAGGGGGCCGGGAAGCCTTAAAAGTGAGTTGTATTCTTGTAATAGACAGTATAAATTATTAGAAAAGACAATCGGTCAAAAGCAGGAAATGTTGGTTACACCCAATTGTAAGTACATACATGGGAAGTCTTTCATACACATATTTTGAGAAACCAATGGTGTATAAGAATTTCAGGTTGTTCAAAAAACGATTAATAAGATTGAAATAAAAATTGTTCCCGAAGAAAAATTTGACTATAAACAGCTGGAATATTGAATTTGAACCTGTTGAACAAACAACCCGAACAGGGGCAGATAAGGTTAAATTCATCATCAACGAAACAGGAGAAAGCGCATAATGCCGTTGGTTATATTCGCGGTCGGTGACCTGATGTTGAGTCAGCAGCTGATCACACACGGTTTCGGTGTTTTAAAGACCATTGAAAAGAAAGGTGCGGATTATCTATTTCAAGATGTAAAACATCTGTTAATAGGCGGTGATTTGGTTATCGGGAATCTTGAAACAACCATTGCCCAAAACGAAGAGGTGGGATACGGAAAGCAG
>CAYSQW010000098.1:0-3118 GCA_964433135.1 uncultured Eubacteriales bacterium
TTGCCCTTCCTGTTGCATTGGTATCAACTACTGATCAAGAAATTCTAAAGCAAATTGACCTTTTTAATATTATATGGCTAATAGGACTGTTCTTTTTTGGAATTCATCTTATCCTGTTAGGATTGATTATTGGAAAGCCCAAGATAATTGCGGTATTTCTCATAATTGCAGGTATAATGTATATGGTTGATACAAGTGCACACTTCTTACTCCATAATTATGAAGAATATAGTTCAATCTTTTTAGCATTAGTAGCAATACCAAGTATTATTGGTGAAATGTCCTTTGCGATTTGGCTTCTCATCAAAGGTGGCAAAGTATAATATTTAAAAATTTACCTTCTATACAGTCTCGTTTATGAAATGGGAGAACGCGAGAAAAGACAGAATAGTGATGAATCGTTCTGAAACAAAGCAGCTGAATGAATTGGTTATTCCGGCTGTGCTGCGGCGGATCCTTTACGATCATGGTCGTGCAGGCTCTTTAAGGAGGTGTGGGACTTGCCGATGTCATGAAGGTTCTTGGTCACAACCTGGTAAAGATGATAATGAACTATTCTCATGTCATATGTTTGACAATCATTTTCAAAATATCTGTAATTCAACTCCCGTTTGGGATGACGATGTTTCCACTTGTTGGAAAGACGATAAAGTGAAATGTTGGTCAAAATCAGGAATAAATAAATTTTAATTATCTGATAATAAGCGAGTTGAAGTCTTTGGAATGACGGCGTTTTCTTCCCTGTGAAACGGATCTCCTTGCGGGGTATTCATGCTTATGGAAAAAGAACGTGATGTGTTTTTTCCATCGTGAAACGAACCAAAGCGCGGCTGATACCGTCTGTATAAAAGAAGATCGTGGAAGAGACACGGAAACGAGAACGGATCGTACAATGAAGTGAATGTCGGCAATATGCAGGATCGCCTCCCCAAAATTCGTTCTTTCCTGAGGAGAACAATGTGAAAAGAGTTTATCTGGTTTTACCGTTGATTTTGATTCTATGCTTTCTGGTCGGCTGTCGGGATAAAAAAGCGATGGGGGAACTGGAAAAGTTTCAAGCTCAGGCCGCGGTTGAAGAGCGGAACAAGGAGATTGTACGGCGAACGCATGACGAGGTGTGGAGCGGCAAAAACATGGATGCCGTCGAGGATCTGTATGACGCCGAATACGTCGCGCACTGGGCGAACGGTCCCGACACACACGGTTTGGATGAGTTGAGAACGGTTATCCAAGAAGCGCACTCCATTTTTCCCGATATGACGGAACAGATCGAACAGATGGTTGCTGAGGGAGATCTGGTCGTGAGTCGTTTTTCCTCCGGCGGAACGTTCACCGGCGAGATTATGGGGATTTCCCCCGATAACCAGCAGGTGACACGAGAGGAAATAGCCATCCACCGCATTGTCGACGGTAAGATCGTCGAGCAGTGGACGGCGGCCGACAGCCTGGGGCTCATGCTGCAGTTGGGCATGGAACTCAGACCGAGGGAAGGGGGGAAGTAGACACGACCCCTCAATGGGTGTCTGCTTGATCTTCTTTTCTCTATCCGGGTGTTGGCGGTCTTAACGGATATGATCCGATCCGTCCGCGTGGAAGTTCGGAACCATCATTTCTTGCTTCATTCAAAATAATCCTACGTGAGTTTTTGTCCTGAATCCTATTTATGTATATAATATATCTTGAATTCTTCAATTCGTTATAAAAGGAGAGGCAATGCGAATTAAGCGGTTTTATGTAATCGGATTAGCCGTGGCGCTGATGTTTGTTGGAATGCTGACGGCACAGGAGCCGGTTGATTGGGACATGGTATCCAAGATCCGGCACGAAGGCATCCAGCATTCCCAGGTCATGTGGCTGGTCGGCTACCTGTCCGATGTGATAGGCCCCCGGCCCACCGGATCGCCCGCTATCGACCGGGCCAACAAATGGGCGGCGGCGAAGATGGCCGAATGGGGATTGAAAAACGCCAAGCTGGAGCCCTATGAGAACTTCGGCGTCGGTTGGGCGCCGCACTATGTTTCGGCGCATCTTTTAAAACCCCATTATCAACAGCTTATCGGTATTTCCGTGGAGTGGGGATCGAGCACGGACGGCAATATCAAGGGACAGCCCGTCTACGTGGATATCAAATCCAAAGCGGACTTCGCCAAGTACAAGGGTAAACTCAAGGACAAGATCGTGCTCTATGTTCCGCCGCGCAAAACCCCGACCTATTTTACACCCGATGCGCACAGATACGACGAGGAATCGCTGGCTGAAACGGACGAGTTCCCGATCCGTACGAATCGTTTGCGGGGAGCCGATTACACGCACAGTTTTTTGGATGATCTCGAGGAGTTCTTCCGCTCCGAAGGAATCGGCGTCCTGGTAAGGCCGAGTGCCAACCGAACCCGGGATTATGGGACCGTACTCGCGACCGGTGTCCGCCAGGCGCGCTTTCCCGAACGGGCCCGCCCTCTGCCGGAGATCATTCTGGCGGCCGAACACTACAACCGCATCCATCGCATCATCGAAACCTACAAGGAACCCGCCGAGATGGAAGTGGAGATCCGCACGAAATTCTATGATGAGGATCTGCACGGATACAACGTCGTGGCCGAGATACCGGGAACCGATAAAAAAGACGAGATCGTGATGCTGGGAGGCCACATCGATTCCTGGAGTCCGGGCACCGGAGCGGCAGATAACGCCGCCGGCTGCGCCGTTTCCATGGAAGCGGTCCGCATTCTCAAAAAACTGGGCGTGAAGCCGCGGCGCACCATCCGGGTTGTGCTGTGGAGTGCGGAGGAAAAAGGATGGATCGGTTCCAAAAACTATGTCGACATGCATTTCGGAGATGTCGAAACCATGAAGCTCAAGCCCGAGCACGCGAAGATCTCAGCCTACTACAACTATGATAACGGATCCGGGCGCATTCGCGGTATCCGGCTGCAGAACAACGTTCAGCTGCGGCCCATCTTCGAGGAATGGATCAAGCCGTTTCATGATCTCGGGATGACGCAGGTTTCCAACCAATCGTCCATGGGATCCGACCACGGGGCCTTGGATCTGGTCGGCATTCCAAGTTTTCAATGGATCCAGGATCCCCTGGATTACGGAACCCGCATCCACCATACCA
>CAYSQW010000099.1:0-3024 GCA_964433135.1 uncultured Eubacteriales bacterium
TTTCTTTAACTCTAAGGGCATATACCAGGAAGGATCATCCAAATAATTCGAAGCGGGATCATATGCAAACCATTCCCCAAACCAATCTTTTTCGGTGATTCCATGATCCCCTGCACATTCCTTTAAGAAAAGGTGGCCGCATGCCGCCCAGGTTACCGGAATTTGATATTTTTTAAAAAGGGAAGCCAGCCTCATCGTCGCATCTCTGCTATCCCAAAACCTTTTCAAATAATCCCACTGCTCTTTTTGGGCATGAGAAAGAGCAACGCCTCCTTCAAAATCTATTGAGATGGTTATGATGTTTCCGGCGATCTCCTTGCCTGTATAATGCTTTCGATTGGACACGATGCTGTGTTCCTGACAGTCGAGATCATTGACAACTGTATCTCTCTCGATCAGCACGTACTTTTCGGGAGCAATTTTCATATCCCTGATCGAAACATTGTTTCCCATTTCAATATAGAAAGGCGTAGGGACACGGATTCGTCCCTTCACGCTTACACCTTTTCCCAAACAGGAAAAACGCATTAGCTCCTTAAGGCGAAAATGCGGAGGCAGCAGGTTGAGATACAAGCTGTAGGAATCGATGAGCGCTGATGTGATTCTGAGAATCCGATTGATAAGACGCCGCAGCAAATTCACAAACCATTTCATGAAAAATCCTGTTCTCTTTCCAAAGGCAGACTCTATCAAATAAGGTCACTATCGCCGTGAGAAAGGGACCAATTGTAAGGTTGAAGGAAATGCCTCTGCAAATTTATATCATCGAACACCCGACCGGCGAAAACCATACCTGAGGCAGGAAAAGCTTTGAAGCCACAGCCATGAAACACCCAGTCGAAAAACACATTGTCATGACCGTAGAACTGGATAACCTGAGCCTTGGACAAGTGATAATAATTCACCACGTGTGCAAGAAGAGATGCGGATTGAATGATATCATTTGTTTGGTGAATAAAATCGCAGATAGTAATTTCCCTCCCGCAATTTCTGGTGACGATAAAACCCTTCGGTATTCCACCAGCGTAAAGGACATGAAAACTATAGTCGTATTCCGGATTTTTATCATATCGCCATTTCAGATATGACAAGTCTTTATTTACAGCCAGAACTTCTTTTTCTCTCGCCTTTTCCAAGCATTCGGCGAGATCATCCGGTGTGCGGGAAGACACGACAACCTTACACCCTCTCCCCAAAGACCGGGCTCGGATATTCCGAAGTGTTTTTTTTACTTCATTCATGCGACAGTTTTTATGGAGCATTTTGTAAACAGCATCCAATGAAGTTCCCAGTATCTCACGATATCCAATACGGTATTCATAGCGTTTCAACTGAAGGATTCGAACCCAATCGAATTTTGCTATGTGCCGCGGCAGGGCGGTCCGGTTTGCGAAAGCAAAAACCGCTTTTATACCTTTTTCTGCAGCTTCCTCATGCATGGGAGCGCGGAGCTTTGTGTACAAGCTCTTCCCACGATGATCCGATCGAACCATCATATCCACGGTCTGAAATGCGGGGATTTCGCGCCCCATGAAATTCAAGTGAGAATGGATCCAACTTGAGCATGCGATGATTTCTTTGTTGTTCTCAACGACGTAAATAAGTGCAGGGCCTTGTTCGCATTCTCTGAATTTCCAATTCCAGAATTCAAGGTTGCTTTCTTCTTCGTATACCTCTTCATATAGTTTAAGAATGCCGGTTTCATCCCCTTGCCTATATTTCCGTATTATTTCATTATTGCTCATTTTTCAGGTTTATACCCGCTCTTCGTTGGTTTTCCGACGCCCTTCTCACATCGAATTCCGGGAATTTATTTCACTGCATCTTTCTGAAGTCACTCCGTGATTGTAGGCAAGGGGAACTTCTTCATTTAATGCGATGATAGCAAGGAAACCATAAATTTTCAATCAGATTAAATGCCGACATATACCTGCGTTCGACTTATAACGGGACTTCTTTCAAACTTCCGGTATGGATCAGCCGACGCAAATCATAGGCCGTCAATCTCCCGAAACAGGATTTTTCCCTCTCAAAACAAAAAAGATCGGATGCTCACGGTCTTCCGCCTAAGAGTAAAATGCGATTATTGATCATGCCTTTCAATCCAATGCTCCGAAATGATGCATGCTATTCCTATCATCGTTCGATTGTGGCTACCGGCGGAGTTTTCTCCTGGAATTTTATTCCGGTTCCTTCCCTATCTATTTACCATTGACGGGATATGTTGGTTCTGTGTATTATTCCGATGATGTAATTCAAAAAGTAGCATTTGGCGATCCTTCCCGGAGAAAAGACGCCCGTTCTAATCGGTTAAACCGGATAATGGAGTTATTGAGATTCTACGAAAAAGAACAAATCCCAAATGGCGCTTCCTTCAAGCAAGGACGATATGAGAATCGACAATAAAAATTTCATCCCGTTTTCGAGGATCCCGAATAGCGATCGGAATCACAAGGTCAATATTTCGTGAGCAAATCAAATCCGGAAAAAGTTGACAAAACGAACTCACCTTCCGATCCCGTGAATTTTTTCGATTTCACCCCGAACCGCAAAACCATCACCAAAAGCGCCTTCAACAGCATATTGATCCGAGTGATCGTAAAAATGAAAGGATTCATCACACTTCCGATTTTAACCTCTTTGATGGCGCCCAAAGAAATGGGAATTTACAACATCATCATCGTAACGGCCAATATGGTCATCCCGCTTTTCACATTAAATCTTGTCGATGGATCCATGATCTTCTTTGCACAGGAAAAATCATCTTCGAAGCTTCAAAAAATGTATATGACCATAATGAACTCAATCGGCCTGTGGTCTGTTTTCATTTCCATCCTGATTCTAACGGTCCTGGCCCTTTTCCGACCCGATCTTCTTACCATAGCCGTGTGGATTGCCCTTATCATTTTTGGTGAAATTTTTTATAAGCTATCCCGCTCCTTACTCGTCATCTATCAGAAAACCGATATCGTACTTAAAAATGTATTTTTCAGAGACATTTCGGTGGCGATACTCTCGATTTTA
>CAYSQW010000100.1:0-2991 GCA_964433135.1 uncultured Eubacteriales bacterium
GCGGAGTCCTCGATATCCTCAAAGACGTCAAAGATAATATCCCCGGAAAAGACGGGCTTTATATCCAAGCGATGTTCGCCGCCCGGCAGCACAAGGACCCGGAGGAATACCCCCTCCTTCTGCAGGAGATCATCAAACAATATCCTCAGGAAAAACGAAGCCACTACGAACTTGGACGCTATTATCAGAAACAAGGACGGATCGACAAAGCCATCGAGGAATTTCAAGCGGCGCTTCAGCTTGATCCCGATTTCGGATTCGTCTTGAATCATCTGGCATATGTTTTCGGCTCACGGGGAGACTTCGAACGCGCGTTGAGCCTTCTGCAGAGATATGCCGCCGTTTCCCCGGGAGACGCCAATCCTTTCGATTCCCTGGGTGAAATGTATTTCCTCATGGGACGGCTTGACGAAGCCGTCGAAAAGTTCAAGGAGGCGCTGGCGGTCAAGCCGGATTTCGGGGCTGAGTGGAGGATCGCCTATATCTACGCCCTGAAAGAGGATTATGGCTTGGCTTTGGAATGGATCGATCGTTATCTCGAAAACGCCCCGACTCCCGGACTCCAAACCGCCGGATTGATCTGGGAAGCATTCTATCACCATTTGACGGGGCAATCGGCGCGATCCCTCGAATTGCTGGATATGGCCGTCGAAAAAGCCCTGGAAATCGAAGATGAAGCTCTTTTGTTCTATGCCTTGGATAAAAGAGTGGATTTCTGTATCGATTGGGACAAGTCATCCGAGTTCAGGGCTTCCTTCAATGAGCTGGTCGAACGAATCAGGATTCACATCCCCGAACAACTCGCCGCGGCGGAGGCGGCCCGTGAGATGTTTGAAGGGTATATGTCGTTTCGCTCCGGAGACCTCTCGTCCGCCTTTTCTAGAAATGAGAGGATCACGACCGTAATGTCGCACCTTCCGGAAAACGGAAAGAAAATGTTGAAAGACACCTTTATCGTCTATAGAACCGAGAAGAAGCTGGCCGAAGGAAAAGGGGATGAGGCAATCGCTCTGGCCGAAACACGGAGGAAGCGTAAGATCCTGTTTGCGGATAATGTCAACATAATGGAATCCATTGTCCCTTTCCTCGCCGATCTCACCGCCCGAGCATACTTGGCACGCGAAGAAACCTCCCGCGCGCTTGAAGAATACGAAAGGCTGGCGGCTTTCGATCCGG
The DNA here is from genome assembly GCA_964433135.1 of uncultured Eubacteriales bacterium. Taxonomy (GTDB): domain Bacteria; phylum Acidobacteriota; class Aminicenantia; order Aminicenantales; family Aminicenantaceae; genus CAYSQW01. Next base: position 1,177 of record CAYSQW010000100.1, read on the forward strand.
CGGTCAACGGGCATCCCCTCATACACCCCATGGCCCATTACAAACTGGCAAAACTGTATGAAAAAACGGGCCGGGTCGAAGAAGCCCGGAGGGAGTACGCCAAGGTGCTCGAAATCTGGAAGGAAGCGGATCCCGATCTGACGGCGGTGGAGGATGCGCGTGCTCGACGGAACGCATTAAACTGACCCGTTTCTGAATTCTCCGCCGTTTCAAAGGAGCGGGAAGCGAAAATTATCCTTCTATGCGGATCCGGTGATATTTCTTTTTCCCCGCCCGCAGGAGAATCCCTTCCGGGGTAAGGTCGGACACATCGATTCTCCGCTCCAGACTGTTGATCTTTTCCCCGTTCAGATAGAACCCCCCCTGCTTGATCAGCCGTTTGGCTTCCCCCCTGGAGACCGTCAATCCGACCTCGGCCGCCAATTCGGCCGCGTTGAAACCGGCTTCCAAACGATCCCGGGTTATGTCCGTCGAGGGCATGCCGTTTAGATCCCCGGCTCCGGAGGAAGGCCTGGAACCGAAAGCTTGCGCCGATGCGGTTTTCGCTTCGGAAGCCTCGGGCTCTCCATGGGTGATAACGGTGGCTTCATATGCCAGGATCCGTTTCGCCTCCCGGATCTCACTGCCCTCCAGCGACTCCAATTTGATGATCTCGTCAAGCGGCAGAAACGTGAACAGACGGAGGAATCTCCCCACATCCCTGTCATCACAGCTGATCCAATATTGGTAATAATCATAGGGACTGAGTCGTTCGGCATTCAGCCATATCGCCCCGGCCGCGGTCTTTCCCATTTTTGCGCCGGAAGCCGTAGTCAACAAGGGGAAAGTCATGGCTTCGGCCTTCCCTCCCTCCACTCTCCGGATAAGGTCGACGCCCGCCAGAATGTTACCCCATTGGTCATCTCCCCCCATCTGCAGCGAACAATCATAATTGCGATACAAGGTCAGGTAATCGAAAGCCTGCAGCAGTTGATAATTGAATTCGATAAATGACAATCCACGTTCCAATCGCTGTTTGTAAGCTTCAGCGGCCAGCATCCGGTTTACGCTGAAATGCCGGCCGATGTCACGCAGAAATTCGACATACTTAAGCGAAAGCAGCCAATCCGCATTATTCAGTGCCAGAGCATTCTCTCCGTCAAATTGAAGGTAACGATCGAGTTGATCATGAATCGCACTCCCGTTGCTCCGGATAACGGATTCATCCAGCATTTCGCGCATCTCGGTTTTTCCGCTGGGATCTCCCACCATCGACGTGCCGCCGCCGACGATCGCGATCGGCCGATGTCCCGCCCTTTGGAGATGCATCATGGCCATGATCGGGACCAGGCTGCCGGCATGCAGGCTGGTCGCCGTACTGTCGAATCCGACATAAAAAGTCACTTGTGATTCGCCCAGCATGCGGCGCACGGCTTCCTCATCCGAAGCTTGCGCTATGAATCCTCTCCTTCTCATATTGTCATAAATATTCATGCTCATTTCTCTCTTCTTCCATGCAAACCGGAAGCGCCAACGCCGAAGCGTCATGTCTCCTTAGGATCTCAACCGGAGCAGGTTCAATTGAATATCCCTATTTATAGCATAATTCTCCTTCTCGGCTCAATCCCATGCGGATATTGTTGTCGTGAACATCAGGAAAACACATCATAAACGCCCGCCGCCGACCCGACCCACCCGGCCTGACCCTGGTATTACGGTGAAAACCCAATCGACAAGCATCAAAACCATGTAAGGCTGTGTGAAATGAGACGCGACATATGGGGCCAACCCGCCCCACCCTGGTATTTAGGTAAAAACCGTACCCTCCCCCTTCAA
>CAYSQW010000101.1:0-2934 GCA_964433135.1 uncultured Eubacteriales bacterium
CTGGAGAATCGGGCGGCTACCGTCAACAATAACCGCGGATATGTTTTCATAAGTCTCCATGTCAACGGGTATTTCCGCAAGGAGGCCAATGGTTCCGAGACATATTTTCTCGGCTTGAACGCGACCGATGAGGAAGCGCGGAGAATGGCCTATTTCGAAAACAATTCCGCCGCCATGGAAGAACGCATCCAGAGTGACACGGAAGATGACATCATGATGATCCTCTGGGATATGGCGCAAACCGCATATATTCAGAAGAGCGGTCAGCTGGCTGAAAATATTCAAAAGGAACTCAACGCTCTCTTGGGAACAACCAACCGCGGAATCAAACAGGCACCCTTCAAGGTGCTCACCGGGGTGGCCTGTCCGGCGGTCCTGGTCGAGGTGGCGTTTCTTTCCAATCCGATAGAGGAAAAAAAACTCATCACCGAGGAATTTCAAAACAACGTCGCCATGGCGGTATACCGCGGCCTGACGAATTTTCTTCGAAGCTACACCCAGGAATAAAGCCTCGTCATGGAAACAAAAAAGCTCGTTATTCTTTCCGCCCTTATCGTCCTGCTGATCGTATTGGTGCTGGCCTTCTTTAAATGCGGCGGTGAAGAAATAATCAAACCGCTTCCGCCTGCTTCTTTGGAAGAAGACAAGTCCTCTTCGGACGAACCGCGAGAGCTTCAAGCCGTGACGTTGTTTTTCTCTTCCGAATCCGATGAATACCTTCATCCCGAAGAGCGGGAAATCCCAACAGATTCTTCGGTCGTTAATCAGGCTCGAACCCTTGTCCAGGAGCTCCTTGATGGCCCGGAGGGAGACTTGCTGAATCCTTTTCCGCCGGATACCAAACTGAGAGAGCTGTTCGTAACTCCGGAAGGAGTGGCCTACGTGGATTTTTCCCGTGAGATCCGGGATCATCACATATCCGGATCCTCCGCTGAAATCGCTACGGTCTTCGCGGTCGTGAATACCTTGACGCGAAATCTTGATTCCATTAAAAAAGTTTTTATCCTGATTGATGGCGGAGAGAAAGATACGCTGGCCGGCCATGTCGATCTGAGCCGTCCCTTGGTGCCGAGGAAAGACATAGAGGCCCGTTAATCTTCCCGCAGGACATTTATTTCCCATGAAAAATTTGAAACGGATCGTAATCGTCGGATTTCCCAACGTGGGGAAATCAACTCTGTTTAATCGTCTTCTCAGGCAAAAGAAATCACTGGTCCATTCGGAACCAGGGATGACCCGCGATTGGATTTCCGCCGTCTATCACGTCAGGGACCGCGATGCTCTGCTGGTCGATACCGGGGGGTATTTCGATTTCGAAGATGACGTCTTTTCGGACCAGGTCAAAGAAAAGGCCTGGGAAGCGGCCCGTGAAGCGAACATCCTTCTGTTCGTCCTGGACGGCCGGCGAGGCGTTCTGCCGGGAGAAAAAGAGCTTTATTTCGCTTTGGCCAAGTTGAATAAACCCGTCGTTGTGGTCGTTAATAAGGCGGACTCGGGTTTCGACGAGAACTATACCGCCGATGCATTTGCCCTGGGTGCCGAACGGATCTGCGCGATTTCCGCCGAACACAAGCGGAATTTGAGTGCGCTGGAAGGGATCCTCTACGACATGATTCCTGAATCCGGAGCCGAAACCGCCGAAGAAGCTCCCCTCCGGATCGCCATCGTAGGGCGTATCAACGTCGGCAAGTCTTCCCTTGTCAACCGGTTATCCGGTCAGGAGAAATTGATCGTGAGCGAGGTTCCCGGAACGACGCGCGACAGCACGGACACCATCATCCGCCGACATGGGCGTACCTACTGTCTGGTGGATACAGCGGGTATCCGAAAAATGAGCCGAACCCGGGATCTCCGCGAAAAAGCCAGTATTATCAAATCCAAGAAAGATATCCGGCGGGCGGATGTCATCTGTCAGGTTCTGGATGCCCGTGAGTTTCCCACCCGACAGGATACGGCCATCGCTCATTTGGCAAGGGAATCGGGCAAGCCGCTGATCCTCATCCTGAATAAGTGGGATTTGATTCCCCGCGAAGATAAAGATCTAAAAGCATTCAAGGCCGCACTCTACACGAAGCTCGACTTCGTGTCCTATGCTCCGCCGCTTTTTGTCTCCGCCCTGTCCGGTCAGCGCGTCATTAAAATATTGGATATGGCGGAAGAGGTTTATGCCAACGGCGACAAGCGGATCGCGACTTCGGACCTGAACTCCTTTCTTTCCTGGATAAACGAAAATTATCCGGCGATTTCCCGGAAAAAGACCCGGATGAAAATCAAGTACATGACACAGAAACACACCCTTCCTCCGACGTTTGTTCTGTTCACGCATTCCCGCGGTGATTTGGCGCCTGCTTATGAAAAACATTTTAAGGGACGACTGCGGAAGGCGTTTGATTTTTCGGGGACGCCTATACGAATCTTCCTCAAACACAACTGACCTGAATGAGCCATGAAGAATGTCGAAATGAATTATTCAAAAGACTTTAATTATATTTTCGACATTCTTCACCCTCCGGGCGAACCAATCTCACCACGTTAACTTCGTTGCGGCCCGATCGGCGTACCTTAGTACGCCTCACGAGCCGCTTCCTTGTCACCGCGGCAATCTTGCTCCGTGGCTCATCCAGGCTGGTGCTGGGCCCTGAGCATGGTCTTTTCCTTAATACGAGGGTGGGCGGGTTGGCGGTGGGCGGGTCGGGAGGAACGGCGGTATGAGATCGTCGTTTAGACGAGATTTTAAACGCCATGAATATCGGATATTTCTCGGCGCTTCCGTAACTCCCCCCGTTCGTGGGTCAGACATACTCAGCGGCTGCTTCCGCAGCTTCCCTCGTCTAATCCGATATTCAGGCTAAATCTCGTATGGCACTCCTCATCTCACACCGCCTTATCCTAGATTTGGTGCTGACAGATGTCTTTTCACTGACGAGATTTAGC
>CAYSQW010000102.1:0-2893 GCA_964433135.1 uncultured Eubacteriales bacterium
CATAGAATGATGGATATGAAAATGAAGACTCTCTTTCTCATATAAAACGCCTCCTTTTTTTAAAAATTGCTTATTTTTAATGTTTGCTGCCGATTGTATCCTATCCTATTTTATTCTCCAACTTATTCCCGGTCGGCTTCGGTTTGTTTTATAAAGTTCTTCACACCCGCCTTAGCTAACTATCTACGTCTGATCCGGTAGGTCTGTTTATGGTCGTCGGTTCTGAGGTTTTGTCAACCACTGAGAAGCAGCCCCTCATGTCCCCCGGCCGATCGGAATCCATGATACGAAAGCGGTCGAAAAGCGTCGAATAATATTGCTAAAAGGCAAATAAATTAGCTGATAAATTTGTTTTAATGCAAATTTAATCGGTGAGATTTCCTGAAGCTTCGCTTGATCCCCCGCTGTGTTCGCGAAAGCGTTTGCCGCCGGCGCCCTTGTAGGGAAGGAGGGCGGGGACGAATCTCCGGTAATCCTCATATTCTTTACCGAATATCCTGAGCAGCCTGCGTTCCTCCCGCTTCACCACAAGATGGGCGAGAGCAATAAGCAGGATCCAGGGAATGAGAAACAGCAGATCTTGACACCACAGGATGGGCAAAAGGGGGAGAGTGAGGAGAAGTGTTGCGTAGAGGGGATGTCTTACGTAGCTGAAGGGGCCGCGGGTGATCAGCCGGTTTTTCCCATCAAGCAGGTTCACCCGAATTAGATTCAAGGAATGATGAAACCAGGCCATACCCGTAAAACTGATCATAAGACAGAGAAGGCTCAGGATGACCTGAGTGCGGGCGGCCAGGGGGATGGGAAAAGAAATCCGGCTCCGGACAAGGAAGGTTAGGCCCTCGAGTCCAAGGCCCAGCAGGATAAGGTGCGGGCCCACGCCGAGAAGGTTCTTAAAGCGCTTCAAGAGGGAAACAGGTTTTTCGGTTGTCATGGTCGTGTTTGTTCTCCTGTATTTTCATCAGATTGTACTTTCTTGTACTTCCAAACTTTAGGGAATATCGCCGATGTATTCTTTCTATACTTGATATAGTCCTGCCCGAATTCTCTTTCCATAAGAACCTCTTCTCTATTTATGAGGATTTTAAACATACCGTAGAGAAAAAGTGGGATGGTCAGCAGCAGCCAGGAATCAAACAACAAAAGAAATCCCGGGAGAAGGAAAAACGTCACCACGGCGGCGAGAGGATTTCTGCAGATGGAGAAAACACCCGTGGTGAGTAGTTTTTTTTGCTTGAATGCGTTTTTAATGGTGAGCAGCGTAATGAAATAGAACGGGATTCCAATACCGAGCAAGACGAAAGCCAATGTGATTAAGATGTTGTGAGGAATAAAATCGATTTGAAATACCGGCTTCAGGAAATAATTGATGGTAATGACCGCGATTGAATAAAGTATCGTAAAAAGAAAGATAATCGGTGATGCCCCCCAGAATGTAAGCTTTTTATCTATAGGATTATCCATTTGGTCCTCATTGATAAATAGAAGATAAATTTAAATCTAGGTGTTCTTATTCTATCAGCGTTGATATTATGTCAAAAATTACCGGATAAAAACAGCTGCGGGTTGGGGAAGAAAGCCGTGATTCCCGACAGGCATGCGTTTTGGGGAGCGTTTCACGGTTCCTCAACCCAGGTATCGATCTTCACATTGGACTCAAGCTCGCCGCCGGCCCATTCAAAGGCCCCCAATTGCATTCCGCCGGTAATACATCCTCCTGAAGGATTTCCGTATATCTTGGAAGGGAAGAGGGGTGTCAGGTCATCATAGATGATCAATCTGTAAGAATCGCAGTTGCCGAAATGAAAATATTTCAATCTTTCGTCGGCTTGATTTATCAGATGAGATCCGGCATCCGGATCGACGGTCAGCCATCCGTAGGGCTCGATATGCATCTGCGCCCAGCCGTGCTGGGTATGCATCCGGTGGGGCCGGGTCATCCAGCCGCCCTGAAGCCGCGCCGGGATGCCGTTAAACCGGCACAGCGTCGTAAACAGCAGAGCCTTGGAGCCGCAGTCGCCTCTTTTGGCCCGTGCCGTGTGATCGCTCTGGCAAATGGGGGAATGATAATCGGGGCTGGTCCAAGTGATGTTGCGGCAGATCCATGAATAGATCTTGCGGGCCTTAAGATAAGGATTCGTCTCATCCCCGATAATCTCCCGGGACAGGCTGCGGAGATGATCCGTAAACCGTATGTGGGGCGGTTCCTCGCGTGTATAGCGCTTATATAGGGCGCTGGAAGTGTCGTGGGCTGCAATCTCTTGCGGATCGATGTTTCGGTAATAGGCGAAAGCAATGTATTCGAACATGACCTGAAAGACGACAGTGTTCTTGTGAATGGCTTTCTCCGGGGAAGAAAGGGGTGTGATCCATGTCTCCGGGGGGTGCGTGAAATACTCTCTCCAGGCGGCGGCTGCCCGCTCGTCCCGGACGACTTTCTTTTCCACGTAGATGGAAGCATTCAGATCGTCGTTGCTGTTGGAGATAATATTTCTTTCCGGCTCGACCTGGATGATCTTGATGTCCCGCTGTTTGGAAGTCGACCTTGGGACCGGGAGCCATCCCCGGACAGTTTCGCCCTCGGGGATTCCGGCGGCGTCTTCAAAAAAAGTGAAGCACACCTTGATCTTTTTGGGCAGGAGATAGGGTGTTTTTGAGGTGCCGCCCTGCTCGATGACCGCATTCTTATGTATGATTGATCAGCGATAATTATATTTCCCGCTTGGCGACAATTAAAATTCCCGTTTTTTACGGGGCCTAGTAAACTGTCCAGGTCAAGGAGGCCTGGATGGTTACAGACCAGCAAGTGAGGAAATTGATGGAACTGGATAAAAAGGAAGATATCAAGGCAGTAGCTGCAGCAAAAGCTGGAATGGATGAGAAGACAGCTCGA
>CAYSQW010000103.1:0-2831 GCA_964433135.1 uncultured Eubacteriales bacterium
TGCGGTCCATGGTATAGCGGTACTGAGCGGGACGGGCGTGGGCCGTTTTCGGGATGACCAGGGTCAAAAGGGCGAAGCAAATCACGAAAGTTGTAACCTTGATGCTTTTTTTAGACATGAAAAACCTCCTTTGGGTTCTGCAGGCTTTTGAGAATGAAGAGCGCAGAAAGGGTGTCGATGGATAAACAATATCGTTCCCTGTCCCCTCATTTCATCCAAGGCTGCGGGTAAAGCCTTTTTATTACCGGATCGCTCGATGGTGCGGTCTGAATAAGCGGTGACCGCTTAGCCGGGAAGGGCTTTCTGTCCCGATGACCGCTCATTGAGTGATCTCATTGGTTATGTCGCTGGGCGGATACAAAAATTGATAATTTTTTGATATTTTGCGGGTTTTTTTAAAAATAAGTACTTTTCAGGGGTGTTTTGGATGAGAAACCGGAAATACGGCATAAGCGGTTTCAGTGCATGCAGGAACACGGACACTGCGTCCGGTTCCCGTTATCGACTTGCTGGGCTTCGGGGACAAAGGTCCCTGATGGCCGCTCTATATGATTCCGCCGACTGAGGGCTGCGGAATGAGCGGGGCGGCGTCAGCCCCGGTTTCCGAAGAAGTAATTGAGCTCCCACTCCGCGGTGTCGGATGCGTCGGAGCCGTGGGTGGCGTTGCGCTCGACGGAGAAGCCGAACGTGTGGCGGATGGTTCCGGGATCGGCCATGGCGGGATCCGTGGCGCCCATGACCTTGCGCCAGTGGGCGATGGCATCGTCTCGTTCCAGCATCATGACCACGACCGGGCCGGACGACATGAAGTCGGTCAGATCGTTGTAGAAGGGCTTGTCCTTGTGCACGATGTAGAATCCCAGGGCGTCGTCCTTTGTGAGTTCCAGCATTTTCATCCGCCGGACGGCGAATCCTTCATCTTCGATCCTCTGGATGATCCTGCCGATGACTTTCTTCTTGGTGGCGTCGGGTTTGATGATGGCGAGTGTCTTTTCCATGGTGGAACTCCTTCTGGGTCCGGACGAACCGGACGGGATAATGAAGCCCCATTATAGTCTTTTTAAAGGGGATTGTCCTGAAAAAAAATGGGAGAGATTTCATAGGGCAGCGGCTGAATCGTGAGTTTGTGGTAAGGTTTGATGCCGGACTTGGGAGGGGTGCCGGGCGCCCGGGGGGAAATCCGGGCTCCCGGCGGTGACTTGAATGATAAGGTGATTACGCCGTTCTATATTTTAAATGCGATCTGTTTTTCGAGCTTGCGCCCCGCGTCCGCGTTTTCGAGCCGCATGAGCAGCCGGTAGCTTCCGGCGGGCAGGGCGGCGGAGACCTCGATGACGTAGTCGTGGCCTATGACCTCCGCGGTCTCGCTCTCGCTCAGCGAAACCGGGTACTCCCGCGAGTGGCTCCAGACGAGCTTGCCGGTGCTTTCGACGTGGATCTGGAGCGCCACCGCCAGGGTGGCGTCAAGAGCTCCTTCCGATTCCGCGGGCCGCAGCTCGGCGTAGGGGACCATGAGGCGGAAAATGACCCCGTCGCCGGATCCGCGCTGGAGCTCGGCGCCCACATTGAATGTTCGGTTCTGCTTGACGCTTACGGTTTTTGCCTCGATAAGCTTCGGCTTGGAGGATGCGGCATTTCCGGGAAGCTTGCTTTCGGGCTGAGCGGCATCGGCTGAAGACTTCAGGTTGAAGCGCATCTCACGGTTGATCTTACGGCCGTCGGTTTTGTTCTCCACCTCTATCTTCATGCGGTAGTTCCCGTCGGGAAGGTTGCTCAAAATATCGATGGTGAGCTGCTTTTTTAGGTATTGATCCGCATCGGCTTCAGGCATGGATACCGGATATTCCATGAAATGACTCCAGGTGATCTTTTCGCTTCCGTTTTCAAAGACGTCCAGCGAAACGGATAATGTCGTGCTCAGGATGCCTTCGGATTCCGTCATCCAGATGTGATTGTAGGGCAGCATCAGGCGGATGTTGAGATTGTCGCCGAGCCCGCGCTCCATTTCAGCGGAGAGCTCGAAAGTATCCCGCTTCTTGACATTCAGGGTGCGGCCTTCCATGAGCTTCTGGAGTTGGGCCAGATCGTAAGTGCTCCCCTGGGCCAAGGCGTAGTTCCCCAAGATGGAGTTGCGCGACATCTTGTTCTGGTCGGCGCCGGTAGCCAGCTCGTAGTCGCCGTTGAGGTCCCGGTCGATGAAAACCAGCCGAATGACCTGGGGGGCGGCCACGTAATACCAGTACTCGTAATGGAAATCTTGAAACCCGGGATTGGTCACGCGGTCGTCCGGAGGACCCAGCATGATGTATACACGGCCCCGGTCCTGAAGCCATCCGGGGGTGGATCCTTCTTTGAAGAGGGCGTTGGCCTCGGCGATGCGCCTGTAGTAGGCGTCCTTGAACTCGTTTTCTTCGGTGTAGGGATCGGGATCCCTTTTATTCCAGAAGGATTTTATGAAATCGGGCCTTTGCGCCGGGGTGAGTTTGTAGAAAAATTTCTTTTCCTGGCGGCTGATGAGGTAGCGCACTTCGGAGAGGAAGAGTTTTGATGCGTCATCCAGCGTTCGTTTTTGCGCGGGCAGAGCTTGCGTCAGGCCGGCTGCCATGAGAAGAAGGGCCGCTCCGGTTAAAACCTTTTTTCGTTTTCCGTCCATATCGTCTCCTCGCGTTTCGACTTCAGCCCTCTTGTCACTATTATAGCATGATGCGTGCCAACCTGCTGATGGGGTGAAAAGGCGCCGGTATTGTCCTCTCCACGGAACATCTGTCATGAGACGGCTTCGCCCGGAGGGTGGAAAAGGCTGATGATATAAAAGATTCTATTCCACTGGA
>CAYSQW010000104.1:0-2773 GCA_964433135.1 uncultured Eubacteriales bacterium
TGCGTTGTGCTTCATTTCGCAATCATTCAACGTACGATAAGTACGCCTCATGATTGCAAAATTTGCACGCCTTGAATTTGAACTTTTTACGAAACCGTCTAAATCGGACTTTTTACGAAAACGTCAAAACTTTATAAAGAAAACATCCCGACTGCTAAATTAACTAAAAAGGAGCGATGCACATGACTAAGGAGATTACTGCGCAGGAGCTTAACACAGAGAATTTTATTAATGATAAGGTCAAAGAGATCCAGCACATGGTTGGGGACGGGATGGCGATCAATGCCCTTTCCGGAGGTGTGGATTCCTCGACAGTTACGATGCTCGGCCATCGGGCGTTGGGCAAGCGTCTCAAGACCGTTTTCATCGAAAACGGCCTCATGCGGGAGGGAGAACCGGAACAGGTCGTGGGTCTTTTCCAAAAGCTGGGCGTTACGGTTGAAGTCGTGGATGCCAAAAAAGAGTTCTTTGCTGCGCTTAAAGGAATTACGGATCCGGAAGAAAAGCGCGAGGCCATTACCCAGTCATTTTACAAAGATGTATTCGGACGAATTGTCAAACAAAGCGGAGCAAAGCACCTTATCCAGGGAACTATTCTGACCGATATCGACGAGACCGTTGCAGGGATTAAACGGCAGCACAATGTGTTTGAGCAACTGGGCATCGATCCCAAGGAAGCGTTCGGTTACCGTATCATCGAACCGCTTATTCAGCTTCGCAAGGACGGTGTCAGAAAGGTCGGCAAGGCTTTAGGGCTTCCGGCAGAGCTATTCGAGCGCATACCCTTCCCGGGACCGGCCCTCTCGGCACGGGTGATCGGCGAAGTGACCCAGGAACGCATCCAAACGGTCCGAAAGGCAACCGTGATTGTGGAGCGTCTGCTCAAGGGCACCGGTGCATTTCAGTACATGGCGATACTTCATGAAGACCGCGTCACCGGCATGCGCGACGGTGAGCGTGACTTCGGCCAGCAGATCGAGGTTCGTTGCTGGGAAAGCGTGGACGCGCGGACCGCAACACCGACACGGCTTTCGTTCGAAATTCTCGAGAACCTCGCCGGCGAGATTATCCGAGATGTTCCGGGGATTGTAAGCGTTACTTACAACATAGCGCCCAAGCCCCCTTCAACCATCGAAGCCGTCTAACGACAGGGGTAGGCCTGAATAAAATATGAATACAACTACTGGCTATTCCATCATCATTCCCGCTTACAATGAGGAAAAGTGGCTGACCCGAACCCTTCCATATCTGAAAAAAGCCATGGAAACGTTGGATGTGTCCGGAGAAGTCGTTGTTGTAGACAACAACTCTACGGACGGAACTGCCCGAGTGGCTCGCCGGCACAATGCCCGAATCGTTTTTGAACCGGTCAACCAGATTTCCCGGGCTCGCAATACCGGCGCAAGCATAGCAAAAGGTCACTATCTCATATTCCTGGATGCGGATACTTTCCTCTCGCCGGTTTTGCTGAAAACCGCATTGCAACATCTTTCCGTCGGCAGGTTGTGTGGCGGCGGATGCCTGGTAGACTTCGACAAACCGATTTCCGCTTTTTCCCGAAAAATTTTGGGATTGTGGAACTGGATATCTGAGACATTTAATGTTGCGGCCGGATGTTTCATCTTCTGTCGGCGGGACGGCTTTGAAGCCATCGGAGGCTTTAGCGAAAACGTATATGCCGGTGAAGAAATCTGGTTTTCATATGATTTGAGATCCTGGGGCAGCACGCACAATATGGCCTTTAAAATAATCTCAGCCCATCGAATTATCACCTCCAGCCGCAAGCTTGACTGGTTTTCTCCGCTTCAATTGGCGTTTTCAGCCGTGGTACTGACGATTTTTCCATTTTCAGTGCGGTTTCGTCGGCTTTGCTCACATTGGTATTATAGACCTAAGAATGGCTAACCGGAGGGACGAATGATTATCGGGGTGGATACCGGGGGAACATTTACCGATTTTGTTTACAAGCAAGGCGAAACGTGGGGCGTTTACAAAGTGCTCTCCACCCCGTCAAATCCCGCAGAGGCCGTTCTTAACGGGCTTAATTATCTGGCACACGGAAGGAAAAAACAGATCATACACGGCTCTACGGTGGCCACCAATGCCATTCTCGAAAGAAACGGAGCCAAAACCGCATTGATCACCAATAAAGGATTCGAGGACATTATAGAAATCGGGCGCCAGAACCGCACCCGATTGTATGATCTTTCCTTTCGCAAGGCGGCTCAGATCATTCCATCAGATCTAAGATTCGGCCTTCCGGGAAGAATCCTTCAGACGGGCGAAGAACTGATACCTCTGGATATCCGAAAGACTGAAACCGTGGGCGAATGCCTCAAGGACCTTGACGTTGAGTCGGTGGCCGTCTGCTTTCTTTTTTCCTATGTGAATCCGAGTCATGAACAAAAGATAAGGGAATTACTGGCGCCTTTAGGGCTACAAATGTCGCTTTCGCATGAGGTTCTTGCTGAATTCAGGGAATTTGAGAGAACATCCACAACGGTTATCAACGCCTATGTTTCCCCGAAAATGCAGCGATACATCGGACACCTTATTGAGGAACTGGGCCGAAAGGATTCACTGGGGATCATGCAGTCCAACGGGGGAAGTATTTCGGCTGAGACGGCCATGAACGAGTCGGTAAAAACGATTCTATCCGGTCCTGCGGGCGGGGCGGTGGGCGCCTATGAGATCGGTAAGATGGCCGGATATTCACAACTCATTACTTTCGATATGGGAGGCACATCCACTGATGTCAGCCTGATAGACGGGA
>CAYSQW010000105.1:0-2204 GCA_964433135.1 uncultured Eubacteriales bacterium
TTCCCTGGACTTTATATTCTGCGGTTATGATTTCTTAAAAACCTATGAGATTGAATTGGCAGCGGGTCGAGATTTCTCTAAACAGATGGGAACGGACAAGGAAAAAGCCGTCTTGATCAACGAAGCGGCAGCCGTCAAATTAGGATGGGGTAATGAAGCCGTCGGTAAAAAGATCGGATTCTCTCCGGAAAACATGCGGTCCATCGTGGGCGTTGTCGAAGACTTTCACTACCGATCGTTAAAACAGACGATCAGCCCCTTGGCCATCCTGCTCCAACCGGAACGGACAGGCTATATCTCCATAAGGCTGAACACGGACAACGTTAATCAAACGCTGGTATACGTGGAAAAGACCTATAAAAATTTCGAGAAAGAAAGAGGCTTCCAACATCTGTTCGTGGATGAATATTTCGACGCCCTTTACAACTCAGAGGAAAGGCTGAGCCGGATTGTTTCATTCTTTTCCTTTATCGCCATTTTCATCGCCGGCCTCGGGCTCTTCGGCCTCGCTTCTTTCACCGCGGAACAGAACCGAAAGGAAATCGGCATCCGCAAGATACTGGGCGCCTCCGTAGGATCCATCGTGTCCCGGCTTTCTCGTGACTTCCTCAAATGGGTGCTTGCGGCCAACGTCATCGCCTGGCCCGTGACATACTTCGTTTTGAAGAACTACTGGCTTGACGACTTCCCCTTCCGCACAAAAATGAGCCTGATTCTATTTATTGGAGCAGGATTTCTGGCCGTCGCAATCGCCCTGCTGACGGTCAGTTACCAGACTCTCAAAGCCGCCCTGGAGGATCCGGTGACTTCACTGCGGTATGAATAGCACCCATTAGACTTTGTTTAACTTGACTCATTCAATCCCCTCATATAGCATTTTCACATCTCGACTTTTGGAGACATTATGAAAAAGAAATCATGGTTTGTAATCATAGTGACATTAGTCCTCTGTTCTCTGTCGGCGGCGCAGCCGGTGTTCAACGGCAGCGAGATCTTTCCGCCGGAGGAATTCTCCGCCCGCCGCGCCCGGATCATGGCCCTGATCGGCGATGGTGTCGCCATCCTGCAGGCTACGACCGAGCGCCCGGGCGAACAGCCGATGCGCCAGAACAATCAGTTCTTCTATTTGAGCGGCGTCGCCGATCCCTGGTCGATCCTGGTGATCGACGGACGATCGAAACAGTCGATGCTTCTGCTTGAACCGCGAAATGAGCGGCGGGAATTTCGCAACGGCATCCCACGGCTGTACCCAGGCTCTGAGGCCGCAAAGGCAACCGGCATCGACGCGATCCTGGACCGTGCTGAATTCGCGCACATAATGGAAGAGATCGGAGCGGAAGGGCGTATGATCCATACCCCCTTCCGACCGGAAGTGCTGGGCAATGCATCGGCAAGCGATCCACTCAAACTCTGGAAGATGATCAAAGCCGACCCCTGGGACGGCCGCGTTTCACGCGAGGAAGCTTTTATCGCAAAGCTGAAGGCGGCGGCGCCGCGCTCGGAGATCAAGGACCTGGATCCCCTGATCGATGAGATGCGGGTGATCAAAAGTCCCCGCGAGATCGAATTGATCCGCGAAGCCACGTGGATCTCCGGCCTTGCGATCATGGAAGTCATGCGCGACGCCCAGCCCGGGCAATATGAATACGAACTGCAGGCCGCGGCCGATTACATCTTCAAGAAGTACGGAGCTTACGGTCCCTCTTACTTCGCTCTCATCGCGACGGGGCGCAATACATACTACACGCACTACCACAAGAATACGGCCGTACTGCAGGAAGATGATTTGGTGCAGATCGACTATGCGCCGGATTACAAATACTACCAGTCGGATATCACACGGGTGTTTCCCGCCAATGGAAAGTTCAGTCCATGGCAGCGTGAATATTATACGATCAGCCTCAAGCTCTATCAGGCGCTTTTGACCTCGATCAAGGCACATACGGCGCCGCGCGACATCATCAAGATCGCGGTAGGCAAGATGGACAAGATCCTTGCTTCATTCCGTTTCACGGATCCGAAAATCGAGGAGGCCGCCGCGGCCTATGTCGAGCGCTTCCGCACCAGCAAGCGGAACTCATTGGGACACATGGTCGGCATGGCGGTTCACGACGTGCGAGGGAAACCTCGGGAGATCCTCGAGCCGGGCATGGTCTTCACCATCGAACCCGCGCTGCGGCTCGAAGACGAGCACCTGGGGATCC
>CAYSQW010000106.1:0-1817 GCA_964433135.1 uncultured Eubacteriales bacterium
TTGATGGAATGGGATTGGGCGGTTCCTTGAGATTGTCCGCTGGGAGGCTGAACCCGCAGCCAGGGGACATCACTGGTGATGGTATATTTGAGCGTACCCGGGCCCGTGTTGTTGATAATAAGGTCTCGAATCGTCGGATTGGCTCCCGATTCCTGGGCATTGAGCGAAATAGTCTTGGGATTGACCCAGATTTTCGGGGGGGCCTGTTTGGAAATATTGAGGTTTACGGCTACGGTTTGAGGGCTGTTATACCCTTCGCCGCTGCTGATGGTGATCAAGGCGGAATAGGGCTCATTGCGGGCCTTCATTCCGGATTTGTCGATAATAACTTGATGAGAAACCATCTGACCGGATGAAGTTCCGCCGGCCGGTTGGATCTGCAGCCATTCGACATCATCCGACAAAGAATATTCCAATGTATTGATTCCCGAATTCTTGACCTTGAGTACTTGAGGCGCCGGATTTCCCCCGGCTTCGAGAGCCTGAAAACCTATTTCAAACATATTGAGCCAAATAACGGGACGGGTAAGATCCTCCACTGCCGGAGATGTTGCGTCTTTTTTACAACCGACGGCCGTCAGCATGATAAGCATCATGAGCGCTATGGAAAGAAAAGAATGTTTTTTTTCTGACATGATCGCAATCCTATTCGTGTTCGAAACTCATGGCGCCTTGTATGGAAGCGGCGCTGATATCGTCTACGGTATTCGTGACCAGGAACGGTCCCGGTGTCGATGATTTGTTCTTTAGTTTGAAAATCAGATTGATGAGGATGCCCTCCGATTGGATCTTTTTCAGAGGCTCGGATCGGTATCCTCCCACCCGAAGTTGTCCCGGAGCGATTTCGAAAGCATCCGCTTGGGTGAAGGTTTTCAGGATCGGGGTGCTCCGGATCCCTACGAAATCCATTTTTTCTTGATCATAAAGCAGATCGAATCCAAAGGATTCGATGTGATTCGGATCGCTGACGTACATAGGTATGATGATTTCACGGGAGCCCCGGATGAGAACGGAATTGAATATGAGATTTTGAAGGGGTTCGGTCGGTCTGCTGAAGGTTTGAACCCCGCCGCCCCCGGCGCGGATTTTGGCGGAACAGTCGGCGGGAAGATCTTTGATGCCGAGGAACTTTTCAAAGATAGCCTGAGCGTCTCCGGGGGTAACCTTAGGAGATTCGACGGTGCCGTCGCAGTTGACGTCCGCGTTCTCCAGCTGTGCAAAGGTGGGATTGGGTTGGATGCCCAGGAAAATTTCAAAAGCCGCCTGAGCATCGGACGGAGTCAATCCCAGATCGCCGTTGACATCTCCGCAGCTGGCGCAGAATACGGCTGTCAGCGATCGATTTTGATCCATGCTCAAATCGAGATCGGATTCGTAAGCGGAATTTCCCGTTATGTCTCCGGTCCACCTCGAAAAGCGGTACAAAGGATTCGCTGACGCCGTGAGATGCACGACATCCCCCACGGAAAAGGCATGATTTCCGGGAGTTGGATCCGTTGTTCCTCCGGGGCCTGGAGCGGGAGATGAGGTAAGGGAAGAGAGCGAAAGCATGAATGAAGGAGTGTTTTCGATGGATACCCGAAGACCGCTGGTCCAGGCGGAGAGAATGGATCCTTCGGCGGCGCAGCGTGCCTGAGCGCGTACGCTGTACGATCCGGCTGAAGTCCACATTTTCTCGGCGTGAGCGGAGGAATTCCAGGGAGACGTGGTCCCGTCTCCCCAATCAAAGCGGTATTCCACGTCATGACCGTGAGAGCAAAGCGCGTTTCCGGAGCTGTATTGATAAGCGATGTTCGGACCTCCTGAAACGGGCCCTG
>CAYSQW010000107.1:0-1783 GCA_964433135.1 uncultured Eubacteriales bacterium
GCCTTGACCACGTAATCGGCGTTGGCGCAGGTGGAAGCGGGATTGGCCGCCATGACGAACATGTTCTTGATGGGATAGGGCCGCTCCTCGTTTACGGCGTCCCAGATCATGGGGGTCAGCGCCGAGGGCCAGGTTTTTGAGATCTTGGCGTACAGACACCGGTCCGCGCCGATCTTTTTGGCCTCGGCTTCGGGAGGCAGGCGATCGTAGGCTTTCAGGTCCTTGAGCCCCATGGATATGGGGACGACGATGACATTTCCGCCCTTGACGTCGAGGTTTCCGGTAACGGCCATGAGAGCGTTTACGGCCCGGATGGCGGCCGAGGTGTTCGTGTGCTGGTCGAGCGCGTTGCGGGGGCTGATGCAGGCCGGTTTGGCGTTGGCGTACATGCGGGCCATCTCCAGGATGACGTTTTCAGGCACCCAGGTGATCGATGCGGTTTTTTCCGGAGTGTATTCCTTGACGAGCTGCTTAAGCTCCTCGAATCCCGTCGTCCACTTCGTGACGAAACTCTTGTCGTAGAGTTCCTCCCCGATAATGACGTGCAGCATCCCCAGCGCGAGCGCGCCGTCCGTGCCGGGGCGCAGCTGGGCGTGGATGTCGGCCTCGCGGGCATAGGCGGTTTTCCGGGGATCGATGACGATCAGCTTGACCCCGCGCTTCCGGGCTTCGCTGATGGCGATCTCCTGGGCCTTGTTGGTCGCCCGGGGGTTACCGCCCCAGAGCAGAAGACACTTCGTGTGCTTGACGTCGGGGGGGACCACCACGCCGAGGTCGAAGTTGAACTGCATGGTCACGCGGGGCATGTGGCAGATATGGCTCGTGTTGGAAACATTGGGGGTACCGATCAGGTTCGCAAGCCGCGGGAGGTAGGTCCCCAGGATGTCGCCGGAATGATAATGTCCGTGGTGGAAGGAGATGGCTTCGGCGCCGTATTCTTTTTTCGTCTGCGCGAACCGGTCCGCGATGGTGGACAGCGCTTCATCCCAGGAGATGCGCTCCCATTGGCCTTCGCCCTTCTTCCCCACCCGTTTCATGGGATACCGCAGGCGGTCGGGCGCGTAGAGGATGTCGCGGAAATGACGGTCACGGAGCGTCATCTCGCCCTTGCTTTCCGGATCTTCGGGAACGCCCCGGATGTCGGTCACCTTGCGGTCCTTGATCCGAATCCTCAGAGCGCACTGGGAGTGGGAATCGACATCGCTGACCACGAGGATCCCTTCTTCCCCGGACAGGGACGCCGCCTTCTCCGGATTCAACCGCTGCAGCGGGCGGAAAAAGCGGGTGATAAGATACCAACCGACCGATAGTGAGAGAAGAACACCGGCCAGGGATTTGATGAACAGACGGCGGGTTACGGCTTTCATGATGAATACTCTCCTCTATAAAATACGGATAAGGTACAGGATCATATCCGCCGGCCGGAAGCGACAAACCGGTATGATGTATATGGGCGGTTATCCGCTTCCGATATATGATTCGCGGCGCATGGTTTCAGCCGCGTAGATTTCATATCTTTTCAGATCTTCTACCCGATTGAGATTGAAATACCAGGAGTCATCGGGGATCTTGAGGTAGCGCGTACGGCAGAGGGGGAACAGCAGGTTCATTCTCCGCCGTCCCCTGTCCAGCAAATCTTCGATGACGGGGATGATATTCTTATGGTAGAGAGCAAAACAAGGCTCGTATTTCCCGACGCCCGTAGTGGCAACCACGATGTCGCGGTTACGGGAAGATTCGAGCATGTGATCCAGAAACGTGAAGCTGATCTCCGGGATGTCGC
>CAYSQW010000108.1:0-1721 GCA_964433135.1 uncultured Eubacteriales bacterium
GTTGCCCTTGATATGGGGGCGCTCATTGCCGGCGCCAAGTACAGGGGAGAATTTGAAGATCGTCTGAAAGCGGTTCTAAAAGAGGTGGAAAAAGCAGAAGGAGAAGTCATCCTTTTTATTGATGAGCTCCACACCCTTGTGGGAGCGGGAGCCAGCGAAGGGGCCATGGACGCTTCAAATATGTTAAAACCGGCCCTTGCCCGGGGCACACTGCGATGTGTGGGCGCCACCACATTGAATGAATACCGTAAGTACATTGAAAAAGACGCTGCCCTGGAACGGCGCTTTCAACCGGTTATGGTACTTGAGCCCACGGTGGAAGATACTATATCGGTGCTCCGGGGTCTTAAGGAAAAATACGAGGTCCATCATGGGGTTCGGATTAAGGACTCGGCCATCGTTGCCGCGGCCACGTTGTCTCATCGTTATATTTCCGACCGCTTTCTTCCGGACAAGGCCATCGATTTGATGGATGAATGCGCTTCAAAACTCAGGATCGAAATCGATAGTATGCCTGTGGAAATAGATGAGATCCAACGCAAGATAACCCAGGCTGAAATAGAACGGGAAGCATTAAAAAAAGAATCTGATTCTGCGTCCAAAAAGCGTCTTACCCGGCTTGAATCCAAGATAAATAACCTGAAGGATGAAATCCTTGAAATGAAAGCCCACTGGCAGAGTGAAAAAGATCTGATACAGACCATAAGGAAGATCAAGGAACATCAGGAGCAGCTGGGTATTGAAGAACAGCAGGCTGAAAGAGAGGGAAATCTGGCAAAGGTTGCAGAGATCAGATACGGAAAAGCGGCGGAACTCAGAAACAATTTGGACCAGGCCAATGAAAAACTCGCCAGTCTTCAGAAAAACAGAAAAATGTTAAAAGAGGAAGTCGATGCTGAAGACATTGCCCAAGTCATATCCAGATGGACCGGCATCCCTGTGAGCAGGATGCTCGAAGGTGAACGGGAGAAACTTATTCATATGGAGGATCGCCTCGGGGAACGGGTAATTGGGCAGAAAGAAGCCATATCTGGAATATCAAATGCCGTTCGCCGGGCCCGTTCGGGATTGCAGGATCCAAACCGGCCCATCGGATCCTTTATTTTTATGGGTCCCACCGGTGTCGGTAAGACCGAATTGGCCAAGGCGCTGGCGGAATTTATTTTTGACAGCGAACAAGCTATAGTCAGAGTCGACATGTCGGAATACATGGAAAAGCATGCGGTTTCGAGACTGATCGGAGCCCCTCCGGGATATGTGGGTTATGAGGAAGGGGGATATCTTACAGAGGCTGTCCGTCGGCGACCGTATTCCGTGGTGCTGTTTGATGAGATCGAAAAAGCACATCCCGAGGTTTTTAATGTGCTGCTTCAAATTTTAGATGATGGCCGAATGACAGACGGCCATGGAAGGACGGTTGATTTTAAGAATACGATCATAATCATGACGTCTAATGTGGGCAGCCGGTGGATCCAGGAACTCGGGGAATCAAGACGCGAAGAAATGGAATCCAGAATTACCGAAGCCCTTCGAGCCAAATTTAAGCCTGAATTTTTAAACCGGATTGATGAGATTATAATTTTTGATAATCTAACACAGGAACAGATTGCTGAAATCGTCGACATCCAGGTTAAACGGCTGGGATCACGGCTGGCCCAAATGAACTTGGCGCTCGTTCTTTCAGAGAATGCACGGACTTTTCTTGCTGAAAAAGGATTTGA